>CAYTNL010000005.1:0-140352 GCA_964439145.1 uncultured Verrucomicrobiales bacterium
CTCCGAGGAGCCCGGTGCGGTAGTTCCGCACGCCGGGATCTGCGAGGGGGGCGCCCGGTAACGGGCGTCCCTACCTTAATCGGCGTGATATGATGCCCCATCACGAGTACAACGCTGCGATGAAGAAGCTGTCCCTTCTTTACTGCGCGGTTTTCTTTGCTGTCGTGATTCCGGGTGTCATCGGAGCCCTCTACGTCGCTGATCGAGTTGCCAGTGTAGCAGCATGGCCGCGGGAGGGTGTGTTTCTTTCGATGTTGCCAGTGTTTCTTGCGCCGATGCTCCTCGGGGGATTTCTCATGAGTGTCCTTGATCGTAAGCGGGGACTGAGGTGCTATGCCTGCGGGCACAGCTTGAGTACGGGCAAGCATGTGCGCCGTCTGATGAGAGACGGAGGAGCTTGTCCCAAATGCGGGGCTGTAGTCGTTGAGCGACCGCAGAACGCCGAACCAAGCGCTGGACCGAATGAGAGGGAGCGCGGTCAGGCGAGCTGAGGAATCGAACGTCATGGACGCGCTCCCTCTCATCGGTCAGCTTGGTCGTCCTGTCTGAAAATAGATGATTACGCTGCGGCCAGTAGATCGCGCAAATTGGGTGGCATGTAGTCGCCTCTCCTTGGCCGATGATCAGGAAGGTCTTGTCGCGAGCAACTTGGCGACAATTGCCGAATCGAAGTTTGAATCTCACTTTCTGCTTCGGGCGATCTATCATGATGACTCTCTCGTCGGGATGATGGCTTTCTGCCACGAGAACGACCCTGAAGACTGCGAACTCTATTGGCTGTTTCGGTTGATGATCGACAAATCACATCAAGGGAACGGATTCGGCCTTTCGGCATTGCGATTGGCGATCGAAGAGATGGGAGCCTTGGGCGCGACTCGAATTCGCACGATGCACAAACCAACCAATGAGATCGCATCATCACTCTACGGCAAACTAGGATTCGAACTGACCGGTGAGATTCTCGATGATGGCGACATCGTGCGGGAACTGGTGCTGCGAAGAACCAAACGGACAGATCAAGGCGAGGATGCCAAGCCCGATAACGCCCCGAGTTGATAGACTTCTCCCATTCAAATCCTAACCCTGACCTCGATATCGCGCGCCCATACAGGGCTGGCATCTCTTCAACGCTCTCCAACGAAAGAGTCTTGTTCGACAACAAGGGAGCGTTGTTCAACGACATGGGAGTCAGGTGGAACCACTTCAGGGGTTGGTGGGTAGGGACGCCTCGCCGAGGCGTCCGCCCCATGCGTGCGATGCGGGCGCCCCGGCGGTGCGTCCCTACCGGTGTCCGCCACCGATGGTGGAAATGTCGCACTCGGGGAAAATCGGCGGTTTCCTCTCCGCCGGAATGGGGTGAGCGTGGCGATCCTGTCCCGCATGGAACTCTGGCACTACTTTCTCCTCGCCGGTCTCGGCATCGTGGCCGGGACGCTCAATGTCCTCGCCGGTGGCGGGTCGCTGCTGACGCTGCCGGTGATGGTCTTCCTCGGCATGGACGGGCCGGTGGCGAACGGGACGAACCGGGTGGCCATCCTGGCGCAGAACATCACCGCGGTCGGGGGATTCAAGGCGCGGGGATTTTCGGATTTCCGCCTGAGCCTGTCCCTGGCGCTGGCTTCGCTGCCGGGCGCGATCGCCGGGGCCTGGGTGGGTACGCTGGTGCGGGGCGAGCTTTTCAACCGCGTCCTGGGCGCGATCCTGCTGGGTGTGCTGGTCTGGATGATGATCGAGGAACACCGGAAACGCCTTCGCCGTCGGGCGGGAAAAACTGCGGGCTCGGCAACTCCGTCGGTCGAGAACGGGTCCGTCCCGGCGCCGATCTCCCGGGCGCGCCTGCTGCTCGGGCATCTCTGCCTGGTCGGGGTCGGCTTCTACGGGGGATTCATCCAGGCCGGGGTGGGTTTTCTGCTGATGGCGGCGCTGCACCAGGGGATGGGTATGGACCTGGTGCGGGTGAACATGCACAAGGTGTTCATCGTGGGTGTCTTCACCCTGGCGGCATTGCTCGTGTTCGCGGCGCGGGGCCAGGTCTGGTGGCTGCCCGGCCTGGCGCTGGCGGCCGGCAACTCTATCGGCGGCTGGATCGGCTCGCAGATCAGCGTGAAAAAAGGCGAGCGCTGGATCCGCGCCGTCCTCTACGCAACCCTGATCGCGATGGCGGTGAAGCTGTTGTGGTAGGAGGCCGCGGAACCGGCCTCGGTGGATGGGAGTCCGGGGATGTGGCATTACGCCTCCCGTTTCTCCGTGTCGCCATAAAGGGTGTGGGTCCGCAGCTTTTCGGCGATCTCGACGGCTCGTCTCAGGCGTGTTTCCGGACGCTTGGCGCTGGTGAGGTAATGCGCGAGGGATCGCTGTCGGCCGGTCGAGAAGCTCTCCCAGCGTTCGCGCGCCGCGTCGTCCTGTCTCAGCACTTCGAGGAACTCGACGGTGAGGTCGATGGTGTCCGGCTCAGGATCGGGCACCAGCGACACGTTCACGGAATCGCCCAGCCTCACTCCGGCGGCTTTGAGTTCGGCCATCCCCAGCACGAGATATCGTCCGCCCTCCGCGGATCCCTGGAAGGCGCGTCGCGTTTCGTGTCCGTTGAGGGTGGCCAGCACCCGCTTGTGACCCGCGTCGAGAAAGTGATCGGCGATGTCGTCTGGAACCGGCACCACGTGGTAGCGCATGCCGGTGTCGAGGCGTTCGACGCGGGAGGCGAAGGTGACGGGTTTCGGGGCTGCGGGCATGGGAAAAAACGGGGGCTCCCTTCGCGTGCGTTGACGTTCCGGCCAATTTCTCGAATCATCGCCGGATGCCCCATCGATCGCCAATGCTTTTGTCGCTCCTGTTGAGTCTCGCGGTTTCCCTCGCCGCCGAGGAGCGCCCGCCGAACATCATCCACATCATGACCGACGACCTCGGCTACGGCGATCTGGGTTGCTACGGGCAGGAGGTGGTGAAGACGCCGAACCTCGACCGGATGGCGGCGGAGGGGCTGAAGTTCACGGACTACTACGCGGGGCACACCGTCTGCCGTCCCTCGCGACTGGTGCTGTGGACGGGCAAACATGTCGGTCACACGGGACTCATCGGGAATCGCGACCGGAAGCTCACCGGCACCGAACCCACGGTGGCGAGGCTGCTCCAGGACGCCGGCTACGCCACCGGCGGGGTCGGGAAATGGGCGCTGGGCAACGTCGACGACCCGTCCGAAGTCGACAATCCGGGGCATCCCAACCACAACGGCTTCGATTCCTGGTTTGGCTATCTCAATCAGGGCAACGCCCACAATTTCTATCCGCCCTTTCTCTGGGACAATCGGGAGCAGTTCGCGCTCTCGGGCAATGAACTCATGACCGACAATCCGCTGGCCCGCGGTCGGGTGTCGAAGTCGAAGGTGACCTACTCGCACGATGTCCTGACCGACCGCGCCTTCGCTTTCATCCGGGAGAACCGGGAGAGGCCGTTCCTGCTCCACATCCACTGGACCATTCCCCACGCCAACAACGAGGGCGGGCGGGTCGAAAACGACGGGATGGAGATTCCCGACTACGGCATCTACGCGGACCGGGATTGGCCGAATCCGGAGAAGGGATTCGCCGCCATGATGACGAAGATGGATGCCGATGTCGGGCGACTGCTTTCCCTGCTGAAGGAGTTGGGAATCGACGAGCGGACCCTGGTGCTTTTCACCTCGGACAACGGCCCGCACCAGGAGGGGAATCACCAGGTCGAATTCTTCGATTCCAACGGACCGCTCCAGGGCTACAAGCGTTCCATGCACGAGGGCGGGATCCGCGTGCCCATGATCGCCCGCTGGCCGGGAACGATCGAAGCCGGCACCGTGACCGATCATCCCTCGGCCTTCTGGGATTACCTTCCCACCGCCTGCGAGATCGCCGGAGTCGAACCCCCGCCGGGAATCGACGGCATTTCCTACCTGCCGACTCTGCTGGGCAAAAACGCGGAGCAGAAAAAGCACGAGTATCTCTACTGGGCGAGCAGCGAGGGAGCGACCTCGGTCGGCATCCGTCGGGGGAACTGGAAGCTGGTGAAATACCGGGCGGGGAAGAAGAAGGCGGGGGAGGACCCGGCTCCCGACGATTGGAGGCTCTACGACCTGAGCGTGGATATCGGGGAAGCCAATGACCTGTCCGCGGATCATCCCGGTCGGGTCGAGGAGATGCTGGCGATGGTGAGAAAAGATGAACTGGCGGGATTCGACGAGGAGGAGAGGATCGCGCCCGGGAAAAAGATGGTGATCGCCCTGATCGGGGACTCCACGGTGACCGACACGGCGGGATGGGGGAAAGCCTTTGCCGGGAAGTTTCGCTCGACGGTCGAGGTGAGGAATTTCGCCATGGGCGGACGGAGCGCGAAGAGCTGGCTGGCGGAGGAGCGACTGCCGGCGGTGCTCGAAGCAAGACCGGACTACGTGCTCATCCAGTTCGGTCACAACGGCCAGCCGGGAAAGGGTCCCGACCGCGAGACCGATCCGGACACCACCTACCGCGACTACCTGCGCCGCTACGTGGAGGACTTCCGGGCCATGGGCGCGGAGCCGATCCTCGTCAGTTCGGTGACCCGGAGGGATTTCACCGCGGACGGAACCATCCGCACCGAGCCGACGGCTGACGGTGTCTATGGCGACGGCGTGACCCGTCCGCTGAAGCCGTGGGCCGAGGCGGCGAAAGCGGTGGCTGAGGAGATGAAGACCCCCTTCATCGATCTCTACGGATCAAGCGTCGCCTATCACAATCACCTCGGCGAGACGGCGAGCTGGCAATTCAGTCCCAAGGAAAACGACATCACCCATTTCAACGAATTCGGGGCCGAGGCGATCGCCAACCTGGTGGTCGATGAACTCCGCGAGGCGAAACCGGAATTGGCGGGGCATCTCCGGTAGGCACCACCGACGGGGCGGACGGGGTCATTTTTTCGATCCCCGTTGCGGAGATTCCGCGACTCGGGTATAAGCGGAGTGTTTCCCCGGACATCATGCGCATTCCCCCGTCACTCGCCGTCTTCTCCATTCTTGGTGCTCTCCTGTTCGCGCCGGGTTCGCTGTCCGCCCAGGAAAAGGACGAAGCGAAACCGGAGATCGATCCGCTCCCCGCGATTGACGCGGTGGAAGCGGCGATGAAGAAGGCCGGGCGGGCCTTCCGGCGCGACGCCTCGCTGTTCGGTGGCTACCCGGGAGGCTGGACCGCGGACGGGGAGAAGGGTATTGCCGAGGGCTCCCAGGCTCCCACCCTGATCGAGATTCAGCCGCCGGGCACGCCCTCGGTCGGTCTGGCCTGGATCGCGGCCTGGGAACAGAACCGGGATCCGCTCTATCTCCAGGCGGCCCGCGAAGTGGCCGAGGCGTTGATCTGGTGTCAACTCGCCTCGGGAGGCTGGCCGGCGGAGTTCGATTTTCACCCGCTGAAAGCCGCGAGGTTTCACCTGCGACGCGACCTTTTCGCCGGTGACACCGATCCCGGCAATCGCTCGTATCGATCCTCGCTGGATGACAACAAGACGCAGTCGGCACTGCGTTTCCTGCTCGAACTGGCACACCTCGAGCCGTCGAAGGACGACGCAAGACTGTGGGACGCCTTGAAGTTCGGGCTCGACTCCCTGCTGGCCGCCCAGGCTCCCAACGGCGGCTGGCCGCAGATGTATTCCGGCCCGGCCGACGCCGCCATCCCCGCCGATCTCAGGGCGAGCTACGACGCGGAATGGTCGCGCGTGTTTCCCAAGCTGGACTACACCGGCTACCACACGCTCAACGACGGCAACATCTACCAGGTCGTCCTGCTCCTGACCCGTGCGCACGAACTGACCGGCGAGGAGCGATACCTCGACGCGATGCGGCGCACCGGCGAATTCCTCCTCGCCGCCCAGTTGCCGGATCCGCATCCCGCCTGGGCGCAGCAGTATGATTTGGAAATGAAACCGGCGTGGGCGCGGAAATTCGAACCCCCGGCGGTCAGTTCGCTGGAGAGCAAGTGGGCGCTCGACACCCTGCGCGAGATCTGGCTGGCGACGGGCGAGGAGCGATGGCTCGAGCCCTTTGACCGCGCCCTGAAGTGGCTGCGTTCGGTGCGGCTCGAGGACGGGCGCTGGTCGCGTCTCTACGAACTGGGAACGAACCAGCCGCTCTACCTGGTCGCGGAAACCTACGAGGTCACCTATGACGACTCGAATCTGCCGACGCACTACGGATTCAAGATCGACGCCGATTTCGAGGAGGGGCTCGCCAAACTGGAGGAGGAAATCGCCTCGGGCAGGGAGGAACTGCTCCGTCGCCGACTTCCCATGACACAGGAGAAAAGTTGGGCCAAGAAAGCGCGCGGACTGCGTCGCGACGTTCGCGAGGCCTTGGAGACTCTCGACGGGAAGGCGCATTGGCGAAACGAGAGTGGGGAACTCGATGCCCGTCTATTCCTCAAGCGATTCAACGCGCTGACCCGCTACCTGGAAGCGGCGAGACTCGGGGGCGAGGTCTTCGAGGAGCAATGGAAGGCGTCACAACCGAAACCGGAACCCGCCGCGGCGGCTAAGCCGGAGGCGGCTTCCCGATAGACGCGGATAATCCCGGAGCAGGCGGGGGCTTGTGGGACACTCTCGACAAAGGGGATGCGGGATCGCTTTGATTGGCTAAAATATCAGGCGTCTATCACCTCTCAACCCACCCGCCTCCGATTACCGATGCTGTTTCCGCGACGCTTTCGCCTGTTCTCCACTGTCCTATTTCTGCTGTCCACTCTTGCTCTGGCCGGTCGGGGTTCGCTCGCGGGCGCTCCCGATGGGGTGTCGATCGACAGCGAGCTTGAGGCTCAGATCGAGAGTTACATCAAGGGTCTGCGTGGACGTGGCGCCATCCGTGGATACGAGCGCACCGCCTGGCTGGTTTACGACCTGAGTTCTGAAACGAAACTGGTGAGCATCAACGAGGACGCCTCGCTCCAGGCCGCCAGCATGGTGAAGCCTTTTTTGGCCCTGGCGTTCTTCCACGAGGCAAAGGCGGGCCGCTTCCTCTACGGACCGGAAAGCCGGAAGCACATGGAGTTGATGATCCAGAAGAGCAACAACGACTCCACCAACTGGGTCATGCGCCAGACCGGCGGTCCCGCCGCCACCGAAGCGCTGCTGCGGCGGCATTATCCCGATCTCGTGAGACAGCTCAGTCTCGTGGAATACATCCCGAAGGACGGACGCACCTATGGCAATCGAGGTTCGGCGGCTGACTATGGACGTTTCCTCGACGCGCTCTGGAAACGCCGTCTGCCGCATTCCGACGAGATCCTCCGGATCATGGGACTGCCGGGCACGGACCGTCTCTACACCAAGGCGCGCGAGGTTCCGGAAGGCACCCGGGTTTTCAACAAGACGGGCAGCACCGCGATGTGCTGCGGCGACATGGGCATCCTCGTGGCCCGCGGTAAAGACGGGCGCGACTATCCCTATATCCTCGTGGGCATCATCGATAGCGGTAGTCGCGACCACGCCTATGGACCCTGGATTTCCCATCGGTCGAACGTCATCCGCGAGGTGTCGAACCTCGTCTATCTCGCGATGAAGCGGCGGCATCCGCTGTAGGCGTGGCGCGACGCTGGCGCGCGGCGCGATCCGGCGTATTTTCATCGCAATGCCCGAATCCGCGTCTTCACCGTCGACCGTCTCCCCGAAGGCCACCGAGCTGCTCGCTCCGGCGGGCAACTGGGAGTGTGCCCGGGCGGCGGTGGCGAACGGGGCCGACGCGATCTATTTCGGACTGCCGCGCTTCAATGCCCGAATCCGGGCCGACAATTTCTCGGAGGATGACCTGCCCGAACTGATGGACTACCTCCACCGCCACGGAGTGCGCGGTCTGGTGACCTTCAACGTGCTCATCTTCACCGGCGAACTGGAGGCGGCGCGGGAACAGCTCCTCCGCATCCACGAAGCCGGTGTCGACGCCATCATCGTGCAGGATCTCGGTCTCGCGAAGATGGCGCGCGCCATCGTCCCGGAGCTGAATCTTCACGCCTCGACTCAGATGACGATCACGTCGCCTGAGGCGCTCGCCTTCGTCAATGAGCACCTGACGCTCGACCGCGCGGTGATCGCGCGGGAGAATTCACTCAAGGAGATCCGTCTTTTCCAAGCCGAACAGCCCGGCGCGGTTCCGCTCGAGACCTTCGTTCATGGCGCGCTCTGCGTCGCCTATTCTGGCCAGTGCCTCACCAGCGAATCGCTCGGTCAACGCAGCGCCAATCGCGGCGAGTGCGCCCAGGCCTGCCGAATGACCTATGAACTCGTCGTCGATGGCGAGGAGGTCGATCTCGGGGACAGGCGCTACCTGCTCTCGCCCCGGGATCTCGCCGGCGTCGATCAGATTCCCGCGCTGCTGGAGGCGGGAGTGACCAGTTTCAAGATCGAGGGACGTCTCAAATCGCCCGAGTATGTCGCGGCGGTGACCCGGGTCTATCGGCGCGCGCTCGACGAACACGGCTACCGAGCGAGTGATCGCGACCGCTACGAGCTGGAGATGGCGTTTTCTCGCGGACTCTCGTCCGGCTGGCTGGAGGGCATCGACAATCAGCGACTGGTACACGCCCGTTTCGGAAAAAAGCGGGGCGCCTACGTCGGAGAAGTGACCGCCACCGGGAAGGACTGGGTCGAGATCGGGGAGCTTCGCGTAGCGGTGAAGAACGGTGACGGCCTCGCCTTCGAGACCGGCGGCAACACGGACCGCGAGCAGGGCGGCCGGGTCTACGAGGTGCGGGGAAAGCGACTGTTCTTTCAGCGGGGCAAGGTCGACACGCGCAAGCTCCGGCGCGGTCATCATGTTTGGAAAACCGACGATCCCCAGCTGAACGCCGAGCTGAGGAAGACCTGGCAATCCGGCACCTCGCGCGGCACCGGCGCCCGCATTCGGGTGCATTGGAGCGTGTCCGGCCGGATCGGCGAACCTCTCCGACTCCGCGACCAGGAAAGCGGTCGCGAAGTGGCCTCGGAGCAAGTCCTGGCCCCGGCGGAGAAGCGCCCGCTGACCGCGGATTTTCTGATGCAGCAGTTGGGACGTCTCGGCGACACCGATTACGAGTTGGTTTCGCTGGATGTCGATCTGGAGGACGGAGCGATCCTGCCGGTCAGCGAGCTGAATCGTCTCCGTCGTCAACTGGTGGCGGTCCTGCCCGCGCCGGGTCCGGCGAAGCGAACGTCCCGAGGCGGCGGGGGCACCGTGGCGGACCTGTTGCCGAAGCGGGAGAATCCCGCCCGAGAGGAATCGGAATTGCGGGTGCTGTGTCGGACCGAGGCCCAGGTCGAAGCCGCGCTCGAGGTCGGCATCCCGCGGATTTACGCCGACTTCGAGGATCTGCGGAGGTATCAAGGAATGGTGGAACGCGTTCGACGGGAGGGCGGCTCCGAGATCTTTCTCGCCACGCCCCGCATCCAGAAATCCGGGGAACTGGGCCTTTTCAAGACCGTCGAGCGAGCCGAACCCGACGGCGTGCTGGTCCGCAATCTCGGCGGCGTCGGGTATTTCCGGGAGGCGGGAATGAAGCGGGTGGGAGATTTTTCCCTCAACGTGGCGAACCCGATCACGGCGGCTTTCTTCATGGAGCAGGGCCTGGAGAACCTGACGATCTCCTACGATCTCGACATCGGCCAGGTCGTCGAACTGCTGGGTGCGGCTTCGCCCGATTGGTTCGAGCTGACCCTGCACCAGCACATGCCGATGTTTCACATGGAGCACTGCGTTTTTTGCGCCTTCCTGTCTAAGGGAAAGGATTTCCGCGACTGCGGTCGTCCCTGCGAGACGCACGAGGTGAAACTGCGCGACCGGGTCGGCCAGCTGCATCCGCTCACCGCCGACACCGGTTGCCGGAACACCCTCTTCAACGGTCGCGCCCAGAGCGGGGCCCGTTTTCTACCCGACCTGACAGGGTCTGGTCTGCGACTTTACAGGGTTGAATTGCTGCGCGAGGACAGGGCGGACGCGCTGCGAACGATTCGGATCTATCAGGATCTGCTGGCCGGAAAGATCGCGGGAGAAGAGCTGTGGGATGTCCTTCGGGTCGAGTCGCGACTGGGGGTCACGGAAGGAACTCTGGTGGAAAGTTGAAATCGCCCCTCCCTTGGCCCAGATGCCTCACATCGGCTATTGCTGCCGCTCCTTCGCCTCCCGCGCCTTGCGTCGTTCGATGCCGCGGGCGCGGATGCTGTCGGAGTGGTAGTGCATGTCCACGTAGCTGAGATCCTGCTTCTCGTTCGGCGGAACGTCGTATTTCTCCCTAAGGCGCAGCAGTTCTTCCTTCAGCCGCGTGACCTCGTCGGCGTAATTGGGATTCGCGATCTGGTTCGTCATTTCGCGCGGGTCGGACTCAAGGTCGTAGAGTTCCCATTCGCCGAGATCGTAGAAATTCATCAGCTTGTGGCGTCCGTCGTAGACACCCTCGTGGCGATGGACCATGTGCCAGCCGGGATATTCGTAGTAGTGGTAGTAATGCGAGGACCGCCAGTCGTCGGGAGTCTTTCCCTGCAAGATCGGCACCAGACTGGCGCCCTGCATGTCGTCCGGGATCGGAACGCCGGCGATGTCGAGAAAGGTCTGGGCGAAGTCGAGATTCGAGACGAGATCGCTGTTCACGCTTCCCGGGGCGACGACTCCGGGCCACTCCACCAGCAGCGGGGTGCGGTAGGATTCGTCGAACATGAAACGCTTGTCGAACCAGCCGTGCTCGCCGAGATAGAAGCCCTGATCGCTGGAGTAGATGACAATCGTGTTCTCGGCCAGCCCGTTGGCCGCGAGCCATTCCCGGAGTTCGCCGACGCCGTCGTCGACGGATTTGACGCAGCGGAGGTAGTCCTTCATGTAGCGCTGATACTTCCAGCGGACGAGATCCCTGCCGGTCGGGTTGGCGGCGAGGAAGGCGTCATTCTTCGGCTGGTAAGCCGCATCCCACAGCTTCTTCTGCTCGTCGTTCATCCGGCCGTAGCCGTTGAGGAGAAAGTCCCCGGTCTCGTCCCGTTCCTTAACCTTGAGATCGCGGCCGAGGGTCATGGTCTTCTCGATGGTCATGTCCTGCTTGCGGGCGGCGGTGCCGCGGCCCGCGTAGTCGTCGAAGAGGGTGTCCGGCTCCGGGATGTCCACGTCGTCGAAGGCGGTCAGGTATTTCGGCGCCGGATCCCAGGCGCGGTGGGGCGCCTTGTGTTGAACCATGAGGAGGAAGGGCTTTTCCTTGTCCCGTTGTTCGCCGAGCCAGGTCTTCGCCTTTTCGGTGATGATTTCGCTGACGTAGCCGGTCTCGCGATGCTTGCCCTTCTCGGTGAGGAAGTCGGGATTGTAATAGCTGCCCTGACCGGGAAGGATCTCCCAGTGGTCGAAGCCGGTGGGATCGCTCTCGAGATGCCATTTGCCGATGATGGCGGTCTGGTAGCCGGCGCCGCGAAGCAGTTTCGGAAAAGTCTGCTGGGAGCCGTCGAAGCGGGTGGCCTCGTTCTGGAAGAAGCCGTTCTTGTGGCTGTATTTCCCGGTCAGGATGGTGGCCCGGCTGGGGCCGCAGATGGAATTGGTGACCATGCAACGGGTGAAGCGCATGCCTTCCGCCGCGATGCGATCCAGGTTCGGGGTCGGAGCGATCTCCGCGAGCGGTCCGCCGTAGGCGCTGAGGGCCTGGGTGGCGTGATCGTCGGTGAAGATGAAGAGAATGTTGGGACGATCCGCGGCTCGTGAGGCGGAGACGAAAGCCAGGAGAAGGCAGAGGAAGAGGGCGCGATTCATGACCGGGACTTTGTGATCTCCGGGCGCCGGTCTCAAGTCCTCAATCGTCGCTCAAACCTAGGCCTTCTCGAGAAAGCGCCAGAGAAACGAGTATTCGAGCGCGTTCAGATGGGCGCTCTGGACGAGGTTCGCCGCGCCGCCGTGACCGCCCTCGATGTTCTCGTAGTAGTGGACATTCTCGTGTCCCTGCTCGCGCATCCGGGCCACCATCTTGCGGGCGTGACCCGGATGGACGCGGTCGTCGCGGGTGGAGGTGGCGAAGAGCACGGGAGGATAGTCGACATCCGGCTTGACTTTATGGTAAGGCGAGTAGTTCTCCAGCCAGGTCCAGTGTTCCGGATCGTCGGGATTTCCGTACTCCGCCACCCAGCTGGCGCCGGCGAGCAGCTTGTGAAAGCGCCGCATGTCCAGCAGGGGCACGGCGGAAACGATCGCGCCGAACAGATCGGGTCGCTGCACCAGCATGTTGCCGGTGAGGAGTCCGCCGTTCGATCCGCCCATGATCCCGAGATGATCGGGCGAGGTGATTCCCCGCGCGATGAGATCCTCGGCCACGGCGATGAAGTCGTCATAGGCGCGCTGGCGATTCTCCTGGAGGGCGGCCTGATGCCAGGCGGGACCGAACTCCCCGCCGCCGCGGATGTTGGCGAGCACGTAAATGCCGCCCTTTTCCAGCCAGGCCGCGCCGACGGTGGCGCTGTAGGACGACTCCATCGTCACCTCGAATCCCCCGTAGCCGTAGAGCAGAGTGGGGTGGGTGCCGTCATATTCCATCTTCTCAGGCCTGACCAGAAAGTAGGGGACTTTGGTGCCGTCCGCCGACCCGGCGTGGTGCTGCTCGATGGTGAGACCGCCGGTGTCGAAAAAGTCGGGAAGTGATTTCAGTCTCTCGGGCTCCACCGCACTGTCGAGTTCGCAGAGGTAAAGTGTGGTCGGAGTCAGGAAATCGGTGACGATGGCCCAGTAGCGATCCGATGTCTCGGAATCGTAGGCGCTGAGATGGACGCTGCCCTCGCCCGGCGTGGCCAACGGGCTCAGACTCCAACCATCTTCATCGGTGAAGCGGGCAACGGTGAAGCGATCCCGCACCTCGGCCAGTTCATTGATGATGATGGCGGACGCGGTCACCTCGTAGCCCTTGTAGGCCGAGCGCGGCTTCGGTTCGTAGAGCAGGTCGAAGTCCCGTTCACCGGCGAGGAAGCGCTCCGTCTTCATGGCGAGCAGTGAATCCGCCGCCCAGGTCCGACCGGGCGTGACCCAGTCCTTGCGCGGATGAAAGAGCAGGTGATCCCCGGCGAGACTGAACTCGACATCGTCCGGTTTCTCGATCCTCACCCAGCCCCCGTCGTGCCAGAGAAACTCCTCGGTGTGGAAGAAGTCGAGGGAGCGATAGGCGACTCGCCGGCGTTCTCCCCGATGCCAGAACGCGTAGGCTCCGGCGGAGACGTCGGCGGTTTTTCCCTCGAAGATCAGCTCGGCCTCGCGGAGGGGCGTTCCGCGTTTCCAGAAACGCGAAGTGCGCGGGTAGCCGCTCTCGGTCAGGCTGCCCTCGCCGAAATCGGTTCCCACCAGCAGCGTGTCGCGGTCGAGCCAGCTGGCATTCGATTTCGCTTCCGGCACTTCGAAACCGCCCTCGACGAAGACTAGTTTCTTCAGGTCGAATTCGCGAATGACCACGGCGTCGCCCCCGCCACGCGAAAGGCGCAGCAGGGCGCGGTCAAAGTCCGGCTCCAGCACGATCGGTCCCTTCCAGACCCAGTTCTCCCCCTCCGCCGCCGCGACGGCGTCGAGATCGAGTGCTGTTTCCCATTTCGGCTCCGCCGTGCGATAGGATTCCAGCGTGGTGCGTCGCCAGAGACCGCGGGCATGGGTTTCGTCCTGCCAGAAATTGTAGAGATGTTCGCCCCGCGCCGTGACATGAGGGATTTTCTCTCTCGACTGGTAGATGGAAAGCAGTCGCTGTTTCAGCGACTCGAAGTCGTCCCCGGTCTCGAGGATCGCGGCGCTCTCGGCGTTGCGTTTCCGCACCCAGTCGAGAGCCTTCTCGCCATCGATGTCCTCGAGCCAAAGAAAGGGATCATTGTCGGTATCCGGCATGGCCTACCTGTGCGCTGGCACCGGGGGCGGGTCAAGCACTGGAGATCGATCTTCCAGCTCCACGTAAGTCGGTGGCTTTTCACTAGTGATCATCACGCCATGCCCGGGGACCAATCCGCTCAGGCAGGAATGGGGAGCGGGAATTCACGTGCCGTGTGAAGTCGCCGTCTTCGAAGATAGGAGCGCCCGGCGCCAGGGTGGAAGCATCATCCTCGAAGTCGAGAATGGTGGTCCGTGCCGTGATGGAATCGATCTCCGGGGAGCCAGTGTAGTCTCGCCACTCGGATAGCGAGGCTGGAAAACGGACCCCGTCCCGGTGATCGCGATCCGAGCTGATGAAGTCCATTCCGTAGGCGTTCTCCTCGCCCCGCCATTGCAACCAATCCCTAATCTGCCCACCGAGATGCGAACTGACGAAGGCTACGGCGTAACGTCCCTCGAAGACGTTTCTCCTGGCCTGAATGGCGACTGGCACGAAGGAGGCCGGCTTGCCGCGTTCCCGTTCGCCGAAGACGAAGACGTTGTGCACCCGGGCGACATTGTCCTCGAAGAGCACCGTCATCGGAGAGGCCGGTGATTGGGGCGGACTTTCGAACTGAACGACGGAACGGGCCCGGATGGCATTCTCACGAAACCGGAGAGAGGATCCCCGGGGTTTGCCGTTGGCGGATTCGGGGGGCTGAAGAACGAAGCAGGTCATCTCGCGACCGACGAATTCGCAGCGTTCGATGACCAGCTCATCGGCTCCGGAACCATCGATGAACGCCCGTTTCGGCAGCAGGCGCTGAAGCGTCTCCGGAGACTCCGGCATCGCGAATCGGCAATGCTCGGCGGTGAGGCGACCGGAATCGATCCGCAGGAACAGCCCGAACTTCTCGGCCGAAGCCGGAAAGCGGATGGTGAGGCCGCGCAGCGTAAGGCCGCCCGAAGAGGTCCATACCGGCACGTCGCCCGGCTCCGCCACGAGCACGGGGAGAAACCCTCCGCCCGCCGTGATCGTCACCGGTCCTCTCCAGACGCTCCGGGACAGAGAGTAGAGCCCGTTTCCCTGAACCTCGATGATCCGATCACCTTCCGTTTCCTGGACGGCGAGCGCGGCGGCCTCGAGGGAGGGAAAGCGCTGGCCGCCGGAAATGACGAACGGGTTTGCCGCCCGGTGCCTTTGAATGCCGGATACGGCGAGTTTCGTCAGCAGGGCAGCCAGGATGGTCGCGCCGAGAATTTTCACCGATCGGCGTTTCCCAAGCGGCGGCCTTTCGATTAGCCGCAGGGAGCGAATCACTTCGGAGGCGTTCTCCGGTCGATCATCGGAATTTTTCTCCAAGAGTCGCGAAGCCAGTTTTCGCAGGTCTGAGGGAAGACCGCGGCGATCAACTTCGGAGATGGACTCGTGTTGCGCGCTCCACAGAGTCTGCACGAGGTCCTCTCCCGGGCGCGGCGGGCGACCGGTGAGGACGCAGTAGAGTGTCGCGCCGAGTCCGAAGAGGTCGGTGCGGACATCGATCTCGGCGTCGGGATCGACCTGTTCCGGCGCCATGTAGGCGGGAGTTCCGGCAATGCGGTGATCGGGATCGAAACCCGGGGTTTCGATGGATTCCGCGAGGCCGAAATCCATCAGCCAGACGTGATCGTCTTCGTCGATCATCACATTGGCGGGATTCACGTCGCGGTGGATGATTCCTTCCATGTGGGCGGCCTCCAAGGCGCGGGCCAGGGCAAGGGCGATGCGGACGCTTTCCCGGATCGGCAGGCCGTTCGGGTGTCGCTCCATCCGTTGACGCAGGGTTTCGCCTTCGACGAATCGCATCACGAAGAAGACTCCGCCTTCGACCTCGCCGATCTCGTAGACGGGGAGAACATGTTCGTGATCAATGGCGGCGATGGCGCTGGCTTCCTGGCGAAAACGGGCCACGATCTTTTCATCACCGGCGCGAGAGGGACGCAGCACCTTGATGGCGACGATACGATTCAAGTCCGGGTCGCGCGCCCGGAACACGGTCCCCATGCCGCCACTGCCGGACACACCGAGCACCTCGAATTTTCCGATTCGACCGAGGCTGTCGTCCGCCAGCGGCGGCGCCAGCCACGAGAGATCGAAGCGGTCGGCGTCGCCCTCATTGTTGAGACCATCAGGAGCGCGTGGCGATGAGCCAAACGCATCCGGGAAATCCGCCTCGCCACTCAGATGGGAAAGGCGATCGCGGAGATCGGAATCGTGTTCCAGCCAATCGCCGATCTCCCGCTCCCGGGCGACGGAGATTTCCCCCGCCAGCAGGGCGCGCAGTTCGGCGTCGTCGGGAGGATCAGAATGGGGCGTCATGGTCTTCCCCGCTGATGCCGGCCACGCATTCGCGCAGCCGCTTGATGACTCGTGACTTGGCCACGTAGACCGAGCCGAGCTTGAGATCGAGTGCCTCCGCCACTGCTTCCGCCGGCTCCCCGTCGATGGCGGTTTTCCAGAAGGCCTGCCATGAATTCTCGGAAACGGTGGGCTTCACCTGCCGACAGGCCCAGGCAAAGATGTGCTGCCGGTATTCCTCCGTCCAGGCGGCTTCGAGTTCGGGGCTGACTTGGCCGCCGCCGACCGGGAGTTCGCCATCGGAGGTGGTCGATTCGCGGGAGAGGGCGTTCTTGGCGAAGAAACGATTCAGCTCATTGCGGGCGATGTGGAAGAGCCAGCCGCGAAACCTTCCCTTCTTCGGATCGTAGCGGAAATCAGGAGCCGCCTTCGAAATTCGCTGGAGAACGGCCTGACTGACGTCGTCGGCATCGTCGTGATCCAAGCCGCGGCTGAGAAAGAAGTGGAAGAGCAGGGGTTGATAGAGCTCGAAGAACTCGTTCCACGCCGAGACGTCACCCGTGTCGCGGATTCGATGGATCAGGGTTTTCTGTGTCTCTATCGACATGGAGGAAACTCCATGCTGGGCCGAATTGGAGGGATTTTCAACCGTGGGCTGTTGGCACGAAGGCAAGACGGTAGGAGGCCGGATTCAACAGGGTCGAGTCGGTGGGGTTGGCTCTTGGTATCGGAGCTCCGAGTGAGAAATCGGGATTGTTTCTTGCATTTTTTGCTAAGGAATCTCGGTTGGTTGGGTATTCAAATGCGGACCACCTGGCTCTTTCCATTATTCTTACCCATGTCATGAAACCGTCCCTTCACCTTCTCGCGCCTGTCCTTTTCTCCTTTCTGGGACTGATCACCCACTCTCAGGCGGAGGATCTCTCCGCGCTCGGCGTCGAACCGGAGATCGCCAAGGCTCGCGCGTCCGGCTTTCGTCTCCAGGTCACGAACACGAACGACGACGGCCCGGGTTCACTGCGCCAGGCGATCGCCGACGCGGTCGAGGGCGGTGGACCTCACGGGACGGTGATTTCCTTTCATCGTCGATTGAACGGGAAAACCATCGCGCTGACCTCGGGGCAACTGGAGGTGCCGGATGACGCGCCGCCGTTGGAAATCACGGCTGGGGATCTTCCGGATGGGATCACGATCGATGCCGGTGGGGTGAGCCGCGTGTTCTATTTTGGTTGGTCCACGCATCTTCGTCTGCAGGGGATCACCGTGAGGGGTGGCAGGGCGCCGGACGGTGACATGAGTTCACCCTTGCAGAGTGTTCAGAAGGGCGAGTCTGGGGGAGGAATCTTTGGGAAGGGAGAATGCCTGGCCATCGTGGATTGCGGTGTGATCGAGAATCGTGCCGGTGATGGACGGAGCGAAGGCCACGCCCAGTCCGCCGGGGCTTCGGGAGGGGATGGGGGCGGGCTCTACCTTGCCGGGCCGATCGCCCCGGCCAAGCTGAGAATCTATCGGTCCGAGTTCTCGGGAAATCGTGCGGGCATGGGAGCGGTAGGCGGAGGCGTCGGCACCACGATTGATGGAGGAAAGGGCGGCAATGGCGGCGGTATCCATGTATCAGGGACGAGTATCAGGCCCCTCGATGTGATCCTCGAGGACGTGCTGATCCGGGAAAACCATGCCGGCGATGGTGCCACTGGATTTCGAGGGGGTGACGGTGGCGCGGGCGGCCGGGCCGGTGGGATCTTTGTCGATTACGGCTTCGGCTCGATCAGTAATTGTACCGTGTCGGCCAACCAAAGTGGGATTGGCGCAGACGGAAATCTCTTCTCGACGATCGAAGGTGATGGAGGTGACGGCGGGAATGGTGCGGGAGTCTTTGTGGGAGCCTCGGGCGACTATGCCTTTGAGAACGTGACGATCGTCTCGAATCGGGCTGGAGACGGTGGAGCCCGGGCTGGCACATCGGCAACCTCGGGGGATGGGGGAACCGGGGCGGGAATCTATGGGGAGGCCGCGCTTTCCGTGATGCACGGAACCATCACCGAAAATGAAGTGGGCGCGGCGGGTGGGCCGGATGCCAGCGATGGAGCTGGAGGCGGTTGGGTATCGGAGCAGTCGGGCAACACGCTGACCAATTCGCTTCTCGCGGAGAATATTGGTTCGTCGAATTACGATGGCCCGACCCTCATACGTTCCAGCAGTCTGTTGAATGGCACCATCGATCTGGCGCCGCTGGGTGACTACGGCGGGCCGACACCGACCATGCCGCCGATGTTAGACAGCCCGGCGATCAATGCGCTGTCCGAGTTGCGTTCTCCGGCCGATCAGCGTGGCGTGTCGCGTCGGGGGCTCGAATACGATGCCGGCGCGGTCGAACTGGACGCCTGGCTCAGGGCAAGGTTGGCACTGGATAGCGGAGCGCCCCATTTCGTGGTGACGCGGCCCACGGATTCGGGGCCGGGCAGTCTGCGTGACGCACTCGCTAAGGCCGCTACCGAAACTGCGCTCGGGGCTCGACACGTGGTGATTACCTTTTCTCCGAATCTCCGAGGACGAACGATCACGCTCCGGTCGGGGGCGCTGGAAGCGACGAACGCCTCGGGCACGATTCATGTGGTGGCCGCGGCCAAGGCCCGCGAGGAAAATTTCCTGACGAAGATCGAAGGCATCGTCATCTCAGGGAACTATCGGAGCCGAATCCTGGAAAGGATCGCGGGTGCGCAGCTGGTGATCGCCGGATTGACGATGACAAGGGGCGAAGCGGCCAGAGGTGGGGGGATCTTCAACGAGGGGTTTCTTATTCTCGAGGACTGTGTGGTTTCCGACTGTCGGACCTCGCCGGTCCGGGACGCGCATGGCGGGGGCATTTATCATACCGGTTACAGATTGACGCTGACCGGGTGCCGGGTGTCCGGAAACGTGGCCGCCACTCCCACCAGTGGCGATGCCGGGTCGGGCGGTGGCATCTACAGCGACGGCGAGCTGATCGTCACGGAAAGCACGATCTGCGATAACCGGGCCGGTGGCGAGGATGGGGTCACTGATCGGGGTGGAAGCGGTGGCGGGATCTTTTCCGAGTCGGGATGGGTGACTATCAAGGCTTCGACGATCTCCACGAATTGCGCCGGAGCGGGAGCAGACGGTGGAAATGGCGGCGGCATCGCGGCGGTGGGAGGATCGGGGGCGGTTGTGATCACCAATTCCACGATCGCCAAGAATATCGCTGGTGAGGGACGAGCCACGGCGGGAATCGGGGGCGGTGTCTACGCGGAGACGGGCAGGACCTGTTCCGCGACGGGATCGACGATCGCGGACAACGAAGCGGTGCGGGGTGGGCTCTCGAACACCAGCAAGGGCGGCGGAATCTACGCCGAGGGATCGTTCTTCCTGACCAACTCGATCCTCGCGCAGAACAAGGCGGCAACGGGGGCGAATTTCATCAACGGGGTCGATTCCGAGACGCCCAATCAGAACAACGACAGCATCCTCGGGGGAACCGGCATCGTTCTCCCCCTGGGTGACTACGGTGGCCCCACGCACACCATGCCGCCGACGGCGGGCAGTCCCGCGCTCGGGATTGCCGATCCCCTCGAGGGACCCTTGGTCGATCAGCGGGGCACGTTGCGCGATCTATTCGCCCCGGCGGATGCGGGAGCCGTCGAGGCCGACGAGCGTTTCGATCATTTCCTCACCCGAGCGAGCGATACCGGTCCCGATGCGGTCGATGCGTGGACCGATGTGCGTTTCGATGACTGGGGAGAGGGCGGTGCCTACACCGGCTTGATTCGCGATGGGGCCGGCGACGTGGTCGGCTCGATCTCGGCGCGGCTTTCGCCGACAGGCGTCGTATCCGGGAATCTGGTGGTGGGGAATCCCTCGATCCAAGGGCGTTTCCGGGGAAGCATGGAAGCCGACGGAAGTTTCAGCACGACGTTTCTACATCAAGGCACGGAGTACGGGGTGAACCTTCAGCTCCAGTCGAACGACGACGCCCCCTCCAAGACGGTCGTGCTTCAACTGGGCGGAACCCTGGAGGCGACCGGAGGTGGACCGGCCTACGCTCTCTCGGTCCAGGGACAGCGCTTTCATCCATTCGCCAATCCCTATCTCCATCCCGGTCAGTTCACCTTCGTCATTCCGGCGATCGCGGGCACGGAGACGCCTTCGGGAGACGGTTACGGAACCTTGTCCATCGATGCCGCCGGCCGGGTTCGGTTGATGGGCACGCTGGGAGACGGAACCCGGTTCGCCCAAGGCTCGACGATGTCGGGGTTGGAAACCTTCCCCGTGTTTCGCGCGCTCTACCGCGGCAATCCGCGGGGCTCGATCGGGGGATTGATCCGCTTTCTCTCCGAAGCGCAGGGGGTGAACTACGAGGGAACACTCAGCTGGACGAAACCCGCGGATCCCCGGGAAGGCCTCTACCCGGACGGCTTCGACACCGAATGCGATTTCGTGGCCAGCTACTACGAGCAGCCACCGAGCGGCAAGGCCATCCTGCCCGACATCCTCACCCATACTCCGGCCAACGCGAGCTGGAAGCTCGGAGGTGGTGGAAAAGCAACGCTGCCCGGCGACTTCTCCCTGACCTGGGATGAGCGCAATCGGATCACGGCAACTACCGGGGCGGGTGAGATCCTGCGAATCCTGGCCAACGTCCGGACTGGACTGGTGTCCGGGATCTACGTGAACCGGAACAACGGCTCTCGCATCCCGTTCGGCGGCGCCGCGCTCCAACCACAGGGGGCGATCACCGGCTGTTTCGCGGGGGAAGGAGAGAGCGGTTTCATGCTGATTTGCGCGAATGGCGTTCCGGAAATCGAGGTCGAGGGACTGAACCCGGGCGACCTCGTCACCTTCGCCAATGCCGGGATCGACCACGGGTTTTCGGAGAAACGTTTCACGGTTCGCAACACCGGCACAGCCACGCTCTGGTCGCGTGAAGGGATCACGATCCAGGGGCCTGCTCCCGACGGTTCCTTCCGGCCTGTCGGAAACGGGCGGTTCGCGCTCGCGCCGGGTCAGGTGGCTCTGATGACGATTCGATTTACTCCGGAGGATTTGGGGAGCCACACGGACACGGCGGAGATCCGGACCAACGACCCGAACCTGCCCGTCTTTTCCCTCGACCTGCAAGGAGACGGCGTGGCTGGCGATGAGGAGAACGAGATCACCTACCGCGAATGGAGTGGCGCGCCCGATGATCTTTTTGACCTGCCGATGTTGTTCGACATCGGCGCCGGAGCCTTCGATCCCGGGATCCACGGCGCGGTCTACGAGGGCATCGTCACGGAGAACGGAACGCCGACGGGCAAGGCCGTGGTTCGGGTGAATCCGCGGAACGGAGCCTTCAGCGGCTTCGTGCAACTGCCTTCCGGTCGGCACGGAATTCGTGGTCGATTCGATGAGGACGGCCACATCAACGACAACACGAATCGGTTTGGCACCTATGAGCTGCAAGTTATGGAATCGCCCTCGGATTTCTTCATCGAGGGATTCGTCGTCTCCGGCGGGACCGATCCGGGCGGGCGGCGGACGTATGATTTTCTGCTGATGCGGCCCGGATTCCATCCGGTCCAGAATCCCGCCAGTGATCGTGGTCTCGACGGTTACTACACCTTCGTCATGCCGCCCGCCGAAAGCCGGGCTGACAATGCGCCGGCCGGTTCCGGTATTGGCACGGCGACGGTCAACAAGGGCGGGCGTGTCCGGGCTCTGGTGACCCTGGGGGACGGCACCCGCTTTGCGCACACTGGGTTTCTCACTATCGGGGAGCGCTGGCCGATCTTCCAGCCGCTCAACGGCGGACGCACCGGAGGACATGTGGCGGGGGAGATCCAATTCCGTGACTTGCCGGGCATCAGCGACTTCGATGGCGAGCTGTCCTGGGTGAAACCGCCAAATGCGAACGATCAGAAGTATCCGGAGGGCTTCACCATTCGCCAGGTAGTGATCGGCGCCACCTATTCGCCACCTGCGCCGGGCGAGAACGCGTTGACGTTGCTCCCGGGAGAACACTATCGAGGATGGCATTTTCTGGGGGGCGACCTCCTGCTGCTTGATCGGGTCATGAACGTGAAGGTGCAAACCAACCACCGGATCGAACCGCTGGCTTCCAACCCGGATCTTGACTTTTCCGGCCGAATCAATCCGCGGACGGGACAGGTGACTGGGCTCGCGCGTGATCGAACCGGAAGGCTGCTCCTGCGTTTCCAGGGTATGATCTATCAGGAACAGGAACTGATCCTGGGACTGTTCCCCGGTCGAAATCTGGTTGGCGGGATCGGAACCGGACCGGCCCTTTGACGGAAGGGTTGCCGCCGGGAGCATGCGGAGAGATGTTTGAGGGAGCAGACCGATTCCCACTTCATGAAATTTGCGCATGCGATCCTTCTTGGCGCCTTGGTCACGACGGTTGTTCCCGTCCAGGTTGAGTCCGATGATGGTCCCACTCTCGCCGAGGCGAAGGCCGCCTTTTCCCAAGCCGACGCGGAACTGAACCGGGCCTACCGGGAGGTGAAGGAGCTGCTGCCGGATTGGTTGTTCGATGAACTCCGGGCCGAGCAGAAGGAGTGGCTGGAATACCGGGACGCGGCCGCGCTCAGTGATACCGTGTTCAACGGGGGGCGGGAGTATGACGGACGCGAGACCGAGGCCCCGGCCTACTGGGTGTCGCTGACCCGGGCCACGGTGACGCGCACGGACATGATTCTCGGTTGGAAGGCGAAGGGAAAGGAGGGAGCCGGCATGATTCCTTGGGCGGGGTTCTGGTCGGATGGCCAGGGAGGCTGGCTCCTGATCGAGGAGATTCTCGATCCGAAACGGGTGCGTTTCCGGATGCAGGTGGTGCGTGGACCGACCGCTCACATCGGAGGCATCAGCGGAATCGCCCGCCGTAACGGAGAGGCCGGATTCTTCACCGACGAGGGCGATCCCGATTTACATGACGAGGATGAGAAAGCCGAGACCTGGTTGTTTTTTGAAAAAGACTTCGGGACGCCGCGGATCGAGGTGCGCGGGATTCACACCCAGCCTTACCACGGAGCTCGCGCCTATTTCGACGGCACCTACACCCGCCTCCGCGACGCCACCGACGAGGATCGCGCGATATTTGATGAGCCTTGAGAGGCGGGGCCATGGCTTTCTGGTCGGAAAATGGTTCGCGTAGTCTTTGGCGATGATGTCAAAGTGTGGCCGATGAAATCCCTCACGATTCTATTCACAGTCTCCCTCCTGTTGACTCCGGTTGGTCGGGCGGAGTTGACTCTGCCGCAGTTCTTCAGCGACCACATGGTCCTGCAGCGCGAGCGACCCGCCGCGATCTGGGGCACGGCATCGCCGGGAGCGCGGGTGACGGTCGATTTCAAGGGGGAAACCGCGACCACCACCGCCGACGCGACGGGAAAGTGGAAAGTCGGGATTTCCACCGGCCAGGCCGACGCCGGGGGCGCGACGCTGACCGTTTCCTCGGGCGAGGAAAAGCGCGTCATTCAGGATGTGCTGGTCGGGGAGGTGTGGTTCGCCTCCGGGCAATCAAACATGTTTTTTACCATGGACCGGGTGCCCACCTATGCCGAGGTGATCGCGAAGTCACGGGATACGGGGTTGCGCATGTTCAACGCGCCGCTGGTCACCGCCGTCGATCCCCGGACCGACATCGAGGGCGCCTGGACGCACGCCGGACCGGAGACGGTGCCCGGCTATTCAGCGGTCGCGTATTTCTTTGCCCGAAAACTGCGCCTTGATCTCGGTGTGCCCGTGGGCGTGATCAAGTCCGCCTGGGGAGGCAAGCCGGTGGAGACATTCACCAGTCGCGAGGCGCTGATGACCCTTCCGGGCACAAGGGAACTGACCGAGGCGGCCCTGGCGCGGGACGCGGCCTTCGATCCGGCGAAGGCGACCGCCACCCATGAGGCGAGCCTGAAATCCTGGGAAACGGCGATCACCAAGTGGCGCGAGCTGAGTCCGGATGAGAAGGCGGCGAAACGCGCCCCGCGCAAGCCGGCGGTGCCGAGGCGCGCCCTCGACACCGAGGGGCAACCCGGCGTGCTCTTCCAGTCAATGATCCATCCCTTCGTCGGTTACACCATGCGCGGCGCGATCTGGTACCAGGGCGAGGGCAACGCCAAGGCGGGCGCGGTGCCCTACGACCAGACGCTGCCGCTGATGATCAACGACTGGCGGGAACGCTGGGGGGACGACTTTTCCTTCTACTATGTGCAACTCGCCAATTTCCGCGAACCTTCCACCGAGCCCGGCGACAAAGACCCCTGGCCGCTACTGCAGGACCGGATGCGACTGGTGCTCGACAGCACGCCCAAGACCGGGATGGCCGTCATCAACGACATCGGGGAAGCCCGGGACATTCACCCGAAAAACAAGCACGACGTCGGGGAACGCCTCGCGCTCTGGGCGCTGGCGAAGGACTACGGTCGCAATCTCGTGGCGTATTCCGGCCCCCTCCAGGCCTCCCATGAAGTGATCGACGGAGCGGTGCGCGTGACCTTCGACCAGGTCGGCGACGGACTGAAGGCGCGCGACGGTGGTCCGCTGAAGCGCTTCGAGATCGCAGGCGAAGACAAGGTCTGGCACTGGGCCGAGGCGAGAATCGATGGGAATGACAGCGTCATCATCAGCGCCGCCGCGGTGCCGCATCCCGTGGCCGTGCGCTATGCCTGGGCGGCCAATCCCGAGGGAGCCAATCTCGTCAACAGTGCCGGATTGCCCGCCTCCGTGTTCCGCACCGACGACTGGGACGACGTCATCGACACCCCGGCGGCAGATTCCCTGAAAGCTGCCGAGGAACGCCGGGCTCTGGCCGTCGAGATCAAGGCGCTCCGGGAACGACGTGATGCCCTGGATCGTGACAGCCTGGAGTATCGCGAGATCTCCGCCGCCATGCGGGAAAAGCTGGAGGTTTTCAAATCACTCACCGAGAATGCGAATCTGGAAAAATGAACGCCCCGCTTCCGAACACGTCACCATCGACCCCTACCATGAACACCAGACCCTGTTACCTCATCGGCCTGACCCTGTTGGGTCTCGCTCTGATGCCCGGTGGCGATCTCCGCGCGGCGGATTACCAGCCGGCCCTGTTCGACAAGACCCGGCTCATTCTGGAGGAAAGTTTCGACGGCGGCGAGATTGATCCCGATTTCTGGGAGATTCGCCAGGGCAGCACTTGGCGCATCGTGGATGGGGTCCTCTCCGGCAGCCAGTCGTCGAAAGAGTTTCAGGAAAAGAAGATCGCCGCCAATGACCGGGCGCACGCCGGGTTCAAGCCCGTGATGTGGCTCAAGCGGGTGCCGGAGCAGTTTGTCTGCACTCTGCGGGTCCGCTACGGTGGAGAGGCTCATCATCCGCGTTTTCCGCTCATCGATCTCGGCCACCATATCCACACCCTGACCTTCGGCGCGGACAAGTCGACCCTCACGATTCGCAAGGATGTCGAGGTCATCCAGGTGGAGGCGCCGCTGTTTTCCCTGAACGCATGGCACGATGTGGCCATCGAGCTGAGAAAGGGTGTGCTGCTGCTTACCATCGACGGGAAGAAACACCGCTTCGAGCATTCCGCCATCGACATGACCGGTCAGGCCCAGATCGATTTCAAGGGCCTCGATTTCGGCACCTGCGAGATCGACGACCTCAAGCTCTGGGAAGGCCTCTGAGTTCGGAAGGACTCAGGAGGCATCCGCGCTGGTCCGGAGATGCTCCCGCAGTGTCTTCACCCACTTGCTCTGGTAGCGGTAGGGATTCCACATCATCGCCACGGTGCGGGTCGGCTTTTCTCCGGTGAAGGAGCGGTAGACCCGGAGGTCGCTGGTGTCGATCCGGTAGGCCATCTCCGGGACGATGGAGATGCCGTGTTCCAGGGCCACCAGTTCCTGCACGGTGGCGAGTTGGCTGATGCGTTCGACGGTCACGGGCTGCACGGATTGTTTCCGGCAGTAGGAGGCGATGTTTTCCGAGAGGCAGTGCGCCTCGTTCAGCATCACGAAGGGCAACTCCTCGACCGCCTCCGGTGTGATCTCCGCGCGGGAGGCGAGGGGATGGTCGCGGGGGATCACGAGCAGCAGTTCCTCGTCGAAGAGCGGTTCGATTTCGAGATACTTCGCGATGACGGGCAGCGCGAGGATGGCGAGATCGATCTCGCCGTGGCTGCAACGGCGGATGAGATTTTCGGTGGTGTCCTCCTGCACCACCACCGAGATGTCGGCATGCGCCCCGGAGAAAGTTCGCAGCAGGCCGGGTAGAAAATACGGCGCGATGGTGGGGATGGCGCCGAGGCGGATACGCCCGTGGCGGTCGGCCTCGGAGATCATGGTAAAAGTGTCCTCCACCAGTTGCAGGATCTCCCGGGCTCGCTCCAGCAGCAGCTCGCCGAGATCGGTCAGCACCACTTCGCGCGGCTTGCGATCAAACAGCGGTTGACCCAGCTGATCCTCTAGCTTCTGGATGGAGCGGCTCAGCGCCGATTGGGAGAGATGCAACTCCTCGGCGGCCCGGGTGAAATTCTTCGCCCGCGCCACGGTCACGAACTGCTCGAGCTGCTGGAATTCGATGTGGGTTCTCATGCGCCAAGATATCGATGCGCAAGGCGCATCGCAAGTATTCGATCAATGCATTGGATGCATCGATCATTGTCTGGCATTACCTTTATACGAGAGCTTCAGCCCGAATACCGAACACGAACGCACCAACCCACCACTAAGCTTCTTGATATGAAAACCCACCCCCAATCCCACCCCAAAGCCTGGCTGTCCTGGCTCCTGCTCGCGCCTTTCGCGCTGGCCAGTGCCCAGGATCAGCAGAAGACCACCCCCCAATCCCCCGAAAGTATGAACGACGCGAGTAAATGTCCCGTGATGGGTCAACCGGCCGGCCCCAACCGGCACACCGCCGCCGGCGCCATGTCCATCGGTGACTGGTGGCCCGATCAGTTGAACCTCAACATGCTCCACCAGAACTCGGCCAAGAGCAATCCGGTCGGCGAGACCTTCGACTATGCCGAGGAGTTCAAGAAACTCGATCTCGACGCGCTGAAGAAAGATCTCACCGCACTCATGACCACCTCCCAGGACTGGTGGCCTGCGGACTACGGCCACTACGGACCGCTCTTCATCCGAATGGCCTGGCACAGCGCCGGCACCTACCGGGTCACCGACGGTCGCGGGGGCGCCTCCGACGGCACCCAGCGTTTCGCGCCGCTCAACAGCTGGCCCGACAACGCCAACCTCGACAAGGCGCGCCGCCTCCTCTGGCCCATCAAACAGAAATACGGCCAGAAAATCTCCTGGGCCGACCTCATGGTGCTCACCGGCAACGTGGCCCTCGAGTCCATGGGTTTCCAGACCTATGGCTTCGCCGGGGGTCGTGAGGACGTTTGGGAACCTCAGCAGGATGTCTACTGGGGCGCCGAGACCGAATGGCTCGGAGACAAACGTTACAGCGTGGGAAGACAACTCGAGAATCCTCTCGCCGCCGTGCAGATGGGACTCATCTACGTCAATCCCGAGGGCCCCAACGGCAATCCTGATCCTGTCGCCGCCGCCAAGGACATCCGCGAGACCTTTGCCCGCATGGCCATGAATGACGAGGAGACGGTCGCTCTCATTGCCGGCGGTCACACCTTCGGCAAAGCTCACGGTGCTGCCAGCGCGGAGAATGTCGGACCCGAGCCTGAGGGCGCTCCCCTCGAGGAGCAGGGTCTCGGCTGGAAGAACAAGCACGGCAAGGGCAACGCCGAGGACACCATCACCAGCGGCCTCGAGGGCGCCTGGACAAGCGCGCCCGCCCGCTGGTCGCACATGTACCTCTCCAACCTCTGGACTTACGACTGGGAACTGACCAAAAGCCCCGCCGGCGCCCAGCAGTGGGTACCCAAGGACGGGGCCGGCAAAGGCACCGTGCCCGACGCGCACGATCCCAAGAAAAGTCACCAGCCCATCATGTTCACCACGGACCTCGCGCTGAAGATGGATCCGGAGTATGCCAAGATCTCGCGACGTTTCTTCGAGAATCCAAAGGAGTTTGAGGAAGCCTTCGCCAAGGCCTGGTACAAACTCACCCACCGGGATATGGGCCCCGTCTCGCGCTACCTCGGCCCCGAAGTGCCGGAAGAAGCTCTCCTCTGGCAGGATCCCGTGCCCGCCATCGATCACGAACTCGTCAACGCGGCCGACATCGCCTCACTCAAGCGGCAGATCCTCGCCTCCGGACTCACCGTGCCCGAACTGGTCAACACCGCCTGGGCCTCCGCCTCCACCTTCCGCGGCTCCGACATGCGCGGCGGCGCCAACGGCGCCCGCATCCGCCTCGCCCCTCAGAAGGATTGGGAAGTGAACCAGCCCGAGCAATTGGCCAAAGTGCTGGGCGCGCTGGAGAAAATCCAGGCCGACTTCAACGGCGCCCAGACGGGCGGCAAGAAAGTGTCGCTCGCGGATCTCATCGTTCTCGGCGGTTCCGCCGCCATCGAAGCCGCCGCGAAACAGGCCGGTCACGAGATCGAAGTGCCCTTCGCCCCCGGCCGCACCGACGCCACCCAGGAGATGACCGATGTCGAGGGCTTCGCCGTGCTGGAGCCGAAATCCGACGGTTTCCGCAACTACCTGGGACACGAGCTTGATCGGCCCGCGCCGGAAAATCTCGTCGACCGCGCCCAACTGCTCACCCTGACCGCGCCCGAGATGACTGTCCTTGTCGGCGGCATGCGCGTGCTCGGCACCAATGTCGGTCACCCCGACCTCGGCGTCCTCACCGACGAGCGCGGCGCCCTCACCAACGACTTCTTCGTGAACCTGCTCGACATGGGCACGGAGTGGAAGGTCTCGCCCATGTGCGACCACTTCTACGAGGGGCGCGACCGCGCCAGCGGTGAGCTCAAATGGACCGCCACCTCCGTCGATCTCGTCTTCGGATCGAACTCCCAGCTCCGCGCCATCGCGGAGGTCTACGGCAGCGCCGATGCCGGGAAAAAGTTCGTCGAGGACTTCGTAGCCGCGTGGACCAAGGTCATGAACCTGGACCGCTTCGATCTCGACACCTGATCCCTTCTCCAGCTCATGCGGGTGGCGACACCCGCGCCCGACCCCATTCCGGCCTCCTCCCCCCTGGGCCGGGGTGGGGTTTTTCGTGTCTCATTCCGAGCTCCCGATCACACAGGGTTTGGTCAATGCCGATACCCTCTATCATTGCGGTCGGTCACGTGGCATGCCGCGATGCGTCGCAAGCCGACTCTCGGGTAAACCCCGAGGGGTTGACTCTCCAAAACCTGGTCGGTATTAATAGAGTCATGGAACCGAAACTCAAATCAAATTGGGTAACCCTTGGGTCGATGTTGCTGGGTATCTGCGGGGCGCTTGGGGATGAGGTGCCCTATCTCGTCGAGGATCTGATTTCCGGAGCTACCCAGAATGGCAGCGGGTTTGATGGAGGGGTAGCCATGGGAGGCTTCATCTACTTCCCGGCCACCACCGATGAACATGGCGAGGAGTTGTGGCGGACCGATGGAATTCCCGGCGGCACGACGGAGCTGGTCAAGGACATTTGGCCCGGAGTCGACAGCAGCGATATCCAGGACATGTGGGTAGTGGGGACCACGCTTTTTTTCAGCGCCAATGATGGTGTCCACGGTTGGGAACTGTGGATGAGCGATGGGACGCCGGGCGGTACGGTGCTGGCGGCGGACATCAATCCCGGCGCCGGGCATGGTTCTCCGCGCAACATCTATGACGTGAACGGGGACGCGGTGTTCACCGCGGTGGACGGCACCACGGGACGGGAGCTGTGGATCTATGATATGAGCGAGAGCCAGGCCAGTCAACTTCTGGACATTCGTCCGGGCGCGCAGGGGTCGATGACGGCGGACTTCACGTTCTTCTCCCGCTATTTCGGCATGTTCGATGGAAAGCTCTACTTTTCGGCCGACGACGGATCGAAAGGATTCGAGTTGTGGGTGACTGACGGTACGCCGACGGGCACGACGATGGTGAAGGATATCAACCCGACCGGCACCAGCGGTGCGGGCTATTCGATCACGGTTCTGGGCAATTACTTCTACTTCTCCGCCAGCGACGGGACCAGCGGCGGCGAATTGTGGCGCAGCGACGGGACGGAGGGAGGCACCACACGGGTCAAAGACATCCAGCCGGGGGCGAACTCCAGCAACCCGACGGGCATCACGGTGCTGGGCAGCCTGCTGATTTTCGCCGCAAATGACGGCACGACGGGAGTGGATCTGTGGATCAGTGACGGGACAGAGGGCGGCACCCAGGGACTGGATATCAATCCCGGCTCTGGTGGTTCCTCGCCAAACGACTTCGTGGTTGCGGGTGGCCACGTGGTATTCGAGGCCTTTGATGCCGTGTTCGGGTCACGCGTGTTATGGAAGTCAGACGGCACGGGGCCGGGCACCGCAACCCTGGGCAGCACGCCGGTGCCGACGAGCGGGGGACTGACGCCGCTGGACAGCAACACGGTCCTGTTCTCGGCGAGCCAGCAGGCGGGCACCGGCTTCGAACTGTGGAAGGGGAACATCGCCGAAAACACCATCGAACTGGTGAAGGATATTTTTCCGGGAAGTAACGGGAGTCTCCCTGGATCGTTGACGAGAATGTATAGGATTGGCTCGGAGGTGTTCTTTTCGGCGTCGGAAGACAACAGCTCGACCGGTGATCCTGATGGCGAGCTGTGGAAGACCGACGGCACGGAGGTTGGAACGGTGAAGGTGGCGGACATCAACGAGTCGCCCCGGAGCGGAGATCCAATCCAGCTGGCTACGCTGGGAAATCGGGTGTTGTTCACCACGAAGGGGGTCAGCACATTCAATCAGAGATTTCTCTACGCGAGCGACGGCACGGTCGATGGCGTGGTCGAGGTAAAGGAATTGAGCATCTGGCGTCGCATCCAGGAAATCATTCCGTTCGGAAACATCGCATTCCTCGTCGTGGCCAACACTGAGTCCGGCGTCCGGAAATTCGAACTCTGGAAAACCGACGGCACGACTGCGGGCACGGTTCAGGTGCACAACGACATCGGCGACTATTCGACATCGGGCAGCAATCCTCCGGTGCCGGGTGAGTTTACCGTCGTAGGTAACCGGATTTTCTTCGCGACGACCCTCGCCGATAGCGGTCGTGAATTGTGGGTCAGTAATGGCACCACCGCCGGTACCAAGATGGTCGCGGATATCAGGCCCGGAACAAGCGGCAGTTCGCCCAGTTTTCTTGTGGCCTTCAAGAACAAGGTCTACTTTCGCGCCTCCCATTCCGGCAGCACTGCCACTCTTTGGAGGAGCGACGGCACGGAGGCGGGCACGGAACAGGTGCCCTATGGTGGCATCACGTTTCCCAGTGAACTCACCGTCGTGGGTGACACCCTGTTTTATGTGGCAAGTTTCGATCCGCCAGGCGGCGATTTCTACACCGACCGGGAAATCTGGAAGAGCGATGGCACGGAGGCCGGGACCATGTTGCTCAAAGACATCTGGCCGGGCCTGGACCCCAGTTTCGCGAGCCGACTCACATCGGTGGGTACTACGCTTTTCTTCACCGCCACTGATGGTACTCACGGGGTCGAGTTGTGGAAATCGGACGGCACCGATGGCGGAACCATGATGGTTGAGGACATCGTGCCCGGGCCGAACGGCAGTTCCCCGACTGAATTGACGAACGTCGCCGACACGCTCTTTTTCGTGGTGAACGATGGCATTCACGGCTTGGAACTGTGGTCCAGCGACGGCACGGCCGTGGGCACTGACCTGCTCAAAGACACCCGCCTAGGAACCACCGCCGGCGACGGTCCGCAGGAGCTGACGGCGGTGGGGCCGAATCTGTTTTTCCGCGGCGGCAACGACGGCGAAGGCGAAGAACTGTGGCGCTCGGACGGAACGCCGGTGGGAACCGTTTCCTTCGACATCAACGCCGGACCGGCCTGGTCTAGTCCGACGGAGTTCGCCCACACGTTCAACCGCCTTTTCTTCTCCGCCACCGAGAGCGCCACGGGTCGGGAACTGTGGGCCATTCCCGTCACCATCCCGGTGCCGGACAATCGTGCTCCCGGCCAGCGCATCACCAGCCGGGGCGGGCGTGTCAAAGAGGCCTCCTACGACCTGGCGGGGGTCGCGAACGACAACATCGGTGTGGCGCGGGTGGAGGTGACGCTCAATGGCGGCCCCCCTGTCGACGCGCCGCTCGGCGCGCCGGGTAGCCGGGGGAATATTCCCTTTTCCCTGGACGGCATGGCGCTGGAGAACGGGATCAACGAGATCGTGGTGACCACCTTCGACCTCGGTGGGAACACGTCGCGGAGTTCCACCCTGATTGTGAATTTCCTGAGCAACCGTCCCGCCATCGCGGGCAATTACCTGGGCCTGCTGCTGCCCGATGCGGCGGTGACGCCGGACAACGACAACACGGGTTTGCTCTCCCTGCGGGTGACGCGCAGCGGCGTTTTCACCGGCCGGGTCACGCTGGGGCGCTATTCGCTGCCGGTGCGGGGAATTCTCGACAACACCGGTCACGCCAGATTCTTCGTTCGGGGCATTCGGGCCACGTCCGGTCTCCCGATGGATCAGGCGCTGACGCGACGGGTGAACCGCAATCTGACGATCAACTTCGGCATGCTAGCGTTCGAGGTCGACGCGGGCCTGATCGAGGGCACCCTGCGCGAGAGCGGATCCGGCGACCTGGTTTCCACGCTCGACGGCGCGCGCGGTCATTTCCATCCCCGCTCGCCCCGGGTGCCGGACAGCTACCTGCTTAACCGCGGTCGTTTCACCGCGCACTTTCCCGCCGAGGCGACCCAGCCGAGCCTGACCGCGGCGGACTATCCTCAAGGAACAGGCGTGGCGACCGCCAACGTCCTGCCGAACGGGCGGGTGGTGATGCGCGGGGTGCTGGCGGACGGAACTCGATTCGCCTGTGCGGCGCTGCTGTCGGAGACGCTGGCCTTTCCGCTCTTCGCGAAGCTCTACCTGAGAGGTGGCGCCCTGGCGGGACATGTGCAGCTGGACGAACTCCAGCCCGAGACGGATCTGTTCGGCGACTCGCTGCTCTGGCTGCGTCCGGAGAACACGCGGGCGAAACATTACCCCGACGGATGGCCGGGAGGAATCGCTCTCTCCATACTCGGAGCAAAATACCAGCGACCGGTGGGCGCCAGCGTGATGCCCGGCCTGGGTGCCGACGACTTCGATGGGGATGGGAACGCGGAGCTGACCTTCACGGACGGGCTTCTGTCAGCTCCCGTGACCCAAACGCTGAATATCGACAGCCGCAACCGGGTCCGGAACGTGCCGACGACCAGGGATTTCCTGGCGCGAATCGTGGTGCCCAACGGCATGTTGGGCGGCAACTTCGTGCACAGCGATGGTTTCCGCACCCCATGGACCGGAGTGATCCATCAGAAGGGATCGGCGCCCGGCGGAGTAGGCTTCTTTCTGAGCGTGGTGCCGAGGAATGCCACGGAGACCGGACAGAGCGGCGAGGTGATGCTGGTGCCGGAATGAGCTGTCGCGTGTCGTCTCTGTGAAGCCATGATCGCCCTCTGCTATCTCCCCGATTCCCCGCTCTGCCTGATCAAGGCGCGGCTCGCGGGTCGGCAGGGGGCTCGGCGGCGCTCCCGGGGAGGACGGTGATGTTTTCCACCCAGGAGCGGGTGCCGGCGACGTGGTAGTCGAACTCGATCCGTTGGCCGGATTTCAGCGCGAGGAAGAGAGCGGGTTCTTTGGGGTAAAAGGGCATGGACATGGCGGCCATGTAGCCGGGGATCTCCTCGTGGTCGATCACGGCCATGGCGCCGTCCTCGGCGACTTTGCGGACTTCGCCCCGGACCCGATAGACAGTGGCGGTCTCCTCGGTGGCGGCGGGCGGAGTATCGGCGGCGCGCTCGCAGGAGGAGACCGTCAGGCCGACGAGCCCGAGACACACCGCCAGCGCGCCGCCGCCCAGGGGGGGAAGGGGGAGGGCTCTCACAGCAGGCCGCCTTTCTTTTGGTCGGGTTCGCCGGCGCCGATCTCGATTTTGATTTCAGTCTTGGTTTCCGCATCGCCCGGCTTGTCGCTCTGGGGGACCTGGAGGAGCTTGAGATCGTCGAGCTTCATTTTTTTCAACTGCTTGCGGGCTTCCTCGGGCAGGCTGTCGTCGCCTTTGGCGGGATCGTAGTCGCCCTCGTAGACGGTCTCGCCGTCGGCGTTCACGATCTTGATGGTATGGGCGCCGTCTTTGGCCTGGATGGAGACTTCGCCCTGCTCGTTATCGATGCGAATGAGTCCGGCGCCGCTGAAGACTTCGATGGGAAAGCCGGGGCGCACGGAGATGGCCGGAGGCTTGCCCTGACCGTCACCGGGTTTGGAATCGGGCTTTTCGACGGTGGCATGGTCGGGCAGGGGGAGGGCGGGCCGGGGTGGCGCGGAGGCGGGATCGCGCTCATCGGCGGGCGGATGCTGGAAACGGCGCGGATGCTGGTGCTCCATCCATTCGCGGAGGCGATCCTGGTATTCGCGGATGGATTCCTGCCAATCCGCGCGCGGTTTTCCGTCGAGGTCGGGGACGGGAAACTCGCCGTGAAACTGCCATTGTCGGGGATTCTCCGGTGAGGGCCGCATTTCGAATCCGTAGGAGCGCGGCCATTCGGGCTGCACGGAGACTTCATTTTCGCCGAGGGTGACATCGACGGTCTGCTCGGCGCCTTTGCGGATGAGGGTGAGGGTGAGTTTGTCGCCTTTTTTCAACGAGCGCACGAGGACGGCGAGATGCTCCGGGGTGGTGAGGAGCTGTTCATCGAGCTTGGTGAGAATGTCGCGGGCGGTGATGCCGGCTTTTTCGGCGGGGCTGTCTTCGACGACGTATTCGACCTGAATCCCGAAGCCCTCGGCGAGTTCGAGGTGTTCGCGCAGGACGGGGGCCACGGGAGAGGTGGCGACGCCGAGCCAGGCGCGCATCTCGGTGCGGGGTTCCGCGACTGCCGGGGGTCGGGGGGAGGGTTTCTCGACGGGGGGCTCTTTTTTCGGCGGTTTGGGTTTGGGATCGGCGGCGGTGGCGAGGGAGAGTCCCCCGACGAGGGAGAGGGCGAGGACGGGAATGAGTGGGGAGCGCATGGCGGACGGATGGGTTGGGGGTGTTATTCGGAGGGGGGGAGAGGTCAATCGATCTCCACGGGTACGAGGATGACTTCTTCGCGGGGCTGAAAGACGCGGATGTTGGTGCCGGTGGCGGGGTCGTGCCAATGCCAGGCGTCGTCGTACTCGAGCCGCACTTCGCGGGCGGGCAGATCCTCTCCCAATTCGACCACGGAGCCGGGGGAGGCGTGGCGCAGGTATTGCTGCGAGGAGACGGGCACGAGACGATCCATGGGCGAGTCGGCGGCGGGTGGTGAGACGAAATGCCTGGCGTCGGCTGCTGCTGGCGCGGTCTCGGGCGGGGTGCTTGTCTGCTGGACGAGGGTGGTGCGGGCCAGTTGCCGCTGCAGCATCCAGGACCCGGCGAGGACGATGCAGGCGGCGGCGGCGACGGGCGCGAAGCGCATCCAGAGGCGCTGGTGATCGCGTCGTCCCTGGTCGCGGGTGTCGAGTTGCCGCCCCAGTCGTCGCTCAAAGGAGCCCGCCGGCGGCGCCGGATTCAGGCGGAGCAGACGCGCCTCGAGGTCGGCGAGGGAATCGGGATCTGGGGGCTCGGGATGGTCGGACATCGGGAGAAAGGTCGGTTCGGACTTCCTCGGAGTAAGCGCCGACCACGGTCGGTTTTGTTTTTTCTCGTATGCGTTTTTTGTCCCATCAGGGTGCGGGAAACGGCGGGTTGAATCGCGGGGATCGATCCGCTAGAACAGGGGGATGAATGATTCGGCAAACGCGATTCGTCGGCGGCTGGTGCCGCTGTTATTGATGTCGGGCCTGGCTTTCGGTCAGGAAAACCCGGCGGTGAGAGAGTTGCGGGTCTTCCCCGGGCCAACGCCGGGCGGGGAGGCCGGGACGCCGAGGTTCGTGGAGTTGGCGGCGGCGGAGAGCGGCCTGGATTTCATCATACCCATCGACAATGCCCACCCGGATCGGCGGCTGTATTACTCGGCCATGGCCTGCGGCGGAGTGGCGGCGGGAGATCTGGACGGGGATGGCTGGCCCGATCTTTTTTTCGCGGCGGGGCCGACGCCGAACCGACTCTTTCGCAACACGGGCGAGGGAGCGGTCATCCGTTTCGAGGAGGTGACGGCGGCTGCGGGGATGGCGGACGCGGACAGTTGGTGCGCCAGCGCGGCGATGGTGGATGTCGACAACGACGGCGATCTGGACCTCCATGTCTGCCGCTACGACGCGCCGAACCGGCTCTGGCTGAACGAATCGAAGCCGGGCGAGTTTCGTTTTCGCGAAGCGGCGGCACACTACGAGTTGGATGTGGTGGACGCCTCGCTGATGGCCGCTTTTGCGGATTATGATCGGGACGGCGATGTGGATGTCTTCCTGGTGATGAACGCCTACTACCGCAAAGGCGGCCGCCCGGCCGAGGGGGTTCCGATGCGGAAAACGCCGACGGGTTGGGAGGTGGTGGAGCCGTATGACCGCTATTTCGCGATCAGTTCCGTCGATCCGGCCACTGGCGAGCCCCGCTATGACGAGTGTGGTCGGCCGAACCGGCTGCTGCGCAATGATGGCGGCAGATTTGTGGAAGTGTCCGCGCCCGCCGGGCTGCGGAGCGATCCCACCCACACCAACGCGGCGGTGTGGTGGGACTTTGATGATGACGGTTGGCTGGATCTGTATGTGGCGAACGATTTCGAGGCCACCGACGCGTGCTATCGCAACCGGGGCGACGGGGCATTCACCGAGATGGCGGCGGATCTGTTCCAGCACAGCACCTGGTTCTCGATGGGCGCGGCGGCGGAGGATTTCAACGGCGACGGTCGCACGGATCTGGTGGTGGCGGACATGGCGCCGACCACGCACTACCGGCAGAAAGTGACGATGGGGGAGATGGGGGCGTCCTTCGACGCGATGTACGCCGCGGGCCTGCCGAGGCAGAACATGGTGAACACCTTTTTCGTGAACGCGGGGGGCGGCCTGTTTTTCGAGGCGGCGCGCCAGGCGGGCATTGCCCAGACGGACTGGACCTGGACGGTGAAAAGCGGGGACCTCGACTGCGACGGGAGGCTGGACCTGTATTTCACCACGGGTCACAGCAGGGATTTCAACAACTCGGATCTGAAGAAGGCGAGCCCGGCCCAGCGGGTGGGTCGCGAGGATTGGGACTTTTTCATCGATGTGCCCGAGTTGAGGGAGCGGGATCTGGTGTATCGCAACGCCGAGGACTGGCATTTTGAAAAGGCGGGAGAAGCCTGGGGACTTGGTGATCGGGAGACGATGACCTACGGCGCGGCGCTGTCGGACCTGGATCGGGACGGTGATCTCGATCTGGTGACGACACGGCTGGAGGAGCCGCCGGGCCTCTACAGAAATCTGACGGCGGATCGCGGCGAGGGTCGCGGTATGCTGGTGAGCTTGAAGGGTAGCCGAAGCAACCGCCTGGGCTTGGGGGCAAAATTGACGCTGGAGCTACCCGACGGCGGTCGACAGACCCGGACGCTGGTGATGACGAACGGGTATCTGGAATCCGATGAACCGGTGGCGCATTTCGGTCTCGGGACGGAGGGCGGGCTGGCGCGCCTGGAGATCGAGTGGCCCGCCGGGACGCGCCAGGTGCTGCGCGATCTGCGTGGTGGGCGTTGGCTGGAGATCTCCGAGTGGGCCGAGGCGGACGGGGAATCCGTTGGCGGCGAGAAGTTGGCTGGCGCGTGGTTCCAGTCCAGCCCGGTGTTCGCCGATCTGGCGGCGGTGGAGCGTCGTTTCGATGACTTCCATCGTCAGCCGCTGCTGCCGCATCAGCACTCCCAGCTCGGCCCCGGCCTGGCCTGGGGCGACGTGGATGGGGACGGGCGCGGGGATCTCTATTTCGGCGGGCCGAAAGGTCATCCGGGGCGCCTGCTGCTGCACCGGGGGGATGACGGACGCGGACACCCGGTGTTCGCCCTGCGAATGCGGGAGCCTTTCACCGCGATGACGGGTCGCGAGGATCTGGGCGCGGTGTTTTTTGACGCCGACAGCGATGGTGATCAGGATCTGCTGGTGGTGAGCGGCAGTGTGGAGTGCGCGCCGGGTGATCCGGAGTTGGCGGATCGATTGTACCTGAACACGGGCGGAGGAGAGTTCGTGGAGGCACCGGATCGACTGCCGGCTCCGGGGGCGGAGGGCCACGCCAGTGGCAGTGTGGCGGCGGTGGCGGATTTCGATCGCGATGGAGATCTCGACGTCTTCGTGGGCGGTCGCGTGGTGCCGGGAGCCTATCCGCTGCCGGCGGTGAATCGGTTGCTGGTCAATGATGGCGCGGGAAGCTTCAGCGACGCCGCGGAGGCGCACGGGCTCGGCAAGACCGGACTGGTGACCGCGGCGCTGTGGTCGGATGTGGATGGGGACGGATGGATCGATCTGCTGGTGGCGCATGAATGGGGCGCCATCGAGCTATACCGGAATCGCGAAGGCGCGCTCGCTGCGGCTGAGGACACGGGTTTGGAAAATGCGACCGGATTCTGGAACAGCCTCGCGGGCCGGGATCTCGATGGCGACGGGGACATCGACTATCTGGCGGGTAATCTCGGGCACAACACGAAGTATCATGCCTCGCCCGAGACTCCGGAGATCATCTATTACGGGGCCTTCGACGATAGCGGGAAGAAAAACCTCATCGAAGCGAAGATCGACAAGTCGCGGGACTGTCTCCTGCCAAGGCGGGGACTGAGCTGCTCCAGTCGGGCGATGCCGTCACTGTTGGGAAAAGTGAACACCTATCACGGCTGGGCCAGTTCTTCCCTGGAGCAGCTCTACAGCGATACGTATCTGTCTCAGGCCTTGAGGCTGGAGGCGACGACTCTGGACAGCATGATGCTGATCAATGATGGCGAGGGACGTTTCCAGTCGCGCCCCTTGCCGCCGATGGCTCAGCTCGCGCCTGTATTCGGAATCGCGCTCACCGATGTGAACGGCGACGGCCACACCGACGCGGTGCTGGCGCAGAATTTCCTGACCCCGCAGGAGGAGACCGGCCCCTATGACGGGGGATTGAGTCTGCTCCTGGAGGGCGGGGAAGGGGGAGTTTTCGACGAGCGCTGGCCGCTGGAGAGCGGGATCGCCGTGCCGGGAGACGCCATGAGCCTGGGGGTGGGCGATCTCGATGGCGACGACCGCCCGGATCTGGTCTTCGGGGTGAATCAGGGCGCTCCGAGACTGTTTCTGAATCGCGGCCTTCGCGAGGGCCGGGGTGACCCCTTGGCCATCGCGCTCGACGGTCCGGTGGGGAATTCGTCTGCCATCGGGGCGAAAGTACAGGTCGAGATCGATGGATTGCCGATCCAATGCGCCGAGATCGCCGCCGGATCCGGCTACCTGAGCCAGAGCGAGGCGCGACTCTATTTCGGTTGGGGAAGGCCGACGAGAGATAACAAAACCGGCTCAGTCGCCCGGGTCACAATTCACTGGCCAGACGGAAAAATTACCTCGCATTCGCTTGCGCAGAATGACGGCCCCGGCTATAGAATCAGGAATCATTAGGCTAACTATAAAAACAATGATCAAGGGCTTCTTGAGAGATTATTTGTTATCAAAATTACAAAAAGTTTGCACTATTGCGTCTCTTGTGGTCGAATTGCGCTAGTTTTCCTGCCCGATCATGCGAAATCTTGATTCGTTCTTTGACGGCGCCGCCCGTTCGGCGCCGAACCCGTTTCGCGAAGATGTGTTCGCCTCGGGAATCACTCCGCTGCCCGGGGTGACGGAGATCCATGGCGAGGCGATGACGCGTTGCATCCGCGCGTTCGAGAGTCTTCTCACCGAGCGTCACGGGGCCGGGTCCGCCAGTTGGAGCGGCTCGGGCCGGACTTTGCTTATCGCCGCGCCGCGAGCCGGCTATGGCAAGAGCCATCTGGTGGGCCGGGTTCGCGCGGTCACCGAAAGCCTCATCGCCCCCATGACCCTGCCCTTCGATCCCGCGCGAAAGGTGGCCTGGGAGACGATTCTGGTTTCCGTCTTCAATCAATATCGTTCCGCCCGCTGTCCACAGCATCCCGGTTGCTCGTTGTTCGAGGAGACCGCCCGCTATTTCCAATCCCTTTTGGCGCGCACCGCGCTGGAGCATGGAGTCATCGACGAGAAAGAGATCCCGGAAACCGAGATCGCGCTCCGGCTTCAATTTCGCGAAGTCTTCGATCCCCGCGCCAGCACCCGTATGGTGGCCTGGTTGACGAAGCGCTCGCCGGAGATCATGGACGCGGTGGCCGCCTCCTTGGGCGCGAGGTGGCGGGTAGAGTTCGATGATCTGGTGTTCTGGAACCGCTTTTTTCAAGATGCCGCCCGACCGAAGACCGCAGTGTTCGAAGAATTGCGGGAGCTCCGGGACGCCACCGCCCGGGATCGGGTCACGCAGTTTCTCCGCATCGCGTCGGATTGCCGGCCGCTGGCTTTCATCGCGGATCATCTGGACGGTTTCTTCGGCTCCGACACCGCCGGGATGCGGATCGCCGAGATCCTCACCGAACTCCGTTTCGCCGTGCCGCGCAGTGTGACGCTGCTCTGTCTGAATGAGGATGTCTGGCAATCCATCTTCGAGGGAAAAATCCCCAGCGCGTGGATTGATCGGCTCACCGGCGAGGCCGCGCCGCTCGGCGAGATGTCTCCCGAGGAGGCCGAGACTCTCCTGCGGTCGCGTTTTCGTGACGTCGGCTATTCCGAAGCCGAGGCCGCTGAGTGGTTGGCGCGGCATCGTGACGCCTGTGTGGAAGGCGACGCCGAAGGCGGCCTCTATCCCCGGGAGGTGCTGCGCCGCGCCGCGCGCGAGTGGGATCGCGAAGCCGCACGCCGGCGCGAGGAATCGCCGGCCGCCCCTCCCGCCGAGCCCGCACCCCGACCGGCGGATCCCGTCTTTGTCGCCGAGCGCCCCGAATCACCGCCTCCACCGCCTGCCCCGATGCCTCAGGCGCCCGACCCGGCCAGGCGCGGGCGCATGGACGAGTCGTCCGCCGCGGCGCGCGCCGCTGGAGTTGATGTCACCCGGGGCCTCACCAACATCGAGGCCATCATCGCCGATATCCGTGGTGGCGGCTCCCGCGCGTTGAGCGAGACCCAATCGCCGTCCGGAGTCGATGTGCCGCCGCGCCAGCAAATGCCCTATTCCCCTCCCTCGGGACCACCGCGGGAACCGGCCCCTGTGCCGCCCACTCCCGCCGCTGCGCGGGAGGAGCGGACCAAACCGAACCCGTTCTGGGCTCGAGATCTCGATGGGCGACTCCGCGACTTGGAGAAGGAAACCCGCGCCGCCGCACCGGGTGGGCGCCTCGAGTGGCAGCCCCGCCGCCTCTATCGAGTCATTGGCACCGTGGGCGCGAAATTTCCCGCCGTGGCGCAGGGCGAGGAGTATCATCATCAGCGTCCTTGTCTCACCTGGCGCGTGCGCGGAGCCCTGGTCGGGATGGGATTCGAGGCGCCGGAGCATTTCCCCTTCTGGAGCGCGGCACTGGCGCGGGTGGCTGCCAGCGGACCTGAGGGCAAACTGGTGCTGTTTTCCCATCCCGCCTCGCCATTCAACTACGACGCCATCGCCGCCATGGGGGCGGATCCCGACATCGCCATGCGCCACGTGGACGTGCTTGAGGTGAGCGATGGTGATCTCGCCCTGATCTACGCCTCCGAAAGGCTCATCGACGAGGCCGGGGCGCGTGGCGAGGGCGATCAGGCCCTGCGAGTGGTGGCGAAAAGGCTGGACCCGTTCTGGCGCCGCATCGGTCAGCCGCTCAGGAACGCCGGAGCCGCCGGCTGATCATCCTGCCGCCTCCGTGCTGCGGGCCATTTTCTCCCGGCAGGCTTCCCCGCAGTATTTTCCCCGCTCGGCCTCGCAGCGTTCGCAGAGGAATATCTGCTCGTTGCAGGGCGGCCACGCGCAGTTCCGGTACCTCGCGCTCGGCTCCCGGCAATGTTGGCAGCGCGACACCACCCGGCGCGTATCGGTATGGTTCACCTCCACCGCCACCCGCTGGTCGAACACGTAGCAGAGCCCGTCGAAGTTCCGTCCCTGCGTCGCCGGATCCTTCCCGTATTCGATGATGCCCCCGTTCAGTTGATAGACCTCATCAAAGCCCTGGCGCCGCAGGTAGCCCGAGAGCTTTTCACAGCGGATGCCGCCGGTGCAGTAGGTCAGCAGCTTGCGACCCGCCAGGGATTCTCTGTGCGCCTCCAGCCAGGCGGGGAACTCGCGGAAATTCTCGATGTCCGGGCAGACGGCGCCGCGGAAATGTCCCAGCTCCCACTCGTAGCGATTCCGTCCGTCGATGATCACTGCTTCAGGGTCGGCCATCGCCTCCGCCCACTCCACCGGGGCGAGTCGCTCTCCGGTGAGGGTGTTGGGATCGATGTCCTCCTCCGGCGGCAACCCCAGGGTCACGATCTCGGGCCGGAATTTGACCGACAACTTGGGAAACACATGCCCCTGGCAGGGATCGCACTTGAAAGTCATCGCCGCCGTGCGCGCGTCCGATCCCAGGATCGCTCGATACCGACCCGTGGCGGCTGTCGGCCCGGAGACGGTGCCGTTGATGCCCTCGTGCCCGATCAAGACCCGGCCGCGCAGGCCGAGTCTCTGGCAGAGATCGCGGTGGACGCGGAAATACGCCTCCGGATCCACCGGACGGAAATAGTGATAATAGAGCAGCACCTCGAACGGCGGATCGAAGGCGGCGGTGGATTTGCTTTCATCCATGTCGACTCTTTCTATACTCCGGGTGCCCATCGGGGCAAATATTCCCACACCGTGGACCCACCCGCTGAAACCCCACCTCCCGCTTCGGAGAGCTTTCTCCTGCTCGACGCCGACAAGGTACTCGACACGGTCGTCTCCTTGCGGAAGCGCATCACCGAGCGCTTTCCCGATTCCGGCCTGGGTCGAGTCTGCGAAGTGCTCGAGGAAGTCTGCGCCCGCAGCAAGAGCCGCATCGAATGGATCAGCGAGCCCATCTGGCCCCTGCGTATCCTGCGTTACCTCCTGCTGGCCATCATTGTCACCGGCCTTGTTATCACCGTCATCAGTCTGCGCCCCAGTGCCAGACCCGAGGACCTCACCGTGATCGATCTCATCCAGACGCTGGAGGCCGGCCTCAACGACGTCATCCTCATCAGCGTCGGAGTCTTCTTTGTCTGGAATCTGGAGGCCCGCTTCAAACGCCGCCGCGCGCTGGCAGCCCTGCACGAGTTGCGATCCATCGCTCACGTCATCGACATGCACCAGTTGACCAAAGACCCCGATCGCCTCATGTCCGGGCGCGTCGACACTCGCTCGTCCCCGCGATCAACCCTCAACGCCTTTCTCCTCCGTCGCTACCTCGACTACTGCAGCGAGATGCTCTCCCTGGTGGGCAAAGTCGCCGCCCTCCATCTTCAGAAACTCGACGACGCCACTGTGGTCGCCACCGTCAACGAGATCGAGGCCCTGACCACCGGACTCAGTGAAAAAATCTGGCAGAAAATCGACGTCCTCAGCCGAGAAGTCTAAATTTTGAGAAAATTAGTCACCTTTTTGATATTTTTCGCAAAATTCAGCAAAAAATACTGGAACATCAGACAGATTTGCGCTCGACTGGGGTCGTGAATACCCTTGGAGCCTCCGTGCGGGATCGTCAGATCAGCCGTTTCGCCTTTTACCTGATCATCCTGTTGATGTTGTGGGTCATGGGGCGGCTTGACCCCTCCCGCACCCTCGATGTATCCGGGATGTCTGACGAGGCCCTGGGGGTGGCGCCGGTTTACATCGCCAGTCCCGTGACGCCGGAGTTTGCCAAATTGCCACCTGGCCGATGACTGAAGCGCCGCTCGACGATCCGCGGTGCCCGGCCTGTGGCGCGCCGGTGCATCTGAACGCTCGCGGTTGCCGCGAGTGCGGCGCGCGACGTGACGAGCGTGGCTGGTCCCAGCCCGAGAATCTCGACGGCATCGATCTGCCCGGGGAAGATGACTTTGACTACGAGGATTTCATCCGGCGCGAATTTCCCGAATCCTCGAAGCTGGAGTTCCTGCATCGCATGACCACGCGCCAGCGATTCTGGTGGCTGGTCGCCCTCATCACCCTGCTCGCCTTCGCCTGGCTATCCTTCGTTGCGGTGGGGTGAGGAGATTTACTCGATCTCTGCCGCGAGCGGGCGGATGAGTGCGTGAAAGCGGCTCAGAATCAGAAGAGAGTCCGACAAGGATAGTGTCCCGCTCTCAATTAGCCCCTTTCTGTTGATGGGTCGGGCCAGATCGCAGAAGGCGACATAGCGCGTGCCTTCGTAAGTAATAACGGGCCTGATCTCCAGAACCCGGTGGCGATTATTCTCCTCTGTCAGTAAAGGAACCAGCAGAGCGGTCGGAGTGAAGAAAGCCTCCGGGTGCATCAGGTCGGCCCAGAGACGACCCGAGTCAGTTCGGAACACGGTGATCACTGATCGGTTTCAACAGGTTCGCATTCCAGCGCTTCGTTCAATTCCTCCGTGTCTTTCGCCGCATCTTCCGTGATCTGCTGGCGAGCACGCTCCAAGATACCCTTACGCCAAGACTCGAATGAGTCTGAGTTCTGGCCAATTGCGGGATGAGGGGTTCCTCCTTTTTTAAAGTAAATCGAAACAGCAGGCATGGTGTTTGCGGAAATTACAACCAATGTTAGCTGGCTGCACTTAATTTATAAAAGGTTATCTCGTTTTTGCAAACGCTCTCACCATTGATGATTAATCGCTGCGAATACCGAAATCAACGCGTTATTTTAGATAGCTTGATCATTCGGTATCTTTAGCTTCTGGGTAAATTCCATCAAAGCCAGCGCTGCGCAAGAACACCCGATTGCGGCGTCCAACGCCGGGGCTCATTGAGCGGGTCGGATCCGACCAAAGAGGGTTGACTCGGCGACCTGACCCTGTTGGGTGGGGAGCTGTGCCTGTTGATACGGCCGCGCTGATCGCTTGATTTCACATCCAGTCGGCGATATCACTCCAACAGGTTAATGCCTGGGAACAACCGATGGTCTGGGAGCGTCGGCGTGGCCAGGAGAACCGGCGCCAAGATCGCGTGATCTTGATGCCTCGAGCCTCGGGATATCACCACAGCTCCCAGATCGTTTCCAATGAATCGGTTGTATTCGCGTGGCGGTTTTCCGTTCCCGGCGTTTTGCCTGGGAGTCTTCCTCATCTCGATGACCCTGGTCGCCTCAGGCTCCGGGGTGGTGATCTACAAGCTTTCCGACCAGTCGGATGAGGCCAACGCCCGAGGCGTGGCATTTCTCAAACTGGAGCAGTTTCCCCAAGTCACGAATGTCACCACCACGAAGGGTGAGACCTTTCGCATTCTGAACCAGAGGATCGTGGGCATCGTCCATTCGCCCGACCTTGGCCGGGCGACCGTGGTGGACGAGGCGGGATTCGCCAGCCTGCGGGCGAAGAGGGATGAGATCGCCACCGCTCAGGGGCGGTTTCCCAGGTCGCGGGATGACTTGGAACCGCTACGGGCGGAGTATGACCGCGCTCTCGAGATGATCGCCAGCGGGAACGTGCTTTCGGCGGGGCGCTGGATGTCGCGGGAGAATTATCAGCGGGAAATGACGGCGGCACAGGGAAAGAAGGTGGATTTGCTGGTCGATGGAAAGCCATTGGTCGGCGCTCAGATTCGCTCGCTGAACGGCAGGGCCGTGGTCATCGCCCATTCGGGAGGCGTCGCGTCGGTTCCCATCGAAAAGCTCTCGGACGAGCAGATTCGGCTGCTCAATACGACCTCGACCACCGTGGTGATTGATCGCGCGGCCGTGCCCGAGGCTCCCGCGATGAGTCCCGCCACCGTTTCCGTGCCACAGGCCGCGCCAACCACGACGGCACCTTCTCAGACGCCGCCCGATTTGCCGCCCCCGACAAACCCGGTTTCGATCGGCATGGTGACCCCGCTCCCACCGCCTCCCGTCGATGCGCCCGCCTCGCCCATGGTGCCTCCGATCATCGGGCACTTTCCGGTGGGAAATGATACCGAAAGCGAGTCGGCGGAGCCGCGACGGGTTCCCATCGATCCCGCTCGGGAGCCGGTAGCGGCAGTGATCGATGACTTGAAACTTTGGAATCCCACGGAAAAGGAATCCTTCGAAATGAGGCCGGTCGGAGTCTTTCGCCTGGAGATCGCGCATCACAAGGCGATGTCCCTACTGGTTGATCTCAAGGGGGAGGCTCATGATCGGATGCTGGGCGCCATCCGCCAGCAGGCTCTGATCAAGATGGAAATGGAATCCAAGGAGCAGGCCGAACGGATGGCGAGGGCGATCCCGACCAGTCCCCAGTTCCCGGCGTCGGACAGGCCACAGAGGGTCCAACCGATCACCTCGGCGACCGAACTCGATGTCCCGCTCGGCGGGTTGCCTCCAGAGTATGCGGCCTTCATGCGCATCGTCTGCGATCCCTGGACGACGCGGATAGAGGACGCGGAGAAGTTGGTGGAAATGATGCCTCCGAACGGCTGGATCGGGCCGGTGCGGGCATTGGAGCCTGGTGATCATCCGCTGATGGCGCAAACGGTGGAAGAGCTGAAAAGGGACATCGATGCCGTCGAGATTACCGAGGCGCAACATGCCCAGTTCATGCAGGGCACCTATGACAACATCTGGGAGACGGCGGACACAGCGGCCAACGGAGGCTTTGCGATGACGGACGCGCAGGGCAGATTCGTGCGCGACGACGGGGCATCGGCGGTGATGGGCTCCATCTTTCAGGCGGGTGTCTTTTCGATCTTCAGTTCGATAGGCAGATCGATGGTGGGCACGCCGGAGGAACGGTTCACGCAGGCAAGACTGGATGCGGTGGGCACTCTCCTGGGCGAGTTTCCCCGGATCTATCCGGCGACCCCCGTGTCGTCCGGAATGATCACTCCGGAAATCACGGAGGAGAGCATCGCCCTGGTCAACACGAGTGGTCGCGATCTCACCCAGGTAACGATCAAACTGGTCGGCGTCCATTTTGTCACGGCACCCGACAATTTCGGTATGAGGCTGGTCTTCGTTCCGCGCCTGGAGAAGGATCAGAAGATTCATTTGAAGCCGCAGATGCGGCGGCTGTTTCGCGAGGAGGGCTGGAAAGAGCGTGAGGCCCGCCCGGGTTCGGCGTCGTTTCTCCACAGTGAGGAGGAAGCGTGGGCCTATGGCGCGGGAGGCACTGTTTCCGCGAAGGTCACGACCTATGCGATTGAAGGGCATGAGGTGGACCGCGTTGTCACCTTTCCCGAAAATGCGGTCCGTATCGCCAAGTGCGAACTTGATGATGCGCTGAGGACCCTGGGCACGCCCGGCAATCAATCGGGGGACCACCAATGGGCGGCGAATACGGCCAGGCGCGTCATCTCCCTGATTCCGCCTGGCCATCCTCTGGCGGCGGAGGCCGCCTTTGTGATCAATCAGCCAGCGGCCGCCGCCGAGAAGGGAAAGACGATGGTCACCGAAGCGATTCTGAAAAGGATCACCGGCACCTACAAGGGGACCTACGAAATGACCTGGGGCATCCAACCGGTACAGGGTCATGTCATCCCCCCGACCCAAATCGATGCGCAGATTCAGGAAATTGGCACCAAGGTCTATGAAGGACAGTTGAAATTCGATTCCGATATCCAGCTCGAGATCACCGGTCTTACCCCGGAGGGCTATCTCGGCGGCGTGTTATCCTCCCGGGATGATCCCAAACTGCGGCGCGAGGTGATCGCCAAGGCGCCGGTAAGAGAGGAACTCGATTTCACACTGGAGTTCATACCCGCTCCCGGTGGGCCGGAGCCGCTCTCACTCGTCGATTCGCATCTCACCCAATGTCTGAAGCGTCTCTATCTGGTGTTTGCCGATGGCCGCCTCAACAACCCGAGCGCCCTCGCCGCCGCGGGTCAATTCGAGGTGGAATGCGACATGACGATGTGGAAAGAGGCGCCGGAGGAATGAGCCGACGCTGCACAATCAGTCGAGCCACCGGCGAAGTTGCCTCAGGTAGGCATCCTCGCCGCTCGTGGATTGGGCGACCTTCTGTTCCAGCGATTTTCTGATATCTAACCATTGGTCGGCCGGGAGGAACTCCACCTGCCCAGCCGTCGTCACCCGCTTCTTCGCAATGAGATGCAGAAAATCGGGGAACCAGGAAGGAGGCGAATCGCCCCGCGCATCGAGTATTTCCCAGTATCGTGTGCCTCTGCCGCTCGGAATGAGGCGCGACCCGTCGAGGGCATAGCGCACTCCCCCCTCCAGGTCTGATGGGGCGGGAAGCACGGCCATCGGCCTACCGTCGAGCGCATTCCAAAGCCTCACGGTACGGTCGGCCCCGCAAGTGACGATCCGATCTCCCGCCGGGTTGAAGTGGGCGCTGAGTACATCGCCCCGATGTCCGGTCAACACGGCGATCTGGCTCCGCGTCTCGATTTCCCACACCCAGGCGAGGCTGCCTCCCGGGGCGGAATGCGCGAGGAGCAATTGACCATCCGGGCTGAATTCCGCGTACTGGACAGGAGCGGGAGCATCCTCCTTTTGCCCGGCCGAGGCACGTCCAAAATCCAACTCGGCGTTTCGATCAACCGCGTTCAGCGTGATCATTGGTTTGCCGGACGGGAGTTTCCAGAGCCGCACGGTGGCCTTTCCGTCTCCGGAGGAACCGGCGATCAGGCTGCCATCGGGAGAGAAGTCCAGGTGCGACACGACGTCTCCTTCGAGAATGCCCAGGGAGACGATCTTGCGCTTCGATTCGATCTCCCAGACTTCGCCTTTCCGAGTGGCGAGGTATTTGCCGTCACGACTGAACGCCACGGGAGACTCGGGTCCCAGTCTACCAAACCCACCGGACAGTTCAGCGAACTCCATGAGGCGCGCGACCCGCCGAGTATCCCAGAGAGTCCCCGGAGCGGCCATGGAGGAGCCTGAAAACAGCCGTGTCCCGTCGGGGCTGAAGGCCGCCGCGTCACCGGGATCGAGCGTGGCCAGGACATCTCCTCGGGGTAGTTTCCAGAGCTTCGGCGCCTGGCCGGGCATGATGGAATTTTCCGGCAAGGTCACCAGCAGCCCGGGATCTTTCCCCATCACGAAGGACCCGATTGGTTCCCCCTTTCTCGCTTCCACGCTCGCTTCCAGGCGGCTCTCATCGAGCGACCAGATTGAAACGGAATGCCGGTCGGGGGAGACGCCGGCAATTCGCCGTCCGTCCGGAGCCCATGAGGTTCCGGAGCCGAACTCGGGAAGTCCTTGGGTGGATTCGGCAAACAATCGATCAGGCACGGGGGCCAGCGACCACAGAATGACCGATCGATCATAGGAGGCGGAGGCGATGCGCCGACCGTCCGGACTGAAGCGGACCATGAGCACATCGCCAGTGTGGCCCTCCAGCACCTGCAGTTGCCTTCCGTCGGCGGCATCCCAAACGCGCACGGTGTCGTCATTCGACGCCGTTACCACCCGGCGACCGTCCCAGCTGATGTCGAGGGATGTGATCGGTTCCTGATGTCCCTCCAGAGTGGCGATCAGGCGATAGTCGATCAGGCTCCAGATCCGGGCGCGATTATCGTTCGACCCGGTGACGATCCAGAGCCCGTCGGGGCTGAAACACGGATCGACATACGTCAACTCGCTCTCCGGAAACTCGTGGATGGCCCGGCCGGTCGTGGTCTCCGCGAGGAAGACGCTCCCCGTGACATGGGCGATGTAGTGTCGGCTGTCCGGGCTGAACTCGATCCAATTGGCGACCCCGCCGTTGGGACCGGAATCGCCTCCCGGCTTCGGAGCGGCTTCATTTTCGAGCGAGTAGAGCGTGACTTGTCCCCGACCGTTGGTGGTGCCGACCCACTTTCCATTCGGACTGATCCGGCCCACCATCAGATCGGCTCCCAGCTCGGCGGTGATCGCGGCGCCATTCGTGCCGTCCCATACCCGGGCGCCGCCGAATGCTTTCGCTGTGAGCAGCCTGCCGCCGTCCCGGTCGAATCTCGCCGTCGCGCCTCCCGTATCCGGTAGGGTCGAAATCTCCCTGCCGCTCTCGGTTTCGCGCAGCACGACCCCGTAGGCGGTGGATACGGCGGCCACCTTTCCATCCGGGCCGAACCACGCTCCCGCGATCTTCTCCGTGGAATCCAATCGCCCGACGGGATCGTTTTTTCCAACCTCCCAGAAAAGAGCTTCATCACCACCGGCGGAGACCACGCGCTTCCCATCGGGATGAAAATCAACCGTGATCACAGAGTCGCTGTGTCCCGTCCAGACCCGGTAAGGTTGGTAGGGACCCCATTCGTTCATTGCCGCCACCGCCATTTCGGCGGCGATCAGCGCCTCCGGAGGATCGGTTTCCATGGCTCTCGCCAGGTAGGCCAGCGCGTCGGAAACCCGGCCGTTTCCGGCGAGTTGCAGGGCCACCTCGCGGTCCGATCTCGCGGACTCTTTCGTGACTCTTTCCTTTTCCAAGCGTTCCTCTTCGCTTTTTTTCAGCGCTTCATTGGCCTCGATCCGATTCAGCTCCGCCAGCTTTTCCTGCTCCCAAGCGCGATAGCCGAACCAGCCCGAGACCGTGAGCAATCCCAGAACGACCGAGCTGATCGCCAGCCATCGATTCCGCCGCCGCCGCTTTTCCTGTGCCTGTCGCACTCGATCCCGCTGGGCCAGATCATCGAGACCCACTCCCATCATGCCCGCGATCAGCTTCAGCTTGGCAAATTCCAGCGCGGCGGCATGCCCTCTCTTCAGATCCCGGGTGGTCGCCTCGTGAGGCGGATCGTGAGACTTGTCGCGGACATCTCCGGCGATGGGCTCCTGGTCCAGGAGCGCGGAGAAATCCTCCTCTCCGTCTTCCCCGAGGGGATGTCTCAGAGCGGGGCAGAAACACTCGCATTCGGGGGGGATGCCGGCCTTGTTCCCCAGACTTGCGTTCGGTTCTCCATCAACGATGACGGCGAATATTTGATCGGCGCGGCCCAGCTGCTTGAAGTAGCGGACTTCCTCGTTCACATAGCGCGAGACCGCTGAACGCGGCGAACAGATCACGATCAGGAAGCGACTCTGTTCGAGCGCTTCGCGAATGGATCCACCGAGGTCTGAATTGATCGGGAGTTCCTTCTCATCCTGAAACACCGGGAAAAACCGCTTTGGCATCGTCGTTCCATCCGCCGTCGTCCGGTTGGCGAATGGTTCCGGAATGCGGTAATTCTCCAGCGATTGGTGGAGCCATTCCCCCCAGCGGATGCAGTGGCGTCGACCGTCCTGCCGGATCTCCAGATTGTCCTGATGACTGTAGCTGATGAAAGCCCAGTAGCGGAATTCCTGGGCCGGAACCAGAAAGGGTACTCCACAGCCCGGGCATTCCACTTCCAGCCCGCACAGGCTCGGCTCGGCCTCCAGTTTCTGGTCGCAATGTGGACAGTGGATTTTCATGCCGGCCGCCCACAGTGAGGCCACCGGGTAGACTTCTCCGACTCTCACCGAGAAAATGCAATCGGTTAGATGAGGATTTTTCCCGTGGCGCATCAGGATTGGACAACGGCCCCGATCCGGCCAAAAATGGCAGCCATGTTGTCGCCAGTCTGGATAGTGGGTTTCTCGGGGCACCGCAGCATTTCCGATCCGGAAAAAGCCGCGAGCCAGATCGATGCCGTGTTTCAATGTCTCGGAGAACGCATCCGCACCGCCGGCGGCTCCCCGGCCCTCAGCGCCAGCCCCGCGGCTGGCGCGGATCTGCTTGCCTTGGACGCGGCGGAAAAGGCGGGTTTTTCGATTCATCTCACCCTGCCTCTGCCTATCGAGGAATTTCACCGGGATTTTGAAGACGAAGCGGAGTGGAAGCGGTCCCTTTCGTGGATCGAAAAAGCGAAGAAAGGCGAGAACGGAGCCACCATCAAAGAGCCGCGGGCCGTGATTCCGAAGCCCGAATGCTATTACGATTCGGGTTTGGAAATCGTCTCCGCCTGCGACGTCATGGTGGTCTACTGGGACGGCGAGACCGCCAACGGCCTGGGCGGCACCGCGGATATGGTCGAAATGGCCCGGGGACAGGGAAAGCCCGTGTTGCACATCGATTCACGACCGACCCCGGAGGAGGTCGAGCCAGCAACCTCGCTCAGCGCCCTGCCCGACGCGTGGCCCTCGCCGGATCCAGTGATCGAGCGACTCAACCAGCTGATCAGTCAGGAAAAGGTCTCGCCGGGCGAAGATGCCGCCGCGCTGCAGGATCTCTTCGACCGAATCGCGGCACGTCGTGCCCCCCAGTTTCGCCGCGGCATCGCCCGAGCCATCTGGATTCACGCCCTAGCGGCCCTTCTGGGAGCCATTCCGAGTCTGTTCTTTCTCGTTCTGGTGCCCAAGGACGCGGGCAAGGAATCGCCGGATTACCACAAGTGGGAAAAAGTCGCCCAAACTTTTACCGCTGTCGAATTGGCAATGGTGATCGTCGCCCTCGTCGTGACCTTGCTGCTCTATTGGGGGAAAACCCAGCACCGATGGCTCATGACCCGGTTTGCCGCCGAGATGGTGCGGGGACTGCGGGCCAGCCGTCCCTGGCTCAATCCGTTGAACCCCCAGGTGGAGCGTCACCTGCCGGCCTGGAGGAGGTTCGCCATCACGGTCGGCCTGTCGGCACAGTCAGACGCCATGCCGGGGGGATCGCTCGATGAGAAAAAACACCACTACCTCACCCATCGCATCGCCGATCAGGAGCGGCATTATCGGGAAAAGGCCGAACCGGCCGAGCATGCCCATCATCGCTGGCACGCCGTGGCCAAATGGGCCGCGATCCTGGCGCCATTCGCCGTCACTTTCGCCCTCGCGGACAAAGTCTTCGACCTGGGTCTTACCAAGAGTTGGTGGGGCGCCTTTTGCGGGAAATTTCTCCCCGTCGCCCTGCCCTTGACGGCAGCTTCCGCCACCGCCATGAGGAATGCCCTCGATCTCACCCGACGCGCCACCCGTTATCCCGAGATGGTTGAGCGGTTGGATTCTCTGCGGTCGACGCTCGAGGCGTCGAAGACCGAATCCGCCGCCGAGAGGATCATCGCCAAGACGGAAGAGATCCTGCTGGATGAGTTGATCGAATGGAATCTGGCGGCTTCCAACGCCGGGGCTCATTGAGCGGGCCTGAACCGACCAAAGAGGGTTGACTCGGCGACCCGACCCTGTTGGGTGGGGGCATGGCGGAAACGATTTCTCATCCGGCGGCCTGGGTGGGCGGGGAACTGACTCGGCGCGGGGACTGGCTGGTGCCCTTGACCGGGGCCGACCTCGCGGAACTGCGCGCGGCGCTGATCGCGACCCGCGACCGGCCGATGGAATCCATCGAGGCGGGGGATTTTCCGCTGCCGGGTCTCGGGCCGAAGCTGGCGAAAATCCAGCGCGATCTCGAAGAGGGGAGCGGCGCGTCAATGTTGCGCGGATTTCCGGTGCGGGACTATTCCGAGGAGGAGGCCCGGCGGATTTTCTGGGGATTGGGGCGCCACCTCGGCACGCCGGTATCGCAGAGTGCCGAGGGCGAGCGCTTGTTCGCGGTGCGCGACGCGGGCTTCGCGGAATCGGATCCCCGGACGCGGGGGCCGAACTCGAAGAAGAAGCTGAGCTTTCACACCGACCGCTGCGATGTGATCGGCTTTCTCTGCTGGCGGCAGGCGCTGTCGGGTGGGGAAAACGAGGTGGTGAGTTCGATCTCGGTCTACAACGAGATCCTCCGCCGTCGTCCCGACCTGCTGAAGGTGTTGTGCAAGTCTTTCGTCTATCAGCGCCACACGGTGGACGGCGGCAACGAGCGGGCTTTCTGTTGGCAACCGATCTTTGCGTTTCACGAGGGGCATTTCTCCTGCGCTTTCCTGCGGGTCCTGATCGACCGGGCTGACGCGGATCCGCGCCTGCCGGACCTGCGGCCGGAGCAGCGGGAGGCGCTGGATTATCTCGAGGAAGTGGCGGGCGATCCGTCGCTGCACGTCCGCTTTCGCCAGGAGCCGGGGGATATTCTCTTTCTCAACAACTGGGTCACGCTGCACCGGCGGACGGCGTTCGAGGATCACGCTGAGGCGGCCGAAAAGCGCTGTCTGTTCCGGCTCTGGCTGAGTGTGCCGAACAGTCGTCCGCTGGACCCGAGGTTCGCGGAAAACTACGGTGCCACCGAGGCGGGCGCGATCCGCGGGGGAATGCGGGCGCGCGGCTGAGGCGGTTCCCATTTTTTCGGCTTTGATTGGGTGGCGCTCTGTGCGAGGAAACGGTTGCCGAAACTGAGGCGACACTCTCGATCATGGAAAATCAGGACATCGAACCAGCCGTCCCGGAATCTGAATCGGAGCCGTCCATGTCGCCGCCCGCACCGCGCGATGCGGCGCTGGCCAGGGCGAAGGAGATTCTGTCAGCGGCCCGGGCGGAGGTGGCGAAGGTGATCATCGGACAGCGGGAGGTGGTGGATCATTGTCTGATCGCGATTTTTACCGGGCATCATCTGCTCATCGAGGGGGTGCCTGGGGTGGCGAAGACGCTGCTGGTGCGGACTCTTGCGCGAGTGTTGGGCACGGACTTTTCCCGCATCCAGTTCACACCGGATCTGATGCCGTCGGACATCACGGGAACGAATATTTTCCATCTGCAGGAGGGGGCTTTTCACCTGGTCAAGGGGCCGGTCTTCACGGCGTTCCTGCTGGCGGACGAGATCAACCGCGCGCCGGCCAAGACGCAGAGCGCGCTGCTGCAGGCGATGCAGGAGCGGCGGGTGACGATCGACGGGGTGACGCACGCTTTGCCGGACTCATTCACGGTGTTCGCGACGCAGAATCCGATCGAGTATGAGGGCACCTACCCGCTGCCGGAGGCGCAGAAGGATCGCTTTCTGCTCCGGGTGGAGATGGGCTATCCGGCCCGGGAGGAAGAGCTGGAACTGGCGGAGAAGTCGTTGGGCGAAGGATCGCCGGAGCGCATCCTGGACAGTGGCACGGTGCGTCCGGTGCTGTCGGGCGCGGAGATCGGGGCGATGCGCGCGGCCTTGGGGGGAATCACGGTGAGGGGGGAGCTGGTGGCCTACGTGGTGGATCTGATCCGTGAGACGAGGACGATGGACAGCATCCAGGTAGGGGCGGGACCTCGGGCGACACAGGCGCTGCTCCTCTCGAGCCGGGCGCTGGCGGCGATCGATGGCCGGGATTATGTGACGCCGGACGACATTCGCGCGATGGCCTACCCGGTGCTGTCGCATCGGGTGGTGCTGCGGCCGGAGTATGAGATCGAGGGGGTGACGGTGAGGGAGGCGATCACGAAGTTGATGGAACGGGTGGCGGTGCCGAGGTGAGCGGGGGGATGGAAAATCGAGATTCTCGGGTATGTCCTTTGTTCCCAGCGAGCGATTGTTGTGGGTCACGGCGTTGGCGGTGATTCCGGCGATGACGGCACTGGTGTACTTTCCATCCGGTCCCGGGCATTGGGCCGGGTGGGTGGTGTTGGCGGGCGTGGTGTGTTGGGCGGGTGTGGACCTGGGACTTTCCGCCGGGCGGCTCGACGCACTGGAACTGGAGGCTCCGGGATCTCTGCGGGCGACGCGGGGGAGGGAGTTCGCGGTGCCGCTCCGCTTCGTGAATCTGGGCACGGAAGGGTTGCCTTGGCTGCGGCATGGGCTGCCGATGGAGGCGGAATTCCGGGCCACGGGTGAGGTGATCCGTCGCCTGCCGGAACTCCCGCCGGGGCGGGCGCTGCGTTCGGAGCAGGGGCTGCTGCCGCTGAGGCGGGGCCGGTATGTCATCGGAGTCTGTCACGCGGAGACGCGCTCCCGCCACGGCTGCTGGCTGATTCGTCGCCGCTTTCCACTGGATCTCGAGCTGCGGGTGTATCCGGATCTCGGGGCGGAGCGCCGACGATTGTCGGGGCTGTTCCTCCATCGGGGACAGGTGGGTGGTCATGCGGTGCGTCAGGTGGGAAAAGGGCGCGAGTTCGAGCAACTGCGGGAGTATCAGCACGGGGACGACTACATCGACATCGACTGGAAAGCGACTGCACGCCGCGGCCAGCCGGTGACACGGACCTACCAGATCGAGCGCACCCAGGAGGTGTATGTGGTGGTGGATCATTCGCGCTTGAGCGCGCGGGAGACGCGCTCCCCGGTGGGGGTGGATGAGAATGCGGAATCGGAGATCGGGAGCGGTGGCGAGCACGAGGTGACGACCCAGTTGGAGCGCTTTCTGCATTGCTCCCTCATCCTGGCGTCGGTGGCGGAGCGGCAGGGCGATCTGTTCGGCTTCATCAGCTTCGCGGACCGGGTGGATCGATTCATCCGGGCGGGGGGTGGCAGCGGCCATTATCACATCGTGCGCGACGCGCTCTATACCCTGGAGCCGGAACGGGTGGCGCCCGACTTCGAGCAGCTCATGATCGCGCTGCGCCAGCGTCTGACCCGACGGGCCTTGCTGGTGATGTTGGTGGATCTGAGCGATCCGCTCACGGCGGAGCAATTCTACGAGAGCATCCCCCTGATCAGCCGCCAGCACCTGGTGCTCGTGAACATGGTGCGTCCCGAGGGCGCACGCCCGCTGTTTCACAAGGACGCGGACCCGAGGGAGGCGGACGATCTCTACCGCGATCTGAGCGGTCACCTCCAGTGGAGCGAGCTGGGGGAGATCGGGAAAAAGCTCGGTCATCTCGGCGTCGAGATGGGCCTGCCCGATCATGAGGAACTCTGCGCGGACACGGTGACGCGGTATCTGAATGTGAAGAAACGTCAGTTGATCTAGCCCGACCACGACAAGGTGATACTCGATCTCGACCAGTTCATTTCGCGGGAGCGGCCCTATTGGGACGAGTTGCGCGATCTGATGCGGCGGCGCGAGGCGCGGGCGGATCACGAGGCTCCGCTCGAGGAGGTGCGTCGCTTTCTCTACCTGTATCAGCGGGCGTCGTCGGACCTGGTGAAACTTCAGACCTTCGCCGGCGAGGTGGAGGTGACGGCCTGGTTGGAGAGCGTGGTGGCGGGGGCCTACGCGCAGTTGCACGACCGCCGGGCCGAGGGCATCCGCTTCCGGCCCTGGAAATGGCTGAGCCGGACCTTTCCCCGCGCGTTCCGGCGCCATTGGCGGGCCTTTCTGCTTTCGACCGGGACATTCTGGCTGGGAGCGCTGCTCGGCACGGCGGTGATGCTCTGGAATCCGGACCTGAAATCGGAATTCATCCCGGAGCAGTTCTCGCACGTGAATGAGAGTCCCTCCAAGCGGGTGGCGCGGGAGGAGAGCCAGGAGTTCGACGCCTTCGAGGGGAGGCAGACCTTCTCCGCCTCTCTGATGGCGAACAACATCAAGGTCACGCTCACGGCGATGGTTCTGGGGGTCAGCTACGGGGTGCTCACAGTGCTGGTGCTGTTCAGCAACGGCATCCTCATCGGGATCGTGGGCATGGACTATCTCGCGGATGGCCAGGGCGTCTTCCTGGCGGCGTGGTTGTTGCCGCACGGCTCCTGGGAACTTCCCGCGATCTTGATCGGCGGCCAGGCAGGGTTGGTGATCGCGCGGGCCATGTTCGGCTGGGGGACGAACCTGAGACTGCGCCAGCGGCTGGCGAGAGTGCGTGACGATCTCCTGACACTGGCGGGCGGCGCCGCGCTCCTGCTGGTGGGCGCCGGGGTGGTGGAGTCTTTTCTTTCCCAGTATCACGGTCCGGCGCTCTACCCGTGGAAGATCGCCTTTGGTTTGTTTCAACTGACCCTGCTGATTGGTTACCTGGGATTCTGCGGGCGGGGAGGGGAGGAAAAACCGGAGGGCCCGGCGTTACCGCGATGAGCCCGGGAAAAACCGCCACCCTGGAGATCCGCACGCCGGAAGGTGTCGCATTCTCACTTCCGCTGGCCAGCCCGATCACCCGCTGTCTGGCGTGGCTGATCGACGGCTTCGTCATGCTGGCGCTCATCATCGGACTCTCCCTCGCCGTCGGCCTGCTGGCGGTGGCCTTCGTCATGGTGCCGGTGGTGAATCGGTTTCTGCTCGATTCCGCGATGGCCATCCAGATTTTCCTGAGTTTCGCGGTGATGCTCTTTTACCCCATCCTGCTCGAGTGGATGTGGAACGGGCGCACACTGGGGAAGCGCGCGCTGGGCTTGCGGGTGGTCGATGAGAGAGGGCTGGGCCTGACCCTGAAACAGATCGTGGTGCGGAATTTCTTCCGAATCATCGACAGCCTGCCCGCCTTGTTCTACCTCGTGGGCGCCACCTCCTGCCTGCTGAGCCGGCGTTGTCAGCGGCTGGGCGACATCGCCGCCGGGACGCTGGTGGTGAGGCGCGTCCGGCATCCCGAGCCGGAGCTGGAGCGCGTGTTGGCGGGGACCGGATACAATTCCTTCGCCCAATGGCCGCACCTCGAGGCCAGGCTGCGCCAGCGCGCCCGGCCGGAGGAGGCGCGCATCGCGCTCGACAGCCTGTTGCGGCGTGACGAGTTGGAGCCCGAAGCCAGACTGGAGGTGTTCAGTCGGGTGGCCGAGGCGTTTCGAGGCCTGGCCGAGTTCCCCGAAGAGGCCACTCTGGGTTTGTCCGACGAGCAGTATGTGCGCAATGTGGTAGACACCCTGTTTCGCAAGCCGGGGGCCGGATGAGGGCGGTTTTCATTCGACCGGCCACCGCTTCCCCGTTCCTGTTCCCACCCGCCATCCCCATGTCCACCAGACCGCCGCATTCACCCGAGTTGGAGCCCTGTCCCTTTCTGCCCGACGTGGGTGGCGAGGTCGTGCCCGCCTCGACCATGCGTCGCTTCGGCAAATCGGATCGGGGGCCGGAGTTCTATCACCAGGCTTTGCGATGCGCCCAATCCCTCTGGCTGCGGGGTTTGCCCGCCCAATCACTGCTGTTGATCAATCGCGCCCTGGGGGCGGATCTGCGTGGGGGTGAGCCGGTGCTGGACGACTGGCCGCTGCCCTACCGGGCGGCCGCCTGGGTGCTGAGCCGGCGGCGGGCCGACCAATTCATCGGCAACCCGCGGCGCCATTACCAACACCTGGCCACCCGCATGGTCGAGCCGCGCCGGGTCCGGCGATCCTGGCGAGCCTGGGGATGCTGGTGGATGGCCCGCCTGCTCTATCCCGACGAACCCGCCGACGAAAAGCAGATCGCCGAGGAGGGTATCATCGAGCCGACCCGCGACGAGATCCGGGCGGCGCTCGACGCGCACGGCATCCCTGGAGAAGTGGAGGCCTGGGAGGCCGGCGTCGCCCTGGCGGAGCATCCCCGGTAATCTCGCGGTCCCGGCATTTTTCTAGTCAGGTCAGGGATCTCCCCTCATTCTCGCTCCGGGAACCACCGCTCTTGCGGACTCGATTTCTCGATGAACCTCAACGCGGTGCCGTGACCTGCAGGACCCCGGCAGTGTATCGCGATGGACGCGAGCCGGTCCAGACCGTCGTAGCTCCGGGTGGCGACCAACGCGCCGTCGCCGTGGTCGCTGGTCTCGATGAGGGAGGAACCGGCGTGATCACCGTAGGCGGCCTGGTGATCGAGGGAGGTTGAGCGCGGATTGCGATGTTCAATAAAAGCAACATTCACCGGCTGACACCTACCGTCAGTAATCGTGAACGGTGAGAACCCGATTCACGAGCCGTGAACGACCCTCTCACCGGCCGAGAACCCCATTTTCGTCCCAGAAATGCCTTCCCTCGGTCCCGGGACGCCATCCAAAGGAGGTGCGACTTCAGTCGCACTACCCCGGCCCCCGCCATGATCGACCGAAGTCGATCCTCCGTGATCACCGCAACCGCCCCTCCCATTCGCTTCCGCGAGGATTCCAGTCACTCAAGAGGGTTGGATGCGGGACCGAAGAGGGTTGGGTCGGCGGGTCGACCCTGTTGGGTCCGCGCCCGGAGAATCGGCTTGACGGCCCTCTTCGCCCCTCGCTACACTTCGCCATCGCGCCGCCGGAAAGTCCCCGCCTGCGTTGCACCCAACCGGCGAAGCCGGTGGGTGAACAGCAGGCGGTCCGATATCGGTATGCGTAAACTAATACTGTTCTGCAAAAAAATGAGTCGAAGCGTGTTCCTATGGAGTCTTGTCGTGATACTTGTAGCAATACACATCGGGACATACTTCGTTTCCGTACACGGGCATGCCCTATACAGAGATCGAATGCTATACTTTCATGCCCACGAAGGAACACTTTTCGTAGGTTCGTTGTATTCAGGAGCGATAAATTCTCTCCTAATCGAATCAGGGGCTAAACGAGGTGTACTTTCTGCTAGCTACGACAGTCCGTTTGTAATCGAGGGTCTTGGAAAAACGGAAATGCGACTTAAAGAACCCAGTTTCGGAGCCGTAAAATCTGTAGTATGGCCCGGGTTGGCGATACCGATGCTACTGCTCCAAGTATTTCCGGCGATGTTTTTAGCGTTGTCGTTTTGCGTTGATCGACGAAAGAAGCAGAACAAGACGGCGATGGACAAGCCCAATCCCGTCGCGAGTTGATTGACTTCTCTGATTTGAATCCGTAATCTTTTATCGAGGCCGCGCCCCCGGATTGGGCTGCCATGCCTCGGACGTTCGGTGGAGAAATGATTCGCCTCATTGCAATTGTAATCGTGATGACATTCAGCGGATGCAACAAATCGGAACCGGTATCCGCGAAAGAGATATTTGAGCATCGATTGCAGGATCACGGGATCGAATTTGAGATCGACGACAACGGCCTTTACGCGATCAAGCTGGATGACAATTCGCTGACGGTGAGTCTTGAGAATGTCGCGAAAGAATACGAGCGAGACGGCGATCCCGATGCAGTTCGACGATTCGCCGATCAAGTCGTAGGGGATTTTGACCATTCCACCCCAGATTGGGATTCAGTTCAGCCGCACGTAAGATTCCAGTTGGAACCGGACGACTACGCAAATGGGTTTGAGGACATTTTGCACAGCCCTGTCGCGAATGGATTAGTGAAGGTCATCGTGTATGTCTCCGAGGATCAGGGTAGGATCACTTGGATTTCGGATCGCATCGTGAGTGATTGGGGCGTGCGTCCCGACGAGGTTTTTGCGACAGCGGAGGCAAACATGCGGAAGATCGCCAGGGATGCTAAGATTGAAGTCCAGGAAGGGAACGGAGTGATGCTCGGAATGATTTCTACAGAGGAGACACCCTTTAAGGCGTCTCTTCTACTGGCCGACAACCTCAGAGAGCTTGTCGAACCGAAATTAGGATTTCCTGTTTACGCTGTAGCTCCTTGTCGAGACTTCGTATTCCTCGTTCCACACACGAACAGGGACGCTCTCGGCCGCCTGGGAGCGGTTGTCACAAAGGAGTTCAACAACTCAGGTCACTCTGTCACGATGGATGTTCTCGAAGTCACCGATGAAGGATTGTCCGTGATCGGAACGTTCGCACAACCAAGCACCGAACAAGGCGTGGGGCTCAAGGGCTTGCAGCCCTGAGCCCACTTTGACGTTGAAGAAACAAAAGCCCTCGAACCTGCTGCCTCCGAGCTTGGAAAGCACAAAGACAAGTATCGGCTGCATCAAGCAACGTTGGCCCCCCACCGGCGGCTCAAAGATAGCGGATGAGCTTGCCCCACTGCTAGCCGTTGTCGGACGAGTTGGCCGGATTCTTCTCGCGGGGTTCCACTTGGCGGTAGAGGAAGGCATCGGAAGTCACCAGCGAGGTGATGAGGGCCTTCATGCTCCCGCCGTTGTCGCGGTAGGCCCGATGGGCGGCCTGTAGCACGGGGGCGTCGTTGAGGGTCTCGTTGCGGCCCATCCAGAAGCGGAAGGCGTGACGGACGAAGACCTGCTCGACCCGCTCACTGGCGGCCAGCTTTTGGATCATATCGAGGGCGTCGGTGACGGGGCCGTCGAGGGCGGGATCGCCGCTGTCGATGATCTCGCCGGTGGCGTCGACGGGTTTGTCGAGTTCGGTGGTGCGGTAGATGCCGGCGTGGTTGTACATCTCGAAGGGCAGACCGAGCGGATCCATCTTCTGGTGACAGGTCCAGCAGTAGGCCTCTCTCGTGACTCGCATGCGCTCGCGGAGGGTGCTTTCCGACTCGACCGGGAGCTGGGCATCGACGGTGATGGGCACATCGGGAATGCCGCCGCCGAGCAGTCGCTCGCGTATCCAGATGCCGCGATGGATGGCATGGTTGTCCATGGCATCGGATTGGGAAACCAGCCAGGAGGGGTGGGTCAGGATGCCGAGTCGCTGACCTTCTGGAGCGGTGGCGAGAACGCGCTCGGGCTTCATGGAGCCGGCGCCGAAGGTGGGGCGGCTGACGCGGGCATAGATGGCGGGTCCGTCGAGATCCGCCTCGGCAACCTCGACGTTCGCTCCGCCGCCGCGTTTCCGCTCCTGCCTGGCGCCGGCGATCCGCTTCTCGGCCGCCGCGAGTAGTTTGCCTTGCTGGGTGTGTGCTTTTTGCGCGGCCTTGTCATCGGGGTTTTCCTTCAGCATGGTTTCCAGCGTGGCGAGTTCCGCTTTCAGTGCCTTGAGTTCGGCGGTTTCCTTCAGGGCTTGCTCTTCCTCGGCCTTTTTCTTCGCGGCCACTGCGGCGAGGTGTTCTTCTCTGGTGAGCTTCCTGCCGAAGTAGGTGTTGTCCGTCCCGGTGGCGATGACGCGCCGGGTGGTGAGGAGTTCCTTGAGAACGTTTTTGTCTTCCGCGAGGACCAGCTCGATCAACCGGTCGGTGCTGGCGGTGGCGTCGAACATGGCGCGGTAGTGGGCTTCGCCCCGGGTGGAGACGCCGGTAGCGGCCAGGGCCCTGGTGTCTTTGCAAATGTAACCGCCGAGATCGTAGTCGAAGTAGTCGCGGAAGAATTGCAGGACGCGCGGCTTGCGAACGCTGTCGTCGTCGAGCATGCGGGTGACCTCGCGCTCCACATCCTCGCGTGTCCGCATGCGACCGTCGAGGATCGCCTGACGCAGGGCTTCGTCGGGCTTGAGGTAGCGCAGCGCGTGGTTCACGGCCAGGCCCAGTTCCCAGTCCCGTAGCATGACGCGGCCATGCTGGTCGGGCTCTCCGGTCTCCGCCAACTCGGGCCGGAACAGGGCGTCGCGATCGAGAAACAGGGACGAGAGCCCCAGGTAGACGCCGTCCTCCTTGCCGACTTTGGCGATGCTGTCCCGGGCAATCTCCAGGTAGTCGTCGGATTCCGTGGTGGTGGGCGGGCGGAAGGTCAGGGCCTCGAACAGGTAATCCACCGCCGCGCGCAGCAGTTCATCGGTGACTTCCGGCGCCTCCATCAGGTCGATCACCGGCGTCAGGGGGCGGACGACTTTCGTGTTGTAGACGATGGCGGTGGGCAGTCCGCGGAGATCGCCCTTTGGTTTGACTTTGTCGTAGGTCTTCGGGTCGTCGGTGATCTGCTCCGGCATGCCGACCAGGCTGAGCGGGCCGTGGGCCATGTATCGCAGGATGTCCTCCGCCTTGCCCAGGATCTGGGTCGCCTCGGCGCTGTTGACCGTGTGGAAGTCGGGGTAGTTCTTCAATCCGACCTTGCGGGATGAGGACAGCACCACGGGCACGCTTTTCACCGCCGTGGCGTAGGCCACCGTGCCGCCGACCACGCTGGTGATGCGGTCGATGCCGAAGTAGAGTTTCAGCTCGCCGCCGTGGTTGATGGGCACGACATCGCCGTGGGTGCGGAGCCCGGGCTTCGCGGGGTCGTAAGGGGGCTCGGTGTTGATGAGTTCGTTGAGGCGCGTGATGTGTTCCTGCGGGGTCACGCGCCAGAGGCGTGCCGGCGACGAGGTCGGCACCAACTGGATGCCGGTCGGCAGGGGGCCGAAGAGCAGGTCGTGATCGAGAAAGTTTCCTTTTTTCGGATCGAGGTGGGCGTGGAAGCCGCCCTTGTCCTCCATGGCATCCCGCAGCTCGCCGACGATCCAGTCGGTGAAGCGCAGCCGGTCGATGACATCGGGCCGGGACTTCTTTTTCGGCGGCATTTCCCGGAGCGCGACCTGGGCCCAGACCGATTTCCAGACGGCGGCGTTGGTCTCGTCAACCGGCCCGAGGTCGAGCAGGTTGAGATCGCCCTTGGTCGTCACGTCGTCATGGCACTCGAAGCAATGGCGGTCGAGGAAGCCTTGGGCGAAGTCCTGGAACTCCCCGCGAACGGGTTCTCCGGGCGTGTAGGTATCCGCGGCGCGAGCCGAAGCGACCGCCAGCGACGCGATGGCCGCCGAGAGCAGTGGGAGAGGCAGTCGGCTCACGCCAGGATCTCCTTGAGGGGGCCGCTGCCGGAGTCGAATTTCGCCGCCATCTTGTCGCTCATGTTGAAGCGGTCGCACGCGACGCCGGAGACGTTCAGAAGCGTCGAGTAGAGGGCGTTGATGGGACGTTTGCCATCCAACTGGGTGAAGCAGCCGCTCTTGAAGATCCCGCCACAGTTGCCCAGCAGCATCACCGGCCAGTTCGCGCCGCTGGTGTGTTGGGAGTCGGCGTTGTTGCTGGTGTAGACGATTAGGGTGTTGTCCATCATCGTGCCGCTGCCTTCGGGGACGCTTTCCAGCTCTTCCATCAGCTTCACGAGCATGCGGCTGTTGTATTGGCGGATCTTGATCCAGATCGGATTGTCCGGCTGTTTCATGTGGCCGAGGTTATGGCCCTGCTCCTCGACGCCGACCCCTTTCCAGGAACCGAAGATCTCGCCGCGACCCGAGCCGATGGTGAGCACGCTGGTGATACCCGATTTCAGGGCCGAGACGCCGAGGTCGAGCAACACGTCGTGCCAGTCGGTCTCGAACTCGGGATGGGTGTAGCGGTCATCGACCTTGGGAGCGAAATGCCGCAAGTGATCGGAGACGCCGCCCAGCCGCTCACGCAGGCCGTTGATATCCTGGAATCCCTGCACGTATTGCCCGTAGCGCTGCCGGTCGGCCATGGGAAGGGCGTCGCCCTTGGCGGCGGCGAGTTGCTCGATGCGATCGAACATGCTGGATCGCGCCTCGTGCTGCTGGCGGATGTCCCCGTGGGAGATGCCGCCGTAGAGCATCTCGTAGAGGTGGTTCGGGTTCGAATGCATGAAGATGGGTTGACCCGCGCCGCTGGCCGACAGATTGGCGACCGTGGGCTTGGCCTTCATGTTCTCCAACGAGTCCATGCCGACGCAGAGATGCGGCAGCAGGGTCTCGGGCAGCACCTTGCTCAGCTCGTAGTCGATCGTGGAGCCACTGGGCGGCACGCCGTCGCTGCCGCGGTAGCCGCCGAGCGCGCCGAAGAACGCGCTATGAGACGGGCTGGTGTGGAGACCGTGGAGACCGTTGATGATGTGGAGCCGCTCCTTGAAAGGCTCGAGGGCGGCGATGGGCTCGGGCAGGGTCGCCCCGGCGAGTGATCCGCTGTTCTTCATCCCCGCGGGAATGCAGGTTGCCGGATCGAAGCCCTGATTCTGGAGGAAGAAGATGATGCGCTTCGGACCACCGGAAGCGGCCACTGAGGCGGTCGAGACAGATTTCGCGGCGGCTTCTCCGATTGCGGGAAAAGCGGCGGAGCCGAAAACAGCGCCGGCTCCGGCGGCAAGGCGTCTCAGGGCGGTTCTGCGGTCGAGATTTTTCATCGTCAACTTGAAGCGTCCCGCATGAGGGCTGGTTGCGCAAGCTTTCGCCGCGATCATGCCAGCCACAGCAGAATGGGGGAAGATTCTTCTCCGTGTGAAGTTTTGGCCCAACCCGGAGCATCGCCTCTCCTTGAGGTTCCGCGTTATCGCGGTCAGCCGGTCCGAATGGCTGGCGGGTTCCCGGAGCGAAGCCCATCCAGGGGGGATGGGGGGATATTTTCTGGAATTGGGACTGATTTGGAGAAATGATCGCCGTTCCAAGCGCGTCACGACTCGCGGGTCGCGGACAACACCCTACGGCGTTGCTCCGAGCTACCCGTGCGCGCGTCGTGTGTTTCCAAGATCCCTCCCGATATGAAGACCTGTTCGTTTCCCGCTCTCTTGTGCCTCCTTGCTTCCCTCGCCACGCCGCCCGACGCGGAGGCGCTGCATCCCCGGGAGACAAAACTGAACGGCCGCGCGCCGGTCGGGACCGCCAGGGGACTCACCGGCGACGCGGTGGCGGTGACCGAGCGCTGGATCGTGGTGGGCGAGCCTGACAACGGGCAGATGGCAATCTTCGGCGGCACCGTGCATGTGTTCGATGCGCGCACGGGGCGTTATGTGCGGCGATTGTTCAGTTCGGACCTCAGCTCCGGCGACGCCTTCGGCAGCAGCGTGTCGGTGTGCGGCAATCGCCTCCTGGTCGGAGCGCCCCATCATGACGAGGATGCCCAGGGCTCTTCGGGAGCGGCTTATCTCTTTGATCTGCTCTCCGGGCGCGAACTCGCCAAACTGGTGCCGGCGGTGTCGGAAAATTCCGCGAGGTTCGGCCACGCCGTCTGTCTGAGTGATCGTTTCGCGACCATCGGGGCGCCGGCAGCCACCGGAGGCGCGGCGGGATCCGGGGCGGTGTATCTCTTCGACGCGTCGACCTTTCAGGAAGTAGTCCTGCCGACTTCGGGATCGATGGCCAACACGCCGTTTCGCCCCAACGGGCAGGTTCCCACGGACGTCTTCGGAAATGCTGTCGCCCAATGTGGATCGCTGCTGCTGGTGGGAGATCCGGGCGCCAACGCCGCCAACGGGCGCGTCTTCCTATTCGACATCAACACGGGCCTGCGTCTGAGGACTTGGGAGAACCCCGGCGGGGCCAATATGGCGGAGTTCGGCACCTCCGTGGCGCTCGATGGCGGCAAGGCGCTCGTCGGCGCCCCCAATGATGACGAGGGCGGGGGCGACGCCGGGGCGGCTTATCTTTTCGATGCGATCACCGGACAGTTGCTGTGGAAAACGCCGGGCGAGGCGGGCGAGGAACTCGGCGAATCGGTGTCGATGAGCGGCAATCTGGCGCTGATCGGCGCCCGCCTCGGCGACGGGGCCAGCGTCAACAGCGGTGTCGCCTATCTCCACGCTGTGGATACGGGGAACCGGCTCGGCGTGTTCCAGCCGGGTGACGGGGCCACCAATGACGACTTCGGCGCGGCGGTGTCGATCTGTGGGCATCTGGCCGTGGTCGGTACTCCGGGCGCGGAGGGGCCGGACGGCACCCCCGATGTGGGTGCGGTTTACTTTTATCGGCCACTCGCCGGACCGCTCCCGGTGACCCCGGTGGCCCGTGCCCGGGACAGCGCGCCGGGCACGGACGAGGCGGATTTCGGCGTGTTCCGGGATCCGGGGATCAACGAGGAGGGCGAGGTGGCATTCTGCGCCACGGTCACGGGTACTGGCGCGCTCGGAGGCAAGAACAAGGGGCTGTGGAACACCCAGGGCGGCCCTCTGCGTCTGATCCAGCGATCCACCGACGATCTCGCCTTCGCCCTGCCCAACGTGCGGGTGACGAATCTCTTCGGCTCGCTGATCAACAGCAACAGTTTCCACCTCTACCAGGGAATCCTTGTTGGTGCCGGGGTCAACGCCACCAACAACCGGGCGATTTTCTTTTCCTCCAACGGGGATAATGATGTGGTGGCCCCGTTCCGCACCGGGATCGATGTGCCGGCTTTGACGACCGGCTCGGGGAATCCCCGTCTTCAAGCGTTTCGCGAGCTGTCGCAGTCGGCCGATTTCAACGCGGCCACCCTCAGCTATCTGCTGCGGAGCGGCCCCGGCGGCGTCAACGCCACCAACGACACCGGCATCATGACACTCAATGTCGCCACCGGCGCGCCGCTCGATGTTTCCGCCCGTGAGGGTGGCGGGACTGGGGCGGTGGGCGCGGTGTTCCGCCAGTTCTTCGGTCGCGCGGCGGCAGGGCGGACGAATTTCTACACCTTCGGCGCCTTTCATGTGCCGGCGGGTGCGACGGTGCCGGAGCAGGGGCTTTTCTTCGATCAGAGTGGCGGGGCGGCTCGCGGCGTGGTGGCAACGCTCGCCACGGCGGTGCCCGGCGGTGCCGGCGGGGAAACGTTCCGCGCTTTCACCGGTGAGACGGGATCGACGCAGGGATTTTCCATCTACCGGGCGGCGTTGACCGGCACGGGTGTCACCGCGGCGAACAACGAGGGGCTTTGGGAAGAGGACAACAACGTCATCCTCTACCGCAAGGGAGCTGGTGTGGGGCCCGGTCCCGATCCCGACGGCGGCGGGGGTTCGGTTCCGCCGGTCGAGCAGTTGGAGGCGGGCGTGGTCATCCAGCGTATTCTCAGCTTCTGGCCGGTGGGCAGCGACGGCTCGATCGTGCTGGTGAAACTGCGGGGTCCGGGCGTCACGGCGGCCAATGATTGCGCGCTGTTCTACCAGGACTCCAGCCAGGACATTACCCTCCGCCTGCTCCGCGAGGGGGACGCGGTCTGCGATTGGGATTGCCCCAAAATCGGCGCCATCCAGCGGGTGGATGTGAATCCCGTCGACGGCCGCTACGCCATCGTGGTGTCTCTCACCGGATCGCCCGCCAGAAACCAGGCCCTGCTTACCGGGCGGGCGCGCTTCGGCCTGCCGACCACTCAGAGTGGATTCCGCTATCCCGTCCTCAGGCTGCGCAAGGGCACCTACTACGATTCCGGTTTTTCTCAAGCCACCCGCCTCCGCGGCATCGCGCTGCGCCAGACCACCGACCGCACCGGCTCCGGCGGCAAGGGGCTGGGACAGTCCATCAACGACAACGGACAGACCATGCTCTGCCTGATCTTCGACAATCTGGCGAAGGAACTGGTCATCAGCGAACCCTGAGCGAGTGCCTCACTCGATCAACATCCAGGTGTGTTCGATGAACAGCGGCGTGTTCCGCCAGTTCAGCCCGGCGGGCATCCCATCGGGCGCGCCCAGATGTGAGAAGCGGGAGTTCTCCACCGAGATATCCATCTGACCGGGAACGCCCGCGCGGTTGCCGCTGTCGAAGTCGGTGAAAAAAGCCACCCGCGTCTGTACCGCCGAGTCGCGGATCACCACCCGGAAATCGAGGCTTTTCGGCGCGCGCCGAAAGGAGACCAGGGAGTTGAGATTAGCCTTCACGCTCCCCATTTCGAGGGTGATGGCGGAGGCGGATTCGGGCGTGACGAGCAGCGTCCGGTCGGCGGAGACGAGGCAGTCGATGAAGGAGACCACGGGTCGTTCCCGGGGCGGCGGCCGGTTTTCCCGCCATTGCCACGAGACGAGGATGGAGCGGTTCAGGTGGAGCCGCGTGTTGGTCAGGGAGATTTTCCCGACCTCGTCCGCGAGGATGCCGACCGGTCGGAGATTGTCCCCCACTTTGACGCGGCGCAGCTCGCAGTTTTCTATTGTCAAGGTGCCGCCCAACTGGTGAATCAACGGCGGCAGGGGAGACACGGAGGCCGCGTCGCTGGGCCAGTGAACCAGGCTCACGCCTTGGAGGGTGAGAGAGGCGCCGTCGCGGCAGCGCAGCAGCGGGTCCTGGCGAGTGGCCTCCGGCGAGAGATGGATCTCGGGGGGCGCATCCGTCGAGCTCCCCATGATGGCCAGCGTTTTGCCCGAGATTTCGCAAGTGTCGCTAAGATACGCGCCGGGGCCCCTGACCAGGATGGTGTCTCCGGACTGGGCTTTCGCGACCGCTTTCGCGAGATCGTGGTGGACCCCGAATTTTCCCACCACTTCCATGCCGCCGAAGCCGACGAAACTCAGGGCGGCGTTGGTGAAACGCGATCCGGACGCGATGTCGATGCCGGAACCGATCATACCCAGGGGGAGGACGATCAGGGAAGCGCGGGCGGCCAGCCTGCCGACCCGGGCGGCGAAGCGGCGCCACCAGCCGCTGATGACGAGATCGCTCTCGTGTTGAAGCAGCGTCGCCAGCACCGCGTCGGCAGAGGCCGGGCGCCGCGCCGGGTCCTCCTGGCCGAGACTCCGGACCAGACCGCGGAACCAGGTGGGCGCGCGAGGCACCTCCACCAGCGCCTCGAACAGCGCCCCCAGCGCGTAGAGATCCGAGCGGGCGTCACCCTGTCCGCCCGCCGCCACCTCCGGCGCCAGATAGCCTGGCGTGCCCGCCGTGTCGACAGCCCCCGTCGCGGGCGGCTCGATGGTTCCCCGGCGGGCGAGCCCGAAATCCGCCAGCCAGACACTGGCGTGGGGATTGCCTTCGCGGGATTGGGTCAGGACATTGTCCGGCTTGACGTCCCGATGGAGCACGCCCGCCGCGTGTGCCGCCGCCAGCCCGCGGGTGACGCGGATACACAGTCCCAGGGCGGTGCCGAAATCGGGCCGCCCATCCCGGAGCAGCCGGTCGCTCAAGGTGTCGCCGCGAGCCAGTGGCATCACCAGATAAGGCACGCCGCGTATGGCCGCCACCTGATGGATGGGGACCACGTTCTCGTGCGAGATGGCCGCCACCGCCTTGGCCTCCTCCAAAAACTGGGCCGCCAGCTCCGGGTAGCGCGCCAGCGAAGGCTTGAGCAGTTTCACCGCCACCTCCCTGTCGAGGTAGGGGTCCTGGGCGCTGAGCACGATGCCCATGCCGCCTTCCCCGATCACCTCGCGCACTTCCAGGTGGCCGAGCTGTCCGAGTAAATCTCTCCCGGGCGGTGACGGCGTCATCAGATCGTCCAGCTCATGGAAACTGACCGGTGCCGCGGGGTCGGGCGGTCCGCTGTCCCGCACCGGAGTCAGTAATGTGGCGATTTCCCGGTTTCTCCGCTGCCAGGAGGCGAAGTCGTTGAGCAGGCCCGCCGTCTCGTCCGCGCCGGAGAGCGTCTCGAGTCGCCCGCGGCAGCGCTCGCATACCTCCAGGTGCGCCGTGGCGGGCGAGCTTGTCTCGTCAAAGCCGGACATCAGGGCCAGCAACTCGCCGTCGCTCGGGCAGAGCGTCTCCGGGGAGACCGGGATATCGTCGGCGGGCGGGTTCATCGGTCAGGGCGCCGGGGTCAATCGGGCCGCGCGGCACTGGAGAGGGGAGTGTCGCCCCAGGTTTCCCACTCGTATTCCAGCACGGCGACTTTCTCTCGCAAACGGGCCAGCACCCGGGATTTGGCGACATAGACGGCGCCGAGGCTCATGTTCAACTCTTTCGCCACCAGGGCGGGATCGGCGTCCTCCATCGCCGTGCGGACGAACGCGCGCCAGGTCGAGTCGGCAAACTGCGATTTCAAAGTCGGCAGCGCGCGATGCAGGAGCTGGCGTTGATATTCCACCTCCCACAGCTTTTCCGGCGACTCGGATTCATCCACGTATTCATTCAGCCGATGCTCCGCCAGCCCTCCGCCGACCAGTTGCGGACGGCTCGCCTCCTTTCGCAGCCGGTCGATGAGATGGGATTTCACCACCAGATAGAGCCACGAGCGAAACCGTCCCCGCGTGGGATCGAAGTCGAAAGTGCGGATGCGCCGGGTCACCTTCGCCAACACCTCCTGGACCACATCCGCCGCGTCACACGCCGCGCAGCCCCGGTGCCTGGCAAAAGCGAAGATGACCGGTCCGTAGAGATCGACAAAAGCCTCCCACGCCTCGTGATCGGAGGGATCGGGGAGGCGCTGGATCAGCGTGACCCGGGTGGGCGGGAAATCTGAGTGGGAAAAGGACAAACCGAGGGAGGGAGGACCGCCTAAGCTTAGCAGCGCTTCCGCCATTGTGCCAGTCTCCGCCGAGAGGCTGTCGCCGTAAAGCTCACTGATCCACCCGGAGCATGAACTCGTCGTAGTTTTCCCGGTTCGCCTCCCACCAGGCGAGCAGATCCTTGGGATCGGCGAAGGTCGGCACCTCCCCGCCACCCGGCTCCAGCCAGACCTGCATCTCCTCCATCAGCCGGAATCGCCGGGCCTCGGGCAGGCTTTCGTCGACCGAGTGGAACAGCATCATCTCGAAAAGCGGCATCTCCGGCGTCGTGCCCATCTCATCGAAAGCCTCCGCCAGCGTCTTCTCATCCCCCTTCGTCAGGGCCTCCGAATAGATCGCCACCCGTCGCTCCATCGGATAGGGCGCGGCGATGCTCCAGGCCATCTCGCGGGCGTCGGGATCGTCGTTCGACGCGGCCGCCGCCAGCACCGCCGTGGCCTCCTCCTCGGTGAGCGCGCTGGCGCTCTCGATCGCGTAGACGCGCAGATCGCTGACCGGATCCTGGAGCGCCTCGATCAGCATGGCCGGGTTCCGCTCATGACCCAGGGCCATGAAATTCGAGATCAGATCGTAGCGCTCCTGGGCCGGGGCATTTTTCAACTCGCGATAGCGCAGCACCGGATCCCCCTCCGGAGGCGTCCATTTGGCTCCGGTTGCCTTCTTTTCATCCTCCGGCGGACGATTCAGCGTCGTCACCGTGGCGGGGTCCCCGCCCTCGGTGAGGTCGGCCAGACGACTTTGCTCCGCTTCATTGAGGAAATAGGCCGCCAGTCCGAGAATGGCGAGGACGATGCCGGTGATGAGCAGGAGACGGAGACCCGGATTCATGGTCACCACCATGCCCGTCGAATCGCCCCGGGTCAACAGGGTCGGGTCCGCCATTCTACCCTCTTTGGTCGGATGCCAAATCGCCCCGATGACAGGGAATAATGCCCGCGAGAAACCTTGCCGCGGAGGGCAAAAACACCTGATACTCGCATCAGCTTTTCACGGCTATTCCGCTGTCGGTTCAATCATGCCGGGCCGGACGATTGCCCGAAATCCCACGACCCCAATCAAGACATGAAGACCCCTTGGACCATCGCGACTGGTTTCGCCCTGCTTCTGGCGCTTATCGGTTGCGACCGGCCCGGGGTGGGCAAATCTACCATCGGCGATCATACCCTGTATCTTATCGACACATCAGGAGTTAAGCCATTGGGTGGTACCACCGGGACTCACAAGGATGATATCGCCGGGACTGAAACTCACACTTTCGAAAGTGCCAACGGAAGATACAAGATCAAGATCGTGGACAAAATGCTGACCATCATCGGAGTCAAATACCTGCTCGATAAACCCGGAAGTGAAATCCGTATCGTCGATGATCGCATAGAGATCAATGGCGCCGAGGCAGTCCCGGATGCCTGACCCAGGCGAGAAACAAGAGCATCGGGCGCGGCGTTGCCCGCTTCGAGTTCGCTAGATGGATAACTGAATTCACCCCTGTTCCTCACACTGCGAGCCCATGGAATTCTCAGCTTTTGTCGTGTTCTTTGCGGCCATCATTGCCAGTCGGGTGATCCATGAGCGTGGCTATCGGCTGCTCAATGCCGAGGAGAAAGTCAGATTGATGGACGGTTTTTCCAGAGCGCGGGCCTACTCCCTGATTCCCATTCTCCTGCTGCTCGGCGGCTACTGGCTGTTGATAACGAAGACGGATTTCAACCGATATGTCATCAATTCCGGCTACTTCGGATTGCTCATCCTCTACGTGGTAGTGCGAACCTGGATGAACCGGAAGAAGCTGGCCAGCTTGGATCTACCCCCGGGGTATCGACGATACTTCACGATCTCGCAGATCGTCTCGCTGATCGGTGTGGCTTGGTTTTTTTTCGCCCTGTTCCAGAGCATAGCCGGGCAGGCTCCGTCGCCCCCGAGCATCATGGAAATATCTCGCCCAGCATCTCCAGGAGCTGGTCGGTGAGGATGACGGAGGCGTCCTCCTGCACTTTGTTGGTGCCGAGCCAGGTTTCGTAGCCGCCGAATCGGTGCTGACCAGGCGTGGGCAGGTAGCCGTAGCCGCCGTTGGCCAGTTCCACGACGAAGGTGTCGGCGGCGGGGCTGCGCTTTTTGAGATCCAGCCCGATCTCGACCAGCACCTCGAAGGGCAGCGTGCAGATGGCGAGGTCGCCCACTCGGATCGCCTGGACGAGCACCCGGGTGGTCTCCGGCTCCTCGGCGAGGGCGAGGGTGCGCTCGGCGTAGGCTTTGGCGAGGCGGGGCAGTTTCTTCTCCCCCTCCTCGTCGACTTTCACGATCTCCCGGGCGCGCTCGATCTGCTCGGGGGTGGGGGCGCGGTGCTTGAGGGTGATCTCGCGCTGGCGCATGGCGAGGGTGGGGGCGGGGGATTTTTCATCGATGGATCGGATGGCGCGGTAGGCGGAGTCGGCGGTCTTCGCCGCCACGAGTCGGATCTGCTCGAAGGGCTCGCGCGGCGGGGTCGCCTGGACACGGTTGATGTTGTTGATGTCGCCGCTGGTACCGTTGGACATCATGGCGACGAAGTCGTCCGACACCCCGCGCAGGCGGTGGGGCATGAGCCGGGCGAACTCGCCGAAGTAGTCGGCGGACATCTGGCTTCCGGTATTGCCGACGTAGTGGAGGGCGTAGTTTGCAAAGACGGAGAGGGGTTTGCCTTTGGCATCCTCGAGGTAGAGCACCGAGACCTCGGGATCGACGGGGCCGGCGGGACTGATGAGGACGCGGGGATCGGCGGGGGGATTCATCTTCACCAGATCGATCTCGCCGAAGGGATTGGGGGGCATCTGGTCGGGCTGGAGGAACCAGCGGCGGTTGTGGACCTCGTCGGGCAGGTCTTCGCCCGACCAGCCGACGCGGGCCGGCTGGAGCTTGGCGTGGGCTTTGACGATGGCCTCGGTGATGCCGGCGATGAGTTTTTTCTGGTAGGCGAGTTCCTGGGGCGTGCCGTTGCGGGCGTTGGCGAAAGGGGCCGAGTGGGTGTGGGTGGCGGAGACCATCATGTGCTCCACGGGGATGCCGGTGGCCTCGGCGGCGGCGGCCTTGGCGGGATCGGCCTGCTCGCGGTGCACCATGCAACTGTCCACGACGACGAGCGCGATGGTGGTGTCGCCGCTGGAGAGGACGACGCAGCGCACGTGGAGGGGATCGTGGGCGCCGGTGATGGGTTTGGGGAAAAAGGAGCCGCGCGGAGCGAGCGGCCACTCGTCGGGGGTGACATCCACCAGCGAAGTCCCGGCGCGCAACTCGGCGCGGAGGCCAGGGGACGGGAGGAGAAAGAGGGATAGCAGGGTGAGGTAGGCGAGTGATCGGCTCATGGGGGCTTTTTTATCAGGAAACCGAACAGGGTTGAATGCGGGACTGAACCCTGTTTGCGCCAGCGGATGGCGGCAACACGTATGAAGCGGGGATTCCCTTTTCCCCGGGTTCCCGCCTAGGATGCGTGTCTTTCGCAAATTCCATGAAGATACCCACCTTTCTCACTCTGTTGACTCTGTCCCCCCTGATCGCAGCGCCGGCCCGCGCCGAGGTTACGGTGAAGGAACTCGATGACCGGATCCGCATCGAGATCGATGGCGAGCTGTTCACTGAATGGCAGCATCAGGCCTGGAAGGCGCCCTATCTCTACCCGGTGATCGGCCCCAACGGGGTGAATGTGACCCGGCATTTCCCGATGAAGGACGGCGTGGAAGGCGAGCAGCAGGATCACCCGCACCATCGCTCGATCCGCTTTTCGCATCGGAATGTGAACGGCATGAGTTTCTGGGCCCCGGACGTGAAGCAGAACGGTATCGACGCCTCCATCGCGCTGGAGAAGGTGGAGAAGACTAGCTCCGGGGAGACGGGCGAACTGGTGTTGCGCAATCGCTGGCTCGGGGATGACAAATTGGTGCTGACGGAGGTGGTGAGGCTGCGGGTGCATCCGCTGCCGGATCGCGAGGTGCTGCTGGACTACGATGTGGAGCTGACGGCGGCGACCGAGGATGTGACCTTCTTCGATGAGAAAGACGGCGGTCTCGGCGTGCGGGTGGCCGCGACGATGAAGGTGGAGGATCGCCAGTCCAAGGAGGGGAGGGGAACCATCGTCAACAGCCATGGGGACAAGAACGCCGACGCCTGGGGCAAGGCGGCGGAATGGGCGGACTACTACGGGCCGGACGAGACGGGAAAGATCGTGGGCATCGCCATGTTCGATCATCCCTCGAATCTCCGCTACCCGACAAACTGGCACGCGCGCACCTACGGGCTGATCACCGCGAACCGTTTCGGCAAAGGCTTTTTCGAGGCGAAAGAGGGCGCAAAGAAAGGCGACGGCGACTACACCATCAAGGCGGGCGAGACACTGAAGCTGCGTCACCGGCTCTATTTTCACCACGGAGATCCGGAGACCGCGAAGGTGGCGGAAAAGCACGCGGCTTATATCAAGGAGTAGTCTCTCCGGGGCCTGATCGCGGGAGGGCGGCGCGTCGGTTCTGGCTGGCGCGCGGCGGAGTCATCCGATAGGACTCGTGGCATGACTTGGCTCGATTTCACCGTTCTCATCCTCTATTTCATCGTCATGATCGTGATCGGCCTCTGGTCGATGCGGCGGGTGAAGGGCCAGGAGGACTATTTCATGGGCGGTCGCGGCTTCGGGAAGCTGCTCCAGACATTCGCCGCCTTCGGCGCGGGCACGGGAGCCCACGAGCCGGTGCAGGTGGGGCGGACGAGTTGGACCAGCGGGCTGAGCGGGGTGTGGTCGGCGCTGATGTGGCTTTTCGTGACGCCGATCTACTGGATCACCGGCGTCTGGTATCGGCGGATGCGGCACCTGACGCTGGGCGACTGGTTCGTGGAGCGCTACGACTCGCGCAAGCTGGGGGTGGCCTACTCGGTCTTCGCGATCGTGTTCTACATGTTCTATCTCTCCACGATGCTGTCCGCGATCGCCAAGTTCGCGGTGCCGCTGCTGGGGTTCGAGCAGTTCGCGGGGTATGACATCAAGTACTGGGTCATCCCGACCATCGCGGTGATCGTGATTCTCTACGGGGTGCTGGGCGGTCTTACGGCGGCCTATTACACGGACCTGATCCAGGGCGTGTTCATCATCCTGCTCTCGGTGTTGCTGATTCCCTACGGGCTGCTGGCACTGGTGAAGGAATACGGCGATCCGGCGACCCAGGGGGTGATGGACGGTTTCCGCATCATGCACGAGCGCGTCTCGGCGGACTATTTCAGCCTGTTCTCCGGGCCGAGCGCGGGCGAGTTTCCGGTGCCCTACATCATATCCCTGACCTTGCTGGTGCTGGTCGGTATCGTGGTGCAGCCGCACTTCATCGCGACGGGCGGTGGCTCGGCGAAAAGCGAGTTCGAGGCGCGGGTGGGTCTGGTGACGGGGAATTTCCTCAAGCGACTCTGCACGGTCGGCTGGGCGCTGACGGCGCTCATCGCCCTGGCGCTGCTGGCGGGCAACGCGGAGATCGCGGCCGATCCGGATCGGGTCTGGGGCGTGGCGGCGCGGGAGATCCTGGGACCGCTGAACCTGGGGCTGGTGGGGCTGATGCTGGCCTGCCTGATGGCTGCGATGATGAGTTCGGCCGACACCTACATGATCGTGACCTCGGGACTGGTGACGCGAAACGTCTATGTGGCTTACCTGAACAAGAATGCCACCGAGAGGGAGTGCCTGAATGTGGCGCGGGGAACGGGCCTGGTGATCATCGTGGGCGCGTCGTTGATCGCGCTGTGGATGGCGGATGTCTTCGGCCAGTTCAAGCTGGCGGTGGAGTTGCCGATCCTGTTCGCGGCGCCTTTCTGGATCGGGATGTTCTGGCGGCGCGCGAACGCGCGGGCGGTGTGGGTGACGATCGCCTTTTCGATCCTGTTCTTTTTCGTGCTGCCGCCCGCGCTCCCGAAGCTGGTGCCCGACATGCGGACGGACCCGTCATTGACCGAGCCGACGCACCTCATCACCCGCACCACGACGCGTCCGGCGACCGCCGCCGATGTGGCGCGTCACGAGGCCTGGGTGAAGGCGACGACCGCCGCGGCTGGCGACGAGGCCCTGCTGAAACAGATCGGTCCCGAGCCGCCGTTGGCCGCGGTGGGGGAAATGATCGAAGTGACGGTGAAATCGGGAGGCAAGCCGATTTACTGGCAGGGCGGGTTGAAACCGGTGGGCGAGGTGGCTTTGGAAACCGTGGAAGAGCGTGTCGAGGGGGAAACACGCGTCCTGGTGCAGCGTTATTCAAATACCCACGAGGGTCTGGGAGCCTTCAACGCGGACTTCCTGCTCTACCACTGGCTGGGGGTCGATCTGTCCACGGCGTCGAAGGCCACCATCGAGACGCTGCGCCTGCCGCCCCGCCTGTTGATGCCCTTCCTGGTGCTCATGCTGGTAAGCCTGGTGACCCGTCGCGAACGCGAGGAGGTGCTGGATCGGTATTACGCCAAGATGCGGACCGTGGTGGATCCCGATCCGGTGATAGATCGGAGAAATCTCGAACAAGCCTACGCGAATCCGAAGCAATACGAATCCAGCCGCCTGTTTCCCAAGACTGATTGGGAGTTTGTGAGACCGCGCCGGATCGACGTGGTCGGCTTCCTGGTGTCGGTGCTGGTGTGTTTCCTGATCGTGGGATTGCTGGCCTGGCTCGCGGGTATCGGGAGCCGCGGGTGAGAGGGGGCGTCGCCGCTGCGGGGCATCCGGCATTTCTGAGTCGGTAATCCGCTCCGTCGCATCTCGGCCTTCGATCCGCCTGACTTGAAATCTCCCCAAGCCCCTTCCGCCCCGCCCACGGTCAAGGGGCCTCAGTTCCCTGACACTGACCAAGAAAAACAGCACTCCCCGCCAGATGCCAGATGCCTGACGGGTTGAGTGCCGGGCGTTATTCGCGTAGTCTGGTCCCGAGATTGAGAAAATTTCACCAATCGGGAATCATGAAAACTGTGCGGACATTGACCGGCCTGCTGTTGCTGGCGCTCATGGCGGGCTCGCCGCCCACCGGGGCGCGGGCGGATGAGGAGAAGCGCGGCTTCAAGCCGGGGCGTTTCATCGGCAAGTTGATTCCCGGTGGCAGGGACCGTGAGGAGACGCCCTCGCCGCCATCGACCCCCGGGTCGGGAGATGCGGCGGTGGTGGTGCCGTCTCCGGAGAATCCGGTGGTGGCGCCGATCCCGGGACCGTCGACCATCATGGCTCCGGGCGAGCGCATCCCGCCGCCTCCGATTCCCGGGGCCACGGCACCCGCGACGAACGCGGTGCCGAGTCCGTTTGTGACGCCGGAGCCGGAGGAGAAGGAGCGCGGGATCCTCGGCGGAGTCAGGGGCATGGTGGGCAAGGTGATCCCCAGCGGGCGGGACGGGGAGAGCGCCACGGTGGCGCCGCCGCCGTCGGCGGCATCGGATGATGACCGCGGCCTGATCGGGCGCTTGCGCGACCGTCGCGGGGACGAACCGGTGGCGATCCCGCCGCCGATGATCATTCCCCGGCCGGTGCCGGAGCCCGCCGCTCCGGTGGCGAATGAGTCTTTGGCGACGGCGACGCGCACTTTGACGATTCCGACGACGCGATCAGGAAATCCAAACGCGCCGCTGCAACGGGAGGAGCGGCCGGTGGATCCGGTGGCTCAAGAGCGGACAGGCTTGATCGAGCCTACCGTGCCCACATCGTCGCGTCCGCCGACTCCCGAGCCGCTGACGGCGACGACCCAGGCGGAAGTGGGGCGAATGGCGTTGGGCGAACCGCCCGCTGCGGAGGCGGCGCAAGTGGTCAGCGAACCCATCACACCGTCGGTGCCGGTGTCACAACTCACGCCGGTGCCCGACCCGGCCCGTCCGGCGGAAGGGGAAATGCCGGTGGCCGCAGTCCCGCCGCCGCCGATCCCGCCGAGCGCGCCCGCCGCGTCGGGATTGGTGATTTCCGATGGCGGCGGTGGTACGGCCCCGGTGAGTGTCGCCGCCCCGCCACCGAGCGCGGTATCCGCATTGACCGGTCAGCCGGCGGCACCGGCGGCACCGGAGATGCCGGCGGTGGCGAGAGTGGACACGAATCCGAAAGATCCCGCCACGGGGGGCACCCATTTCGTGACGGTGCGGGACGGGGTGGCCGGGGCCCTGCGTCTGGCCGACGGGCGCGGCTTGTCGGTGGAGGGCGGTACGGTGTTGAAGTTCCTCTCCTCCGGCGAGGGACGCATCCGGGTGCGGCTGCCGGACGGCTCCGAGGCGGATATCGAGGCGTGGCAGGTGCGCGACGCGACTTTTGACGAAGCGGTCGAGTTCGTGAAGCAGTCCGACTGACGGAGCCTCAGTCCTCCCGGGCGTAGGCTTCCCAGGCGGCGGCGATGTCGGCGGCTTTTTCGTCTCCCGCGTGCAGGATGACGCGGTGGCGCAGGGTGAAGCTCTCGCCTTTTTTCAGCAGCACGGCGCCGTCGCCCTCCTCGCCGGCCACGCTGTGGAGGCCGAAGGGATTGGCGGTGAACAGGCCGTAGGTGCGGGCGTGCCAGGGGGTGGGGTGGCGCAGGCTCTTGGGGTGGTTCAGCACCGCGATGCCGAGGGTCTCGCCATCGACCGGGCCATGGAAATCGCACCAGGCGGCGCGTTTTCCCCAGGCGTCCTTGTCGAGGTGGCCGAGGCTGTTGACGATGCGTCCGCCCTGTTTGGCATCGACGCTCATGGAATGGGCGACGCGGAGGCTGAAGCCGGCGTCCTTGGCGTCGGCGAAGTTCACGGTGTCCATGACGGCGGTGAAGACGAGATCCGCGTCGATGAGGCGGGAGCCGTTCGCGGCGACGCGGAAAGTGAAGGTCCGCTCGTCGCGGGCCATGGTCTCACCGTGGCTGTCGAGGTAGTCGCTGGCGACTTTGAGGAGGGCGTGGTCGCCCCTGGCCTCGGCGGCGAGGGTCTCGCGGTGGACGGTGGCGCCGAGTTTCTTTTTCAATTCCGCCAGTTTGGCGGCGTCGCCCTTGGAGCGTTCGATCATGGTCAGCTCCTCGTGCCAGGTGTCGAAGTCGTTGACGAACTGGTGGCCGAAATAGAGGGACCGGTGGTGGGGATGATCCTGGGCCTCGCCCTCGACATCTTCCATGGGGTAGGCGCGGGTCATGCCTTTGCCGGTGGGGCCGATGACGGGGTAGAAGTAGGGTTTGTTGCCGACTTTGTCACCGGTGACGTATTTGGTGAAGAGTTTGCCATCGATGTTGATGACGACACCGTCGTCGGTCTTTTCGACGGTAAACTCCGCCGCCTGTGAGGGAGGGCAGGCGAGTAGGACGGCGGCGATGAACGCTGAGGAAAGTCGGAACGGGGTCGGTATCATGCGGATGGCGGGGGTGGAGTTTGTGGATGAGAGCAAAAACCGTGGCGGGACATTGTGCAACCGGGGACTGGGAGCGGGAAGGCGGGAGCCTTTCTCCTCGCGCCGGGAGGTCTCGCGCAAGATGGGCGTTGCCAGAGTGGCGCGTTTGGGGGAGTTTGCATCACGATGACAGAGCGAACGCAGACTGTGGCGGAAGAAGTGGCCAACACCGTGAGTCACGGTTTGGGTTTCGTGGCGGCGGTGGCCGGCGCCCCGCTGCTCATCGTGACCGCGATCCAGGCGGGCGGGACCGCCGGGGTGGTGGGAGCCTGCGTGTTCGTGGCCACCATGGCGCTGCTCTACTTCACGTCGTCGGTGTATCACGCGCTGCCGATGGGGCGGACGAAGCGGCTGTTCAAGTTGCTGGATCATTCGGCCATCTACCTGCTGATCGCGGGCACCTACACGCCTTTCACCCTGGGGGTGTTGCGGGGGCCGCTGGGGTGGTCCCTGCTGGGCATCGTCTGGGGGCTGGCGATCGGCGGGGTGTTGATCAAGGCGCTCGGCGCCATGAAGAGCGAGCGCTTGTCGACTTTCCTCTACCTGGCCATGGGCTGGCTGGTCATCATCGCGATCAAGCCGCTGTGGGAGGGACTATCCACCGCCGGCATGGCGTGGCTGGTGGCGGGCGGGGTGTCCTATTCGGTGGGGGTGATCTTTTTCGCGATGGATCGCCGGGTGCGCTTCGCCCATTTCGTGTGGCATCTCTTCGTGCTCGCGGGCACGGGCTGTCATTTCATGGCCGTGTGGAATCAGGCCGGCTGAGGCGTCGATGTGGTCCGGGCATCTGGCCGATTTTTTGCTTGTGCCCCCGGATGAGCGGGCAAGTGTGACTGCCACGGCATGGATTCTGATCCCAATGACGCATCGGGCGATCTGCCCCTGATAGGCTGGCGCGAGTGGTTGTCTTTTCCCGAACTCGGGATACCCGGCGTGAAGGCAAAGATCGACACCGGGGCGCGGAGTTCCGCCCTGCACACGCACGACTACGAGATCTACGAGGAGGCCGGGGGGCTGTCGCGGGTGCGTTTTCACCTGCATCCGCTCCGCGACCGCGATGACATCGAGCTGGCCTGTGACGCGCCCGTCTCCGGCGTGCGCGAGGTGAAGGACAGCGGCGGTCATGTGGAACTCCGGCCTTTCATCCTCGTGACCGCCAGGCTCGGCGCGGTGGAGTGGCCGATCGAGATCAGCCTCACCAATCGCGAGAGCATGCGCTTCCGGATGCTGCTGGGGCGCACCGCCATCCGCGGCCGATTCACCATCGATGTCGGCCGCTCCTACCTGCAGGGGCGTCGGCGCGCCGGCTGGTATGCGCGGCGTCCCGAGATTGCCTGACTTACCCCGCGACCTTTCGTGGTCGCTTCACGCGGGTCGCTTGCTTTTTTTGAATCTTGTCCGTGCTTTGCCTCGTTTCCACCCCACCGCATGAAAATCGCCATTCTATCCCGAAACCGTCGGCTTTACTCGACCAACAGCCTGGTCGAGGCCTGCAAGCGCCGAGGCCATGAAGTGCGGGTGATCGACTACCTGCGCTGCCACATGAACATCACCTCGCATCGCCCCACCATCTTCCAGGGCGATGAAGAGTTGGATGATTTCGACGCGATCATCCCGCGCGTCGGCGCCACCCACACCTTTTTCGGCTGCGCAGTGGTGCGACAGTTCGAGATGATGGGCGTCTATTCGGCCAACGAGTCCGTGGCCATCAGCCGCTCCCGCGACAAGCTCCGCAGTCTCCAACTGCTGGCGCGCAAAGGCGTGGGGTTGCCGGTGACCGGCTTCGCCCACGATCCCCGCGCCACCAAGCACCTGGTCTCGCTGGTGGGCGGCGCGCCGCTGGTGATCAAGCTGCTGGAGGGCACCCAGGGAGTCGGCGTGGTGCTGGCCGAGACCTCGAAGGCGGCGGAGAGCGTGATCGAGGCTTTCCGAGGGCTCAATGCCAACATTCTGGCCCAGGAATTCATCAAAGAAGCCGGCGGCGCCGATCTGCGCTGCTTCGTGGTGGGGGACAAGGTGGTGGCATCGATCAAACGCCAGGCGAAGGAGGGCGAGTTCCGCTCCAACCTGCATCGCGGCGGCTCCGCCTCCGTGGTGAAGATCACCCCCGAAGAACGCTCCACCGCCGTGCGCGCCGCCAAGATCCTCGGGCTCAATGTCGCCGGGGTGGACATGCTCCGCTCCAATCACGGCCCCGTGGTGATGGAGGTGAACTCCTCCCCGGGATTGGAGGGCATCGAGACCGCCACCGGCAAGGATGTGGCCGGCATGATCGTGGCCTTCATCGAGAAGAACGCCAGACCCGGCAAGACCCGCACCCGGGGAACGGGTTGACGCGGGGCGGGGGACCGCGATAGAAAAACAGCCTCTCCCCGTCGCCTCTCCATTTCTCCGAATCACATGTCCAGCGCCAAGTCTGCCAGCCAAGAACCACCGCTCCGCATCGGCGAGCGGGACTTCCTGCCCGGCGAGAGCGGCGTGGTGGACATTCCCATAGGCTCGCTCATCGATTACCAGCCCGTCACCATGACGGTGCATGTGCTGCGTGGTAAGAAACCCGGCCCCCGCTTGCTCGTCAGCGCGGCGCTCCACGGCGACGAGATCGTGGGCGTGGAAATCATCCGCCGGCTCCTCCGCACCCGGTTGCTGAAGCGGCTCCGGGGCGACCTCATCGTCGTGCCCGTCGTGAACATGCCCGCCTTTCTCTCGCATTCCCGCTACCTGCCGGACCGGCGCGACCTGAACCGGCTCTTTCCCGGCAGCGCCTCGGGCTCCCTGGGCGGCCGCCTCGCGAACGCCTTTCTCACCCAGGTCGTCAACGCCTGCACCCATGCCATCGACATGCACTCCGGAGCCGTCGGCAGGCCCAATCTGCCCCAGGTGCGGGTGTCGCCCGGCGATCACGAGGGCTACGAGATGGCCAAGGCATTCCGTCCCCCGGTCGTCATCGAGACCTCTCTCCGGGCCGGTTCCCTCCGCGAGATGCTCTACTCGCGGGCCAAACCCTGCATACTCTACGAGGCCGGCGAAGCCCATCGTCTCGATCCCGACGCCGTGCGCTACGGGGTGCGCGGCATCGTCTCGGTGATGCGCTATCTCGAGATGTTGCCGGCGGAGAAAAAAGCCAAGTCCGAGTCACCGAAACACCGGCACCGCACCGTGGTCAGCACCCTCACCTCCTGGAGCCGCGCGCCGCGGGGGGGCATCTTCGCCCCCGAGATCGAGCTTGGACGCGCCGTGTCCCCCGGCATGAGCCTGGGGGTGGTGGCCGATCCATTTGGCCGACACGAGACCCCCATCAAGTGCCGGGTCGATGGCGTGGTCATCGGAATTTCCCGCGAGGCCACGGTCAACGAGGGCGACGGGCTCTACCACATCGCCGTGACGCGCGATCCCGCCCACGCCGAGGAGCAGATCATCCGGAGCGACGAATTACTCGAGGAGTCGGCGGAACCCTTTGTCGGATGGTGAGCGAGAAAAAGACATCACCCCGGCGGCATCCCATCATGCCCGTGCTGGCCTTCGTGCTGGTGTCGATGGTCGCCGGCGAGTTCTACCCGTTCTCGCCGTTTTCCATGTATTCCAATCCCTCGCCCGTGCCCTTGCGCTTCTGCTACGTCACCGACGGCGGGGGCGAGCCGCTGCCCCTGCTCTGGCACACCGGCGTCAGTCCCGCGAGCCTGACCAAAAAATACGGCACCCACCGCGGCGAGATCGAGGAGGCGATCCAGAAAGGCGAAATCGCGGCCCTCGACGACGCCGGCATCCGGGCCGAGGCCGGGCGCATCGCCCTGAAGTGGCTGAGGGAACTCTCCCACAAACGACCGAAACGCGAGCTGACCGGCGCGGTGAGACTCGTGGAAGTGTCGGTGGGCACCGACGAGAGCGGACTGGTGGAGACCGAGCGGGTCGTGGCGGAGCTGGCACCCGAGAGCGGAGAGGAGGTCGCCCCGTGAAAGCGTCCGGCTTGCGCGAGAAAGCCGCGAACTGGCTGGCCGGAGGATTCCGGCCCGGACCCGTGGGAGCGTGGGAGTGGTTCCTGATGCGCCTGTTCTTCGCCCCCGTGGCGCTGCACGATTTCTGGGACTTCCACCCCTTCGCCTACGAGAAACAGCCGGTGCCGGTCGGCATCGCCCATTTCATCGATCTCACCTGGCTGCACCAGCCCTGGGCCTATCCCGCCTTCGTGGTCCTGGCCATACTCGGCCTCATCTCCTACGTCGCCGGACGAGGGCTCGTCATCTCCCTGCCGCTGCTGACGCTGCTCCACATCCTGATGCGGACCTACGAAAACTCGCAGGGCTCCATCCATCATTCCCATCACATGATCACCCTGGTGCTGCTGGCGCAGGCGGTGGTGGTGGTCACCTTCAAGATTCGCGAGTGGCGGGGAAAAGCGATCCCGCTCACAGGTGGACTCAGCTTGAGGAGTTATCTGCTCTACTACACCCGGGGCGCGGTGGCCGCGACCTACGTCATCGCCGCCCTGAGCAAGGCCATCAACTCCAAGCTCATGTGGGTGTGGAATTCCCCATACGTCGCCTTCGATTTCGTGAAAGCGCAGCGGCAGAAATACTACAAGCTGCTGGAGCCCGAGTTCGCCGGGGACACCGTGGCCGCCGAGTGGGTGCTCTCGCATCCCATGCTGGCGCGGGTGGGCTTCGGCGGCGCCTTCTTTCTCGAACTCTTCGCCCTGGTGGCGCTGAGAAACCGGCCCTGGGCCTTCTGGACAGGGCTGGCGCTGATCGCGCTGCACCGGGGCATTTTTTTCATCATGCACCTGCGCTTCTACAACAGCGAGCTGGTGCTGCTGATCTTCTTCCTGAACCTGCCCTACTGGATCTGGCGATTCACGGCGGGGAAACGACAGATAGACGGCGGCTTGTCGGCTGGCTGAGAGCGCGACGGGTTGTGGAGAGAAGAATCCATGAACTGGATTCCACATCGCGGGTCGCTTTGCTCTCCCGGCGCCGTGGCATCCCCCGGCAAGAACCGAAATTCCCGGTCCCCGAACTCCGCAAACAACGAAAGGAAATGTCAAACATGGTTGCCTGCTCCGTTGCGGCAGAAATCAAGCCACACCCGTAGCATGGGCTTGGAAGCTCATGCCACGCGCTCTGCCGATCAGGGCCGTCGGCGAATGTAGGCTTATTTAAAGCGTTATCTGGCGGACTCACACGTCGATCGATCACCAGGCCGCCTGCGTCTATCACACTGTTTTCTCGCCCGGCTCAGTGAGCTTGGGAGAATCGATCCTCATGGGGCGCTGCTCCGCGCGTCACCCGATACTCGCCCGGGCGCGAGGCCGCCAGATGGTTCGCGGCGTGATAGACCGACTCCACCGTGAGCCCGGCCCCGCTCTCGCCGAGCGCCGACAATATCTCCTCCGCCGTCGCGGCCGCCCCGCTCGGCATCGCCCCGGCCACCGCCAGCAGGCCGTCGAGGAACTGGCCGGCCGCTTTCTTGCCCGCCTCCACTCCGGGCTGGTGATAGGCGTTCACATCGACCAGGCTGGCGTAAAACGAAACCGCCCGCTCGAACAAGGCGATCAACGCGCCCAGTCCGCGCGCGTCCAAACGCTCCAGGGACACCGTGATCGATTCCCGCGCGTTGCCGGTCAGCGCGTCGCGGGTGCCGCGGAGGAAGCCCTGGAGGAAATCGCCCGAGGTCACCCCGCCATCCGCCACCGTCAGGGCCGGCCCGACCGCGGTCTCTCCGATTTCCACGAACACGGCGAAGAAATTGTTCAGACCGTCGCGCAGTTGCTGGATGTAGGCGTGCTGATCAGTCGATCCCTTGTTGCCGTAGACGGCGAGTCCCTGGTTCACCACCCGGCCCTGACGGTCCAGCTCCTTGCCCAGCGATTCCATCACCAGTTGCTGGAGATATTTCCCGAACAGCGCCAGCCGATCACAATAGGGCAGCACCACCATGTCCTTGGCACCTTTGCCGCCGCCAGCCGCGTGCCACATCAGGGCCATCAGCATCGCGGGGTTCGTCTCCGCCCGCTCGCGCCGCGTCAGCGCGTCCATGGCCGCGGCGCCCGCCAGCATCGCGTCGGTATCCACACCGATCAGCCGCGCCGGCAGCAGTCCCACGGCGCTGAGCACCGAGGTGCGCCCGCCGATCCAGTCGGCCATCTCAAAGATCGCCAGCCATCCCTCCGCCACCGCCTTGTCATGCAGCGAGGAGCGAAAGGGTTTCTCTCCGCCGGTCTCCGTGGGCGAGGTGATGGCGACCGCGTGCCGGGGAAAATCCAGGCCCGCCGCCCGAAACGCCGCCTCAGTCTCCAGCATTCCGTTGCGCGTCTCCGGAGTGCCGCCCGATTTCGAGGTCACGATCACCAGCGTCTCCCGCAGGCCGTCGCCCAGCTCCGCCAGCACCCGCGCGATTCCCGCCGGGTCGGTGTTGTCGAGGAAATGCAGGGCGATGGGTGCCAGCGGCCGTCTCAGGGCGTCGGAGACCAACTGCGGCCCCAGTGCCGAACCGCCGATGCCGACCAACAGCACGTGGCGAAAGGCGTTGCCGTTCGGCGCCGTGATCTCGGCCCGGTGTACTTTCGCGGAGAACTGGTCGACCTCTCCGCGCACCCGCTCGATCCAGGCGGCCGCCTCGGCGGGCGCCAGTGATGGCGTTCTCAACCAGTAGTGGCCCACCTGGCGACCCTCGTCGGCATTGGCGATCTCGCCCGCCTCGACCGACCGCATGTCGGACCAGGCGCGATCAATCTCCTCCCCCAGGTCGGTGAACAGCGAGTCGGGGAAGGTCATCCGGCTTACGTCGAGCGAGAATCCCAGCGCGGCGTCGCGCGTCAGCAGTCGGCAGTAGCGTTCCCAGGCGGCGACGGAGGGGGAGGACATGGCGAAATGAGTTGAGGTCGATGAAAAGAAATCGGCACCGGGGAAGCCGGTCGCGACGCCGATTATGTTCGACAGCGAGACGGAAATCGCAAAGGGTTTCCCCGATGAAACTTCGACTTTTTCTCCTCACTCTCGCCCTGGCCTTCACCACGATCCTCACCGCGCGCGCCGGGGACTCGGTGGGCACCTTCCGCCATGTGGTCTGTTTCCAGTTCAAGTCCGGCACCACCGATGCCGAAGTCGCCGAGATCGAAAAAGCCTTCGCCGCGTTGCCGGGGAAGATCGACACCATCGTCGATTTCGAATGGGGCACCTCGGAGAATGTCGAGCCACTCAACGACGGCTTCACCCATTGTTTCCTGGTCAGCTTCAAGGACAAGAAAGGCCTGGAAGTCTACCTGCCGCATCCGGATCATCAGGCGTTCGTGAGCCTGCTCCGTCCGAAATTGGAAAAGGTCTTCGTTTTTGACTACACCGCGAAATGAACGCCCGACTCGACAGGGTCAGGTGGGCGACTCAACCCTCTTTGATCGCGGTAGCGCTCTGGTTCGTCGCGCCGGTCGCGGGGCAAGGCCGGGACATCCACCGGCTGGATGACTTCGAGCTTTTCCGCGAGGCGACGGGCGCGTGGGAGGGCGTGGGCGTTTCCTTCGAGTTCGCCCCCAACGGGGCCATCCAACCGGCCGTCACCTACCGCGACACCTGGGAGGCTTCCCTGGCGGAGGGCGGTCGGCTCATGCTGATGAACGGCGTGACCCGCTCCGGTGGTCGCCGGGTGGAGTATGTCTGGCGCTTCCGCTGGGACGCGGCGGGGGAGAGGGTGACGGCGGAATTCGAGAACTCCCTCGGTGAATCCGGCAAGCTCGACGCCAAGGTCCTCGCCGAGGGGCGGCGTCTGGAGTTGTCCTCGGAGAGCGGCATGGGGCTCGACATCTATTTGGAGGACGAGGGCGATCTCGTCATCGAGATCGTCCTGCTCGACGAGGCCGATCGGGAGCGCTACCGCTCGGCGGCTCGCTATCATCGGGCGTCGGAGGGCGGGGAGAAATCGAAGGGAGCCTGAGTTGGCGCGGTTCAGAGTTCTCTGTGGAACCAGACTTTGACGAAGTCCATGTCGCGCTCGTCGTCGTGGCCGCGCTCGAGGAATTGCTCGGACTTGGCGATGAAGCCGGATGAAAAGCGCAGTTCCACGCCGACATCGAGTTTCAATCGACTTTTGAGGCGCTTCTTGGCCTTTTTCGCCTCGGGTTTGGAGACGGTGAAGCGATCCTCCAATTCGCTGCCGGTTTCCTCCTCGTAATCGGCTTTGAAAGAGGTGAACTGCTCGATGCGATCCGGTTTCTCCAGAGCCTTGGTCTGGAAGTCCTCGAGATTGAAGTCATCCGCCTCCTCGAGGTAGGAGATGGCGCGGCTGGCCACCTCCATGCGCTCCTCCTGCAGGGTCTCTTCGGGGAGGCCCTTTTCGGCAAACTCCATGCAGAGTTTCGAGTAGTGGCGGGTCAGGTAGTCGTCGTTTTTGACCGGACCGGCGCCGATGAAGTCGCGGATCCAGAAGTGGGTGTTGTTGCCGCTCTTGTCGAAGAGGTAGACCACGAAGCCGTCCTCGCGGTCGTGGTTGAGGATGAGGCAGCCCTTGTCGATTTTCTCTGGATAGATGCCCTGCTCGGTGGTGAGGCGCAGGTCGCCATCGCGCTCGGAGATCTGGAGGAAGGGGACTTTGCTTTCGGATTTGATGATGCTCAGGGCCTGGACGCGCTCGCCGGAGATGACCACATCGTCGATCAAGGCCACACAAAGATCGCCGGACTTGATGTTGGGGTGGTTGGATTTGGCGTGGAGGTGGCGGGCGATGGCGGCGCCCTGTTCGAGGAGGGTGTCGTTGTCGTCGAAGACCGCGGCGGCATAGCGCCACATTTCGTTGTCTTTGACGTTGGAATGGTGCCGGAGCTGGTGCAGCTCCAGCGCGCGGAAGGATTTGAGGAAGCAGTGCGTCAGCAGTTCGGCCTCGGAGTCCTCGAACTGGCAGAGTTTCTGGGAGGTGCGCAGGGGCTCGGATCGGAGCGGGTTTCCGATCTTGGCGAGGGTCATGGCCGCGAGGGCGGCTTCCCGGAAATTGGCGGTCAGGGACATGCGGAGGCGATAGCCCCGCTTGCCCGTTCGGGCAAGCGGCGAGTGGGGCGGCGCGCCTCGTCGCGGGTCTCAGGCTGTGGCGGGGCTCACTTGGCGCCCTTTTTCTTGCCCAGGCTGGCGAGGGCTTTGCCACCTTCGGCGCCGCCGGCTTTCTGTCCCTCGCGACGCATGAGGTCGCGGAAGTTGGTGATCGAAACCAGGTGGGCGTAGATCCAGGCGAGGCCGCCGGTGCGCACCAGTTTGATGAGTTTTTCATCCTCCAGTTTCATCATGGCCTGCTCATCGACCATCAGCAGATTGCCGAAACCGAATTTCTCGCCTCCGGGGAGGGTGAAGCTGGCGGCGATGTCTTTGAAAAGGCCGTAGCTGTCGAGCAGGGCGATCATCGCCCGGGTGCGCTGGTGTTCCTGCTGGAATTCGGTGAGGAACTTGAGCGCGTGCTGCATGGACTCGGTCTGGTTGCCCTCGCTGTCGAACAGCTCCGATCCCTCGCTGCCGCCGAAGCCGGGGTAGGCTGCGTCGACGCAAACCGTCAGCTTGCCCTCTTCGGAACCGGGCACCTCGGCGAGAATGAACGGATAGCGGCGGAAAAGGGCGGGAATGTAGCAGTCTTCCTCCCAGTTGCCCGCGGCGTCGATGAAGAGGTTCGACCCGTTGCGCAGGCCCAGCACCGCGAGCACGGTGATCTCGCCCTGGTCGTTGCGGGCGAAGACCACGGGGTAATCCTTGGCGGCCTCCAGGATCTCGCGACCGGCCAGCAGGGAAGAGTTCATCGCGGCGGCGAATTCAAAGGTGGAAACGGGCGCGAGCTTGACGCCGCGATGTTCTTCAGAGCTGAGTACGGTGGGTTTTTGATACATGGCTTTTCGGTTCTTTCTTCGATGCTGGAAACGCGGTGAAGTTGGCATAACCGCCCGCCTTTGTCGATCATTTGAGCGGGGAATCTTCCCGCCCTTTCCTCCCCGGTTGCGGGTGGGGCTGGCGCGTTGGAGAAAAAAGCGGACATTTCCTGTCCAAAATCCGCCAAGTCCCGCCTTCAGAGGGGAAAGAGAGATCGCGTGCCCGAAGAATCATCCAACGCCGGCGAAGATCGCACCGAAGAATTCCTCCTCCTGCTCAACGAGCACGAGGCGGCTCTGAGCGCCTATGTGCACGCCCTGGTGCGCGATCCGAATGACGCCGAGGACATCCTCCAGGAAACCCGGCTGGTGATGTGGCGACACTTTTCCCAATTCGAACCCGGCACCTATTTCCGCGCCTGGGCGCGAAAGATCGCTTTTCATCAGATCCTGGGTTATCGGCGACGATCGAAGCGGCAGACAGCTCTCAGCGACGAGGCGCTGGAACTGCTGGCCAACGAGCTGAGCCGACACGAGGCGCGGCATGATCGTCGCGCCGCCGCGCTGCGGAAATGCGTGCGCCAGCTCTCCCGACCTCACCGGCAGATATTCCTGATGCGCTACTCCCGCGACATGGAGATCGGCGAAATCGCCGCCGCTGTCGATCGCACCGAGGGGGCGGTCTACCGACTGCTCAGCCGTCTGCGGGCTTCGCTGCAGGATTGCGTGAACCGAAACACTCCCACCACCACCCCATGAAACACGAGTCACCCGAAGAGGATGCCCTCATCGCCGCCTATCTGGATCACCGCTTGACGGCGGAAGATCGCGAACGGTTGGAGCGGCTGCTGCGGGAGGATGGGGAATTCCGCTCCCGCTGCGCCGATGCCCTGCACCTGGAGGGGGTGATGCGGGCCGAGGCCGCTTCCCTTTTTGCCGATACCGGGCCGGTGGCGGAGGTGAGGACTTTTCCCGCTTCCCGGCGATGGCTAGCCGCCGCGGCGTTGCTTGCTCTGGGGTTGCTGGTGGGCTGGGTCATCAGGCCCGCGGAACCGTCTCGCGTGCCCACGGTCGAGGCGCCCGCGCCGGAGGAGAGCGCCGTTTCCGCCGTCGCCACCCTGGCCGATGTGAAGTCCGCCAAATGGGGCGCCGGATCGCTGCCCACCCGGGAGGGGGCACGACTGGAGCCGGGCGCACTGGAATTGCTCGAGGGACTGGCCACCCTGCGATTCGATTCCGGTGTCACCGTGACCCTGGAGGCGCCGGCGGCGGTGGAGATCGAGTCGCCCATGCGCTGCCGACTGCGGCGTGGCGCGGCGGTGGCGTGGGTGCCGGAGGGTGCCGAGGGATTTCAGATCGAGACCGACGACGCCCTGCTCACCGACTACGGCACCCGCTTCGGTATCACCGCCGGGACCGATGGCAAGAGCGAGGTGCTGGTGCTGGAGGGCGAGATCGGCGTCACCCATCGCAAGGGCGACGGCGAAAAGCGGCTAAAGACCGGCGAGATGGTGCGTTATGATGCCGAGAGACTGGTCGAGACCCTGGTCGGCGAGGGGGAATCCCCCCGGTTCGGAGAGACGCCCGCCGTCGAGCCGGAGGGATGGCGAGCGGTGACGACCCGGCAGGGGCGGGGAAAGGACACCTACGCGCGCCAGGGCAATGGCAACGGTCCTTTCGGGGCGTCACCCCTGCTGATGGTCAAAAACTCCGCCGAGCATGTCAATAATCGTCGCAAGGCATGGCTGACATTCGACCTGGGAAATCTGGACCGGGAGACTATTTCCGACAGCGAGTTGGTGCTTTCCGTACAGCCGAGCGGACTGGGCTACGCCTCTATGGTTCCCGACGCCACCTTCGCGTTGTATGGGCTGAGGGATGAATCGAGTGACGCCATCTGGGATGAGGCGGAGCTGAGATGGGAAGATGCTCCCGCCAATGTGCTCGATCACGGATTCCAGCTCGATGAGTCGAAAGTGGTTCCTCTGGGGGAGTTCATCGTCGAGCAGGGAGTTTCCAGTGGATTGAGGAAAGTCGCGGGCCCGGCGCTGACTGATTTTCTGCTCGGCGACACCGACGGGCTGGTGACCTTCATCCTGGTGCGGCTCACCGACGAGACCGGGAGTCACGGACTGGTGCACGCCTTCGCCAGTGCCGAACATCCCGCCGCCATGCCGCCGACCTTGCGGGTGAAAGTGCGGTAGTCGGTAATAAGCAAATGGTTCAGAGAGAACCTACGTGCTGATTCTCGTAGAGCAGGCCGTTTTGCCGGGTAGATGGTTACGACTGAGAGGTGTAGGTAAGGTTCGGTTTGGAAAATCACAAAATGCCACGGGAGGCTACCCGCTTCGACCCGAATCAAGCTGAAACCGGAAAGGCGGCCACAAATTTTTGGAAAAGCGGCAGTCGTCGCAGGCGGCGATGATTCGAACCGGGTTCCCGGCTGTGACAACCGATGCACAAGGGCGTCACATTCGCCAGTGCGCCGCCGATCACGCCCTCCTGATAATGGGCTTGAAGAAATTGTCGGTGGGCTCGGTGGCTACAATTGAGGCGGCAGCCGGCGCAAAACCAGCCGCCGCGTTCTTTGGCGTAGCGGGCGATTTCATTCCAGTCATCCCGCTTGAAGTAATAGATTGTATCTCCATCGTAACGGATCGGGTCCGGCACGAACCGCATCGCCACCGAGGCGTAGCCATTAACGAATTCCTGGAGATTGAACTCCTTGGCAAAATCTACGAAACCCATTCGGTCGATAATCTTGTTTCGGCAGGAACCACACAAGTTCAGCGTGCGTCCCTGCACCGTCAATTCCGGTTGCACCTCCTCGCCGAATGCGTTGTGGATCCGGTAGCGAAATTTGCCGTCGAAACGCCGCGTCTTTACGTAGCGCAGCCGCCGGGAAGGCGGAGCTCCATTGACCGAGCCACAAGGCGTCAGGTGATACTTGTGCCAGTGGTCGGTTTCGTAGAGTTCCCATCCATCCTGTGTCTTTCCGTGGTAGGCGCCAAGATGGAGAATGAGTCGCACGATGTCCCCATTCGGGAGCAGATTGAAAAACCCGGACGGAGCACTGATGTATTCCGTCTTCGATTCGACCATGATGCCGTCGTCGAGTTGCTCGACGATCAGCCGAGCCCGCTCGGAGGGCGGAATGCCGATCCGCTCCACTGTTTCTTTCAGAACGGAAAAATCTGTCGTCAGCGGTGTCATTGAATTCCGTTCAGCGCTTCCTCCGATTGCTGGATGATGCGTTCGATTCGCTCGCGACTGCGGGTGATGGCGCGAAATTCCACCCGCCTGGAACGGTCCTTGTCCTCCTGTCCCACGCCGTCCACCACCGGGCGGGCGAACGAAACTCCGTTGGCACGCAAATGCTGAATGAGCCAGTCATGTTCGTGCTCGTCGTCGAGCAGGCGGAAGCAATGATCCAGGACCGAAAAAGCTCGCTCCTGCGAAAGTTTCGCGTTGAAGAGGTAGCGATCCTCCACGGTCTCCGCGCCGACCCATTCCGGACTCGTGTGGCCCTCGACGCGCACTTCGTCGATCTCGTCGATGAATCTCGGCATCCGAAGAACTCGGACGTAGCGGGGAAAGAAGTTGTCCAGAATCACCCGGAACGGCTCGCGAATCTCCGCGCTATTGGAGAGAAAGAGCACATCGGGCTCATTGAAGCGGATGGTGTTGTCCTTCTCCAGGCTGGCCTGCCAGCGAGGAAGATCATCCGCAAACTCCTCCCGCAGCGCCTCGTAGAGCGCTGCCTGCAATTCCTGGTAGGTCACCGCGATCTCCTTGATAGTCTCACCCTGTTTCCGCATCGATTCCGCCTGCTTCGCCAGCAATTTTTCCTGTTCCTCCGCTCGCCTACGCTGCTTTTCGGCCTCGATACGCTGATGCTCGGCCTCCTCGGTGGCCTGCTTCTGCTGCTGCACCTGCACCTCCAGATTCTCGTTCTGATCCTTGAGCTTCACTTCGTTGGACCGGACCTCGATCATGTAGGCGATGGCGATGAACAGGAACACCATCATCAGCCCCGCCATCAGGTCGGAAACGCTCCCCAGCATGCGGTACTGCGAACTCATGAACCGCCCCTCCTCCCTTCCGGCGATTCCGTGAAACGCCGCAACCCTTCCAAGTACTTCCCATACGAGTTGCCGAAATGCTCAGTCAGTGAGGTCAGCGCCTCTTCCAGTTTCCGGTGGGCTTTCTCGATGTGGCTGTCGGCCAGCTTTACATCCTCCTTGAGCAATTCGTGCAGTTCACACTCCGCTTTGAGTACCTCCGCGATCAGTCCCCGAAACGCCTCAAACTCCCTCAACATCATTTTGTGAATCTCCTTGAGATTCTGCAGGTAGGCTTTGCTCTCGTCGGCCACATCCTCCACTTTTCCGGCCAATTGTCCCGCTCGTGCCTCCGCACTGGCAATCGCTTCCTCCGTTTTTCGAATCACCTCCGCAAGCCCAGTCGACTGCTGGGCCATCAACTCCATCAATCTCTTCATCGCCTCAATGCTGGTCCTTCCACCCACTAACGTCTCTGTCAACTCCTTCGCCAGTTTGGAGTGTTCGACCACGCCTCCTAAGGCTGCTTCCAATGCGGTCTTGACGGCATTCAGCGTTCCGGTCGTCACCTTGATGTTTTCCAAATATCCCTTCTGCCACACCACCATCTTGAGGCAGGCCGCGTTCAGCTCCTTGAAATTATCGCCAAACTGCTTGGTCAAGTTTTGATTAAAATCTTCGATCACTTTCTTAAGCGCGGCTATCAGTTGGTCGGACGCCCCCTTTGAAATCTTCTCCAACGCGTTGCGCATGTCCGAGCGCAGGGAGGACATCTCCTCGGTCATCGCTTTCTGCCCCTCCTTCACGCCGGCCATTGTCTCGTCGAGGGACTGGATCATGACGTTCACCTTGTCAGCCACCGGATCCCCGGTCCGTGCGTAGCGGCTCGGCGCCAAGGTTTGCGCCACTGTCAGGAACACGGCACAGGTCAGGCCGACTATCGAAGTGATGAACGCGGTTTTCAGTCCCTCCAGGAGCGGCGGAATGCTCTCCTGAATCGCCGAGGTGTCGAAGTGCCAGAGGCCGAGAAATATGCCAATGAAAGTTCCAAGAATGCCCATCCCCGTCATCTCACCTTTCAGATTCCGATGATTCCGGCCCTTCTGATCCCAGAAAGAGATGCCGTCCCACAGTGCCAGGCATACGATGAAAAGAATGAAAAGTAGCGTGACTAGGCTGGGAAGTCCGGACATGGCAAAATATCAGATCACTGGTTAAAGCCTCGAATCGTTCTCAGCATCAAGCCAAAACTGGCGGAACGGTTCGCTTCTTCGTCAAGGGACAACTCCGCCGCGATCTGCTTCGCCCTTCCCACCTTGCCCGATTCACCGGTAATCGTGGCGATCTCTGACGCCGCGTTCCCCACGGCGTCGGGGATGCGATATTTGGCCCTTTTCGTCAATCCCGCCGCTCCGCATCCGGGATAGGCCCGCTCCACCGCGTCGAGATCGCCGAGAAACCACGCCTCCAACTCCTGGCAGACGATCCGCACTTTGAAGGGATGACCGGAGCCATTAGTTGCCATGGCCACGAGGCGCTCCTTCAACGCGACGCAATCGCCGCCATCGTTGTCCCGGACAATGATGAAGGTGGACTCGTTGTAGCCCCAGCCTTCCATCTTTGGTCGAATGTTCTTCTCCAGATCGGATTTGCCGTTGAAGGCCAGCACCAACCAGTCGAATCCGTCCACCCAGTCGGAATGGAGGGTACTGATCATCCGGTCGATGACTGGACGCATCGACTCTTCCTCGAGCAGGAAAACGATCATCCGAAAAGTTCGTCTATCTTGGCCTTCTTGTTCAGCTCCCTGCGGATGCGTTCCCCAATCCCGTGAAAGCTCCCCTGATCCCACAGATAGCCAGCGTGATCGCCGGCATTCATGAGGCTCGTGATCATCGGATCATCTCGCACTCGATAGACCTCGGTAAAGCCCCTGTCTTTTTCCAGGACGAAGATGGAACCCAACTCCGCCGCGTTGAGAAACTCCGGGGAATGCGTCGAAATGAAAACCTGTCCGCCCCGCTTCGCGTAATTCTGAAATTCCTCGGCCAGCAGCACCATCAGCTTCGGGTAGAGCTGGTTCTCCGGCTCCTCCACACACAGGATCTTGTGCGGTTTGGGATCGTGCAGCATCAGCAGGTAGGCGAACATCTTCACGGTCCCGTCCGACACATTCAAATCGAGAAAGGGTTCGGAGAATGACCCGTCGCGATAGCGGATGATCAGCGAACCGTCATCCATTTGCCGGGCAGCAATCTCTTGAATACCGGGCACGCGTTCCTCCATCTTGCGGCAGATCTCGTCAAAGATGGCCCGATGTTCCTGGTATAGTCGCAGCGCCACTGAGGGCAGATTGTCGCCCCGAGAGGAGACGTGTTCTCCCTCGTCCGGTCGTTTCGCTCCCCGTGCCGCGCTGATGTGGAGGTCAGAGATATGCCAGTTTTCGATCAACTGACGAAAGGCTTTGGCTGCCTTGAAGCGATCAAACTGGCCCAGGCCCTTGATGGCGAGAATATCGGGGGACCCAAGGGTCTGTTCTTCGCGATCCAGTTCCTCGTCCGGTCTGTTAAAGTCCTCCTCATTGCTGACCGCGGTGCCACTCCCATTTTCAAAGTCGATGAAATGGAAAGGCGAACCGTAGCGCCCCCTCTTGTAGCGCAGGATCTCGCGACGGATGATGGGACGCCCTTCGTCTTGGCCGATCTCCAGGTGATAGGTCACCAGCCGCTCTCGACGCGCGATCTCCAGGCGAAATTTAATCTCGATCGATATGTGTTCTGCCTCTGCATCACACCCGCGGGTGATGACCTCCTTGAAGCCCAACAGGCCGCCCTCCTGCTGGAGGGCCACCTTCACGTTACTCTTTAGGCATTCCTTGAGGAAGGCGAACACACGAAAGAGCGTGGTCTTTCCCGTGCCGTTCTTTCCGACGAAGACCGACATCGGCGGCAAATCGATGAGATGCACATCTTTCAGCGCCTTGAAATTTCGGATATGGATTTCCTCGATGATCATGGCGGTCAGACGGTGTGGTACTGGATATCGGGTTGGGTGGCACGGAAGCTCACGATAGCGTTCCCTTGGAGGGCATCGTCGGCAAGTGACTCTGCGGCTTGTTGGCGATATCAAGCGACCTGTGGTCGAGCTTTTTGGGAGAGTAGGCACTCATGTGGCTGATGGATGGGTGAAGTCGGAAATCTAAGAGGGTAGACTCGGGGAGACAACAGGGTTACGCCAACGTCAGATCAGGGTCCAGCGAATGGTGAACAGCGGTGTCACTTCCGTCTTTTGTTCGAGCCGGGCCTCGATATCGTCGAGGAGTTCGTCCTTGCGCTCCTCGATCTCGCGGGCGGCTTCATCGTAGCGGCGCCAGGCCTCGTCGCGTCGGCCCTGGATTTTCTGGATCTCCCGTTGAATGCGAATCTTTTCCGGCAACGCGCTGGTGGCACGCGCTTCCTTTTTGCGATCCTTGATCCGTTGATCGAGGTCCTTGAGATTGGTCTTGAGGGATCTGCGCTTGTCGTCGGCCCAATGGTCGAGCTTTTCCATCTCCTGTTCGAAGAATACACCGGCCCGTTCGGTGATGGCGGCAATCACGGACCGCTGTCGTTCATCGAGCACCACATCGAGTCCGAGGGGCGCCTTCGTCAGCGGCGTCGCCTCGGCTCGAGGCACCTGGAGGAGCCGATGACATTGATCATCGTCCAATACCGCTCCCTCATCAGTCCGTCCGGCGAAAAGCACGTGATCCTCCGTGTCCCCCGCAGTGACCGAGATCAGCCGGGCCGACAGTACGCCGCTCTTTCCGACCAGCGCCTCGAGCATTCCCACATTCTGCGGATGTCCGCTATAGTCGATGGTGAGATGGGCTGTCGGCAATTCCATCGAGAGGGCCTCTTCAATGACGCGCCGCGCCAGCGGATGGTTGAGGCGGTAACGATGGGCGTGCTCCACCTCCTTGGCCATCTCGTAACGTCCGGTGAGAATCTCCCCCGCCGCGTCGGGGTAGGGAGCGTTCCCCAGGATGAAGGCGTGTTCCTCGGGGAAGAAGGCGGCCCGGTCGGCCAGAATGTAGGCGGTGAGTTCCCAGAGCAGAGATTCGTAGCGATTCAGGTAGCGGGTGCCTTCGCGAAGGTTCACCCGCAGTTTGTCATGTACTTCGGCGTCAAAATTCTCCAGTAACTGTTGACGCGTCTCTTTCATCCGATCCTTGATCTGGGTATCGAGTTCGCTGCGCAAAAAATCGAACTCACGCTGGATGGCGTCGGTAGTGCGGCAGTTCTGGTAAATCTCAATGATACGGCTTTCGAAATCGACGCCGCTCTCGATGGCCCCGAGTACATCGTCGCTGACGCCGAACACCCCGGAGAAGAGTTGAAATTTTTCGTCGAGCAATTCATAGACCCGCTGGTCGGCGGCATTGTTCCGATTGAGAAAATTCACCACCACGACATCGAATTTCTGGCCGTAGCGGTGGCACCGGCCGATGCGCTGTTCGATGCGTTGGGGATTCCACGGTAGATCGTAGTTCACGACCATGGAGCAAAACTGGAGATTGATCCCTTCCGCGGCGGCTTCGGTGGCAATCATGATGCACGCTTCATCGCGAAAGTAGTCCACCAGCGCCGATCGAATATCGGCGGTGCGGGAACCGGTGACCTTGTCGGTGCCCAGGTGTCTGGTCTTCCACGCGGCATAGATCTCGCGGGATTTCGGGTCGGCATTAGAGCCGTTGAAGAGGACGATCATGTCGCCATAGGGCGTCTCGACCAATCGCCTGACGAGGTAGTCCTGAGTTCGACGGGATTCCGTGAAAATGATGGCTTTCTCCGCCGCACCGAGTTCCCGCATGCGAGCGAAGCCGGCCTCCAGTCCCTCGATGAGAGCGTCGCCCTTGGCGTTATGGGTGATGGAGACGGCAAGATCACGGAAAAGCTCCAGATCGGCGATCTCCGACTCGATGGCTGTTATTTCGTTGTTGGTCAGCAATTCGGGTGATTCTTCGTCGGCATCCTCATCGACACCCGACATGATGGCCGCCACGGCGGCGGTTTCGGCGGAGTCATCCTCCTCGTCCAAGTCTCCATATTCTGATTCATCTTCGGATGTACCGCTCGACGAGCGCGCCGGGGCGAGTTCCCTTTCCTTCCATTCCTCGGAAAGGTTCTCGTAGTCTTCTAGGTCTTCGGCGAGATCTTGTTCCGCGGCGCTAATCAGTTCGGCGTTTTCACTGAGCCGGGCGCGAAGTTTCCGAACCAGCGAGTCGAGTGCCCCCGCAATGGCGAAAGTGGAAGAAGCCAGTAGTTTGCGCAGGACCAGCGTCATGAGTACCCGCTGGCCGGAAGGTAGCGCCTGCAGATTGTCACGACGCAGGTAGTCGCTGACCATCTCATAGAGCGCCTCCTCGCCCTTGCTCGGGACAAACTCTCGGGTGATGGCTTCCCGATTGGTGAAGCTGATGTATTCAAAGACTTGACGTCGGAGTGTGCGCTGACAAATGGGAGCGATCCGGCGCTTCAGTTCCGCGAAGGAGTCGTCGTTCAATCGCAAAAACTGCGCGCGGAAGCTCTTCGCGTCGCCGAAAGCGTATTCGTCGATGAAGCTGACCAGACCGAACAGCTCCATAAGTGAATTCTGGAGTGGCGTCGCCGTGAGCAGGAGCTTGCGCCGATTTTCCAAGGCGGAGCGAAGTGTGCGCGCGGTTTTGTTGGCCGGTTTGTAGACATTTCGAAGTCTGTGAGCCTCGTCGATGACCACCAGATCCCACGGCACTGTTATCAAAAATTCCGCCCGCCGAGCTGCGAACTGAAACGAGCAAAGAATGATCTCGTTGTGGTTCTCGAACGGGTTTTTCGTTCCGTTCCTGATCGCTTTATTGAAGTTCGGTGTTTCGAGAATGAAGGAGGGAAGGAAGAATTTCTCGGCCAACTCACTGTTCCACTGTTTTCGCAGGCTGGCTGGCATGATGATGAGGATTCTTCGCTTCCTCTCCGCCCAATGTTGGGAGAGTACCAGTCCTGCCTCGATTGTCTTCCCGAGACCAACTTCATCAGCCAAAATGGCGCCGTTGGAGAGGGGTGACTTGAAGGCGAATAGGGCAGCCTCGACTTGATGAGGATTCAGATCGACTTGGGCATCAATGAGCGTACCCGCCAGCTTCCCGATGCTGCCTGCGGGGCACCGCTTGGTGAGTTCCAGAGCGTAGAATTTGGCGTGATATGGGGTCATGGCTGGTGCCGTGACCAAACCATGTAAACAATGGCTTAGACGTCAATCTTAATAGGGACTGAATGAAATCACCTGTAATGCCTGTTTCTTTGTCGCCCGATTCACCAGGGCGTCTTTCCGCCGAAGGCGCGGACGACACACCAGCCTCGCAGCCCTTCGAAGACGGCGACGAGGCCGATGGAGAGAAATCCCATCGCCCATAATGCGGCGCCGGCGCCCCACCAGCACCACGCGGCGGCACCCAGGCACAGGAGACCGGCGGTGAGACGGATGAGGCGTCCCCGGGTGTCGATGTTGCAGCTCCAGAAGTCTTCGTTCATCAGTGGTGTCACCGGGAATAACGTCGGCGGCGCGCGGAAGGATGCGCGGGCGGGGGGATTCTCTCAGGGCTCCTCGTCGACCGTTTCGTCGCGCTGATAGATGGGGAGTTGCCGGTAGGGGACGGTGAAGGAGAGCACCATCATGGCGGTCCCGTAGGTGCCGCCGTTGCGTCCCTCGGACCAACTGCCGTTCTCGCTCTGACGCTCGAGGTAGTGGGTGTACATCCAGTCGGCGTATTCCTCCCACCAGCGCCCGCCGAGTTGGAACATGGCCTGGGCGTTGTAGTAGTTCGCGTAGGCTTCGTGGGCGTTGTTGATGATGCGCTCGCGGTTTTTCAGGATGTAGTCGCCGGAGCGCCAGGTGGAGTCGGTGCCGTGGTAACCGGTGAGTTCCAGGCAGAGCAGTCCGCAGCCGGTGAGGGTCTCGGAGTGGCCCCAGGGATCGGTGTAGCCGAAGCGACCCTCGGTCTTGTCGTGGTTGCGCAACACATAGGCGACGGCGAATTCGATGGCAGCGTCGGGCACGGGGGCGCCGTTGAGTTTGGCGGAACGCAGCGCCATCAGCGCCCAACCACTGCACGATAGGTCGGAATCGCGGGAATCGGGCTTGTAGCGCCAGCCTCCCTGGTGGCTGTCGTTTTTCGGCACCGCCTGGGCGGAAAGGATGAGTTTGGTGGACTTTGCCAGGACACGATCCAGCCGCTCCTGGGTCTCGACATCGACCATGCCGCTGCATTCGGAGAGAAATAGCGTGGCGATGTTGTGGGCATACATGAGCCCGTGGCCGGAGTCGCTCTTGTCGAGCAATCCGTTGTAGTGCTGGCTGTCGAGAACGTAGTCGAGGCAGCGATCAAGATTCTCGGCATAGGGTCCGTAGCCGGGAAGGTGTCCGGCGGAGAGAAAGGCCATGCCGACGAGGGAAACGATGCCGGTGGAACGTCCGTAGGCGTCGTCGTAGGTGCCGTCGGGATTCTGATTGGTGGCGAGAAACTCCAGGGCGGCGGCGACGGATCTCTCCACGCCCTCACGGTGCCGGTCGAACACATTCTGATCCGGTTCCTGGGCGACGAGACCGCTTCGCGGAAGCCATCCGCAAACGAGCAGGATCGCCGCGCCAAGGGCCAGGCGGGCCGCCGCCGGGGCGGGCGGGTGGAGGTGGAGACGGGTCATGAGGAAAGGAGACTGCGAGTGAGGAAACTTTCGCCCGACAACAGCGACGGTGTCAACGGCGTGAGAGGGGGGCGGGAAAATGAAAACCCGACGGTGAATGGCGGCTTTGTCCGTCATGGACTCAAGCGCCGTCCCTGCAAAGGCTCCCCAAACTCGAACGACGAAAATTATTATTTTTGATAACATTCGCAATTTCCTTTCCAAACGGTGCTAATTTTCATAAATTCCAGCCTCTATTGGGTATCTCGAACTTTTTTCACTTTCTCAGAAAATGTCAGATCACGTTTGGCCGGTTATGATGATTCCCTGTGGATTGGGAATGGTTGCGCGGGGGAGCTCTATCGGCTGCGGCGTGACGACGGAGTGTTGGTGGCGGTCAGGAGGCTGAACGCGCTCAGCCTGGATCGTGATCGCTTGCGGCAAAATTTCCGTCGCCAGCGGGAGGCGCCTTCGCACGAGGCGGTGGTTTCGTTGTTGGACTTTCAAGTGGATGCCTCGCCCTATCTCATGATTCAAGCCTGGGAGGAGGAGGCGCGATCTCTCTCGGAGTTCCCGGCGCCCAGGGACGAAACAGCGGCATGGCGGGCCTTGACGGGACTGGCCGATGGCCTGGCGCATCTGCATAAGCACGGCGCGCATCATGGAAACCTACACCCCGGCAATGTGCTGGTCGTCGGTGATTCCGGAACGATGAAAGTGGTCGACGCGGGTCCCGGACTCGCCGGTCGGGTGTATCACATCGATCTCGGGGAGGCGGCGTGGTATGCGCCCCCGGAGCAATTGGAAAATCCCGAACGCTGGGAAGACGGCGGCGCGGAGCGTTGGGATGTCTACCGTTTCGGGGTGATCGCCTACGCCTGGCTCAATGGTGTCACGCCCCGGGGCGGGGGATACCGGCGGGCGCGGGAGAACGCCCTCGCGGAGAGCGGCGGCAGGCCGGTGGGGGTGGACATCGCGGCTTTGGCTGAGGACATGCGACAGACTGTCGAGGTGACATGGAAAGAGGGGAGTGACTTGTCCCGCGAGAACCGGTTGCGCCGGGAGATCGTGGACCGGTGTCTGTCACTGGACCCGCGGGAACGGCCCGTGGACATGCGCGAGGTGGCGGCGGCCTTCGAGGCTTTGGAGACGCGGTTCGAGCGGGAGGCCTCGGCGGAAAGAATGCGGGCGACGATCATCGAAGCGGAGGAGCGGGTTTCGGTCGAGCGGACGCGACAGGCCGCCACCCTGCGGCGGACCCGACTGGTCGCGGCGAGCTTGCTGGTAATGCTGCTGGTGACCGCGCTGTTTCTGGTTCGATATCACCAGCGCAGCCGGGGCTATGAAAACCGCGCCTCCGAACTGGACCTGGTGGTGCGGCATCAACGATCACAACTTGAAGAGTCGGATCGTCGATTGTCACAGTCGCGACACGAGTTGCGAACGACGCGCGAGGCCGCCGACTCGGTTTTTTCCCAGCTCGGCAAGTTTGACCCGGTATCCTCCGTCGTGATACCCCCCGAGGGCAGCATCGAGCGTGAGAATCTGGAGAAGTCGCGGGAATTTTTCCTCGACGCCCTCGCCGAGGCGGCCGACGACCCCGCGAGAGAGTTGGAGCGACTGAGGAATTGGCACAATCTGGCGCATGTGGAACTCCATCTGGGACTTCGGGATGAGGCGCGCTCACGACTGGAGTCGGCGATTGCCCAGTTCGAGCGACTGATCGCCGAACGCGGCGCCGAGACGACGGTGGTGCACGAGGCCGAGGCGCGCCTCGCGGATTGTCACGAGACGCTGGTTGGCCTCGTCGAGAACGATCCGAGTGATGAGCTGCGGGCGGCCTTGACCGGAGCATCCCGCTATCTGGAGCGGATGGCGGAGCGTCGGTCGGATGATCATGGCTTGGCGCGCCGGCGACTCTCGGTGGATTTCCGTCTCGCCCGCCAGCATTTCGAGCATGGCGATTACGTGGAGGCGTTGGTTGGCTACGTGTCGCTCGGGCATCGTCTCGAGGCCATGCGGGCGGTTGAACCCGAATCGGCCGCGTTGCGGGACATGATCGGGGAAATCCAATTCCACACCGCCCGGCCCCTGCGAGAGGAGGGGCGGGACGCCGAAGCGGTGGCGGCTTATCTGGCGGCGTTGGAGACACTGGGGCGGGTGGATCGCGGGCGCGCCCACTCCGACGAGGAATGCCTGCGTCTGGCAAGCGTCTACCTGGATCTCGGTGATTTGCTGTCCCGGGAAGAACGGACCCCGGCGGCGGAGATTGAGGAAGTTTACAACGAAGCCCTGCGACTGGTCTCGCCGGTGGCGTTTCGGCAACCGCATCATCTGGAGACGGCCGTCCTTTTTGCCCGCGTCACCGCCCGGATCGGTATGATCGAGCGGGAGTCGGGACGGTGGACGGATGGCTACCGGAGTTCGCTGGCGGGGATCGAGAAACTGGAGGCGGCCCTGGAGAACTCGCCGGAGGATCTGGAAGCCCGGCTCACCCTCGTTGAAATGCGGGTCGAGCATGTCCGCCTGCTCAAGTATCAGAAAGCCGTGGCCATGAAATGCCTCGGCAAGGGGATCGAGATGGCCCATCTCGTGCATGATGAAATCGATTCGGAAATCACGACCTGGCCCCGGGGAGTTCGGAAGATTGCCAGGGTTCGTCTGGCGGCGGCCTTTCAAGCATACGGGGAAATGTGTCGGGAGATGGGCGATGCCGAACAGGCCGAGTCCTGTTTCGAACGCGCCAATCGCGCCAAGTCCCTCCTGGTGCGGAGCGAGGTGGGGAACCCGGAAGTGGAGACGGTGACGTTTTGAGGATGCGGGTGGGATTCTAATGGCCGAGAATGTTGGGTATACCGGAATGCCCGGTGACCTCGCCGTCGCTATGGGGAGAACGGGTAACCGATGTCTGTCGCCTACAGGTGGGGATGGGGCCTTGTCACTTGTCCACCGGATCGCCGTCTCCTTGCCCGGTTGCCGCTTCCCGGAGGAGGGCGTAGCTTTCAATCACGCCAATGATCGAAAGAGGCAGCATCAATCATGTTCCGGGAGCCATCGCGAGTGCGTCGGCCGCGTATTCCAGCAAGTCCGCCCCGTGGTTGGGCTTGTTCGCGATGGGAGCGATCACGAGTTGTTCTCCGGTCGAGAATCAAGAGGCCAGGGAGTGTGACGCTCGCTCCTCTAAGAAAGCGCAACTGGAACGGATTTTTCCTGATCCCGAATGGGAATTCGTCTCATCAGGCGAAGCGGGCATGAATGAGAGGGCGCTGCGGAAGGCGGTGGAGTGGTTCGAGGACCTGACTAGGGAAGGCGACGGCGTCGAGGAACTCGTCATCATTCGGGGCGGCAAGATCGTCTGGGCGGGGGACCACATCGACCGGGTGCACGGGGTCTGGTCGATGACGAAGGTCTTCACCAGTACCCTGCTCGGCATCCTGATCGATGACGGACTCTGCGATCTCGATACACCGGTTAGCGAAGTGCTGCCCGAACTCGCGCCCGCATACCCGGAGGTGACTTATCGCCATCTCCTGTCGATGACTTCAGGCTATGAGGCGGTGGGCGACTGGCCTCCGGAGAATTCCGGCTACCTCAACGGGGGAAGTTCCACACCGTTCCTTCCGAGCGATGAACCGCAATTTTCCCCGGGTGAGCGCTTTTCCTATTGGGATTCGGCATCCAACCTCACAGCATTGGCGATGGTGAGGCTCACGGGCAAACCGCTCGACCAAATTTTCGCGGAACGGATCGCCGAGCCCATCGGCATGAATCCGGAGGCGTGGCGTTGGGCCAGGCTCACGAGCGACCGGGGGATCGATGTCCACGCCGGCTCGGGAAACAAGGGCAAGCATGTGGAGATCTCGGCGCGGGAGATGGCCCGATTCGGCCACCTCGTGCTGAGAGGCGGCCAATGGAAAGATCGGCAGATCATCAGTCGTGAATGGGTGGCCCGCGCCACGTCGCCCCAAGTGCCGTCGACCATTCCCCTGGGTGGTCCGATCATGGATCGCTATGGGAAGAAGTTTCCCTTCGACGGACGCGGCTGCTACGGCTTCGCCTGGTGGACCAATGGCACTATCCCAAGCGGTGAGTCTCTCTGGCCTGACCTGCCGAGGCGCAGTTTCTCTGCATGGGGATACAACAACAATCTGCTCTTCGTGGTCCCGGAGTGGGACTTGGTGGTGGTGCGACTGGGGCAGGACGCGCGGACGAGCGGTCGTTTGCGCCAGGCCGATTTCAACGAGTTCCTGAAGCGACTCGGAGACTCGATCCGGGAGTGACCCATTCCGGGTGGAACGCCACTGGCGGTGGTGGCGTTTCCCTGTACAATGCCGGGATTTTTTCTCTCGTTCTCCCCATGAACTTCCCCACCTTTTCTCTGACGGCGGCGTTGCTGTCGCTTTCCCCGCTTCTCCTGGATGCCGCCGAGTCCCGATTGCCGGCGGACGAGCATTTTCGGGTGGAAACGATCGCCGATGGCTTTGCCGACGCCATGGAACTGGCGGTGGCGCCCGATGGCGGGATTTTCGTCGTGGAGCGGACCGGTGGGTTGAAACGGGTCGATCCCGGAACGGGAGAAGTGACCGAGGTGGCTCGCATCCCCGTGGAAGTGCGCAAGGACGAATACGCTCGCGAAGCCGGGCTCCTCGGGATCGCGCTCGACCCGAAGTTTTCGGAAAATGGTTGGCTCTACCTGTTCTACTCGGTTCCCGGTGACCCGATCCAGCGGCTGGCTCGATTCACCTGGCGTGACGGAGAGTTGTCCGGGGAGAAGACGATCCTGGAGTTTCCCCACGACCGCGAAAACGCCACCTGTCACGAGGGTGGATCGCTCGCTTTCGGGCCGGACGGCTGCCTCTATCTCTCGACCGGCGACAACACCTGCCCGTTTCAGTCCGACGGCTACGGCCCCATCGACGAGCGCCCTGATCGTCACTGGTACGACGCCCAGCGCTCCGCCGCCAACAGCAACGACCTGCGCGGCAAGGTGCTGCGGATTCGCCCAACTGAGGAAGGCGGCTACGAGATTCCCGAGGGCAACCTCTTTGCTCCGGGAACCCCGGACACCCGCCCCGAGATCTACGCCATGGGCTGCCGAAATCCCTTCCGCATCTCCCTCGATCAGCGCACCGGATTCCTCTACTGGGGCGAGGTCGGGCCCGACGCGGGCGCCACGACCGAGCGCGGGCCCAACGGATTCGACGAAATCAACCAGGCGCGGGAAGCCGGCTACTTCGGCTGGCCCTACTTCGTCGGAGACAACCAGGCCTACGCCGACTTCGACTTCGCCGCACAGACCGTGGGCGCGAAGTTCGATCCCGCGGCGCCGATCAACGATTCTCCCAACAACACCGGTCGGAAACAACTGCCGACCGCGACCCCGCCGCTCTGGCACTACCCGCGATCCTCAGCCTGCGCTGGTCCGGTCTATTACGCGAAAGACTTCCCGGAGAGCGATGGAAAACTCCCGGCGGTGTTCGATGGCTGCCTGATCGTCTACGACTGGACCAGCGCCTGGGTGCGGGTGATCAAGCTGGACGAAAAGGGCGACATCGCCTGGAACGAACCCTGGCTCGGGCGGCATCTTTTCATTCACCCGATAGACATGGAGTTCGGATCGAAAGGCGAACTCTACCTGCTGGAGTATGGCACGCCCTGGTATGATGGCACCGACGGGAAACTGAAGAAGATCACCTACTCCGAGACGCCGATCCCCATCGACGTCACCGCCGCCGATCCCCGGATGCAGGGGCTCGACCTCGGGCATCCCGGCGCCAAGCTGATCGGAAAAACCACCTGCCTCGCCTGCCATACCACCCAGCAGAAATCCATCGGCCCCTCCTACAAGGAGGTCGCCAGGAAATACGCCACCGATCCCGAGGCCCGCGACAAGCTCGCCCGGAAGATCCTCACCGGTGGCCAAGGCGCCTGGGGAATCGTCCCCATGCCTCCGCATCCGCAACACAACATCGAGGAAACCCAGCAGATGGTGGATGCGATCCTGGGGCTGGGGAAGGGGGAATGATCGGTCACAAATGGGGCCACCCAAAACCAGGCAACCCAACCCTGTTCAGTCTCCGACCCAAGAGGGTTGAAGGGAGAGGGCTTCAGTTTCGGCGGCCGGTTTCGGCCCACTTCCGCGCCATCCGATGCATCGATTCCTCGTCGGTGTAATCGGCCAAGCGGTCGAGCGGAACCCAGGCAAGGTCGTGGGATTCCTCGGTGACGGAGAAATTTCCCGCGCCGCCGTGGCTTAGGGCGTAGCGGACGTCGTAGTGGAGATGCTCCGGGACATCGCCACGGGCGGGGATGGAGTGGATGTCGAGATCGAAGATCTCCGCACTGACGGGTTCGAGCGGATCCAGCCCTGTTTCCTCCACGGCCTCTTTCATTGCCACGGCGAGAATGTCGGATTCGCCATCGGCGTGCCCACCGGGCTGGACCCAGATGTCGAGCTTGCGGTGGTGGGTGAGAAGAACCGAGTCACCGGCGGCATTGACGATCCAGGATGAACCTGTGATATGACCGATGAGCAGTGAGCGTTCGAAGCAGTCGTCGTGATTACGCACAAAGTCGAGAAATCTCGCGCTCGCGTCGGCTTCGTCGGGGTGACGGTCTGCATAGGCGGCAAGGGATTGGAGAAGGGAATCGCGACGCATGTCTCCCGCCGACATCGGGGCGTACCACCGGCGCGTCAAGAGGCTTGGCAAGGCGCTTCGATGTGATAGGCTCGCCCTTTTTCACTCACACCACCGCCTATGCCCCGCACCATGAACGCTGAAAGTGTGGCGACCCGATTCCAGGTTCCCGGCCGACTGGTGGCGCTCCAGCCCATCAGCACCGGCAATGTGAACGACACCTATCGGGTGATCTTCCGGACGACCTTTTCCGAAGAACAATTCATCCTCCAGCGCATCAACCGCACGGTCTTCAAGGATCCGGTGGCGGTGATGGCCAACATGAAGGCGGTGACCGATCACGCCCACCGCCGTATCGAGGCGGAGGCCGATGAGGCGGACCGCATCTGGCAACTGCCGCGGGTGATCTCCGCCGACGACGGTCGCGACTACGCGGTCGATGATGACGGCGAATACTGGCGGGCACTATCCCTCATCGCCAGTGCCAAGAGTTACGAGAGTCTGAACACGCCCGAGCATGCGGTGGAGGCCGGAGTGGTGCTGGGACATTTCCAACGCATCATCTCCGACTTTCCCGCCGAAGAGTTGCGGGACACCCTGCCCGGCTTCCACATCACGCCGACCTATCTGGCGCAGTATGACGCCGTCCTCGCCGAACCCGAGGCGCGGCGGCGGCTCGACCGGTCGGCGGAAGCCCGGCGCCTCGCGAAGTTCGTGGAGGCCCGGCGCGAGTTCGCCACCGTGCTGGAGGACGCGTTGGGGCGCGGCGAACTACAACTCAGGCCCATTCACGGCGATCCCAAGATCACCAACATCATGCTCGACAACTTCACCGGCAAAGGCACCAGCATCGTCGATCTCGACACGGTGAAACCGGGACTCATCCACTACGATTTCGGCGATTGCGCGCGCAGCAGTTGCAATCCCGCGGGTGAGGAGAGCACCGATCTCAGCGAGGTGTTTCTCGACGTGGATCTTTTCGAGGCCCTGGTGAAAGGTTATCTGCGCGAGGCGCGCGCGTTTCTCACCGAGGCCGACCGGTTCTACCTCTACGATTCGGTCAGGCTGATCGCCTTCGAGCTGGGGCTGCGCTTCTTCGCCGACTACCTCGCCGGCGACGTCTATTTCAAGGTCAACCACGACGGGCACAACCTGAACCGAGCCCGCGTGCAGTTGGCCGTGTGCGAGAGCATCGAGGCGCGGGAGTCGAAGATGCGCCGCGCGCTGGAGGAACGGCGCTGACGGGGCGGCGGACCCGCATCCGTCGCCTGATTCGGTTGCCGGGGAGCGGCAAAGCCCGTAGGTTGCCCGGTTGTCCTTCTGAGCGGCTGTCGTCTCCTGAAATTCCCCCCGATGTCGGAACGCTACGAGATCAAAGGCAAGATCGCCCGAGGCGGAATCGGGGCCATCTATCGCGCCCACGACACGGTGATGGGACGCGAGGTGGCGATCAAGCGCCTGCTTCCGCTGGAGCAGACCCACCTCAACGAGGCGGCCGATGAATCGCTGCAACGGGAGGCGGCGGCGCTGGCGCGTTTCCAGCATCCCAACATCGTCACCATTTTCGCCTTCGACCAGGACGCGGAGGGGCCCTACGTGGTCATGGAACTGGTGGATGGGGAGACGCTCAAGGATACGGTGGGCCGCGCCGCCCTGCCGGTGGATGATTTCATCGAGCTGACCCTCCAGATGCTCGATCCCCTCATCGCGGCGCGGGATCTCAACCTGCTGCATCGCGACATCAAGCCGTCCAACATCATGATCAGTTGGTTGGCGACGGGAAAATTCCAGATCAAGATGCTGGATTTCGGTCTCGCCAAGTTCAGCCAGGCCCCGTCGACCCAGACGCTCGACCAGACGGGTTCCTTTCTCGGCTCCATCGACTACCTCGCCCCGGAGCAGTTGGAACTGGAGCCGCTCGATCAGCGCACCGATCTCTATTCCCTGGGTTGTGTGCTGTATTTCTGCCTCACCCAGAGTCCGCCATTCGAGGGGGACAACGCCGCGAAGACGATGCGGAATCACCTCTCGCATCAGGTGACCCCGCTGCACGAGATCCGGCCCGACCTGCCCCGGCCCATCGCCGACTGGGTCATGCGTCTCATTTCCCGCTACCCGAATCAACGTCCCCTCGACGCCCGCGCCGCGCTCGAGGACTTGCAGGCGGCGAGAAAAGGCGAGACTCCCTGGGCCGATGGAGGGAAATCACCGGTCGACGCGGACGCGCCCGTTCCCGTGGCCATCTTGCTCGATGAACCCGTCGCCCAGCCGACGCGCCGCGCCGCCACCGCCCCGCAACTCGTCACCGGAACCGGTCAGGGGCGGTCGCGCACCCAGCCGCAACTGCTCGTGCCCGCCGGCTCCTCTGGTCCCGTTCGCCAGCGGAAATCGGAGACCGGCCCGCGCCGGAAATCGGCGACGGGCCCCAACAGCGGGATACGCCGCCCGGCTTCGTCGACGGACAGCGGCATCAAGGGGGTGAATCCGAAGATGATCGGCTTGGCCATCGCCTCAGCCCTACTCCTCATCGCCCTCCTCGTGGTCCTGTCAAAAAACTCGAAAGCGCCGGAGACCGGGGCCGCGCCGGCCCGGCCGACCACGGCTCCCGCCGACACCGGCACAAAACCCCCGGCGGCGACAAGCCCCGCGTCGTCCCCCATGCCGGCCTTGAAGAATACGCCCGCGGCGGCGACATCCGCGCCGGTCCCGGCCGTGGTAGAGGGGCTGGTGACGCATTTCGCGGCCTCGGACGCCGTCCACGGCCCGGATTTTCAAACCCCCGCCGAAGTCGGGGATCGCGTGACCTGGTGGGGAAATCTCGCGGCCGGGGCGGCGGCGGATCATCTCCTGGCCGTGGAGGCCCGACATCAGGATCGCGGACCGCTGCTGGCGGTGGCGACTCCGTCGAAACACCCGGAACTGGCGCGCGGATTTCCCGTGCTCGACTTCGAGGCTTCCACCCGGCTTAGCGCGAGGGGAAGGAAAGAGATCGAGCGTCGTCTCAGTGGCGCCGCCATGACCTCCGTGATCGTCATGCGCCCGGCATCCGAACGCGGTGGTGTGCTGCGTTTCGAGGCGGACGAGATCGGAGGTGTGATGAACTGGGATCTGACGCCCGACGGTCACCAATGGCGTATGCACAAGGGTTCCCTGCGACCGACGATGACGGCGAAGATCGGCGCCCTCCGCGACCGTTTTCTGGTGATCACCCATGTCTGGGACGGGGAAAAAGTCGAGCAACTGAGTTACCTTAGCTTTCCCGGCGGACTACACGTGCTGGCGGCGGCGGGAGACGCTCCCCACCGGGACACTCCGGTGCATCGCTACAGCATCGGCGGTATCGCGGCGGCGGGAACACCCACCTTCGAGGGGCAGGTCGCCGAATGGCTCATCTATGATCGCGCGCTCCCGGACGACGAGCGTGAAAAAGTCGCCGGGCAACTCGCGGATCGGTATCTGAGGGATCGTCCCGTCACCATCGATTTCATCTCGCCCTCGCGGACCGGGCAGATTCCCTCGCCGCGGAATCCGGAGGCCAACGCCACCACCCGTGCCCCGGCGCCACCGATCACCGAAGCCCTGGTGGGACATTACGCGGCCTCGGATTTCGCTTTTGGTAACGATCTGCGGCACGGCGCCGTGCCGGGACAGCGCGTCATGGCCTGGGCCAATCTCGCGCCCGGCAGCAGCGCGGACCATCTGCTCGCCTATCCCGAGGGACGTCCCGCCGCCGCCCCGATTCTGCGGGAGATGGGGGAGAATGACGGCTCGGGATTCAACGGCTCCCATCGCGTGCTCAAGTTTTCATTCGGAGAAACACTGGTGGCGACCGGCTCCACCCAGATCGCGTCGCGGCTCGGAGATCGGGGTTTCAGCGCTTTTCTGGTCATGAACACCGAGTCCGAGGTGGCGCCGGTGTTGAGGTTCAAGACCGAAGCGCTGGACCCCGCCGCCGGCATCTCGGTGAGCGCCCAGGGATTTTCCGGTTATCTCCGCGAGGGGACGGAGTGGAAATCCGCCGGAGTCGCCTCGTTACGGGGCTTGTTTTCCATCGTCAGCCTGGTGTGGGACCCCGAAACCGGTACCCACCAACTCCACGCGAGGACGGCGGATGGCAAGGTCGTCGCGTCAAAGCCGGTCACAACCGGGCTCAAGACTCTCCCGCTCAATGGCTACAAACTCGGGCATATCCCCGGAGGGCGGGGCGACACCAAGCTGTATTCCGGCGGAATCGCCGAGTTCATTCTTTACGGCAAGCCGCTGGTCGAGCGGGATCGCAAAGAAGTCGAGGAGCATCTCTATCAGCGTTATTTCGCGAAGTGATGAACGTGGCCGCCCCCGGATACGACTCCCTGGAGTTGTCCATCGACCGTCGTCGCGCCCTCCTGTTGGGCGCTTTCGCCCTGACCGTGGTGTTCGCCATTCCGTTGCATTGGCATGTGGCCGGAGCGGTGACGGGGACGCTCACACTTTTTCTCATGCTGCGCGATCCTGAGCCCGCGCTGCGTCGTCGACTCGGAGTGCTGCTGGGCTGCGTGGCGTTGCTCGCGGCGATCGATATCAACGCCTCCACCAGCAATCGGAACTTTGTCCAGATCGGGGTCCCGTTTTTGCTGGTCATCCTCGTACCGGCGCTGATTCTCGGGCGCACGGATCCGGGCGTCATTCGCTATCGTTTCTGGCCTAAAGTCTGGCGAAAGGCCGATATCGTCTACACTATTCTCTCCGTGCCGCTGGCCTGGCTCATCCTCGAGTTCTACTGGTGGGTCAATCCCGACCAATACCTCCAGTGGGCGCTGCCTCCCGAGCCGGACCCCGGAGAGATCAAGCGCCTCTTCATCGGCATCAACGCGGTCGGCATCTGGGACGAGCTGTTTTTTGTGAACACCGTCTTCGCCGTGTTGCGCAGTCTGTTTCGTTTTCCGGTGGCCAACGCGCTCCAGGCGGTGGTCTACACCTCCGTGCTGTTCGACATGGCGTTCATCGGCATCGGCCCGCTCATCATCTATGTCTTCGCCTGGACCCAGGGGAGCATGTTCGAGAAGTCCGAGAGCCTGCTCTGGGTGTTGATCGTGCACCTGATCGTGGATTTTTTCCTCGTCGCCGCCATTGTCCATTCCTACTACCCGGACTACGGGTTCGACTTTCTCTGGCGCCACGGATTCTGAGGCGGGCCGGGGCATTCAACCCTGTTGCGTCGGCGGCCATACCCTGTTCAGTTGCGGCGTTGTTCTTCCCCCATCCATGGCCCGCGACCGTTCCCTGCCCATCTTCGATCTGGAGATCGATCTCGCCCGCGCGGCTTCCGTGCCGGAGTATGCGCGACTGGTGATCGAGGCGCCGACGGGTTCGGGGAAATCGACCCAGGTGCCGCAGATGTTGCTGGATGCCGGGGTCTGCGGCGATGGGGAGATCATCGTGCTGGAACCCCGGCGCCTGGCGGCGCGCATGCTCGCGCGGCGGGTGGCCTGGGAGCGGGGAGGGGAAGTGGGCGGCGAGGTGGGTTGCCAGGTGCGTTTTGAGAATCAAACCAGTCGAGCCACCCGCATCCGCTACGTCACGGAGGGGGTGCTGTTGCGGCGCCTGTTGCGGGATCCCGACTTGGAAGGGGTGGCGGCGGTGGTGTTTGACGAGTTTCACGAGCGCCATTTCTACGGCGATGTCAGTCTGGCGCGCTGTGTCGAGGTGCAGGAGAGCCGACGGCCCGATCTGCGTCTGGTGGTGATGTCGGCCACCCTCCAGGTCGAGGCGCTCAACGCCTACCTGGGGCCGGACACGGCGCATCTGATATCCGAGGGGCGGGTCTACCCGGTGGAGATACGCCATGCGCCTCCGAAGGAGCGGCACGGCGACGCGCTCTGGGATCATGTGGTGCGGACGCTGCACGGACATTATCAGGAGCACGGGGTCGATGGTCACGCCCTGGTGTTTCTACCGGGAGCGCATGAGATTCGCCGCACGGTGGAGTTGCTGCAGCGGGCGGGCTGGGCGAGGGGCTTCGAAATTCACAGTCTGTACGGGGAGCTGCCCCCCAAGGCCCAGGACGCGGCGGTGGGCCCGAGCGCGACTCCGAAGATCGTGGTGGCGACGAATGTGGCCGAGACTTCGATCACCATCGACGGCGTCCGTCTCGTGGTCGACAGCGGGTTGGAGCGGCGCGCGGATTTCGACACCCGGCGTGGTATTGCCACGTTGACGATCGAGAAAATCTCGCGCGCGTCGGCGGATCAGCGCGCCGGCCGGGCGGGACGCACGGGGCCGGGCAGGTGTCTGCGACTGTGGAGCGAGGCGGATCACGCCGCGCGGGAGGCGACCACTCGGGCGGAGATTCATCGCATGGATCTGGATGAGGCGGTGCTGGTGCTGAAGGCGGGCGGCATTGACGCGGTGCGCGATTTTCGCTGGTTCGAGGCGCCGGAGCCGGCGGCGCTGGACCGCGCCCATGATGCCTTGATCCGGATCGGCGCGTTGGAGCGGGACACGGAGCGACTGACATCATTGGGTAGGGATCTCAGCCGCTTGCCGCTGGCGCCCCGGCACGCGAGGGTGTTGCTGGAGGCGGCGCGGCACGGGTGTCTGGAGTTTTTCGCCGTGGTGGCGGCGGCCAGTCAGGCGCGCCCCCTGTTCCCGGCCCGCAAGCGGCGGGCGAGTGATCTGGAGTTGGCGGATTTCGTGGAGCCGGGCGATGGCTCGGACTTTCAGGCCCTGCACCGGGCGTTCTCCTCGGCGCGGGGGGCGGGCTATCAGTTTGAAGTGCTCGATCGGATGGGGATACAGGTGAGCGCGGCGCGGGATATCGGCCGGGTGGCGCGACAGTTCGCCGACATCGTCTACCCGCTGGCGGAGAGCGGGGATCAGGATGCTGAGCCTGATGCGGAAATGATCGCTCGGATTTTGCTGACGGGGTTTTCGGACCGGGTCTGCGCGCGCTTGAGCGATGCGACCCTGGCGTGCGCGGTGGTGGGAGGGAGACGGGGGATGTTGGAAAAGGCGAGCGTGGCGGCGAATCGGGAAACGCGGCTCTTTCTGGCCGGAGAGATGCTGGAGGTGGAGGGGCGTGAGGTGACCGTCAGGCTGAGCATGGCGACCAGACTCGAGGAGAGCTGCTTGCGGGAGGCTTTCCCGGAGGATTTTCAGGACCGCGCCGGGGCGGTCTGGGAGGAGTCGACGCGGCGGGTGGTGGCGAGGGAGGAGAGGCGCTTTCGCGATCTGGTACTGGAGTCCCGGGCGCGGGGCGAGGTGCCCCGCGAGCGAGCGGCGGAGATCCTGGCGGAACAGGTGGCGGCGGGTAATCTGGTGCTGAAGAAGTGGGATCAGGAGGTGGAGCAATGGATCGCGCGGATGAACACGCTGGCCAGGTTTTTTCCCGAGTATGAGATCGCGCCGATTGGTCCGGAGGAGCGGCTGTTGCTGCTGACTCAGATCTGCGAGGGCGGTGTGGGCTACAAGGATATCAAGGACAGGCCGGTGAAACCGGCGTTGCGGGATTGGCTGCCGCCGCACCAGGCGGGGCTGATCGACTCGCTGGCGCCGGAGCGGGTGGAGCTGGATGGGGGGCGGCGAACGCGGGTGGTCTACGATGTCGGGGGCGGGCGACCGCGGATCGCGGTGATGATCCAGCATCTCTTCGGAGTCCGGGCCACGCCGACGCTCTCCGGAGGACGCATCCCGCTGGTGGTGGAGATCCTGGCTCCGAATGGGCGGCCTTGTCAGACCACGGAGGATCTGGCGGGCTTCTGGTCGGGCAGCTACGCGGCGGTGAGGGCGCAACTGCGCGGGCGCTATCCGAAGCACGCCTGGCCGGAGCCGGAGGGCTGAGGCTCAGTCCTCGAAGAGATGCTGCGACCACGCGGCGATCATCTCCGCGGCGAACGCGGAATCCCGCGGGCGGGTGAGCAGGTGGTCGGCGTCCGCCAATGACACGAAACTTTTCGGGTGACGGGCGGCGGTGAAGATCTCGCCGGCGTGGTGGACGCTGACGACGCGATCTTGCGGGCTGTGGAGTATGAGTACGGAGCCGTCGAATTCGCGAAGGATGCCGAGGACTTTCTGTTCGCGGATGTCCTCGAGAAACTGCCTCCGAATGGTGAAACGGCGTCCGTCGATGCTGACTTCGGCCTCGCCGTCGGTTTCAACCTTGTCGATATCTTCGCCGAGCAGGTGGCTGACATGGTCGGGATCCGAGGGCGCGCCGATGGTGACGATGCCGCGGATGCCATCGATGCGCCCGGCGGAGGCGATGACGGCGGCGCCGCCGAGACTGTGACCGATGAGCAGGGTGGGGGCGCCGACGGTTTTCCTCAGGTGATCAGCCGCGGCGACGAGGTCCTCGACATTGGATGAGAAATTGGTGTTGGCGAAATCGCCGTCGCTGCCGCCGAGCCCGGTGAAGTCGAAGCGAAGCACGGCGAAGCCGCGCCGGGCGAGCGCGCGGGCGATGCGGGTGGTGGCGGGGAGATCTTTGGAGCAGGTGAAGCAGTGGGCGAAGATGGCGACGGCTTTGGGGCGGGCGCCGTGGGGTGGCCATTCCAGTTTCGCGGCCAAGGTGTGCCCTTCCCGGTTGGCGAACTCGACCTTGTTGGTGCCGGGCTCGGGATCGGTGACGGCGTCAACCCCGCAGCGACAGTTCCGCGAGGCCAGCCAGGCGCGCAGTTCTCCGGCGGCGCCGAGTCCTGCGACCCAGTTCGCCGGGATGGCGGAAAATCCGTGCCCGGCGCCCAGCACCAGTCCGATCAGCAGGCCACGGGCGGCGGAATCTCCCCCCGCCATCACGTTTTCGATGAGGGCGCTCTCGAGGTTGTCCTCGTGTTTGAGGATGAGATAGAGGGTCGCTGGCAGGGCCTCGGGCAGATGGCAGGTGAGACCGAATCCGGGCAGGGCTTCGCCGTCGGGGAGGGAAAGTTTCTCCCGAACTTTGATCAGTAGGTTGGGTAGATCGAGTGACGGATAGGCGGGCGACTCGGCGAGAGCATCCAGAGTCGGCGCCAGGGAGGCTCCGCCGATGAGTCGGCGGCTGAGGCGGACAAAGAAGTCCGCCGCCTCGATCACACCGGGGTCGTGGTGGGTGAGGGAAGTCTGTGATCGCGCGGCTGAGGCGAGGTCGTCCTCGTCCACCGTGGCCATCGCCGCCAGCAGGGGGGCGACGCGGGCGGCGCCGGCGAGATCGTTGGAGGGGGAACCGGCGGACTCGGGGGACAGGCCCGATTCGAGGTTCGCGAGAGTCTCACGGGTGGCGCCATCGAGGTAGCCGTGGTAGTGGGACCACATGGAGCGCCAGCGGGAGGAGAAGGCATCAAGCGAGAACCCGGCATCGCCCTTGAGGCTGCGCATGAGGGTGAGGGTCTGGTCACCGTAGTGTGTCTGATCGCCCGCTTTCCGGTTGGCGTGGTATTGGTTGGCGGAGGGATCGACATAGTCGGTGATCCTGCCGTGGAGACGCTCGATTTTCCCGGGGTTGTAGATCCAGTGGGCGCCGAGCGCGAGGGCGTCGCCGATGAGGCTGCCGTAGAGGGCGCCCGCGAGTGCGTCGGAGGAGTCGTTCATGAGATGGATGGCGCCACGGTCGGATCACTCGATGCCGAGGGCCTTGCGCATGTCGCGGGCGACGAGAGTGAGCTGCTCGAGATCGCCTCCGGGTACCTCGGCGGTGGCCCAACCGGTGTAGCCGATGGCCGCCAGCGCGTCGCGCACTCCGGGCCAATCGACCTGGCCCTGGAAAAGCGCGCAGTTTTTCGCGGTCTGGTGGTGGTGATCCTTGACGTCGATTTTCACGATCCGGGAACCGAGGGCCCGGATCCAGGCGGGCGCGCCACCGTCGAACCTGTCATGGTTTCCGATGTCGAAAAAGGCTCCCAACCAGGGGCTTTGAAAGCCGTCGAGGTAGGAGATCCATTCGGCCAGGGATTCTCCGTGGCCGTTGGCGACATTTTCACAAGCGATCTGGACACCGAGACGGGCGGCGGTGGGGAACGCTTTGGCAAGTTGCGTGGCGCTGCGGCTGGCGACCTGGGCGGTGTTCTCACTGAGGGCGTCCGTCGCCTTGCCGACCACCTGAAGCACGCTGGAGGCGCCGACGGCATGGGCGAATTCGATGGCGGCGAGGGTGTTTTGCAGGGCGGCTTCTCGGACGGCGGGGTCGGGATCGCTGAGGCGCACCTGCCAGTGGTCGGCCACGTTGATGTTGTGAATGGGTATCCCGGTTTTGTCCTGGGCGCGGAGGACTTCGTCGAGATCGTAGGCGCCGGGGGCGGTGAGGGTGATGCCGTCAAAGCCGGCGTCGAGCGCGGTGCGAAACAGGGTCTCGACGCTCGCTTCCTTGGGAAGTTTCACCATGGACCATTTGACGGCGATATAGAGGGAAGAGTTCATGGCGTCAGGTAGGCGACCTGGTCGTCGGTGGGGGGCTTGATTTGCAAATCGAGGGACCAGTCGAGGAGTTTCTTGGAGTCGTTCCAGATATAGGGTTTGGAACTCTTGATGGTGACGATGATGCGATCCTGGCCGTCTTTTTCCCCGCTGCAGACCAGACAGTGCCCGCTGGCATAGGTGAAGCCGGTCTTCATGCCGTTGCAATACTCGGAGCTGCTGAGGACCTGGTTGGTGTTGTAGAGTTCGCGGACAGTGCCGTCGTTGAAGGTGAAGGTGGTCCGCTTGAGTTTAACCATCTCGCGAATGTCGGCGATTTGATAAGCCTCGAAGGCGAGCAGGGCGATATCGTGGGCGCAGGAATACTGTCCTTCGGCGGGCAATCCGTGGGGATTGAGAAAGCGGGTGTTTTCCATGCCGAGCGAGCGGGCGAAGGCATTCATTTTGTCGGCGAAAGCCGCGACGCTGCCGGCGTTGTCGATGGCAAGCGTGGCGGCGATATCATTGCCGCTACGCACCAGCAGGGCCTTGAGGAGTTCGCGCCGGGAGTAGGTCTGTCCCGGTTTGACGCCGATGACGGTGGGCTCGACGCGGAGCACCTCCTCGGGCACCGCGATTTTCTCGTCGAGATCGCTTTCGCTGCAAACGATGAGGGCGGTCATCAGCTTCTGGGTGCTGGCGACGGGAGTCCGGGTCTTGGCTTCTTTCTGGTAGTAGAACTGCATCGTGCGCCCATCGATGACGGCCACGTATTTGCCGACCACGTTGGGGGCGGGAGGGCCTTCCCAGGCCTGGGGCGGGGGCAGCTGTTCGCGTCGGCGGACGACATTTTCGCGCGCCTCAAGCAGGGATTCGCGCTCTTGCAGGGCCTCTTCGCGTTCGGCGAGGGTTTTCTCGCGCTCGCCCAGCAGGCGCTCCCGCTCGGCGAGAGCTCGCATGCGTTTCGAGAGATTGTCAGCGATGCGCTCGAGCATCAGCTCGCGCGCTTCCTCCGGAGATGGCTCGGCATTCTCGGCTGGGGATGGCTCGGCGGGCGTTTCGTCTTTCGGCTTGGCCACCGCCTCCGGTTCAGCCGGCGGGGCTTGCGCGGGGCTTTCCTCCTGAGTCAATCCGAGGGGGGAGAGAGGCCAACCGGAGAGGATGAGCGCCAGGCTGATCGAGAGACAGCGGTAGGCTAGTCTGGAAGGTTCAGGATGAAGGCTGGCGGGTCGCATGATCGAAGGACTCCTGTAAAATGGCGGCGGTGACATTCACCCGGTGGGAAACCGTTCGGATTTTCAGCCCCGAGGTCAAATGAAAAAGGGACACCGCGGGGGTGTCCCTAATGCCACAGGTGTCTTGAGGATGGGGGGAAGTGATGGTCAGAGTTTTTCCCCGTATTTTTCCTCATGCAGTTGCCTGGCTTGGGCGATCCAGTTGTCCCGGTGGATACGGTCTTTGAAATTGGTCAACAACTTGCTGAATTCCCTGACTGCGGGGGCGGTCCAGAAGGCGATCTGGCGATAGGTATAGACGCCGTGTTCATTGAGTTTACCTTCCAACACCTTGGCGACCCCTTTGATTTTTTTCAGATCGTCGGCTCTCTCGGGCGCGGTGATGTAAACGACTCCGTAAGCGTCATCGAGCCGGGCAGCGCCGTTGTCGATCTCCTGGCGAAACTGGGCGCTGGCCTGCTCGGGGGTGGAAGTTTCGAGCGGAGGCAGGCCGGTTTCCTCCAAGTCAGGCTCGGGCTCGGGCTCGGGCGTGGCGGTGGGCTCGGGCGCTGGGATCTGGATGTCATCCTCCTCTTCCGGGGTGGGGAAGATGATGGGGAGGGATTCAGCGTCTGAGACCGCGCCGCGCAGCAGGCGCCAGATGAGGAACCAGAGAATGGCGGCGGTGATTGCCGCCAGGATGAATGCGCCCCCGGAGGAGGTGGACGAGGAATCCGCGAGGATCGTCGGAAGGAACGAGTGCATGCCCTCTAGTCACACGAAGCTCATCGGCATGGCAAGGAGTAAATGTGATGGTGGCAATATCGGTGCGTAATTTTGCCAATGTGAGCCCCATCGACCGCTCAGTTGGCGGTCGGGAAATGGGCATCGACATCGTCGAGTTTCAGAACATGGTCGCGGATGATGCCGTTGGTCAGGTTCTGAGGCAGTTCCAGCGGCCCCCTGGAGGTGTCGGCGGGGAAGAGGGGGTAGTAGGGGACGCTGCGGCGACCGTGCTTTTTGAGGAACTGGTAGATGTCGTCGCTCTTGTTGGTCCAGTCGGCGATGACGAATTCCACGCCGTATTGTTCGAACAGGGCGGTGGTTTCATCGGAGTGCATGGCCGGTTTGTTGGTCTGGCAGATGGCGCACCACCGGGCGGTAAAATCGACAAAGACGTGTTTGCCCGCGGCTCGGTGGCTCTTGATGACCTCCTCGATGGGGCGGGTGTCGGCGGTGGCCGAGTCGGTATCCTGGTCAGCGTGCGCCTGCTTGAGCGCGAAGATGGACAGTGCCACCGCGCCGAGGGTGGCCATCGCCGCCGTGAGGAGACCACCGCGACGGGAGGAAGACGCCGTCTGGCCGAATCGTCCCCATGCCCAGCCGGCGAGACACAGCAGCACCAGCGCCCCCATGAAAAACGCCTGGCCTTTGTCGCCGATCTGTCCTTCCAGAATCCAGAGCAGATACACCGCCGCGGCGATCATGGGAAAACCCATCACCTGCTTGAAGGTTTCCATCCAGGGACCGGGGCGGGGCAGTCTTCTGGTTAGTGCGGGGAAGGCGGTCAGCAGCACATAGGGAGCCGCCATGCCCAGGCCCATGGTGGTGAAAAACACCAGGATGACGGGCGCGGGCTGCGCCATGGCCCAGCCGAGGGAGGTGCCGAGAAACGGCCCCGTGCAGGGAGTGGCCAAGATCACCGCCAGGGCGCCGCTCCAGAAACTGCCTCCATAACCACTGGACTGAGTCAGATTGCCGCCGACGCTCGTCATCTTCAGCCCGATCTCGAAAACTCCGAAGAGACTCAGGGAAAGCACCACGATCACGGCGGTCATGATCATAACGAAGACGGGACTCTGAAACTGACCGCCCCATCCGATCTTGAGAGCGATGACGATGGCCGCCAGGCCGACGAAGAAAAGAAGGATACCCACCGTGTAGGCCCCACCGTGGAGGAGGACTTTTTTCCGGTCCTCACCCGCGTGGGAAACGAAACTCAGAATCTTCAGCGATATGACGGGAAACACGCAGGGCATGATGTTGAGGATGATGCCCCCCAGAAAGCCCGCCAGCAGGTAGCCGAAGAGGGAGCCGCCGAACGGGCCCGACTTCCCGACAGGGGCCGGTGAGGAAACTTCCGCGGGAGTCGGCGTGGACTCGGCAGCGCGGGACCGCGGTGCCGATGCCGGGGACTCGCCCGCGGCATTCGTGAGGAGCATCGCGCGCCTTCCATCGATCATGGGAAATCCGGAGTCGGCGATCAGCACCGCCTCGAAGGGCGTTGCCAGTTCGTTGAAGTAGGGCGCTTTCGGGAGCGTCGTTCTGAGGAGGCCGCCGCTTTCCGTGAAATTCTGCGGAGCCGAAAGATCGATCTGATGGGAGGCCACCGGGTAGAAGGCCAGCTTGGCAGGTGGGCTGACTCCGGCGGGCGGCGTCAGGGTGATCTCCAGGGATTTCTCGCCGCTCTCCGCGACCGCGAGTGCCCATCCGGTGCCCGTGGCTGGGAGGGCGGCTCTCGCCTTGGCGAAGACGTCGGCATTCGCCTCCGCGGTGGGTGTTTCAGTCGAAACGGTGAGGTTCAGGGAGAGATCGACTCCTCCCGGCACGCATTGGTGGTCATCGCACATCAGCCAACCGACCCTGGCTTTGAGCGTGATTTCCGAACCGGTCGTCAGATCGGCGGGAGGGGTGATTTCGATGAGATGGAGAGCCGGATCATCGTGGATGTAGCCGAGACCGATCTGCTTCAGCCCGGCGGATTCCACCGAGAAAAGGTGGGGAGCGGGGAATTGAATGGGGCCGGCGACGAAACCGGCGGGCAGATCCCATTCGATCTTGGTGGGATAACCGGAGTCGCCCGGATTGATCCAGTAGGTGTGCCAGCCCGGATCGATGTCGAGGCGCACCGCCACCGTGAAGGGTTTGCCGGGCTGAATGCCGGAGCCTTCCGCGAGGAGGGTCGCGGAGACTGCGCCGTCGCGGGCGCTCTGCGCGGACGCGTGGTGTGTGCTCGCCGTCATCAGCAGGACGGCGATTGCGGGAAGAATAAGGAGGCGGCGGGGGAGCATGGACCTGTGGGGGGGGAGCGGGGGTGGGAGGGATGTCTCGTGATAAGACGCCTCACAAAAACCCGGCTTACGGATCGTGTCCAGCGGGGGGCGCTCACTTCATCCCGCAAGAGCTGCGGGGTGGGATGGCGCGAGAGTCGGCGAAAACTCAGCGATCCACCGTCGCGACGGGAGACTCCGAACTCATCTGGCTCAGATCATTGATCGGCTTGCCGCCGGGATCGAGGATGCGGACCGTGGCAAACAGCACGAGAGCGCGGCGGAAGCGTTCCTCGACTTCCGACCGGAAAAAACGCCCCATCAGAGGCGCGTCGCCCAGGAGTGGCACTTTGTCCTGTGCTTTGGTCACCGTCTCGCCCAGCATGCCACCCACCACCAGTGTCTGGCCGTCATAGATGGTGATCTGGGTGTTCTCCTTGATGGAGTCGAAGACCGGCATCAGAATTTGGTTCGACGTGGCTTGGTACTGAATAGGTCTGAGGAAAAAAGTGGGTGGGAAAAAGGTGAAGCCCTCAACGATGTTGTCGCTGACATTGATCGGAGACCCGTAGTTGATAAAGCCAGCGAACTCCGACATGTCGGCGACTAGATTCAAGTCCAATGTAAAGTTGTCCGGTCCGACCACGGGTTCCACCTCGAGAATCTTGCCCAGCTCCCTCATTTCGAATGCCGCTGGATTGGAAGGGGTTACGGCGCTCGCGCCACGAGAAAACGATGCTCTTTGATTCCCGTTGATGATGGTCGTGGTGGTGCCGCCGATCTGGTTGGGGATCTCGGGCGGATCGTACTCGGTCGGATAGATGAATTCCCGCACCTGCTTGATGATGGCGCGTTCTCCCGGACGGGTGACGACAGAACTGGTGCAGAGGAAGTCCACTCCTTTGTGCTGGGAAAGCGCTCTCAGCACCATCTGGAACTGCGGATCGGTGAATGCGCCCGCCACTGAGAGGATTCCCGGCGCCGCGGAAGACAGCGAGGTGGTGGGAGAGTCTCGCGCGATGACATCATCGATGGAGAGCCGGGAATTGACGTTTCCCGAGCGCAGACCCGAGGTCAGCGGGAACTGCCCGACCGGATTGCCGGACGGATCGACAAAGGGGAAATCGCCGGCGGTTCTCGATCCCGTGGTGTTGCCGGGAGTACCTCCTCCGGTGAATATCGATCCGCTTCCCGGCAGGTTGGACTGTCCGAGGAGCCAGTCGTATCCCAGCTCGTTGAGAACTCGGTCCGTGGTTTCGATGAGTTTGAACTCGACCAGAACCAACTTGGAACCACCCGACTTGGCGGCCTGCACCATGCTCTCGACAATTTCCATGTTGTCCGGCGTGTTCTTCACGATCAGCGTGCTGTTGGACGCGTTGAAGGTGGCGAGACTGCCGGGGGGGAAGGTGACGCCGCTGTTTTCCAGGAATTCCTGGGCGCTGACGCGCTTCACGACGGAGCCGGCTCCGGCATTCGCGTCCGGCGCGGCGAAAGGATCCACTGGTCCACCACCACCGCCACCAGCCTGGGCGCCCTGACCGGAGATGAAATCGGGGGGCACGGAGAAAGTGCGGGTGATGAGCTGGGCGTCATCCGCGGCGCTCAGCGGCACCAGGGTCACGGCGTAGGGATCGACCCGATATTTCAATTCGGCCTGCTGGGCGACGTATTGCAACACCGCGGCCAGGGGCGCGCGGGAGAGCGACAGGGTGATGGGCCGTTGGCGGAGATCGGCGGCCTGCGTGGCGCTCCTCGGATCAATCACGATGTTGATGCCCCGCTTGGTGGGATCGGGCTCGGCGGTGTCGAGATCCTGCGCCACTTGCGTAAGGTACTCCACCACGGTTTGCAGCGGGGTGCTGGCAAACTCCACATTGGGCAGCGTGATGCGATTGATCTTTTCCTGGATGGCGGCTTTCTGCGCGCCGGTGGCCTCCACCGTCACCTCGAAACCCTCCGGAGCCGGGGCGACCCGGGGCACTTCGGACTCCCAGGCTTCGGAAACCTCGCGCAGCATCTCGGCGCGGGTCTGGGTCCGCGCCACTTCGCTGTATTCCATGATCATTCGATTCACCACCTCCAGCCCGCGTCTGGCGGCGGTGTTGAAACGGTCCACATTCAGCACCGATTCATAGGCGCGCTTGGCCTTGGTGAGGTCGCCGAGATCGGTGGCTCCCTTGGCCTCGGCCAGCAGTTTCTCCACCGTCTCCACATTGGCGAGATGCGCCGGAGACATGGCTTTGTTGAAATAATCATCGCTCCGCAGACGCGTCAGCAGGGTGCGGACCTCGGGATTGACGGTGCCGGGAGCCATGCCGCTGTCGCGAGCGTCTTTCATTACCTGCGCCAGCACGGCTTCCGCATCTTCCCACCTGGCCTGCTCGATCAACTCACCCGCGTACTCGACCGAGGCCTGCTGGTAGCGTTTGAAAATCGAGTCCCTCAGGGCGGCGGTCGCCGGGATGCGGGGGAGGGAAAGGTAGGCGGTGCGGTATTTCTCCACCGCGTCGGCGTATTTGCCCTCGCGCCGATCCAACTCGGCGTCGGTCAGCAACTCCTGAGCGTTGCGGATCTGCTCCTGGCGACGAGTGGCTTCCCGCTGCGCCACGCCGATGGCATCGGCGGCGCCGCCATTTCCGCCCCCCTCCGCGCGGAGGGCGTGCGGCAGGGCCAGGGACACGGCCAGCGCCAGCAGCGGGAACGAGACACCCGCGCGTGCGCGTCGCGTGTTCGCCTTGGCGATCACCTCCCTCCGATGCTGTTCTGGTCCGTGTTTCACGATGGGCTGGGCCTCATCCGGTTGGGGATGCCGACCCTATATCTCCGCTAAGAGACTGAAACGGGAAGGCTAGCAGCATTTACCCCATCGATGCAACTCGCTTCCGAGGCTTTTTTCATTTCGGAGGAGCTCCCTCAAAACGATAAATCCAGAGGGTGAACTGCGATTCTTCCAAGCCCGGCAGGCGTTCGACGAGGGAAAACTCGCCGGTGTTTTCCAGCCGATCGATGACCCGGGAATTCTCGGCGAGGGCGATCTCGCGGGCGCCGAGGATGAAATACAGCGGGCGTTCCCCGGTCTTCGCCAGGGTGATGTAGTGCTGCAGACTCTCGGGGGTGTGGGCCACCTGGAGATAGGGATCGTAGAAACTGGCGTGATTCCACCACCCAGTCACGATGGGTGCGCGTTGCGATTCGGAAAAGGGAAACACCCCGCCGCGCACCCTGACAACCGCCTCGCGCAGGGACTGTTTGCTATGGTGGAGGTAGGCGCGGAAAGGACGGACGACCCCGGCGGCATAGATCGCCAGGAGAGCTGTGGCGGCCAGCAGCGCGTGGGCGGACTTTCGGCCGGGCAGGCAATCGACGAGCCATTCGTGGAGGCCGCATCCCATCCAGAGCCCGAAAAAGGGGGTGGCGAAATTCCCATACCACCGCAGCGCGGTGCTGCCCCCGAGTTCGCTCGCCAACCAGAACAGAATCAGGCCGAGACAGGGCGCAATGGCCGCGAGGCGGGCATCGGGGCGTCGGCTGATGACCAGTCGCCACCAGCCGGTGACAGTGGCGGCGACCGCGAGCAGGGAAGCCGCCAGCACCATCGGGAAGGCGAGATATTTTCCGAGGGCGGGATTGTCGGGGCTATCGGGAGCGAGATCCGTCCAGGGCATACCCACCAGGAGATAGGCGAGCGTGTCGGGCCACCATCCCGGGACCGGTCCCTGGGAAAAGGTGGCATTGGTCTCGATCGCCAGTCGCAGGGGAGGCAATATCGGCGCGGCCAGCGCCAGGAACACTGCGGCGGAGAGCAGGTTGGCCACGACCCAACAGGGTAAGGTCGGGGACTGAAGAGGGTTGAATCGGGCGCTCCCGCCGCCGTTTCGCCCGGGCAGGAGGAAAAGCAGGGCGGCGGTCAGATTGATGGCGAGTATGAGGTGGAGCGATCCGAGGCAGGACCAGAGAGTGGCAGCCTGGGCGGCGCCGAACCCGAGCCACCATCGCCACTGGTGTCGGCGCATCGCCAGGGCCAGGCACAGCACGGTCAGCGCTCCGAAGGCGAAGGCGAGACCGTAGCCCCGCGCCTCGGTGGAGTAACGCAGATGCCAGGGATGGATGGCGAGGATGGCCCCGGCGAGGAGACCGGCGCGGCCATCGCCGGTGAGGATTTTTCCCAGGCTGGCTACGGCGGCGAGGGATAGCAGTCCGCCCAGCAGGGCGGGCAGGCGCAGGGGCCATTCTTTGAGGGTGCCGTCGGGGGCGCCGCTTCGCCAATGCCAGAGATCGTAGCCGACGCGGGCGAGGAGGCTGTGGAGGGCGTGGTTGTTGCCGATACGATTGCCCCAGAGGGTGTCGGCCCAGGTGACTCGACGAAAGGGTGGCAGGGTATCGACCGATGCGTCGAGGCTCTCCCGCCGGTCGAAGGTGCCCTCGATGGCGGTGCGGAAGACATCGATCTCATCGTTGTAGAGGCTGAGATCGAGCCGGGGAGCGCGGATGGTGGCGGCGACGGTGACGAGGATGGCCAGACTGATGAGAAAGGGGCGGGTGAGGAGCTTTTCGCGGTCAGGCGGTGTTGGGGCGGGCGCCTGTTGCCACCACCAGAGGCGGGTCGCCCAGAGGATCGTGGGGATGGCGATCCACACCCAGGCGCTGAGCATGAGTCCGCCACGGAGCAGTGGCCGGGTGTGGGGCCGGTGGCTGGTGTCGCCTCCTGCCATGCCGAGCCACAGTCTCAAGGCATCGGCGCTCTCGGTGTCACGGTGGGTGACCAGCCAAATGATGCCGGAGAGCAGCATGAGACCCAGCAGAATGGTGAATCGCCACTCCAGCGGAGTTCGCGGGCGCTGCCAGAGGATGGTGAGCGGGGTGGACGGTTTCAATGCACGCGCGGTTCCCTCCAGAATTGGGTCTTGTGATGATGGAGAGTTTCGCGGCGGATTCAAGCCTCGGGATCATCGGGACAGGCATTTCCGGGTATCTTCGGAAAGGGGACCCCGCCTTGACAGGGCGGGGGGGGGACCTACGATGGCCGCCGCATGTCCGTCGCTCCCACTCTATCAAGAACCGCCACCATTTTCTGCCTGATCGGCATGGCGATGCTCGGCGCGGTGGCGTTTTCCCTCGGCCTGGATGGTCGGGACGCGATGGCGGATCGCCTGGACTCCGGGGGGCGGCTGCGGGTGATGGATCATGTGCGCACCTCGAAATGGTGGGTGGCGGTCCTGGGCGCGTCGGGGTTCGCGTTGGCGGCGTTGACGGCCAAGTGGTGGGCGGGACCGAGGCACCCCGCGGGACTCTGCGCGAGGATGACGATTACCTCCGCCAGCCGGCGCTGGTGGGCGGTGGCGGTGGCGATCCTGATCCTGGCGGCGGTGCCGCGGGTCGAGCGACTGGGGCTGGGACTCTACAATGACGAAGCCTATATGTTTCGAAAGTATGTGGCGGGTGAGTATCGGGAGGATACGAAGACCGGGGAGACGATTTTTCGGGAACCGCAGTGGAGCACCACGCTCTGGCACATGGAGGTGGGGAACAATTCGCCGCCCTACAGCGCGCTTTCCCGCCTGGCTTACGAGTGGGTGGCGGAGAGGCGGAGCCTTGCGGACGCCGAGGTACACGAGATGGCGATCCGGCTGCCGGCTCTGGTGGCGGGCTTGGCGGGGGTGTTGCTGGCGGGAGTGCTGGCCCGTTGGCTGGGGGCGCCGGGCATGGGGCTGGTGGTGATGGGGGTGGGGGCGCTGCATCCGTGGCTCATCCGCTATGGTTCCGAGGCGAGAGGGCACTCGCTGCTGCTTCCCCTGATGCCGCTCGTGCTCTGCTGTGTGCTGAAGGCGCTGACCGCGGGCAGTTGGCGATGGTGGCTGGCGCTTGGCGGGGTGTCGGCGTTGATGATGTGGGCTTTTCCGGGGGCGATTTTCTGGCTGATCATGGTGAACGGGGTGGTGGCCTGGCGGCTGGGGCGGGCCTGGTGGCGGGAGCCGGACAGGAGGGGGACGGTGAAGGATCAGGCGGCTCGCTGGCTGGGGGCGAACACGCTGGCGGGGCTGGTTTTCTGGCTCTTGTTTGCCCCCATGTTCAGTCAAATGCGCGTCCATCTCGGGGAGGTGCCCTCACTTGCCGGTGGTCCGGAGTCTCATTGGCTGCTGGATTTCAGCGCCATGGCGGGCGTCGGCATGCCCTGGATGGAGCAGAATCCCGAGTCGCCGATATCGCTGTCGATCATGCGGGCCGGTGAGTCGGGGAATCCGCTGCCGTGGTTGATGGTGATCGCTTTTGCCCTGGCGGCGGTGATCGGCGGGGTCCGCGCCTGGAAGCGATCCCGGCTGCTGGGGGAAATGCTCGTCGCTGGGGCCCTGGGCGCGCCCCTCCTGGCTTTCGGGGTAGCTCGCGGCACGGACACGGTGCTGCATCTCTGGTATGCGCTGTCGGCGGCTCCGCTGCTGGTGATCCTGATAGTGATGGCCTTCTCCGACGCGCGGGACGGGCGGCGACGGTTGATCCCGCGCGTCGGCGGTGGGATCGTCGGTTTGCTCTGGCTGGTGGCGGTGGCGCCCCAGATCGGGGTCATCACGGGCCACAGTGTCCAACCGATGCGGGAAGCGGTGGAGCTGATTCGAGGCGGGGTCTATCCCGATTATCTGGAGCGGGCCCGACAGGTGCGGCACGCCTCGTTTTGGACGGATGTCACCCGCTACGATCCCTTCGTGTCACTGACCTGGTCGGTGCCGGCGCTGCGCGAGGTGGAGCGGGAAGCCCGGATGGAAGGCTTGCCGCTGTTCGTGGTTTTCGCCCATCGGGAGATTGCCCGGGGGACGCATCCGGAGCTGGTGAGCTATCTGGAGGATTCGGGCGCCTATCGTCATGTGACCGATCTGCACAGCACCGACCAGCGCCAGTTCAATCACCATGTCTACGAATGGCTGGGGGCCGATACCGCGCCGACCGAGCCCGCGGGGGTGGACGTGTCGCGACTGGAGTGATCCCGGATACGGGTCCGGTGGAATTTTCCCGCTGACGGCTCGGCATCTTCGCCGATGCTGGGGGCCTCCTTCCACCCATGCCAGGATCCCCGACTCCCGTAGCAAATGATACCGGGCTCGCCGCCAACGCGTCGCGCTTCGTGTGGTTTCGCGTCTTCTTCAACTGTCGTTTCTACTACCCGGTCTATGCCATCATGTTTCTGGACTTCGGGTTGAGCCAGGAGCAGTTCGCCTACCTGAACGTGGCCTGGGCGCTGTCCATCGTGTTGTTGGAGGTGCCCTCTGGCGCGCTGGCGGATCAACTGGGACGCCGCACCCTGGTGGTCGCGGCGGCGGTGCTGATGGTGGTGGAAATGCTGGTGCTGGCCCTGGTCCCGGTGGTGGATCGCGCGGCTTTGGCGGGGGATCCCGAGGCCCTGGAGCGGGCGCTCTGGGTGTTGTTCGCGGTTTTCTGTGTCAACCGGGTGATCTCCGGCGCGGCGGAGGCGGCGGCTTCGGGCGCGGATGAGGCCTTGGCCTTCGACTCGCTCCCGGAGGCGGATCGGGAGACGCGGTGGTCGCGGCTCATGGTGCGACTGATGCGGTGGCAATCGATCTGTTTCGTGGCGGTGTCGCTGACCGGGGCGGCGGTCTATGATCCGGAGTTGGTGAACCGGGTGGCGGCCTGGCTGGGATGGGGGCGGACCTTTACCCAGGCGGAGACCTTGAAATTCCCCATCTGGCTCAATCTCGGCATGGCGCTGGCTACCCTGACGGTGGCGTTGGGATTCCGGGAGCCGGACTCGTCGCCGAGTGGCGCGAGCCAGCCTATCGGCGCGGCGATCCGGGAGAGCTTCCGCCGGACATTCCGGGCCGGAGGCTGGATCCTGCGCACACCGGTGGCGTTGATGCTCATTCTGGTGGGGCTGTTTTACGACAGCATCGTGCGACTCTACTACACGGTGAACTCGATCTGGTTCGAGACCATCGGGTTCGAGCCGCGCTGGTTCGGAGCCATCAGCGTGGCGGGATCGCTGACGGGACTCGCCGCCGCCGCCCTGGGCGGGCGGCTGATGGAGCGGCGTTCGCCCTCGTTCAATTTCGGCCTGCTCACGGTGTTGGTCTTTGTCGGCCTGTTCAGCCTGGCGTTTCCCGTTCGTTACTGGTCGGTGCTCTTTCTGCCGGGGTTGTGGTTGGGGATGCGGCTGCTGCATTTCTTCCTGTCCACCTACCTGAACCGGGTCACGCCGTCCGCGGACCGGGCCACGGTGCTGAGTTTCCGCGGGCTGACGATGAACCTGTCCTACGGATTGGTGACCTGGGGGTTCGGCATGCAGACCGCCTGGCTGCGGGGACGCGCGGACGGGGCCGACGCGACCGACGAGGCGGCCACGCGGGCGATTTTCACCGAGGCGGTGAGCTGGTGGTGGGTGTGGTTTGTCCTAACCGTGGCGGGCCTGGCGCTCTACCGGCGTCTGGTCATCGGGAAAAGCTGGAACGAGCTGCTCGCGAGGCCGACGGTTTCGGGCGATGCTGGGAAAGGCGTCTGATTACCGGCGCGAACGTTTTCCTCCCATGTCCGACATCGATCCCAACGCCTGGTTCTGGTTCGTCATCGTCACCGTGCTGCTGGTGCGCGGCCTGGATCTGGTGGCTACCTGGCTGAATCTGCGATCCCTGCGGGCGGAACTGCCGCCCGAGATGGAGGATGTCTATGACGCGGAAAAGTATGCGCGGAGCCAGGCCTACACCCGCGCCAGCGCCCGGTTTGGGCTGGTGGAGTCTGGATTCTCGCTCCTGATCTTTCTCGGTTTCTGGTGGGGTGGCGGTTTTGGCTGGCTCGATGGCGTGGTGCGCGCCTGGTCATTCGGACCCGTCATCAGTGGTCTGGTCTATCTCTCGCTCCTGTTCCTCGGCCACTATCTCGTCAGCCTGCCCCTGGATCTCTTTGACACCTTCGTCATCGAGGAACGCTTCGGCTTCAACCGCACCACTATCGGGACCTTCGTCGTCGATCAGATCAAATCACTGGCCCTGGGGGCGATCCTGGGGCTGCCCCTGCTGGCGCTGGTGCTGTGGATTTTCGGCGCCCTGCCGCTGGCCTGGCTGTGGGGCTGGCTGGCGATGACTCTGGTGACGCTGGCGCTCGCCTACGTGGCTCCCGCCTGGATCATGCCGCTGTTCAACAAGTTCGCGCCCCTCGACGAGGGGGAACTGAAGACGGAAATTCACGCCATGGCTGAGCATTGCCGTTTCCCCCTGCGCGAGGTGATGGTGATGGACGGCTCGAAGCGTTCGGCGAAATCGAACGCCTTTTTCACCGGCATCGGGAAAAACAAACGCATCGCCCTCTTCGACACCCTGGTGGAGCGCCACACCACGCCGGAACTGGTCGCGGTGCTCGCCCACGAGATCGGGCACTACCGTCGCGGCCACATCCAGAAAGGCATGGCCCTGGGTATCGGCGCCAACGGGCTGATGTTTTTCCTGCTCGGCCTGGTCATGGAAAGCCGGGGCTTGTTCGACGCTTTCGGGGTGACGGAGACCTCGATCCACCTCAGCCTGGTATTCTTCGGCATCCTCGTCCAGCCTCTCAGCCAGGTGCTAGGTGTGTTGGGAAATATGGGCAGCCGCAAATGGGAGTATGAGGCCGACGCTTTCGCCGCCGAGGCGACCGGCGAGCCCGGGGCGCTGGTGAGTGCCTTGAAGAAGCTGAGCAAGGACAACCTGAGCAACCTCACACCCCATCCGCTGATGGTCTTTCTCAACTACTCCCACCCGCCGGTGTTGCGACGCATCGAGGCGCTGCGGAGTCTACCACCGTCCGCGTGAGCCGGGCCAGGAGTCTGTCGGACTTATCCCGCCCGGCTGCGGAAAACGGGAATTCGGCTCAAATTTCCCTCCGTCCTCGTCATTTGTGTTCCCACAAACTCCTCGGACGTATGAAAATTTTAGCTCGAAGCCCGATTTCCTCGCTCAGACGCTCTAAGTCCGACAGACTCCTAGGAGCCGGAGCGCTGCTCGGCGTATCGAATGGCCCTTCGGTGACGGAGCTGGAGCACTTTGGTGTGGGCTTCACGGTGATAGACGGCCAGCATCTCTTCCATCCTTTGCAACACCCAGGGGCGCAGCGTGCTGATGCCGTTCTTGGTGAAGACCAGATCGGCGGCGACATAGTTGCAGGCGTGTCTGAGTCGGGTCTCATCCTCGCGATCCACGATCAGGATCACATCGCCCAGTTGGAGCGGGGGCGAGACCGGTTGCCAGTCGCGGAAATGGGTGTCCTCGAAGGTCTCGTCCAGATAGCGCTGGGAAGGCTCCTCGTGGAAAAAATTTCGCGCCGTCCAGAAACAGTCGGGCGATCTCCGGGCCACGTGTTGCTCCATCGAGGGATAGGTGCCCATGAGACTGCGGGCCAGCGGAGGGAGCAGGTGGATCAGGTCGAGCGGCGCGGACGTCTCCCCCTCGCTCAGCAGCAGACTGTCGATCAGCGGCATGGCGCCGAGATTGCGCTCGGCAGCGGACCAGTATTCGCGGAACGCCTCCACCTCGGCACCGGTCGCCACCGGCAGACGGAGACGCGCCAGGCGCGCCCGGCTGCGCATGAGCAACTGACCCAGGCGGATGCGGCTGATCTCGTCGGGAAGGTCGTCGGCGACGGCCGCGAAATCGGGTAGCACGTTTTTTCCCCGATCCTGCACCAGCAACTGATCCGCGCGCTGGATGACGCTCTCTGGAAACGGGTGGGGGGCCAGGGCGGCCAGCGAGGAGACCGTCTCCGCGCTGAGCACGAAGGGGGAATGCTGGTGATGGTTGAACGGCCATTCACCGAGCTGTCGATACAGGCGCCCACGCCCCTCGCCGGTGAGGCCGCGGGGCAGGTCGGCGGGCATACCGAACCACCGGACGACGCCGGGCTCGTGGCCACGTTCGTCCCCGAGCAGGGCGTCGGCGCTCTCCCGGCTCACCCCGCATTCCAACAGCAGGGCGAGGATGCGCTCATCCTCCCAGTCGTCGGGAAACCCCCACCACGGTCGGGGATTTCGAAACACGGGATGGTCGAAACGATCCGCCGGGGGATCCAGGGCGATGGCCAGAGTCTCGATCTTTCCCCACGGCCCCGACGGCTCCCCTACATAGCGGGTATCCCCGGCGGGGACGCTCGTCTCCGCCCACGCCAAGGCCGGGCACGACATCATCGCGATGACGAGAGAGCCGACGAGACGCGGGACCGTGGCAATCCGGGATCTCATGGCGAGCCGGCGGGCGTGGGAGGGGGCAGAATGATCGGGACCACCCGGTTGGTCAGCGCCTCCACCCGTCCCCGGGCGGCTTCGCGCTCCTCCGGGGAGAGAAAGCGGCGGTGGCGGAAATTCAGCACCCGGTGTTGGTCGTCGTGACAATAGGTGGCTTTCACTTCATCCAGTGTCTGAATCAGCCAGGGACGCACCAGGCTCTTCCCGTTCTTCGTGAAGACCAGGCCATCGGCGAGGTAGGTGCAGCCGTGAATGGCGAGATCATCGACAGTGGACTGGATCAGGACCAGGTCACCAAAGCGCGAGGGGCCCTCGATGGGCAGCCACTCGGTGCCCAGACTCTCTCCCGCCACCGGGTCCAGAAAGCGCTGGGAAAACTCGTCCTCGAAGAAATTCAGGGCTGACCAGAAACAATCGGGCCGATGCGTGCCCACTGCCAGACTCCGCGGAGAGTAGGCGTAGAGCAGTTGGCGCGGCAGCGGGGGGAGCAGATGGACCAGATCGATGGGTTCGCTGGCCTCCTCCTCATAGACGGGGATCGCCGCGTCGAGAAAAGGCAGGCTGCCCGTGTATTTGCCATCCAGCGACCAGTAGCGGCGCACCTCCGCCGGATTCGCCGAGGGCGGGATGCGCAGACGCACCATCAGGGAGGGGGACCGCAGCAACACCTTCACGAACGCGAGTCGGCTGGCAGGATCGGGGAGCTGGCGGGACACCAGAAAATAGTCGGAAAAGACATGCTTGGGTTCCTTCATGTAGACGAGACGATCCGCCAGTTGCAGCACCTCGGGCGGCAGCGAATGCGCCGCCAGCGCCGCCAGCTCGCTCACATCCCGAGCCCCGAGGGAAAAGGGCACCGACTGGTAGGGATTCGTCGTCCACTGCCCGAGTACCTCGTAGAGCGCGGCGCGACGCTCGGGATCCAGGCCGAGGATGGCGTTCTCCGTGGGGAGAAAAAACTGAAAGTTCCCGTCCCGATGCCGATTTTCGGGAAGGAGCATCGTCTCGATCTCACTCGCCGGGATTCCATGCTCGCGAAACAGCGCCGCGATCCGCTCCGTGTTCCAGTCGGCCGGAAACGACCACGTGGGCAGCGGTATCTGATAAAGCGGCTCCCGCAACACCATGTCGGAGGGCTCGAGCACGATCTGGAACGTCTCGATCTGTCCCCACGGCCCCACCTCGCCCAATCGCACCCCCGGATTGTCGGCGATGGCGGACGGACGCGGGAGAGCCGCTACGAGTACAAGCAGGCAGGAGATCAGCGCCGGGCGCCGAGCGGATTTCATGTGAGGGAGGGTGCGAGGGGAGGAGGGGGGAATCTCCAACGACGATGAAACTCCGGCAAGGACGCAATCGCAGGCGAAATCATGAAATTTTTCCCCGGATCGAAACCGGGCGGTAACACCCCGGTAACACGGTTAGGGGACGATGGCGGCATCCCCGAAGTTCCATGGAGGCGCTACCCACCGGGAGTCACCGGAGAAAAGCGCGACCGCTTCGGGGAATCAAAAAAATACCAAACCCACATCGCCACCATGAAAACCTACCGCCCTCCCTCGATCCGCCCTCACCACGCCGACGCCGGCTTTACCCTCGTGGAGCTGCTGACCGTCACCGCCATCATCGCCATCCTCGCCGCCGTCATGACCCCCGGCGTCACCGCCGCCCTCCGCACCGCGCAGATGAACGCCGCCATGCAGAACGCCAAACAACTCGGTAACGGACTCCGCGCCTATGCCGCCGACTGGGACGGCCTCTTTCCCTCCACCGTGGATTTCGTAACCGAAGAAGAATACGCCAACTCCAACGAGGTATTCCGCACCCTGGTCCCAGACTACATCGACACCGAGCGCATCTTCTCCGTGCCCGGCTCCGCCTGGGGCCCCAAAGCCGACGGACGCATCGAGGAGCAGGGGGATCGACTCCAAGCCGGGGAAAACCATTGGGCCTACATCGCCGGCCTCAACTCCTCGTCCCGCAGTGACTGGCCGCTGATCGTCGATGGCACCAATGGCTCCGGCGGCTACCTCCGCCAGTCCGGCGAACGTGGCGGCTGCTGGGAGGGGCGCAAAGCCGTCGTGGTCCGCGTGGGAGGCAGCGCCGAAGCCGTGCCCCTGCGCGGCGACGATGACGACCGCTACTTGCCCCGTTACGGCTATCCCGAGGAGAACGCCCTCGACGTCGAATCCTACATGGGCGACCTCGCGACCTTGCTCGATCCCGAGGGCTGAGGGGGGGCATTTCCCATCCCTTGCCCCCATCCACAATGAAATGGCGGAGAAGCTTGCTCTCTTGTCGGTGCTCTTTTGGCTTCCCTCGGGCCTGGCGAATCTGCTAATATCATGCCGTCATGAAAGGCAGCGGAATGTGGCTGAACCGTCGGCAAGTGCGCTGGCTGGTCATTCTGCTCGCCCTGCTGCCGGTGGTGCCCACGGTGATGACGGTGCAGCTCATGATCGAGAAGGCCGAACGCGAGCGGGCCGATGAGGTGGCCTTGGAGACGGGCGCCATTCGCGATCAGACCAGGCATCTGGTGGAGCGCTCGGCCCGGGGTGAGGCTCTCGCCGAGGCGGCGCGGGAACGGACGGGGGATAGGGAGGCGATGGGCGACGCCTTGTTCGGGCATCTGCACCGCATCTTCGGTGAACAGGTGGCGCTGTCGGTGAGTTCGCCGGATGGCGGGATCCAGCGGGAGAGGGGCGATGTGGGGGGACGCGACCTGGTGGTGTCGGAAATCCAGGGCGGTCCTTTCGCCGGTTGGCGGGTGATTCTCGGCGGCATCATCACGGTGCCGGAGGAGTTCGACCGTGAGCTGATCGCCGCCTGGTGGCGGGCGGGCGGCATCGTGGTGGGTGTGGTGGTGGTGGCGGGGGTGGTCTGGCTGGCGGTGCATCGCGGGCTGCGGGTGGATGAGTTGCGCGGCGATCTCCTCACCACGGTCTCCCACGAGATGAAGACCCCGCTGGCCTCGATGCGGGTGCTGCTGGAGACGTTGGCCGACGAGGATTCGCCTGTGTTGCGCACCGCCGCCCAGCGGCGGGACTACCTGGATCTGGTGGTGAAGGAGAATCAACGCCTCAGCCGCTTGGCGGAGGATTTCCTCACCTTTGCCCGGCTGGAGCGCGGGGAAGCACGCCTGAAGATAGAAAGCTGTCCCCTGCGCGAGATCGTGGCCGAAGTCTGCGCGGAACTGCGACCGGCCATCGAGCGGGCTGGCGCCGTGGTGGATAACGCCGTCGACGCGGGACACATCGCGCTGGGGGACAGGACTGCTCTGGGCGGGGTGATCCGCAATCTGGTGGAGAATTCCCTGAAATACGGCACCGGTCCGGATGGATCCCCCCCGCGCGTCCTCATCGACAGCGTCTCGGATCCCGGTCGCCGCGTGAGTCTGCGGGTGACGGACGGGGGCGTCGGGATTCCCGCGGAGTTGAGACGCCACGTCTTTCACCGTTGGTTTCGGGTGGACTCCCGGCTGGCGGGTGGCGGCTCCGGGGTGGGCCTGGGGCTGGCCATCTGTCGCCAGTTCACCCGCCGCATGGGCGGGCGCATCGGCATCGAGGAAACGTCGGACGAGGGGCAGGGCGGCTGTCGTTTCCGGGTCCGACTCCGCTGTCCGCGCGACATTCCCCCGGCCGCGATCTCCCTGTTGCATCCCAACCCCGACACGCCATGAATCTGAACGGTAAACGCATCCTGGTCGTCGAGGACGATCCCGCACTACGCCGAGGCGTCAGCGACAACTTCGCCGCCCGCGGCTACCGTGTCGAAAGCGTCTCCGATGGTGAGCGGGGCCTGGAGCGGGCGCGCGACGGGGGCAACGATCTGCTCATCCTGGATGTCATGCTCCCGCGCATCAACGGCTACGAGATCTGCCGCTACCTGAGGCAGGAAGGCGTGGCCACCCCGGTGATCTTCGTGACCGCGAAGTGCGAGGAATCCGACGTCCTGCTGGGCCTGGGCTTGGGCGCGGACGACTATGTGCGCAAGCCCTTCGGCATCCGGGAACTGCTGGCTCGCGCCGAGGCCATCCTGCGTCGGGGGCGCATGGAGGCGGAAGGTGGTGAGGACGGGGCGGACGAGTTCCGTTTCGGCCGATTCGTGCTCGACCGCGACGCGCACAAGCTGCGGGGGGCCGACGGGGCCGCCGTGGCTCTGTCTCCGCGCGAGTATGAGCTGCTCGACTATTTCGCTTCCCGGGCGGGCCGGGCGCTCAGCCGCGAGCGCATCATGGATGATGTCTGGGGCTACGAGTCGCGCGTGACCAGCCGGACCATCGACCGCTTCGTGACCACGCTGCGGAAAAAGATCGAGACCGATCCCGCCCACCCCTGGCACATCGAGACCATCCGGGAGTTTGGCTACCGTTTCCGGTCGTGACAGGGGGGCGATTTTCGCGATGGAGGATGGCAACCCTTTTGCTTTGCATGATACCGGGATTTCGGCGATGATCCCGCCCTGAGCTCGTGAAACGAGCGGGGAGAGTCGCGAACGCGCCACCTTCCAAACCACTCCGACGACCATGTATCATCCCTCCTCCGACCGATTGGTTTACTGGGCCAACATTGAGTTTTCCTACGATGCCGGTTCCAAGCATCACGGGGAATTCGAGGGTGGCTACGTCTACTGTTTCGTTCAGGCGGTCGATGCCCGCGACGCCCTCGAGCAATTCCAGATCGAGTTTGCGGGTCGCCGTCTGGGCATCCGGGTGGTCGAGTTCGTCAGTCTCTACGCCGATGTGCCCTGGCAGACGGAGGAAGATCAGGAGCATTACGACGCCATCGCCGCGCTCGCCGCCGCGAGTGAGGAAGTGGTCTTCGACAGCTTCGAAGTCTACGAACGCCGTTGATCGGATCCAGGTTTCGGGTGCTTGCGCAGTACCGGACCCGACGTTGCGCGCTTTCCCGATCACACCCACACTTCGCCCGGTCCAGATCCCTTCCGTATCTGTCCCACGCCACCTCCTGATCTGCCTTTCGGGTGAGGTAGACGGTGAATGGAAAGACATTACAGATCAACCGGTGATAAGCCTCGAAAAACGATTCGATGAGTGCTTCCCGCGATTCGGAGGTGCTAGATGTCTGACCTGAGAGAAGAGACAGAGTAGTCCCCGAGAATCGATCTTCAGCTCGCCGAGAATCCCCTCATGGAAATCTTCTGTGATTCAGGGATATAGGCCCGCTCGAAATGCTCGCGGAGGTCATCCCAGACGGGCTTCCCGATCAGGGATTATTCGTAAGCGGGGTAAACGCGGCCCCTGTTGAATTCTAGCGGGATTGGCGAATC
>CAYTNL010000006.1:0-119363 GCA_964439145.1 uncultured Verrucomicrobiales bacterium
TACCCTACGACCTATTCTTCAACTCAATCTCACGTCGGGCACTACCCCTGTCGGCCGGACTTACAGGCAACGACCGATAGGCCCTCAGTAAGGCACGCTTTTCGAGCGGAAAGCCAACATTCTGGCTGATCAGATCGGGATCCAGAACCAGTGTGACCGACCACAAACTGGGAGGACCGCCTCTATAGGAGTGAATAGAGCATCCGGGAAACAAATTTCGATTGCGGATTTCAATCTGTTCAATATTTTCTAAACAGATTGAAATCCACCCCGAAAGTGGCTTCGAGCCACACCAATCCCCCCCATCTGGAGCATCCTCCTCAGCTCTCCTCGCTGGAAGGAGATCTGATCGAGTTCTTTGTCCACCTTGCCCTGAGCCTCAACCTGCCCCGTTCCATCGGGGCTCTTTTCGGCTACCTGTATTGCAGCGACAGACCACGATCCTTCGAGGCGATTGTCGCCCAGTTGCAGGTCAGTCGGGGTTCCGCCAGCCAAGGGTTGCGATTCTTGGAATCACACCACGCCGTTCACCGCGTTTTCCTTCCTGGTGATCGCCGCACCTATTATCGGGCGGAAACCAGCCTTCGAACACTTTTTGTCGGCTTATTGGAAAACAAAGTTCGTCCACAGATCCAAAGTTCCGAAGAACGCCTGGAGTTCCTTGCCGCCAGTATCGAGGAGAATTCGAAGTCCACCAGCGCGGTTCTATCTGATCCCGATACGCTGCACAAACGCTTGGGTGGACTGCTTACTTGGCACCGGAAGGCGCGAAACCTTCTCCCGTGGCTTACCCGACTCGCGTCTCGCAAGGCTTGATTCACGCTCACCTGCTCCCTCGCTACTCCCAAGAACAAGAACTGCCTCTCCGCCCCGGCTCGTATCTCCTGCGTATGTGAGATGATAAGGATGAGCACCCCACATCAAGGGCCTTCCGCTTTCCCGATCTTTGACTTTTCGCGAAGACCATTTCATGCCAACGCCCAACCCGCTCGAGTCGCCGACCAGACCCTCTTTGCTCATCGAGCCGGGGAGGTCCTCCCGGAACTATTGGCGCGATCTCTACAGCTATCGCGAGCTGTTCTATTTCCTGGCTTGGCGGGATTTGCTGGTCCGCTACAAGCAGACTGTCATCGGCGTCGCTTGGGCCGTCCTCAGGCCGGTACTCACCATGATCGTTTTCACGGTGGTCTTCGGCAAGATCGCGAAGCTGCCGGATGGCGGGGTTCCTTATCCTATTCTCGTTTTCTCTGCGATGTTGCCCTGGCAGTTTTTTGCCAATGCCCTGACCGAGTCCGGAGCCAGCCTGGTCGGCAATGCCAATCTCGTGTCAAAGATCTATTTCCCACGCATGATCCTGCCAGCCAGCTCCGTCTTTGTCGCCCTGGTGGACTTTGCCATCAGCTTCGTTCTGCTCTTGATTCTCTGCGCCATCTACCAGTTTTCTCTCTCATGGACCCTGTTGGCGATGCCAGCCTTCGTCCTCCTCGCCTTTCTGGCAGCCCTCGGCCCCGGCCTCCTCTTCACCGCGCTCAATGTCAAATACCGTGATTTTCGGTATGTGGTACCGTTCATTGTCCAAATGGGACTCTACATCAGCCCGGTCGGCTTCAGTTCGGGAGTGGTGCCCCCGGAATGGCGATTCCTCTACTCTCTCAATCCGATGGTCGGCGTGATTGACGGCTTCCGCTGGTCAGTTGGGGGCCCGGAAACATCCACCCTCTATCTCCCAGGTTTCTGGGTTTCCCTGCTCGTCGTGGCCGTCAACCTGTGGATCGGCATCTGGTATTTTCGGAAAGCAGAACGGGAATTCGCGGACGTAATCTGACATGGCTCCCCTCATCGAGATCGAAAACCTGGGAAAGCGCTACCTGATCCGACACCAGGGAAATCAGGAGAACGCGTTTCAATACCGTTCTCTGCGGGATGAATTGCCCCGCCGACTGAGGCAACTCGTTGGACGCGGCAAACGTACCCCCAAAGTCTCCACCGAATCCTTCTGGGCGCTTTCCGATGTCAGTTTCCAAGTTCAACAGGGGGAATCCATAGGCATCATCGGACGAAACGGCGCGGGCAAATCGACTCTTTTGAAGATTCTCTCGCGCATCACAGAACCGACACGTGGCCGCGTTACTCTTCGAGGGCGGGTGGCTTCTCTTCTCGAAGTCGGTACCGGATTCCATCCCGAACTCACGGGACGCGAGAACATTTTTCTCAATGGCGCGATCCTCGGCATGACGCGAGCCGAGATCAGAGCACGATTCGATGAAATCGTGGCCTTCGCGGAAGTGGAAAGATTTCTCGACACTCCGGTGAAAAGATTCAGTTCCGGCATGTACGTCCGCCTGGCTTTTGCCGTGGCTGCCCATATCGATCCAGAGATCCTGATCGTTGACGAGGTTCTCGCCGTAGGAGACGCCGATTTTCAGAAAAAGTGCCTCGGCCGAATGGAAGCAGTGGCCAACGAGGGCAGAACCGTATTGTTCGTTAGTCACAATATGGGTTCCATCAGTTCGCTTTGCCGACGAACCCTGCTCCTCGAATCGGGCAAGGTTGTCTCGGACGGCTCGCCCTCTGAGGTCATTCCCTCTTACTATCGACGCGGCCAGTCCGCACCCCACGAGGTTGACTTTATGGGAGACGGGAGATCGATCGGCTCCCTGGGGGGCAGACTCTTGACCGCCCGCATCACTGATCGGACGGGAGCCTCCATACCCGACATCTCCATCGAAGACTCGTTCCATATCCGAATGCTTTACCGCCTCACCGGAGAAAGCAAAGGGACTCCCTATCCCAATTTTCATCTTTTCGACAGCGCGGGAAACTATGTTTGCGTGGTATCTCCATCCGGCCAGCCCCTCCCGGGTTCACCGGGCGTCTACGAGGCCATCTGCGAGTTCCCGGGTTGGCTCCTCAACGACGGCACTTACTTCGTCGGCTTGGCCCTGACCTACTCGGAAAACGGCATTCAGGTGGCATTCTTCGAACGCGACGCCTTGATCTTCCATATCTCAGATCCGATAGAAAAAACCCTTCATTCGTCTCGAAACGGCTATGCCGGCCCGATCCCCGGCGCGGTGCGCCCCCTTCTGAACTGGCAGATCCTCCCTCATCCATGAAAGTCATCATCCTCTGCGGCGGCCTCGGCACTCGGCTCCGGGAAGAGACCGAGTATCGCCCCAAGCCCATGGTCCCCATCGGGGGCCAGCCCGTTCTCTGGCACATCATGAAGGGCTACGCCCAATGCGGGTTCAACGAGTTCGTGCTCTGCCTGGGCTACAAGGGGGAGGTCATCAAGGAATACTTCCGCAACTACCTCTGGAACCGCAGCGACGTGACCCTGAAGCTGGGCCGGGCTCCGGAGATCACCTGGCACAACAGCCACGAGGAGGAGGACTGGACCGTCACCCTCCTGGAAACCGGCCTGCACACCCAGACTGGGGGACGACTCCTGCGCGCCATGGATCACCTCGGCAGCGAGGACGTGCTTTTCACCTACGGCGACGGGCTCGCCGACTGCGATTTCCAGGCGGCGCTGGATTTCCACCGCGACCAGGGAAAGCTGGCCACCCTGACCGCGGTGCAACCGGCCGGTCGCTTCGGGGAGATCGGCTTCGACGGGATGACGGTGCGCTCCTTTCATGAAAAGCCGGATCGGGAACAGGGATTCATCAACGGCGGTTTCATGATTCTGAACGCCGGTGTGCGCGACTACCTCACCGGCGATGACTGCATCTTCGAGCGCGAACCGCTCCAGGCCCTGGCCGAGGTTGGCCAGTTGGCCGGATATCGTCACCACGGCTTCTGGCAGTGCATGGACACCTACCGGGAACAACAACTCCTGGAACAACTCTGGCAAGCGGACCGAGCCCCCTGGAAGACATGGTGACCCCCTCTCCATTCGCCTGGTACCGGGATCGATCCGTCTTCCTCACCGGCCACACCGGTTTCAAGGGAAGTTGGCTGGCGACCTGGCTCGACCTGCTGGGAGCCTCGGTCCACGGCTATGCCCTCGATCCCCTGAACTCTCCCAATCTCTTCACCGAGATCGGGGTGGCGCAACGGCTTCAATCCGATTCCCGGAACGACATCCGCGACCAGGAAGCCCTGGCCGAGGCCATGAGGGCGGCCCAGCCCGAGATCGTCTTTCATTTCGCCGCCCAGCCGCTGGTCCGGGAAAGTTACCGCTCACCGGTCGAGACGCTGTCGACCAACATTCTGGGCACCGCTCACCTCCTTGAGGCCGCCCGGAGCTGCGACTCGATCCGCGGCCTCGTCATCGTGACCACGGACAAGGTCTACGAGAACCGGGAGTGGCCCTACCCCTACCGGGAGACCGACCGCCTCGGGGGTCATGATCCCTACAGCGCGAGCAAGGCGGCGGCCGAGATCGTGGCCGCCTCCTACCGGGACAGCTTCTTCGCCGCCGGCCCCCGGGTCGCCACGGCCCGGGCCGGCAACGTGATCGGGGGGGGAGACTGGGCGCGGGACCGGCTCGTTCCCGACTGCCTGCGTGCCTTCGCCACCGGCGAACCTGTCCGGCTCCGTCGGCCCGGAGCGGTGCGTCCCTGGCAGCACGTGCTCGAGGCGCTCGCGGGTTACCTGCTCCTGGGGAACCGGCTGGCGAGCGACGACGAGGGACGTTTTGCCCGCGCCTGGAACTTCGGCCCCGGTCCGAAAGAAAATGCCTCCGTGGGGAAGGTCGCCCGACTCCTGGCTTCCCTCTGGAGTCCGGGCGCCACCGTCATCGAGGAGGCCGAAGCAGCTTCGAACCAGGTCCTCCATGAAACATCCGCTCTTCGCCTAGACAGCAGCCTCGCGATTCGGGAACTGGGATGGGAACCGCGCTGGAACCTGGAGACCAGCCTGCAAATGGTAGTCGAGTGGGAACGCACCCGGCTGGAGGGCACGAAGGACCTTCTGGAATTCACTCGGCAACAGATCACTGACTACGAGGACTGCCTGCGCCCATGAGTGATCGCTTCACCCTCAATTCCACCCCGATCGATGGTGTCTCCGTGGTGGAGCGCCACCCCATCGGCGATTCCCGCGGATTCTTCGAGCGCCTCTTCTGTGCCGATGAACTCGCCTCCCTCTTTCAGGAGGAGGCTCCCGTCCAGATCAACCGCAGCTTCAGCCGGGAACGGGGTACGGTTCGCGGCCTCCACTTCCAGCCCCCCCCCCATGCGGAGGGGAAATTCGTTTCCTGTCTCCAGGGGGAGATCTTCGACGTCGCCGTGGATCTCCGGGCGGGATCCCCCACCTTCCTGCGCTGGTATGGGGAGATCCTCAGTCGGGAAAACCACCGCTCGCTTTTCATTCCCCCCGGTTGCGCCCACGGGTTCCAGACCCTCTCGGAGGATTGCGAACTGCTCTACCTCCACACCCATTCCTACACCCCCGAGGCGGAAGCCGTGTTTCATCCCCTTTCCCCCCGCCTCGGGATCACCTGGCCCCTGCCCGTCACCTCCCTCTCCGACCGTGACGCCGCCGCCGCCCTGATCGAGGCCCACTTTCCCGGAATCGCCCCATGAATTGCCGCCATTGCCAGGCGCCCCTCGAGTCGACCTTCATCGACCTGGGTAGCGCTCCTCCCTCCAACGCCTACCTGACGGAGGATACCCTTCACGAACCGGAAGTGTGGTTCCCCCTTCGCGTCCTCGTCTGCGAAACCTGCTGGCTCGTCCAGACGGAAGACTTCGCGAACGCCGAGGCCCTCTTCTCCGCCGACTACGCCTACTTCAGCAGCCAGTCCTCGACCTGGCTTCGCCACGCTGAACGATATGTGGAAGCAATGGTCGGGCGCTTCGGGCTGGGAACCGAAAGCCTCGTCGTCGAGATTGCCGCCAACGACGGGTACCTGCTCCAGTTCGTCCAGGAACGGGGCATCCCCTGCCTGGGGGTGGAACCCACCGCCAGCACCGCCACCGCCGCGGAGGCCCGGGGATTGCGTATCGTCCGGGAATTTTTCGGTGCCGCGCTCGGCGAGCGACTCGCCGACGCCGAAGGCGGAGCGGACCTGTTGGTCGCCAACAATGTCCTCGCCCACGTTCCCGACATCAACGATTTCGTCCGCGGCTTTGCCGCCCTCCTCAAGCCGGACGGGGTCGCCACCTTCGAGTTCCCCCACCTGCTCCGACTGATCGATCAGTGCCAGTTCGACACCATCTATCACGAACATTTTTCCTACCTGTCCCTGACCGCGGTTGATCGAATCTTTTCCGCCAACGGTCTATACCTGTTCGATGTCGAGACGCTCCCGACCCACGGGGGCAGCCTCCGCGTCTTCGCCCAACGAGCCGATTCCGGACGGCGCCCTCGCGCCTCCACCGTCTCCAGCCTGCTGCGGCAGGAACAGGAGGCCGGGCTGATGGATGCCGACACCTATGGCGGTTTTCAAGGCCGCGTCGACCGGATCAAGGATGAGGTGGTCCGTTTCCTGATCGAAACCAAGGAACAGGGACGCTCCATCATCGCCTACGGCGCCGCCGCCAAGGGCAACACCCTCCTCAACTACGCCGGGATCCGCCCCGACCTCCTCCCCTTCGTCTGTGACGCCGCGCCGTCGAAACAGGGAAAATACCTTCCCGGCAGCCGGATTCCCATTCATCCTCCCGAACTCATCGAGAAGACACGACCCGACCTCGTTTTCATCCTTCCCTGGAATCTCGGAAAGGAAATCGAGACCCAACTGCATTCCGTTCCCTCCTGGGGTGGAAAATTCCTCAAGGCCATTCCCTCCCTCACCATCTCATGAGCGAGCCAATCCCCTACACCAAGCCCTCGATCACCGAGTTGGAGATCCGATACGCCACCGATGCCGCGGTCAACGGATGGGGATCCAAGTGCTATGACTACATCATTCGTTTCGAGGAGGCGTTCCGGGAACACCTGGGAGTGCGCCACGCCATCGCCACCTCCAGTTGCACCGGCGCGCTTCACATGGGGCTCGCCGCCCTGGGCATCGGTCCCGGCGACGAAGTCATTCTGGCCGACACCAACTGGGTCGCCACCGCGGCTCCTATCACCTATCTGGGCGCGACGCCGGTCTTCGTCGATATTCTACCCGACACTTGGTGCCTTGATCCCCACGAAGTGGAAAAGACCATCACGCCGAATACCAAGGCCATCATCGCAACCCACCTCTATGGCAACCTCTGCGAGATGGAGCCACTCCTTGCTCTCGGGGAAGTCCACGGCATCCCGATCATCGAGGATGCCGCCGAGGCCATTGGTTCGATCTACCACGGGAAACGGGCCGGTTCGATGGGACGATTCGGCACCTTTTCTTTCCACGGCACCAAGACCATGACCACCGGCGAAGGCGGCATGTTTGTCACCGACGATTTCGACCTTTTCGAGCAGGTGCTGACCCTGAGCAACCACGGCCGTTCCCGAAATCAAAGTCGGCAATTCTGGCCCGACCGAATCGGCTTCAAATACAAGATGTCGAATATCGAAGCCGCCATCGGACTCGCCCAAGTCCAACGAATCGAAGAATTGATTGCCCGAAAACAGTCCATCCTGGCGCAGTATCGCTCCCGTCTCTCGCACTGTGTCCAGATCACACTGAACCCGGAGAAGGAAGGAACCAGCATCGGAGCATGGATGCCCACCCTGGTGGCATCCGAAGAGAGCGGGATCACCCAGGAATCGATGATCCGGGAGTTTCGATCTCGGGCAATTGACGCCCGGGTCTTCTTCTCACCCCTCACTGCCACTCCGCCGTTTTCCGGACAGCCCACCAAACCCAACTCTTTGAACATCTCTCAACGAGCGATCAATCTGCCGAGTTTTCATGACATGACCGCTCAGCAACAGGATCAGGTTACCACTACCATCCTCCCCTTGTTCGATGAATAGGAATCAGAGTTTCGTAGTTTGGGGAAGCTCCGGCCATGCGTTGGTCATCGATGACTTGCTGCGACTCGCAGGTCATCGCATCATTCAATTCTTCGACAATTCCCCCGATGCCCGATCTGCAATTCCCTCCATCCCCCTCGGAATCGGGAGCGAAGCCTTCAGAACTTGGGCAAACAGACAACCTCCCAGAACAAACCTCCAAGGATGCGTGGCCATTGGCGGAGCAAGCGGAAAGGAACGCCTGGAGATCCAAGAACTCATGGAAAGCCATGGAATCGCATTCCCTCCACTCGCACACCCCAGTGCATGTATCGCGCACGATACCGAGATCGCGACAGGATGCCAATTCCTGGCCCAATCGTTGATCGCACCAGGTTGCCGAACCGGCAGATCTGTGATCCTCAACCACAAAGCCTCCGTAGATCATGAATGCCAGATCGGAAACGGCGTTCATCTCGCTCCAGCCTCCACACTCTGCGGTTGTGTAACCATCGAGGATTACGCAATGATCGGCGCCTCCGCCGTGGTTCTCCCCCGATTGAAGATCGGCCGATCCAGCATCATTGGCGCTGGGGCGGTCGTTACCAGAGATGTCGATCCCGGAACAATTGTTGCCGGTAACCCCGCCAAGATTATCGGTAGACGACCGATCGAATAAGCACCACCCGAACAAGAATGAATATGGACCCCATCGAAGAATTTCGAAAAGATCGCGAACAAGAAATCAACAATATGGCAAATGATCACCATTTGGCGTCGCTGACTTCCGAATGGTTCAGGGAGGCCAATGCCCACAAGTATTCCTATCACTTCGACTGGCTGGGAAGACCGATCATTCAGTACCCCCAAGATGTTCTCGCGCTCCAGGAAATCTTTTGGACCGTAAAACCTGATCTTGTGATCGAAACCGGCATTGCCCACGGAGGATCTCTAATTTTCTCCGCGTCAATGTTGGAACTCTCCGCCATCTGCGGGGGTCCCAAAGATGCCTCCGTAGTCGGAGTAGACATCGACATACGCCCCCACAACCGAAGAGCAATCGAAGCGCATCCACTCTCGAGGCGCATCACCATGATCCAAGGATCCAGCACCTCACACGACGTAGTTACTCAAGTCAACGAACTATCTCGGGGGAAACGATCCATCCTCGTCATCCTAGATAGCAATCATACTTGCGACCATGTCCTGCAGGAATTGCACAGCTATGCTCCCCTTGTGACGCCTGGAAGTTACTGTGTCGTCTTCGACACCGTAATTGAGCGATTACCTACCGAGCAGTCTTTGAACCGACCTTGGGGACCAGGAAACGGACCACTAACGGCCGTGGAAAAATTCCTGAAAGAAAGCCCTGATTTCGAAATTGATTCACGAATGGAATCGAAGCTGGCAATCACCGTCGCTCCATCAGGCTACATTCGCCGAATTCATTGAATTTTTCTTCTCCGGAATATCCACGGGGAGGCCCGCAATAGCCCAATGAACACCCCAAGATTCTCGATCGTAATCCCATCCCGAAACGGTGATGCGACACTCGTCAGCACCGTCAGGTCGTGCCTGGCTCAGAATGAGGCGCCCAGTTTCGAAGTAATCGTTTTTGACAATGCCAGCAAAACACCTGCCAGCAAGCAGCTGAGCATTTTCACGGATGAACGGCTTCGCTCGTTTCGATCCGAAAATCTTCTCTGCATGGCAGAATCATGGGAGACGGCGATCAACAAGGCCACCGGAGAATTCATTCTGGTACTCGGCCGCGATGACGCACTACTACCATACACTTTGAGTGTCTTGGATCGCCTCGTGAACTTTTCTCCATCCGGGGTGGTCCGCTGGTCATCGGCGTCCTATTGGTGGCCCGACATTCGTGATGATTCTCTCCGAAATCTCTGTGTCGTGCCTATGGGCGGGGGCGGTTGGATCGAAAGCGGCCACCGCATTTTAAAGGAGGTGGCCAGATTCCAGACCGGATATGAGGCTCTTCCGATGCTGTACTGTTCATGTTTTCCTCGAGACCTGATTCGGAGCATCAAGGAAATCACTCAAGGGCGGATCATCTGGGCGGCCAACCCGGATGTTTGCTCGGGAATGACGGCCGCATACCTCGCAGGACAGTTCTTGGAGACGGACCTTGCTCTTTCGATTTCCGCACACGCTACCGGATCGAACGGTGCTGCCTATCATTCTCTGAGCCAGAAAAACAAAGAAGGAAACGTAGAAAGATCCTACGACGACTTTACTCAAGAGAACCGAACGGGCGGCTATGAACCTCACCCCGATCTTCCCAATTTACTGTTGTGCTCAACGGCCCTTGCTGACACTCTTCTAAAGGTAAAGGCAAAGATATTTCCGTCAGACAACCGATTTCGCTTGGATTTCAAGGCATTTCTTCGGGCTTGTTTTCTCGAAATTAATTCTATGGAAGAGAAGACATTCGAATGCATGTATCGACAATTGCATGATGAAGTCTCCTCGCGCTGGCACCCCTATCTAGATCGTCTATATCGGAATCGAAACCCTTCAAGAGCGGCAAGCACATTAAAGGAAGCTGCTTGGAATTTTGACCAGCGTCGACAGGCACTCCGCTTCGATGCTTCGATGTTCGGATGTCAGACCTCGTTCGAAGTCTCTGACCTCATTGGAAAGTTGATGGGGAACCCTCCCGTGGGATGCCCCGTCAAACTCCGTCCGATTCGGCTCGGTCCTACCGAAAGAATGAGGAGGGCGGCTAGTATTCTGGCGAAAGGTGCTCCTCCAGCAAAGTGGTTCTGAACCAACGAAGTTTAGACAATCCGTGATACGGAATTCTGAGAATTGGACCTTGACCATGCATCCCTCCAAAGATGTCCTATTCAGAAAATTATCGTCCTACTTCTGGGAATCAGGCGTCATTCTCTGCCTTCATCGAATCCTTCCGAACGAAAGGCGCTCTCCTCTGGATATCCCCCGAGATCTGGAAGTAACTCCTCAGTATCTTGAAGCAGTCCTTTTCAATTGCCTGAGGTTAGGATACGAGTTCATTTCCATGGACGAGATCGCTCAGCGACTGGGCGAGCGTCAGCAACGCCCTCAACTTGCGATCACCTTCGATGACGGTTACCGGGACAATCTCGAGCATGCACTTCCGGTACTGGAGCGGATGGAAGCACCTTTCACCGTCTACGTCACGACGGGCCTGGTCGAAGGGGCCATCAGAGGCTGGTGGCACGAGTTGGAGGATCTCATCCTGCAATCCGATGCCCTCCTGCTTCCCGATTCGACTGGTGAACTGTCCCGCCATCCCTGCGGAAACCGGGATTCCAGAAACCAAACCTACCTCAAGGCGTATTCCCTGTTGAAGAACGCCGGACCTCGAGCCGTCGAGCAACTGCGGCAGATTCGGGATCTGAATGGAATCGAGGCCGTCGTCGGTCGGGATGAGCGCATGATGGATTGGGGCGAACTCCGCAGGTTGGACGCTCACCCTCTGGTTGAAATCGGTGCGCACACCCGCACCCATCCACGTCTGATCTGGCTCGACGAGGCGGGGGTCCGCAACGAGATCTCGGGATCCCGCCGTGATTTGGAGGAGAGATTGGGGCACCCGGTGAGGCATCTGGCCTATCCCCATGGCGCGAGATCCGATCTCCCTGACAACATCGCCAGGATCGCCTCGGAAGAGGGTTTTGCCACGGCAGTTACCACGGAAGGCCGCAATCTTCGCCCAACCGATGCCGGGCACCCTCACACCCTGCCACGCAAGGCCATCAGTGGATTGCAGCCTCCGCTGTCGTCGACGATCGGACACATCGTCGGTTGGAAGGACTCGCTCGTGGCACGGCGGGCGGGGCAGGCAGGCCGTTGGTTGCGGCAGGTATTTCGTTCCGATAGCGCGCCTCCCCCCCCACCGTGGGGATGACGGTCCGCCCGCTCTTTCCAAGTTGCCACTCACCATGTCAACAGCACCCGTATTCGGATTTTGTCGCGATGACCTTGGCAGAGGAGCTCGAAGTTTCGCCACCATCCCTCTCCTACTCCATGGCGCTTGCAGTTTGCCGCTCGATTTTCTCCGCTTTGGGCCGATCATCGTTCCATTCTTGGGAGGTCGCGGCGCCGCACCGCAACCACCCCACCCACCGCCCCTGTTCACGACAACCCACCTGAAGCCCTTGAGGAGCCGACGACCCTGCCCATGAAACCCCAGCTTCGTGCCCTGGCCCGGCGCATCAGTCTTGCCTTGGAGGGATATCCCCGGCTCCACCTGTGGCTCAAAACAACCTTTCTACGTCTGCCCGCCCGGATCCGGGGCCACCAGATGCTGTGGGACGCCTTGGCCGCCTTTGGCCGCCGGCAGGAAAAGGGGGTGTTCGTTCTTCAGATCGGCGCCAATGATGGAATTCACAACGATCCGGTCTGGTTCTTCATCAGGAAGCATGGTTGGGATGCCCTCTTGGTGGAGCCAGTGCCGCGCATTTTTGAATCTCTGAAAGAGAATTATCGGAAACACTCCGGGGTCCGTTTTGCCAATGTGGCCATCTCGGACCGCGATGAATCGCGGCCGTTCTTCTTCCTTGATGATCCGAATGGAGAATTGCCCGCCTGGGCCAGCGAAGTCGGCTCGTTCATCCCCGAACTGGTGGACAAGGAGATTCAGGGTCGGGACGTCAGTCGCTTTCTCCGGGAAATCGAAGTGCCATGCCTGACGCCGGAAACCCTCCTTCGGCAATACCAGGTCAAGCAGGTCGATCTGGTGGTGATCGATGCGCAGGGCTATGATGATCGCATCGTCCAATGCCTGCCGCTGGAACGAATCCGTCCCAAGATAATCGTCTACGAGCATTGCATGCTTTCCCGCGAACGGAGAGCTGCCTGCGACGCATTTCTGGAGGACCACGGCTACGTCCTTACCAGCGATCGCTGGGACGTTCTCGCCACCTTGTCGGACGACACCCGAGCCGCCCCTTCCGCATGATGTTCCTTTTCCGTCGACTTCTGGGAGATTTCGCTCTGATCGCCCTCAACCTTCCCTTCGTGGATCGGGCCGTGGCATTCCTGGCTTGGCAGCGCCGCCGTAAGACCCGGCGCCGCGTGGAAACACGACTCGCCGACCGGAACGTCTACCCGGATCAGGTCCAACTGGGGCCTTTTTCCGGGATGATCCTTCCGGACAGGCAAACCTATGTCGACAGTCGGTTTGAAAAGGTTTTCGGGGCATATGAACATGATCTGTTCCCCCTCCTTGAAGTATTGTCCTCGGATCCGGGACGCTTTCAGGAGGTGGTCAACGTGGGCGCCGCCGATGGGTTCTATACCGTAGGCCTGGCCCGAATGCTTCCCGACGCTGCGGTGCTGGCCTTCGAGCCGAATTCGGACCGTGCCGAAGTGCTCAAGGAAACGGCCCGGCTGAATGACGTCGCGGACAGGATTCGCCTCCGGGGATGCTGCACGCTTGAAGAACTCCGGACTCACTTGCCCCTCGGCGAAACCCTGGTGGTCATCGATGTCGACGGTCAGGAGGAATCGTTGCTGGTTCCAGAGGAAGTGCCCTGGTTTTCGAGGGCAAGTTTTCTGGTGGAGACCCACGAATTCTTCGTGCCTGGGGTCATCGAACTCCTGCGTCGCCGCTTCGAACCCACCCACGAGATTTTCGAAATCATGATGTCCGCACCCGTCTACGAGACCATTCCACTGTTGCGGGAACTCGCGATGCACGAAGTAGACTCGATGGTGGGATCCGAGAGACCAAACCTTCAGACCTGGCTTTGGATGGAACCACGGACCGGCTGGGATTTATTTCCTGAGAGCAATCCCCGACCCCACCCCTCCCCCTCCAGCCCCCAATCCAAACCATGAGATGAAAGATAAGCCTTGCGCCTTACTCTCCCTGAACCGAATGGTGGCGAGGTCATCGAAAGGGGGCACCTGGCCCTACCGCAACGAAACGTTCCAACTCCAATCACCAGCCCCCCGGAATCGGACAACCCACACCCCTTTCGGGGCACCACCGTCCCAATGAGCAAACTACTCACACTGATCCGTCGCTGCCGAGATCGGCTTCGCCAATCGCCCCCTCGAGGCCCCCATGACGTTGACTGGGGTGCTTTGCGCACCCATGTGCCGAAGTGCAGCGACTTCGGCTATTCGCGGGGATTGCCGGTGGACCGATACTATATCGAAAAGTTCATCGAAAGCCATGCCACCGACATTAGGGGACGTGTGCTGGAGTTGCTTCGAGACACCTATGCATCGCGTTTTGGAGGTTCACAGGTCACAAAGTTGGATATCATGAACCTAAAGCCCGGACCGAAGGAAACGACGATTGTGGCAGACCTGTCCAACTGTCCGGAAATTCCCGACGGCTCCTTCGACACCATCATTCTGACTCAAGCGCTTCATTGTATCCCCGATCTCGAAGCCACCATCGCTCATCTCCATCGCCTACTCAGCCCCGGCGGCACCCTGCTCGCCACCGCTCCATCGCTCAGCCCGAACGTGGCACCCGAGACCGGCGAGTATCCTGACCTGTGGCGTTTCTTTCCCGGCTCGCTGCAATGGCTGTTCGAGAAACAGTTTCCCTCGGAGTGTCTTCAGGTCTCTTCCGTAGGGAATCTGTTGGCAGCCACCGCATTCCTGCATGGACTGGCGGCCAACGAGTTGTCCACAACCGAACTGGACTACCATGATCCCCGTCTCCCACTTCTGGTCACGGTTCATGCGAGAAAACCTGACTAATGGGGTCATTCAACTCAGGAGCAGTTCGTATTCGAAAAAATCATTTGTCGTGTCCTTTCCTCAATGGTGCGCGGAACCACCTTTCCGCGAATCGAGGGGAATGCATTCGCTCAAGCCAAGCCGTGAGAAAAAGTATCCTCCATAAGTTGATCAAGGCGACGATCAGGTTTACCGGGTTCCGACTGAGAAGCGGACCTCTCACCGGACTCGTTTTCACCGGAGAAGCCTTCTGCAGCAGCGCCGCACCGAAGTTGCTCGGCACCTACGAAAAGGAGCTGCATGCAACCTTATTTGACATTCTGGCGTACGGCGTGTCCCGCATCGGGATAATCGGGGCCGCCGAGGGATATTACTCCGTAGGATTGGCCAAGGCGCTCCCCCACAGCCAGGTTGTCTCCTACGAGAGCGACCCACAGGCCCTGATCCTCAGCAGACAACTTGCGCGTAGAAATCAGGTGGAGTCCCGAATTGATTTCAGGGCAAGATGCGACCCCGGGGAATTTTCCCGATTCGTTGAGGAATTCCAACCTGAGTTCGTGCTGCTCGATGTCGAAGGAGAGGAACTGGCCCTGCTGCAGGGGGTGAAACCCTCGCATCTGAAGAACACGCATCTCTTGATCGAGGCGCATGACTTCGGTTCTACTGAGATCACCGCACCCATCGAGAAACAATTTGCGGCATCCCATACCATCACCCGAATTCCCGCCGCTCCACGTGCGATCTCCGATATTCCGACCCGCCCGCACAGAATATTGGTCTCGATGCTTCAGGGGATAACGGGAAGCAACTATCTCCATGAACGCCCGAACGGAATGGAATGGCTCGATCTCCGGCCAAGATCCAACCGGCACACCGAAAAACAGTCCACATGAAATCACGTGGCATAATTTACGTCGCCACAGGACTGCGTTACTTCCGTGAAGCGGAGCAATCCCTCGCATCGGTGCGCAGCCATCTGCCCGGCATGGAAGTTACTATTTTTACTGATCCCGCGACTGCGGACCGCTATGCCCATTCCAAAGCAGGTCATGACAACGGAATTCGGATCCGAGCACTTCCCGCTTGCCAATTCACTTATTCGGACAAGATCCAAGGTATGCGCTTGAGCGAGTACGATGAAACTCTCTTTCTAGATACCGACACTTGGGTCTGCGAACCGTGCCTAGAGATCTTTGAACCATTGGACAAGTACGATCTGGCGGCGGTTCATGAGGTTTACCGATCCGAATACAGTTTCGAGTCCATACCAGAATCGTTTCCCTCCCTGAATACCGGAGTCGTCGTTTATCGGAACACGACCGCCGTGCAGGAATTCTTGAAGGGGTGGGAGGATCACCACCGAAAGGAGTTCGCCCAATACCGACCGGACGATCAGCCCGCCTTTCGTCATCAGTTGTATCATTCGGATTTACGGATATTTCTGCTGCCTGCAGAATACAACTTTCGCCCCCACTATCCTTCTTTCATCGGGGGGCATTCCAACCCGAAGATCATCCACGACCATAATCCCTACAGCGAAGAGATCTACCGTATCGTATCCCGCTCGCCATTACCCAGGATTTTCGGACCGATTCAGCCGCGTTTGATCCTTTACTGGTACTGGATGAAGCTGAAAAAGCGACTGCGCCGATTCATGACGACATTACGCCGAAGCGTCTCAGCCGGATGAAGTCCCGACTTTCACCAAACCGAACTCCAACTCATATCCGCTCCTCAGGGCTTCGACCTCTTTGGTGATTCTTTTTTCCAATTTCCCTTCACGGTAAGCCAGCGTCCCGCGGCAAACCAGCGGAATCAATTCGTCGCAATGCTTCAATCCGAGAACTTGCGCCGTTAGCCGCAGAGACCGGTCTACCGATATGTTTTCCGCTGCCCAATGTCGCACCGAACCTCGGTGTTCCTTGAGGAGGCTAATGATCTGGCTCGGAAGACGCTTCCTGGAATCGATCAGGATGCCGGTTTCCGAATTGATGAACGCACGAGAACCGATTTCAGCGTCCTTCAGGAGCCCGACAGGAGCGCCGGCCATCAATGACTCCGCCACCGCAACGCAGGATCCTTCGCGTCTTGAAAAAATCAAAGAAACGCGACTGCGTTCCAGCCAATGCCAGACTTCTTCCACAGCAATTCGATCAAGGAACTCGATCTGCCCGGCGACGCCGAAGGCTTCCGCTTCCCCCCGGATCGTGTCCACTGTTCGGCCTGAATCCGGCTGACCAATCAGAATGACCCGCAGATCGGGGCGTTCCATTCCGCGGAGCGCATCAAAAAGCACCCAGTGGCGCTTGAATCTGGCCCAGTTGGCAACCATGACGATATCGACGTCCCGCTCTGCCCATGGACGCGGATTGAAGTCGCCCGGTTCCTGCCAGCTTGACATGTAGAGCGGCAGGATGGTGGCTTCAAAACCGAGACTCCGAATGCGCCTCCCGTCATCGGGATGAGACAGTCCGGTGACCAACTCATGCCGGTATTCGAACGGAAAACTCCACAGAGCCTGGTAGCACGGGGGTGACCAGGAGCCCATGAAAATGATACGATAGCGGTCAAGAAGTGACTCAAGCTCTCGAATCGAAAGCAAGGTCAGAAGATCGTATTCGAACCAGATGAAAAGGACGCCTTTGCCATTGCTGTCAGGCATACGTATTGGGAGCGACTTCCGAAGCGCGCCGCCTTCCTGCGTTCTGCCGACTCCATATCGACTCCAGCCGATTCGTTCTTGCCGCCATACCCGCGATTTCACTGGATCGGACACCCAGGGACGAAGCCAGCAACCGGCCGGCGACCAGATTCCCAATCCGACAGCCATGCGGTGGGATTCCGCCCAGCGGTTCAGACGATTGCATCTCCGGAACGACAGACACCCCCAAACCGCCATTGCCCATGAGAGAACGCCCCGAACGATCACGCTGTATCGGAACCAATCCTCGAAGCGGATCTTCAAACGTTTATAGATGCTGCCTCGAATAGTTCTCATTTCCTGTCTTCCAAGCCCCCTTCCTCCGGCACACTCACAAGCACTGAGTGCAATTTCCACCCTTGGGAATTGCCTTCGAAAGAAATCCAACAGCCTTGTTTCACCGTCAAAAGCATGAAAAAAAGTCTGAGAAAATGGCGCAAGAGATTCGCAACGGGCTTCGCCATCCACCGGGAGCCTCGCAGATGCTGTTCCGAAAGCCTTCCCGAACCTGCGTCCAAAATCCTCATGTAATCCCCCATCAAGGGAATCGTCGTTCGGCGCACGAATTCCTGGATGGGAAATCGATCCAATTGCATCCGATTGTGCCACCGCTGGGAAATCACCCGCGATCCCAGCGAACTGTTCGGGATCCTCGCTGAACATTTCTTTCCACTCCCTTTCTTCATGACTCACTCTTCCGCGGACTTTCTACCTTTCCAGTCAGTAATCTCACCTTCTCGCGAAGAATCCACCCTATCGTTCTCAAACGAAACCAAGGCCTCACCTGCCCCATTTGCCGACGGTCAAGAAAGCAGGGCCAAAGTAAGATGGACCCAAAAATCCGGCAAAGCGCACGGAATGTCCGCTGGCGAGACTCGAGCAATGCGACTTGGAAGAGAAAATGGGACACGATTTTCAACCAATAGAACCGCCTCCAGCCAGTCAAGACACGGTGCCTTCTGGCTTTATCCAGCACCTTCCGGATGGACTGGGCCTGGCGGGAGCCGTTCCCGGACATATTATCCCCGTGCCGACGAACCTCATAAAGGGTGTCTCCAATACGGTAGAGCCGAAAACATCGGGAAATTCGGATCCACATGTCGCGATCTTCCGATGCCCTCAACTGCGTATCAAATCCACCGCAGACTTCGAAAGCGGACCGTCGAGCCAGGACCGTGCACCCGAAACGATTCATGACCAGCAAATCCACGGTTCTGATCTCGACGTCGACAGGAGGATAGGCGTGTCGCTCTGGTAGAATCGATCCTCCTAGGTCGATCAATCTAGCCTGCGAAGCCACGAGAGCGAATTCATCTCCAATACATTCTGCTGTTCGCTCACAGACCTCAATCATCCGTGGAAGCAGACGGTCGTCCGCATCCAGAAAAACGAGCCACTTTCCTCTCGATTCTCGGATACCTGTATTCCTGGCGGCGGACAATCCCTGATTCTCCTGGCGAAGATAGCGCACCAAATGATTTCCTCGGTATCGCTCCTCGACCAGCCGTTGGGTACCGTCCGTTGAGCCGTCGTCCACGATGAGGATCTCCAAGGGGCGCCAAGTCTGGGCCAGGGCGGAGTCAACTGCCTCCGGCAGGAATCGGACGTAATTGTAGGTGGGAATGATCACCGAAACGAGATCACCCTCCTGCGCAGGTGGCCTCCCTCGACTCTCCTCCGCTTGATCAATCATTCCCCTTTTCATCACCTCAGTGAGGCTTCGGATAGACGAAGCGCCTCTCCCCAAGCGAAAGTAAATCGCTCCGCGGCCGACTCCCCCAGATGATATCCATCTGGAAAGGCATCTCTAGGCCATGGCATAGCAGCAGCCTCGCCAAACACGTTGACCCCCTTATCTTCAGCTTGTTCGAGAACCTCAGGAGGAAGATAATACGGCTCTGGCATGGGCACGGGTAACAAATCGACTCTCGCAGAAACTGTCACAATATCTTCCAGGAGTTCCTGCAAGCGATCGGTACCATATCCACTTTCAAATCGTTCACCGGTTCCTACCTCGCGTCGAATCTCCTCGGCCGCTTCGGCATAGTCCGGGATAAGATGATAAAACAATAGTGGTCTGAAGCGAGCGCGATTGGCAAACACCTGTGAGATTCCGGCGAGGAGGAATCGTCCTCTCTCGTTGTCGGTTTGCAGCCAATCCCCCAGGATATCGGACCAATCCGAAAAAGGGGCGAGAAAAGCGGCCAATTTCTCAGGACTTCGCACCGGCTGATCTAATAAGTGTTGCGGTCCAGTGACCAGAATTACCAAATCGGGGCGGGCACCCCGATATAGGAGATGGCGACGCCATGCGGCAATCCACTCGTTCACCCCAGAAGCGTCCGGAGCCAGATAGAGAATCAGGGGATCGGGCCACCCTTGCTCTTCCAGGATCTCAACCAAGGTCTCCTGGTGAATGCCGGCGCGTGCCAGGGAGTTTCCCACAACGATCACGCCCAACCTCCCGTCCGACTGCGCAGCTTCGAGTCGGGCGGCAAAGGTCTCGAAGGAGCGAATGTGCCGAATGTCCGCTGAGAGACGATTTTCCAGCGGACGCACCACCGCTTCGGCCAGCAGCCAAGCGATACCCAGGGTGATCAGGACCTTGGTCTCGGTTTTCATGGGGGGATGGACTCAGAACTGAAAATAAAGAAATTCGGCAGCCTCCGGCGCCGGAAAGAACACCATCATGAAGCCGACGTAAAGGTAAAGGGCGGTGCGCCAGAGCCACGGGGTCCGGGTGATCGCGAGGGCATCGCCCCGCTGCTCGATCCAAGCCTCGAACAAGAGCCAGGGACCGGTGAAAAAGAGGAGGAGTGAAATTCCCGTCGTCACGAAGGGAGTGACTTGCCACGATTCCGTCAGCGATGCCAGCATGTCCAACGCCTGGCTCGCGCTCTCAGCCCGGAAGAAGATCCACGTCAGACACACCAAGCCGAAGGTGCCGATCATGGCAACGATGCGCGCCAACCATGAACGCACTCGACGCTCGGGCTGTCGTATCGTCACCACGCGGTGGATCACCAGCCAGGCGCCGTGTATCCCGCCCCAAATCACGAAGGTCCAAGCCGCACCGTGCCAGAGTCCGCCCAGCAACATGGTGAGCATCAGGTTGATGCTGGTGCGGATCTTTCCTGAGCGGTTGCCTCCCAGGGGTATGTACAGATAGTCCCGCAACCATGTCGAGAGGCTTATGTGCCAGCGGCTCCAGAAATCGCGGGGCCCGGAAGCGAAGTAGGGTTGGCGGAAGTTCTCCATGAGGTCGAAGCCGAGCCACTTGGCCGCCCCGATGGCGATGGCACTGTAGCCGGAGAAATCGCCGTAGATCTGGAACGCGAAGGCGAAGGTTCCGACCACGACTTCCGGGGCGCTCAAATCCCCGGGAGGCTGGGAGAAGGCGTGATTGGCCAACCAGGCCATGTTGTCGGCGATGACCACCTTACGGAAGAGTCCCGTCAGGACCAGGTAGAGCCCCTCGCGGAAGCGTTGTTCATCGAGCCGGGGCCGAGTGTTTTCTACCTGGGGCAGCAGGTGGGAAGATCGCTCGATGGGACCGGCCACCAGCTGCGGGAAGAAGGCGATGTAGAGAGCGAAGTCGAGGAAGCGCCGGGCGGGCCGGGTGTGGCCCCGGTAGACGTCGATGGTGTAGCTAAGGGCCTGGAAGGTGTAGAAGGAGACGCCCACCGGGAGCACGACCTCCAGTCCCGACCGCCAGCCCTCGAAACCGATCGCGGCGAGCAGCCGCTCCATTTCGGTGACGAAGAAGCCGAAGTACTTGAAAAAGCCGAGAATGCCGAGATCCACGGTGACCGAAAACGCCACCCAGTGCTTGCGCGTTCTCTCATCCTCGGAGGTAGCCACCTTCCGCGCCACGAGATAGTCCACCGTAGTGGTGACAAGGATGAGGGAGAGAAAACGCCAGTCCCAGCAGGCGTAAAAGAACCAGCTGGCGAGGAGGAGAAAGCGGTTCTGGCCGCGGTGCTTCAGGAGGCGACATGCGATTGCCACCACCACGAAAAAAAACCAGAATCCGAAGCTATTGAACCACATGGGCGATAATCGACGGAGTTCACGATTCGGTCGCCGTTTCCCGTCTTCTGGTAGGTAGACCACGAGCCAGTGGAATCAAGCCGGCGACTTCGAAAAAGTGGAGCCGCCGCGTCGCCTCGCCCTAATGGGACCGGTTGGCAATTCCCTGTTCGGGAAAAGATCCGCGCCTATCTGAGACTGCTCGAAGTCTTCCGTGTTGGAATCCAAAATCTTCAGAATTTCCAGCAGTGCGAATTTCCTGCGGATTCGCTTCGCTCCCCACGGAGTTCCACGGCTGAATCGACTGATTTTCCGACCGCCCCCAGTCTCCGACGAGCGCGCCTACCGTTTCCGGATATCGGGCCTTTCCCTTCCATGAGTCCCCGGCTACTGTCGCGGTCCCGCGTGAACCTGCTCTTTCTCTCCAATCTTTTTCCGGACGCAACCGACCCCGTGCGGGGACTGGACAATGCTCTCCTGCTCGAGGCCCTGCGCGCGCTTCCCGAGATCGACACAATCCGGGTCCTTTCACCCCGCCCGAGGCTGGAGCGATGGCGAGGGAGAAACCACGGATTCCAGGCTCTCGGAGCACTGCCGCGCGATCGCCCCCTCGATCCGATCCATGTCCCGGTTCGCTACATTCCCCGGATCGGCGACCGCTGGAACGACCGCCTCATGGCACGCGACCTCGCTTCTGCCTTTGCTGATCTCGTTTCGAAAATTCGCCCGGATGTTGTTCTCGCTTCCTGGCTCTACCCCGACGGCTGCGCTGCAGCCTCCCTTTGCCGGGAAGCGAACCTACCGCTGGTCCTGATCACCCAGGGATCTGACACTCACCAGTATCTCAACCGGCCCGTGAGGCGACAACGAATTCTTGCGGCCTGCGCATGGGCCGATGCCGTCGTCTGCCGCAGCGGTGACTTGGCCGAGCGACTGGCCCGGGCCGGGGTTCACGAGTCGAAGCTCCGGGCGATCTACAACGGCGTCGATACGAACCGGTTTCGTCCCGGCGATCAGCGAGTCGCGCGCGAGCACTTGGGGCTCGAGCCCGAGGAGCCACTGCTACTCTACGTAGGCAACCTGCTGCCGGTGAAGAATCCCAGTCTCCTCGTGGAATCCTTCGCAGACCTGGTAGAGCGAAGACGATCCCGAGGCGAGAAGCCTGTGCGCTTGGTGATGATCGGAACCGGCCCACTACGAGCCCCGCTGGAGAAGATGATGCGCCGGCGGCGACTGGAAGATCGAATTGCCTTTCTTGGCCAGCAGACGCCGGATGTGGTGGCCGAATGGATGCGGGCCGCCGACCTGCTCTGCCTGAGCAGCGAGAACGAGGGCTTTCCCAACGTAATTCTTGAGGCGATGGCCTGCCATCTCCCCGTGGTCGCGACCGATGTCGGAGGCATCCGAGAACGCATTTGCCATCACGCCCCGGCCCGGCTCGTACGATCAGGAGATCGTGCAGCCTTCACCGAGGCCTTGGACCGGCAACTGGCGAACGGAGTTGCTAAGGCAGCCACCGGATTCCCTCTTCCAGAGCAACTGGACTGGACCACTGCGGCGGAAGCCTACGCAGATATCCTCCGGGGGGCACTCTCGCCCTCCTGTCAACGTTGAGCGGTGCCCGCCCATGATCTGTTTACCGCTCCTTGCTCCTTGCTCCCCAAGATTTTCGACGTAGGCTCGGAGACAATCGTTACTACTTGTCGATGGAGTTCACTCTCTCTCTGATTTTCCTGCTTCTCTATTACCTGCGTCCCCAGGACTGGGTACCCGGCCTGGCAGGAGCCAACCTTGTGAAGCCGATAATGGCTATCTGGTTGTTGGTCTTGATCACTAATCGATCACGGCCCTCGACCTTTCCTGGCATCCTGAGAACCCCTCACGATTGGGTGATGTTGACCTACTTTATCTACGTGACCTTCACTGCCCCGGATTTTCAAACGGCCTTCATGGGATTTCTCCCGGGCGTCATGTTCTATGCCCTCACCGTGCAGTCAGTGAACGGCTGGGATCGAGCCTTCCGCTATCTCAAGTGGTGGAACGGGGCTCTCGTTGGCGTAGCCCTGTTTGGGGTGCTCGCTCTTCACGGGATCGATTTTACCGGAGCGCGCGAGAACTATTTCACCCTGATGGGCCGACTGGCTCTTGGCACTTGGCTCCACAATAATCCGAACGCCTTGGGTCATACCGTCGTCGTTATCATTCCGCTGAGCTATGTCCTTTATTTTTGGAAAGGCTCAGTCACTGGCCGTTTACTCATCTTTCCCCTACTCGCCGGTCTCGCCTCCTACTGCGCCTGGCACACCCAATCCAAAGGAGCCTTCTTGGTGGGTGGGCTCTTGGTGGTGCTCATCTTCGTAATCGGTCGTCCTCGGATGGTCCAAATATTTTCGCTCGCCCTAGCTCTCACTGTTGGGGTCTCCGCCCTCAGTTTCCTGCCTAGAATGTCTGAGATGGGGAATCTCAGGGCAGACGAAGGGGTTCAAGGGCGGCTCCTCGCTTGGGAAATGGCCCGCACCGTCACTCGCAATGATGCCACCGGTCAGGGGTGGAACACTTTTGAGGCTTACGTTCCTTGGCGTGAAGGACGACATTTCACGATTGTGCGCATGGCAACACATTCCAGCTACGTGCAAATTGGCGCCGAACTAGGGCGCTATGGGCTCTTCCTCTACCTCGCGGGAATTTGGTGCGCACTTCATACACTCGTCATTATTCGATCCCGAAATGACATGGAGGAACGTTGTCGGCGAGGTGTTTTTCTCCTCGTCGCCGGTTACGTTGCCTCCGGCTGGATGATCAACCGGGAGTATCACACCGAGTACTTCCTCATTGTTGCGCTCGCCGCCGCCCTACACCGACTTTTCAAGGGAGAGGAATTGGCAGCTCCTGTCGAAAGAGACGAAATGGAGAACGAGTCGCCAGGAACCATGAATGCCCCCCCTCCCGCCGGTAAAGATCCCCCCCCCTCCGTTCCAGTTCCTGCTCCAGCCTTCACCTCCCGCGTCGGCGGAACCCTCCAACGACTCCGCCCTCTTTGGAACCGGTTCGGCGCTATTGATTTCGCGGCTAGCGCCGGAATTACTTGGCTGACATTCTGGACCTGGGACTATATCCTTACCAACTTGTGATTCGAAGGAGGGAACATAGCTACCGCCCAAATTTGATCGAGAGGGAGCATTACGCGGATTTCCCCGGTAGCGAGCTCAAGCGTTTGTGCGGATTCAGCCTTTTACTGCTTCATCTCCCGGCCACTTCCTCAAAAAGTTCTGCGTATCGAGCAATCATTACCTCGAGTGAGAATCGCCTGACAACCGTATCTCGAGCTCGGGAACCAACCACCTTCAAACGAGCTGGTTCCTCCAGCAGCGTTTCCAATCGCCCCGCGAGCACCGCTCCTGTCGGCATCTCTGTCAACCACCCGTTTTCCCCATCCTCTATCACCTCGCTGGCGCCACATGCCGGGTGAGCGAGGCAGGGAACGCCACAGGCCATGGACTCGAGGAGGGCGTTCGACAACCCTTCCACGGAGGACGGCATAACCAAGAGATCGAGGACTTGATAGCAGGGCACGGGATCCTCCTGATGGCCCATCCAGCGCAATCGATCTCGCGCCGAATGGTTCTCTGCGGCATCCTTTATTGCGTTCCGAAGATCCCCTCCTTCACCGACGATGAGAGCATGAACAGGACGACCGGACAGACTTGCCGGAAGTCGAGCCAAGGCCTCAAGGAAAAGGTCGTGCCGCTTGGAGGGGATCAAACGACCGATCATTCCTAAGACCAAGGCGTCCTCTGGCATACCCAATACCCTTCGAAGCTCACGACGATCTGCTGGCAGAGAAAAGCGTGCGCAATCGACTCCATTGATCACAGCCACCATTTTCTCCCCAGGAAATCCGAGTTCGCAAAAGTGTTGACGCAGTGTAACGGATACCGTATGGACCTTTGAACAAAACCGGTAGAGGCATCGGCGTTGCCATAGCCGCCGAGGAAGCACTTGAGTTCCGTGGAGAGTTCCATGCTCTCCGTGGAGCAAGCATGTTCTGATTGGGAACGCTAGAAGCCGCGCCAAGGAGCCATAAATAAGGGGGCCCAAGTTGTGAGTGTGGATAACATGTGGCCGAAAGCGTCGTATCTCCCGCGCAAGGCGCCAAGCGGTGTATAAACTAAACCCGGCCCGCTTGTCAAGGCTGACCACGGACACCCGGGACCCCAGCCGTTCAACAAACGCCCCGAAGCGCTCGAGGCAGACAATTCGGGTCTGGAAGCTCCCGGAATCGAGCCCGTTGGAGAGGTTGACCACACCGTTCTCCAGACCGCCTGGCTCCAGGGTAAGGAGTACCTGCAGTACACGGATCGAATGATCTCCTGTGACGGACACAGTCTTTTCTGCTGGGTCGACTTTACTCATTGAAAGACCAAGGGATCTGCGGGACAGAAAGAGGGCAGAGCATTGCATTCCCGAGTTGGATCAGGGGTCCGATTGCCCTTTGACAGGCGCAGGCCTTGCAGCCATGATTAATCAGTCTTCACTGTCATGCGAGGTGTCATTATCCGTTTCCTTCAACTGGATGTCCAGATCACTCATCCTCTGATTCCTTGGGTGATGGCCGGAATTTGGTTTCTGCTGATCGCGACCGCTTTTTCCAGCCTGCGCCGACAGTCCCTGTCGGTGGGGGCTCGCTGGATCTGGTTCAGCGTCATTGTCTTCGTGCCCATTCTCGGCCTATTTCTCTATACTGTCTACTGCCTCTTCAAGGCGGACTGGTCTTTTCTCAAGCCGCTAATGCAGAGTCGGTCGACGGCGGTCAGAGCCGTCACACGCACAGTAAAGTAGCCCGGACTCCGTGGGTTGACCGACGATTTCACTCTGTCGCTCTCCCTTTTTTCTTTCCCCCCCTCTCAATGAACGCCACCTCAACACCGGACTCGAAATTCGATCCCATCAGGATTCTGGCGCAAGCCTTCTCGTACGTCGCCCATTTTCGGCTAATGCTCTTGATGCTGGCAGTCGGTCTTTGTGCTGGTGTAACCTATTTCCTTTTTTCGATCCCCACCTACCGGGCCACAAGCCTTGTCTATGCTCGTAGTTTCTCGACCCCGCTTCAAGACGGCGATTCAGTTCCCGCCGTGAATCAGAACGGCCTCTCTCGCAGTTTTCTCTTCCGTTTCGACTCCCAGCTCATCAAGCTCGGAGCAGCGAAAAGGGCGGGATTGGTCGGAGACGATGCCACCTATGAGGACGTACTCGATCATGTACCCGCCATCCGCGTCGGGCCGTACGACGCAACTCATGTCGAAGTCACTGTCTTCGCCTATGATCCAGAGGTGGTGCGAACCTTCGCTCAAGCCATGATTGAGGAATATCAAGAATTCCAACAGCGAAGTTGGCGCGAATTTCGAGAAGAAGCCTTGGAGCGCTACGCCCTGCAACTTACTGAACTCGAGTCCAAAGTAGCCGAGAGCATTGATGCTCTGGCAGAGCTGGATAGAGAGAGTCGACTCACTGAGATAACGATAGAGCAGCAGAGCCTCCTCGATATTCCCAAGAAGCTTGTCGAAACACGAGAGAGGCTAGCGCGAATGGATGGAGTTCGGCTTCTCATGAAACGTTTGGAAGCAACTGAAAAAAAGGACCTTGAGACGATCGAACAAGTGTTGACCATGCTGGCATTACTGGGCGATTACGAAGAAGAAACCTCGGTGGATGTGGGAGATGTGGTTTCCACTCCTCTTGCCTCAGGCGCCGGATCAATCACCGCATCCATTCCCGAAACTCGCATTGTCGAACCCGAAGACGTGAAAGGGTTGTCTCCTTGGCAAGAGCTCGAGCGCAATCGCCGTCTCCTCAAAAATCAGATTGCGGAAGCGGCCAAGACCTACTTGACTGACCATCAAGTGATGCGGGATCTCAGCGCCCGCCTTGCTGAAGCAGAAAGGGGACTCCGAGCCGAACTGGAAGTCCTTCAACAAAAATTCGACTTGGAATATGCGAAGCTAATGGAGCAGGTTGCTCAACTGGAATCCCGGATGCCTGAATACGAGCGAGTGACCCGGGAACTGGGTAAATCTTCCAACGACTGGGGTATCGCTACTAACAACCAAAGGATGTGGGATAAGGCGCGAGAGCAGATGGCATCAAAGTTAGCAGCCATCAACTTCAACGAAGAATTTGATTGGGTGCAAGTGCGTTTCAAGCAGCACCTTAGTCTCCGAGATAGGATTCCCGTTTCGCCCAGCAAATCGAAACTGGCCATGGTTTCTCTACTTATAGCCTTTGCTGGAGCGTTTGGCATTCCAACAATACTTAATCTATTCAACACTTCAGCGACCACGGTACAGCAACTTGAGCAATACACGGGCATCAACGGCATAGGGATCGTCCCCCTCACCAACAAGGAGTTCCTAGAAGAAGTCCACCGCTCCCCCGCTCAGGGAGCTACCGTTCCCAACTACCTACTTGAGTGTTTTCGCGTCATTCGGAGCAACATTTGCCTCCTCCCCAATCGGCACGATCACTCACAGGTAATTCTCGTGACCAGCGCTCGGCCGCAGGAGGGAAAGACGACCCAGTCCGCCAACCTGGCTTGGGCATTCCATTCCATGGGAGAACGCACCCTTCTGATCGACTGTGACCTACGTCGAGGACGCGTACACGGTCTTCTCGATCTCGAAAATCAGAATGGCCTCACCCGCCTGCTCATGGGAGATATCGCGGTACAGGAAGCCATCCATCCGACTCCTCAGGAAAATTTCGACGCTATTCCTCGCGGTCCCGTCATCGCCGGAACCACCGAGATCCTATGTCAAAAGCCTTTCGAAGAACTGATCGCCTTGTTTCGGAAGCACTATGATCGGATTGTAATCGATTCTCCACCAGTCTTGGGATTGAGCGAATCAAGCAGTCTCCAGCGGCTGGTCGATGGCACTGTCCTCGTGGTGAGGGCAGAGAAGACGTCAAGGAAGGATGTGATGGATGCGATCACCCTTCTCCGAAAATCGGGTGCTCATTTCTTCGGCTTTGTGCTCAATGCCGTCGATCTCTCAAAAGCCACCAACTATTATTATTATTATTATTATTCAGCGCCCTACTATGACCAGTTCGGCGCGGATGAGGAACCTCCAGACTCCTCATCCCCAAGACCCCGGTCGACAGCGCCCCCACCCGCAGTTACCGGCAGAGATCCCATGCACGGTTCGCCTGGGAGCCTAGCTTGAGAGAGTCTCGTTGAAATGGGGGGGGCAACCAGATGTCGTTCACAGGAGCCTCTTCTATTCGGTGGGAACGCGGCGAGGAAGACAGCGTACATCCTCTACCGGTTCTTACAAGCGGACGCCAATATCCATGCCAACCTGAACCTGAGCATCATGCCCCGAAGCCAGTTTCACTTATACCCAAGGGATTGGTTCCTCGCTCCCTGCTTCTCGCCCTTCCGAACTACTCGCCAGGTCAGCAAGACTCCTGCGAAACTTCTGGTAAGCGACATCCCCATCTTTCCGAACTCCTCCTTGGAGGATCACCTTCACCGTTTCCAGCAATATGAAAAAATCCAGGAACAGACTCATGTGCTTCATGTAGTAGAGATCGTATTCCAGCTTGCGCGCCGCATCCTCGATTGAGGCGCCGTAGGGATAGCGAACCTGAGCCCATCCCGTCAGGCCGGGTTGCACCAGCAGTCGTTCCCGGTAGAAGAGAATATCGGCATTGAGTTGTTCGATGAGCGAGACCTGCTCCGGCCTTGGTCCCACGAAGGACATGTCACCTTGCAGCACGTTCCAGAGCTGCGGAATCTCGTCGATCCGGAACTTGCGCAGTAAATGGCCTGCGGGAAAGATCCGGTCATCATCCGATCCCGACCAGCGCCCCCGGCCATCGCCCGCGTTCTCCTCACCGACCCGCATGGTTCGAAGTTTCACCACGGTGATGGGACGCTCCAGTCGTCCCGCCCGGATCTGCCGGAAAAACACGGGACCTGGTGAGGAAAGACGGACAAGAAGCATCCCCATCAACAAGGCGGGAGAAAGGACCACCAGGAAGACTAGCGCGGCGCAGACATCAAAGAGGCGCTTCATCTTACGGATATAGAATCGTCCCGGCTGGTTGGAGGCCCGGAACAGCCAGCTTTCGGTAATCAGACCCAGGGGTAGTGCCTGGTAGGCCTCCTCGCAGGCGTCGGCCAGGGAAACGATTTCCACGCCCTCGTAGCGCTGCCGCCGCAGGAAGGGGCCGATCTCGGGATCGGCGATGTGCTGGTCACGAACGAGCATCAGATCCACCCGCTCGGGCAATCGTCCCCGGTCTAGGTCCCCCACACAGGGAAGAGTCGAGCGTGGCACGTAGCTACCGGCCCTAACCAGGCCGAGATTTCGCGTGTCGTGCCCCCAGAGGTGGTCGAGGAGTGCGGCGGCAGCCTCGTCCTCCTCGCTCGTGACGACGCAAAGAATCCGCTCCCATCGATGGGACCGCAATTTCAATTCCCGAAAGTGGCGGAGAAAAACCAGGGGAACCAATACCGCGAAGGAGATTCCAAGGACACCCCGGCCGATTCGGGAAGAAAAATCGATCGACCCCAGAACCAGGACGATCCCCAGAACCGCAGCCAGCGCTCCGAGAAGCCAACGGATCCTGGCCAACCACTCCGTGTCCGGCCCGCCTCGCGAGTAGAAGCCTCCGACATAGAGCACGGAAGGCAGTACTAATGAGGCCAGAGTAATTCCAGGCGCATAGACCCAAAGACCCTCGAGTCCGATCTCACCGAAGCGAAACCAGATGCCCAACAGGAAAGACAACCAGACGACCAATCCGTCACAGGCAAAAGAAACCCATACGCGCTTCCAGCGTCGTTGTTCGGCTCGAAATCCGGTCGCCATGCTCCTCTCCTTTGATTACTCGGGATGTCCAAAGCGCGGCTCCCGATTGACTCCCAACGTCCTATTCGTCCGATGCCAACGCGGATCGGACTGATGCCGGAAATGGTTTCAAACTCAAACTTTCCTAGAATCCGAAGACCTTCTCCGGAACCACCACGATGTCTCCGTCCCCAACGGGCGGATCCGGAATCTGGCCTTCTTCGACTGCCTGAATATCGACAGGAATCCGATACCTTTTTCCGTCTCCCCCCATCCTCAGAACGTGGACTTTTTGCTTGTCTCCGAAACGTGAAATCCCCCCCGCAATGAGGAGCGATTCGTAAACTCCGACCGGTCGACCGCTCGCCAGGGTGATGTGATGTTGGCCCGGGCGATTGACCTTGCCGGTATAATACACCAAGATCCTCGGGGTAATGTCACCAGAGCTTGGACTGGTTGCTCCCGCTCCCTGATCCGGGGCGCGAACCCGCCGGACCCGATCAACAATCAGGCTCGCTTCCTTCAGTTGGCTCGCCTCCAGAGCCTTCTCGATGGCATCGCGGGCTTGCGAAACATCGAGCCCCTCCACCGGAATGCGCCCCACGCTTGGAATGATGATGTCGCCGCGTTCGCGGACTCCATAGATTCCGTTGAAGGAACTGTCTTCCTTCACAAACAACTCCAAGGCGTCCCCCGGTCGAATGCTCTGATCGTCCACCGGTGCCTCCACAGCCTGTCTCACGGGGGGGGCGGGATTCGCGCCGGCGGGTAGTCGCCTGAAGATCCTTGCTCACCCGCACACCCCACGATAATCACGGAGAAAAACAGCGGGAAAAGCCGTGCGCTCGGACTAGCTGTCGCCATAAGCTGACGCTCAATTTGCGAGAAAATTGTTTGGAAGCGTCGGAAGGATGATCGCCTTACCGCTCTCCTTCGCAACTCCGCCCTGATTCCGTCGTGCCATGGCTTTGGCATCACTTGGAGCCACCGGGGACCGTCAACCACACGCCTTCCGCATTGTTGTTGATGAAGTCCTTGCGTTGCGGCTCCTTCCGGACAGTGAAAAGAATGTGGTCAAAAGTGGTTCTAAAGGACTTGATAAAACGCTTGCGATACTCGGGGTATTCCTCCCGAGGAGTGCCACGCTCCCGGTGTGAGATAGTCATCAGAAGCCGAAGGTCGCCAGTATAGCCGTCCATGGGAACTACCCCCTTGTCGGTTTGAACCACCGCCTTCCCGCTCCCATTGGTGGTGCCCGCCACTGAAACTCCCTCAACAAAAATGGTTCTGGGATAAATGCCGGGGAGATTGGCCGGATAAGTGCGATCATCCGCCACCCATTCATGGTAGCGTCTCTCAGGATCGGCAGAATCGAGAAGCAACTCCGTCCGCGCCGGATCGGCCCAGACGCGGATGCGGCTCGTTGAAGCGACTTCGTCCTCGAAGGAATCGAACTGCCCGGAATGTACCTCGCGATTCACACCCGCCACCTCGAGACCGATCACCACCTCGCCACGGAAATCAATACGGTATGGCGAGATGCGAATCAGAATCTTTGTCATTTCTCCCTCCCCAACCACCAAGCCGGGAGGCGTCGATTCAAAGGCGCCATTATCTGAGGGATCATCGTTATCGATCGTTCCATCGTAGTTCATGTCACCGTCGATGTCGAGTTTTGCCACCTTGCGCTCTGTGTCGCGCCACTGATTTACCCGTTGGCCGTAGTAACGGTGATAGTCTGCAGGGAGGTCCATCTCGGTTTCAAGTCCTCGATTAACCTGTTCGACAGAACTGTCTTCCAGAGACTGCTTCTGAGCCGATGCAACACCACTACTCATCGACACTACAACAATGGAAGCCAGAAAACAGGCACCTCGAAAGCCGACAAAAAGATATGGGGATTGAATTTTCATAATAGCGAGTGCTGAGTTCAGAATTCTTTTCAGAAGTAGAAAATCAAAAGTATTTCCGGATTCCTCCAGTGTATAGATGCTCATCGAAGTCTTCGGAATCCTCGAACTGGTACCGGAACCATAGAGAGGTGCGAGAGTACAACTGTTGAGTCAAGGCCGCATAAACCAATGTACGCTCATCCACATCATCACTGGGAAGGGCACGACTCCGCTCTAAGGACACACCCGAAGTGAGCAAGGTGTAATTGAAGGGACGCAAATTGATATCGGCACCGTACATTTCCCGCTCATACGAACCCATTTCTCGCCCAGTGAGAAACTCGTCCTCTGACCACTGGGCGAACGCCGTCGCATAGACCTCATCGGCAAATCGATAGCCTACCGTGTAGCGCGCGTAATCAGATACCAAGCTATCACTCGTGAAATCGTCCGTGAAGTAGCCCTGACCAACCCAGAGGCTCTGCCAAGCCCGCTCATTAAGGTTGTGAGTCAGGCCAATATCCCACAACCAACTTTCCTCGTCGGGAGAAACATCGGTAGACCAGAGGTAACCCGCCCTGGCATTCAGCCGAACGTTTTCGGAAATCCTCCCTCGCCCTCCAATATAGGCAGTATGATAGGCGGTGTCGAAACGGTCCGTGCTGTATGCATCATACTCAAAGTAGGGAGAAAAGGGAATTTTGCTACCTTCATAGCCAATCAGAGCGCCCATCCGATCCCTGTAGGAATGGTCTGAAAAATCGTAGGTGCGCCAGAAATCGGTGTGCTCAGCATCGAGAAAAAGCCGCCACTCCGTTCCGATCAGACGGGAGCTCTCGATCCCCAGCGTATTCGCGAGGAATAGTGAATCGTCGTCGAAGTAGTTACTGCTGCCCTCACGCTCCCGAAAACCAAAGAAATAACGCCCTGCCTGATCGAAAGCTTCATCTTCCCATGCCCAGAAAAGATCTGTTGAGTAGAGCGCCCGGAACTCGTCATACGCTCGAATATCCCAGTTACCAACGCGGTTCTGAAAATTGAGCACTGCTGCCGTATAAGGCCCAAAACCATTGCCAAATTGGAAACCAATCTCATTCTCGCCCGGCAAATAAATGAAGGTTCCCGATACAGCGAGGTAGAAGTTCTCCGAGAATTGCATCACAGCTCTCATCTGTAACTCGATAAAGCTTAACCAACCATCCTCTTTACCAGCCGGAAAACGACTCACCCCATCATAATCAGAGTAGAGAACCCCGGCCCCCAGAGAAAGCAGGTCCAGATAGAGCGGGCCGGCCTTTACATGAGCCCGATCAGGATCATAACCGCGTGTAAAGATAGGAAGTCCGCCATCGAGCACAAACGAAAGCCCTTGATCGTGCGATTGACGCTCGACAACAAAGGCGTCATGGGGCGCGAAAAATCCCAAAGCCCGGTCCACCGGCGAGAACACATAAGCATACTGATCGTAGAAAGTCGGATCGGGATCTTCGTAAGGAAAAATTCCGGTAAAATTCTGGGCGGAGAGGTCTGGATAGATCCCGGAAGCCCCCCCTCGGGATCGCGGATAGTCCCGATCCCCAATATAGAAAGTGTCATCACGTGTAGGAAAATAGCCGTCGCTCCACGTATCCACCCTGGATACCCTAGCTTCAGGAGCTTTGTCGGGCCGAGTCGGCGCTTCGTGCACGTGCGTTCTCTGATCCACATCAGCATCAGTCACGATATCACCAGCCCAACTACCGACTGACGAATCGTTTTGCTCGGCACGGATCTCGGCCTCAAGGGCCGCATCGCTGGCCATTCTTCGAGCCAACTGGCCATCACCCGCCCCGCGCCTCAAAACGTCAGCTCCATCTTCCGGCGCACCCCGCTCCGCCGAGTTCAATCCGCCACTCGCATCCCGCAAGGACGCTTCCTCCCCAAGAGCACCCACCGCCGACGAAGTTGATTCAGCCACCCCAATCTTTGTAGCTTCATCAAGCGCCTGGCCATCACGCGAAGCATTGAGATTCCGCAACGGAAGCCTCCCCCAGCCCGCTTCATCGAGCAGAAACGGGATATCGTAACTGTTCGAGAGAACAGGCTCGTCTTGAACCGTGCTGTCAGCATTGGCGGCCGTATCCATGGCCGCAACCTGACTGGCAACACCTTCGACCGACTCGACCGACTTTGGCGAAACCGACACTTCGGCATCTTGAGCCGAGGAACTCGGGGGCTTACCGAGCGCTCCTTTCCCAAGACCTTCAATCAAACCTTCCACGGAAAGCCCACCCGCAGGTGCCGAAGATTGCCCCTCCCCCGCGGGTCCCGTCGATATTACGGGGATTTCATACCCCACACCAGCCTTGTTTGACACAACCTCAGTCGACCGAGCCCCCTCCTGCCCGAAGGCGTCGGAGGAAAATCCGATCACGCCCACCAGCCAAGCCGCGTATAGCCCGACCGGGAAACCTGAAAGTCTGGTGACGAATATTCTCAAAATGATCCGGCTTGAGTGGCTGCTCCGGGCGACTTCCAGATCAGGAGAACAGATCGACGGGATTGCCGCCGCTGAGCTCCAAAGACGATGTCAACGGATCACAAAACCCGCTGCTGAAATCTGATTGTTCCCCCTCCATATGCTGAAACTTGAGAGACTAAGACTCGATGAGCGAAAATTCAACCCAGGAAAGAAATTCTTCGGGTTTTTTTGATTTTTTTCATTTGGGAATTCTGCGGAGACCCGAAAGGTCGCCTGAAAAAACGATCATTCAAATCTTGATTGTGGTTTTTGTGGAAATTTAACCGTGTCTACTCCTGATGCTATACTAAGTGCCGAACAACTCTTTCGTCAACGATCTTCTTGGCATTATCGCGTCACAAATCCGATATCTGAATGGGGCTTGCAATTTGACCTCGCCGCATCTTCCATGCCACCGGACGGCTTCCATTCGCAAGGATTCGTGGTCTGAGGCGCCCGATCCCTTCGTGCAGATGCGATTGTGCCACCCTCCGCGCTTTCCGGTTGCATCCCGCCTGGATACCAACCAACCTTTGAGCATTCATTATCCGCCACATCTCATGGAACCACGCCTACCCATCACCCGATTTCTTCGGATTCTCCTGATCCTGGGGCCGATGTGTCTCCTCGGCAGTTGCGCCCAGCGCGAGCCGGGCACCTACGCGCGCGATGACTACTTCGGCGGTCAAGGAAACTTGATCAGTCCCACCCATCATGTGCCCCGCGAAGTCCAGCGAGTGGAACCGTGGTTTCCACTTTTCTGAAGATTCCGTCTGGGTAAACCACACCATTTAGGCTGTTCCGCAGTCAGCGCCAGTTCAACAGGCCATCCCGAATGAAACGCTTGCATCGCCGTTTCCCCAACCCCGTCCGAACTGGATTCACCATCATCGAATCTCTGGTCGTTCTGGTCGTCCTCGCGGTCCTGTCGATGCTGATAATTGCCTTGATCAAGCATCAGATGAAACCGGAGTTTCCAAGTCGGCTCAATGCGGTGGAATCGCCCGCGGCCCCCGCCGCCGCCCCTTTGCCCAGCGACCAACCGCCCCGGTGATCCATCCACCCGGATCATACGGTGGTGCGTCTCTCTGTCTCGATGATCGATCAATTTCTCCGCCGTCTAGGTGAGATCCTGGTCGATGACTTTCGACGCCGGAATCTCTTGCGGAGCCTCCGTTTCTGGCTGGCCCTACTTCTGGGCGCCCCGGCTATTCTCTATTGCATCGGGCTGCTACTCTCTCCCTGGTTGCTCGGTTTCGTTGGTGAGAGAAATCTCACTTCGGCATTCGCTCTCTATCTGCCTCGAACCCTTTTTCTGCTTCCTCTCATCGTCGTCATCCCTCTCCTGCTCCTGATCCAGTGGCGGCTTCTACCCCTGCCGATACTCTCCGCGGTTGTGTTCTGGATGGTGGGCATGGGATGGAACACGGGAGGCAATACCACGATCGTGCCTTCCGATTCCAGACAAACGCTCAACGTGCTGACCTACAACCGCGGTCAGCACATGAACCAGAGCCTCCAACCGTTCAAGGAAGCCACCCTGCCCGACATCATCGCCCTGCAGGAAGCTCCTGGCCGCGCCGCCGGCTACACCAAGGCGGTCGGCTACGAGGAATTTGGCTTCACTGACAGTGAGGGTGAATTCACCCTCCTGAGCCGCTACCCGATCCTATCCAGCACCTCGATCATTATTCCGGCGGGATCCCGCCCCATGCAGCCAGCCGCCAGATTCGAGATCGACTTCGCAAATACCCCCATCGCCCTCTACAGCATTCATTTCCTTTCTCCTCGCGACACCTTGAGCTACTATCGTCGGGGGGCTTTTCTCTACGGCATCCTCGGTCTACCCGGCACACCGTGGGCTGAGAAACGACGGATCAACCAGCAGTTCTGGGATGATCGCATCGCTCAGGCGGAGGAACTGGCGCGGATCGTTCGAGAGGATCCCCTGCCCGCCATCGTGGTCGGAGATTTCAACGCCCCGGCCGGGGGCTACATCCACGGCCTCTTTCTTGACGATCTCAACGACGCCCACGCCGAGGCCGGACACGGTTTCGGCTACACTTTTCCCGGCACCACCCGCAATCCCCTCAGCCTCGGCGGCCCCTGGATGCGTATCGACTACCTCTTCGCCCAGAAAGATCACTGGGAAACCGAATGGTGCGTCACCGAACCGGATCGCCCCTCCCAGCACCGCGCGGTGGCGGCTCAGTTCCGTCTGATTTCCCCCTCCGATCGCTGAGGCGTGACTCGATAGAGCTGAAACTGGCTCGTCTGCCCGGATTTTCTCTCGGAGCGGACGGATTTCGAAAGGACCAGCCCATCTCCCGTCTCGCCACTCTCCAGGTACCTCACGCTCTCCGCCCAATGCTCCGGTATCCCGCTCCGGGATTCCGGTAGTCTTTCGATGATGAGGACGTCAATTCTCTCCGCGTCGAGGAGGGCTCGAAATTCCTCCCGCGAGGAAAAACGCGGCTCGTAGTGACGTCCCAGCCAATCACTTTGGGCCAGGACTTTCGAGGCTCTTTTCACGGTGAGTTCTCCATCGTCCCGGAAAGCCGCCGCCGCCGTGATGGCGCCCTCTCCGGAGGCGTTGGAAATAACCAGCAGCGTCAGGGGCGCCCTCGACGCATCGCTCACGGCGACTGAAACCGCGACTTCCACCGCGTCAGCGGCTCCGGTGTATCGCTTGGCCACGGGCCTGTGCGCCAGCACCACCACCAACACCCCCAGCACGGCTGGCGCCACCCACCTCCCCAGGCCGCTCCATCGCGCGCCCAAACGGGCGCCCCGCTCCGCCACGATCAACAGAACCACCGGGACCGCGGGCAGGAGGTAGCGCGCATCCAGTCCCGACGGGATCGCCCCGTAGAACAGCAGCAGCCCGCCCGCCAGCGCCCACCAGGCCGCTTCCCCGGTCCCGATCCGATCCGCTTTCCCCCATCGGCGCCTCAACAGATCCACCGCCGCCACGACGAGTAGCAGCACCGTCACCCCGCCGAACTCCCTTGCCATCCCGATGGAGTAATATCTGACCGCCGTCGGCAGATACTCCGTCAAAGCCACCCCGCTCATTCCCTCCGCCGTGATGTGTCGGGTGGCCAGCATCCAGGGCAGAGCCAGCGCCAGCACCGGGATCGGCGCCAGCCAGAGACGGGGCGATGTCAGCACTCGCCAGCGCCCGGACAGCAGGATCGCCAACGGAGGCACCAGGGCCAGCAGCAGACCGGAGCCCTTTGTCAAAATCGCCGCCGCCGCCAGAAATCCGAAGCCCCAGGCGTCGCGACGATGATCGCTCTCCAGAAAACGGCCGAAGGTTCGCGTTGCCTCGAGGATCAGGATGGCGAGCAACAGGTCGGACATCACGATCGCGGTGTAGGTGCGCACCAGCGGCAGCCAGATCACCAGCAGGCCCAGCAGCAGCGGTCCGATCTCGCCCCCCATCCGCTCGCGCCCCATTCGCCAAGTCTGCCACCCGAGCGTCGCGGCCAGCGCCGCCATCAGCACCAAGGCCGCGCCGGGCGCCCGCCAGGGCAGAAAAATCAAGGCCTCCAGCAGATAAAACGCGGGGGGATAATGCCCGATGGCCACCTTGGGAAACCGCTCATAGTAAGCCTCCGCGTAGCGCATCGGATGCCACTGGTCCACGAAACCGCCCGCCAGATAGTCGCGCACCATCAGACCCGTGACGACGTGCGCCGCCTCGTCGGAGTGCCCCCCGAAATCACTCCGCCACGCGCCGGCGGATACCTGCCATCCCAGCGCGCACAAGCAGTAGGCTCCCCAGACCAGCAGGCCGAGCCGCCAGGCCGGCTTTTTTCCGGATGACATGGATGGCGCGGTGGCAGAACCTTCCCCCTCTTTCATGAAGCCCATGGCGAAAATGCAGCAGAATAACGCGACCGATCCCGAATTCGACGCCTTCGCCGAGGACTACGACGCGGCGCTGGAGAAGGGACTGGCGCTCAGTGGCGAAGGCAAGGACTATTTCGCCGAGGGACGCATGCGCTGGCTGGCCCTGCGACTCGCGGAACGGGATTGCCAACCGGCCACCGCGCTCGACTTCGGATGCGGTACCGGCAGCGCCACGCCGTTCTTTTTCGAGCACCTCGCCATCGAGCATCTCGTCGGCACCGATCCCTCGGAAAAATCCCTCGCCGTCGCCAGGGAGGCATGGCGCGAATTCGCGGTCACCTTCCACACCGAGCCCGACTCCTCCGAGACCGTCGATCTCGCCTTCTGCAACGGCGTCTTTCACCACATCGTGCCGGAGCAACGTCCCGCCGCGCTCGCCGCCATCCACGCGTCACTCCGTCCCGGCGCCCTCTTCGCCTTCTGGGAAAACAACCCGTGGAATCCTGTCACCCGCTACGCCATGAGCCGCGTGCCCTTCGATGCCGACGCCATCCTCGTCTGGCCGCACGAGGCGCGAAAGCTCCTCCGCGCCGCCGGATTCAGCATTCTCGGGACCGATTACCAGTTCTTCTTCCCGCGTTCCCTCGCCGCCTTCCGCCGTCTCGAGCCCTCCCTCGCCTGGCTCCCCCTGGGCGGCCAGTACCTCGTCCTCGCGAGCAAATAATTCTCCGCGTTCCTCTCAGCTGTCTCCGCTCTTTTGGAAAACGTGGAGCCCCAGCAGACCGATGGCCAGCATCAGCGGCAGGCCGAGCAGGTGGATGCCCGGGATCAGCACGCTGGTCAGCTCCAGATTGGCGAAATTGTGCAGCGCCCAGTTCAGCACCACGCCGCCGACCAGCACGATTTCCGCGACCAGAATCGCCAGCAGCAGGAAAAAGAGTTCCCCCTCCCCAATGCCGATCAGTTTCGCGGTGAAGTTCGTCGGCTCCTCCCGCTTTCGCAGGTAGAGCATCAGGCTGAACACATAGAGCTGCGTCCCCGTGATGCCGGCCAGCAGCAGCAGCGCCTTCGAGTGCAGGTTGAAGACATTCAGGCCCATCACCTCCCGCGGTCCCAGCAACAGCGCCAGCAGTTGCAGCAGGGAAGCCACCGCCAGGATCGCCAGGCCGGAGAACTCGAACAGCCGCGGCCGCTCGGACAGGATGAAAAGCAGGTGCCGCATCCCGTCACGCCAAGTTCGCAGGTGGGCCACCCGGTCCGCCGGCCCCGGTCTTAGCCCGGACGGTATCTCCACCGTGCTGGCGCGATGCTTCAGCGCCTTGATCAGCAACTCGGAGGCGAACTCCATTCCGTCGGAACGAATGCCCCACGTCTCGTAGGCGCTTTTCCGGATGCAGCGGAAGCCCGAGTTGCAATCCGTCAGCCCGCCGCGGAACAGCACATTGATCAGCCAGGTCAGCACCGGAGTGCCCAGGTGACGATGGAGCGGAGGCATCGCCCCGTCCTCGATCCGGCCCGTCATCCGGGAGGCGATCGCCATGTCAGCGTCGGCTTCCATCGCCTTGTCGTAGAGAGGCAGCGCGTGCTCGTATAGATAGGTGCTGTCCGCGTCGGCGAACATCACGTAGCGCCCCTCCGCCGCCTCGATCCCCCCGCGCAAGGCCGCCCCGTAGCCCCGGCGGTCCACCGGCACCACCCGCGCCCCCTGCTCGCGGGCGATCTCCGCCGAGCGATCCGTGCTGCCGTTGTCCGCCACCACGATCTCGTATTCCAGCCGGTCGCCCGCCGCCTCCAGCGATTCGCGCACCGCCCGGATGCAGCCTTCGAGGGTGCGCTCCTCGTTGAGACAGGGAAATACAAAGGTCAGATCCATAGACGTATGCTCACGATTCCGGCCAATGTGGCGGTCATCGCAGATCGGACAACCCGAAAATCGTTCGTGATTCCCACGCGATGGGGTAAATATCCCACCCTTTCCGTTTTTCCATGAAAGATCTCGTCGAGAACCGCCGCCGCATTTCCCTGGGACAGAAGGCCCGACTCGCCACCGAAGTCGTACGGCAGAACGGCGTCCTCTGGACCGGCTGCCTGGGCGCCTACTACCTGGCAAGCGCCGTGGCCGACCGCGCCTTCGCCGCCATGGATTCTCTCCGCAAACGGCACAACCTCCCCGGCCTCAACAGCGCCAGCCTCAACAAACTCATCTGGGAAAGCTGGAACTGGCAGGCCCAGGGCGAGGAATGGACGCCCTCGGCGGAGTGGAAACAGTCCGTCATCGACCGCATCCTGAAAAAACACATGCCCACCGGAAGCGCCATCGTCGAAATCGGACCCGGTGGAGGACGCTGGACGGACGAACTCCGCCAACTCGCCACCCGCCTCGTCGCCGTCGATATCTCCGAGGAATGCCTGCGCGTCTGCCGGGAGCGCTTTTCCGATTGCGACCATATCGAGTTCGTCCTCACCCCCGGGAATGCACTGCCCGGTATCGCCGATGGCTCCATCGACGCCATCTGGTCTTTCGATGTCTTCGTCCACATCAATCGCGCCGAAGTCGAGGCCTACGCGGCGGAATTTCAGCGCGTGCTCAAGCCCGGCGGCGTCGGCGTGCTCCACCACGGCACCACCGGCGGCGCCACCGGCGGCTGGCGCAGCAACATGACCGCCGAGAGCATGATCGAGGTCCTCAACCAGGCCGGCCTCGAGATCGTCGATCAGTTCACCAGTTGGACCGACGGCGAGCACGAGCACCAGGCCGGCCTCTACCAGGACGCCATCACCGTATTCAGAAAACGCGGCGCGGATTGACAGACCGCGATCCGGCCGGTCACCAGCACAGCCCCTCATACGACGGCGCCACCGCCGCCAGCTCCGGCCATCCGTTCACATCGATGACGTGATGACAGGGGCCCAGCGCCGTTTTCAACACCTCCAGGTCCCCGCAAGGCTTCGAGGCCACGATCGTCTGCGCCGGTCTATCCAGCGCCTCGGCCAGGTCGGAAACCAGCAGGGTCTCCAACTGAGGCAGCCTGGCGTCGGCGAACCGTTGATTGGCCCCCACCAGATTGCGCGGCGCCACATCGGGATCGTGAATTTTCACCGAGAAATCCTTCATCAACAGACTCGCCACCAGCTCCACCATCGCGCTGCCCCGGAGATCATCGGTGCCCGCCTTGAATGCCAGGCCCAGCAGCAGCACCTCGCGGGTGCCCGCTTTCTCCACCCGCTCGATCAGCGAGTCGAGATGCCTCCGATTGCTCTCCAGCAGGCTGTCGATGGTCGGGGAGGAAACGCCCAACGCGCGCGCCTGCAGCGACAGCGCGCTCACATCCTTGGGCAGACAGGAGCCGCCGAAGGGCGTGCCCGGCCTCAGGTAGTAGGGCGATATGTTCAGCCGCCGATCCCGGCAGAGCTGTGCCATCACCCGGGTCGAGTCGATCTCCAACGCCTTGCCGATGCGGCCGATCTCGTTGGCAAACGCCACCTTGGTGGCGTGAAATGCGTTGCACGCGTACTTCAGCAACTCCGCCGCCTCCAGCGGCATCGATTCCGTCCCGGGGTCGAGAATCGAGGCGATCGCCCCGGTGGACGCGCCCTCATCGAGCACTCCGATGGCCGAGAGGCTCGGCTCGCGAAAATCCGCCAACGCCGTCCCCTGGCGGAGGAATTCCGGGTAAAAAAACACCCGCACCAGCCCCTCCGCGATCAGCTCAGAGAAATGCCCCTCCGCGATTCGGCGAGTCGATCCCGGCAGCATGGTGCTGCGGAATACCACCGCGTGCGGCGCGCCTTTCGCCCGGATGGCGGAGGCGATCTCCGCCGCCACCGCCTCGACGAAACGCGGGTCCAGCCCCCCGGAAGCCGTCGACGGGGTGCCCACACAGATCAGTGAGATTTCGCTGCCCGCCACCGCCTCGGCCGCATCGGTGGTGGCGCCGAGGCGACCGGCGGCCACCTGCTCGGCCATCAGGGCGTCGAGACCGGGCTCGCTGATGGGCGCCTCACCCGACCGGATCTGATCCACCTTCGCCGCCTGCACATCGCAGCCGATCACACGACAGCCTCGCTCAGCCAGGCAGGCGGCGGTGACGCTGCCCACGTAGCCCAGCCCGAAGACACTGACACTGGGGAGTTCTTCTGATTCCACAGTTTCCCACTAGCCGCGATACTCAGTCGAGGAAAGCGGAAACCACCGTGAAACGCCGCCCGGACGACTCTTTTCCGGTGAACAGCGCCAGACGCCGGATGCGCCCGAGATCGAGCGCCCTCTCGGCGGGGCCCCGCTCGATCTCCGCCAGCGGTAGACGCAGCGTCACCCGCCCCGGACCGATTTCCCGCTCGCCATTGTAGCGATCCCCGTGCCGACTGGCGCCGGGCGAGGCATCGTCGATGCGGATCCCCAGCCAGAAAGGCTCGCCGGGATTGTCGATCACCAGATTCAGCGCGGACTTTCCCCGCCAATCCCCCGCCGCCGGCCAGAGCGACACGCCACTGAAGTTCCCGGCCCCGATCCGCACCTCCAGCACCTCCCGCCCCGGGTCCAGCGCCAGCGTCGCGTTTCCCTGCGCCCGCCAGAGCGCGAGCGTGCCGCGTTGGGAAAAATTCGCCAGGTCGGGAAAAGCCGCCCGATGCCCCGCCGCCACGGCCATTCCCCGCCATCCGGGAGTCAGCAGCACCAGCACCAGCAGCACACCCGCCCCGGCCAGGGCCCAGCGACCCCGCGTCCCCGCGCGCGGCACCGCGACCAGCAGCAGCAGACCGAACGCGATCCCGACCGCGTCGAACAGCAGATCGCCCCACGAGGAGGAGCGTCCCAACAGATCGTGCGCCAACTCGCTCCCCACCGCGATCAGCACCGCCACCGCCACCGCCAGCAGCCGCCGCCGGTGCGCGCACGCCACCCCCCACGCCAGCACCCGCTCCAGGGCGATGGTGATGAGGACAAAGCCCGGGAAATGCAGCGTGTTCCACGCCGTCTCCCACCACAGCCCCGATGGCGGGGCGATGCGGGGCAGAAAGAGCAGCCCCACCGCGCCCAGCAACGCCAACCCCACCAGCAGGCTGACCGTCAGGGAAGAAATCGGGCGGGACACGGGACGATGGACCAAGGCGGCGCGACCCTAATTCCCGTCCCCCGCCCGCGCAACCCGAGACACCGCCAAGCCGTCGCATTCAACCCTCTCGAGTCCCGCACCCAAGAGGGTATGATCTGACACCTCGGCAAAAAATGCCTGGGGACAGCGCCGCCGCGGGTGGGGTAGATTCCAAGCCTGCCCCACCCCGACCGATCCTCTCGTGTACGCGCTTTTCTCATCCCTCGTCTCCACCTGTCTCCAGCCTCTTACCTGGCTGCTCGCTCTGCTGGTGGCTTTCGCTTTCTGCCGCTCTCCGCGCTGGCGGGTGCGACTCGGGTTGGCGGCGGGCCTGGTGGCGCTGATTTTCACGAACCCCTGGCTGCATCACCTGGTGTCCAACGCCTGGGAACCCGCCCCCCTGAGATTGGAGGATATCGCGACGCCCCTCGACGAAGCCATCGTGCTGGGGGGATTCACCCGGCTTCACGCCACGCCGACAGATCGCCTGCACCTCAACGCGGACGCGAACCGATTCAGCCAGGCCATCGAACTCTATCACCTCGGCAAAGTGCGACGACTCGTCTTCGTGAGCGGTGGCCGCGCCAGCTCGGACCCGACGCTGACGGAGGCCGGTCTCGCCGCCCGCACCGCGATGCGTCTGGGTGTGCCGGAGGGGGCGATCATCGCGCTGGGCACCAGCCGCAACACGCGCGAAAACGCGGAGGAATACCGCGCCCACCGCGATAGCGCCGGATCGGGGGACTCGGGCCCGGCGCTGCTGGTGACGTCGGCCTTTCATGCCCGCAGGGCGGAGGCCTGTTTTCGCAAGGCGGGCGTCGAGACCCGGCTCTTTCCCACCGATCACCGGAGCGAGCGAGCGCATCCGGGGCGTCGGCTCACGCTGTCCAACACCGTGGTGCCCAGTCCGGGTACCATGCTGTCGTGGGGGGCGCTGTTCCGGGAGTGGTTCGGTCTGCTGGTCTATCGATGGCGCGGCTGGATCTGACGCGGCCCGCGCCGTCTAGCGAAACAGGTGATCGAAATGCGCGGCCGGCTCGCCGCCGGCGCCATCCTCGGCGGCGTGGACGAGGTTGGCCATCTCGCGGGCGGTGACGTAGTGGAGGCGCACCCGGCCACCCAGCCCGGTGGCCATGGCGTGAAATCGCCGCATGGGCTCGCCGAGGAGCATTTCGAAATTCGGTTCAATGCCGCCGTGGGTGTGGCATTTCACGAATACCCAGTCGGGCCGGCCCTCGACGGAAATCCCCTGGTGTACCGCCAGCTCCAGTCGCATGCGAGTGGGCGGATTGGCCCCGGTGAGGTCGCCGTTTTCCAGCTTCGGGATCAGGCCCCATTTCCGCCACTTCAGGTTCGGCGCGAGCGGACCGGGCAGGGAGAGCAGGGTGTCGGCGCGGTCGCGATGGCCGCGGGTCTCGCCGACGATGGCCGGGGAGACCGCGTCGATGGCGGCGCGACCGGCGAGATCGGGCAGGTAGCCCAGGGTGTTGACGGCGCGCGACTGGGTCGGCGACGGGGCGGAGGGCATGGTGAAGTCGGCGTAGCAGCCGGTACCCCGGAGCAGCGGGATCTCGCGCTCCACGCCGCATCCCTTGCCTTGGGGATGGGAATGGTTCAGCGCCCAGTTGCCGTGGATGAAGCCGTAGCGGACCGCACCGGTCGCGTCGCGCGACAGCAGACCATGCGCCAGCAGATCGCGTTTGCCTTTTTCCAGGGACTCGACGAGGCCCCCGGGGCTGTCCCCGTCATGGTGGAGATGGATCTCGACCTCGGAGCCTGTCTGACGACACAGCTCGGCCAGCGGCTCGAGGAGATCGGGATCGTACTGCTCCACGGGATAGAAAAACGTGTGCCGCGGGCCGCGCGCGTCGGCGTCGCGGTAGTCGTTCACGATGCGGGGAAAGCGCTCGCGCCATTGTCCGATGCGCCGCAGGGCTCCGGCCTTGTCGCTGTGGTGGAGCGGCTCGAAATGGTCGCAGACCGCGAACATGACGTGGAGCGGGGCGCCGGGGGCGGGGCGGACGACGCGGCGCCTCAGCCAAGGCATCAGCCATTTGTCGATTGCTCGGAACATGGGTGGAAAAAGGGTCGGCGGGAGGGTGGGATCAGGACCAGACGCCCGCCCGGGGGGAGCGTCTCATGCGCAGGTAGTAAAACAGCGCCCGCAATCCCTGCCATTGCAGAAACAGGAAGCCCGCCGGCGCGGTGATGAGGGGGGAACGGATGCCGCGAAACAGCATGCCGGCGAGGGCGAGAGCGTAGCACGCCAACTGGCCGATGAAGGCGACACGGTAGAGCGCGTGATCGCGCGCCAGCCAGGCGCTGGAGAGCAGGCAGAGCGCCAGGAGGAAGGGCCCCGTGAGTCGCAGGTATTTGTGGGAGATCACCTGCCACCAGAGGCGGTTGCGCGGCGGCCACAGCCATTCGGGGTAGCGGAACAGGGTCTGGTAGTTCCCCGCCAGGGTGCGGATCTTGCGACGGCGTTCCTTTTCCGGCGACAGGCTCTGGGGATCGTAGGCCCTGGCCTCGGTCTCGAACAGCACCCGATGACCCGCCAGCACCGCCCGCATGGGCACCACGACATCGTCGAGGATGGTGTCCTCGGGCAGCGGCTCGAAGGCCGAGCGCCGCAGGGCGTAGATGGCTCCGGTGCAGCCGATGACCGAGTCCCAGTCCGACTCCAGTTTCCGGATCCATCGCTCCAGCTTCCAATAGGCGTCGATGCCCGCCCCGGCGCCGTCCTCGGTCGGGGCGATATCGAGATTGCCGCTGACACCCGCAACAGCCGGATCGGAAAACGGCGCCACCAGCCGGGCGATGGCGTGGACGTTGAACTGCTGCCGCGCGTCCGCGAACACCAGGATCTCGCCGCGCGCCTCCTCCACGGCGCGGTTCAGCCCCGCCGCCTTGCTCGAGTGCTCCTCCGGCTCGAAGACGCGCACCTCGAGATCGCCCTGAAATCGACGCGCCCGCTCGGCGGTGTCGTCGGTGCAGCCGCCGCACACCACCACCAGCTCGCGTGGTCCGGCATAGTGACAGCGCGCCAGATTCTCGATGCGCGCCTCGATACGCCCGGCCTCGTTGTGGGCGACCAACACGATGGAGATCTGCGGCGCATCCGTCTCCGTCTCCGTCGGCTCCGGCGACGAGGGCTCCCGAAGTGAGGCCGGCAAGGCGCTCTCCCTCGCCGCCCTTCGCGCCCGCCATCCGCCACGCGCCAGGAGCAGCGCGCGAAGCACCAGGGGATACCCGAGCTGGGTGTATCCCATGACCAACAGACTCAGCCAGAAAAGCGCGCTCATCGACCTTTCTCCTTAGCAATACAATCTCGTTTCCACCATGGATTTCACACGGCCCGCGACCGTCCGCCACCCTGCGCGGATCCCCCGTTTCCCGCAAACAAACTCTTTGCCGGGCAGCGCGTCATTCCGCCGGTTTACGATCCTCTCGCCGCGGCGTAATCTCCGCATAGCACCTCCCCCAATACCCATGCAGACTTCACGCCGACATTTTTTCCAACAATCCGCCGCGGTGACCATCGGTTTCCTCGGTCTGGATCGTCACCTTTCCGCCGCCATCGAAAAAGCTCCCCGCATCGAGCCCTGGGGCGCGCTGAAAAAGGATCCGCATCGCATCCTCAATCTGCCCGAGGGATTCTCCTACCGCGTGCTCTCCCGCACCGGCGACAAAATGAGCGACGGCCTGCTCGTGCCGGGCAAGCTCGACGGCATGGCCGCCTTCCCCGCTCCCGACGGACGCGTGGTGCTGGTGCGCAACCATGAAAACGGCAACGGGGCGGGCGAACTCGGCCCTTTCAAGAGCGGCGGGAAACTGCCGGACGATTTTGACCCCGCGCTCTGCTACGATCCCGGCGACGGGAAGGTGACGCCCTATCTCGGCGGCACCTCGAACCTGGTCTTCAATCCCGCCACCGGCGAGGTGGAGAGGGAATTTCTCAGCCTCTTCGGCACCGACCGCAACTGCGCCGGCGGTCCCACCCCGTGGGGCACCTGGATCACCTGCGAGGAGCCGGCGGATCTCGTGACCGCCCACGGTCGGCGCCACGGCTACTGCTTCGAGGTGCCCGCCACCGCCGAGCCCGGCATCACCCGTCCGGAGCCGCTCAAGGCGATGGGCAGATTCCGCCACGAGGCCATCGCCGTCCATCCCGACTCCGGGGCCGTCTACCTGACCGAGGACCGGGGCGACGGCATGATCTACCGCTTTCTGCCCCAGCAACCGGGCGCGCTGAACGCGGGAGGCAAGCTCCAGGCGCTGAAAATCCGCGGCCGCCAATCGGTCGATACCCGCAACTGGCCGGGCGACGCCGAGCCTTTCCCCAAACGCCAGCGTTTCCAGGTCGATTGGATGGATCTCGAAGACATCGACGCGCCCCTCGACGATCTGCGCCTGCGCGGCGTCGCCGCCGGAGCGGCCCGCTTTTCCCGGGGCGAGGGCATGTGGTACGGGAGCCGGGAACAGGTCGGTGAGGAGGCCATCTACTGGGCCTGCACCGATGGTGGACAGGTGCAGAAAGGCCAGATCTTCCGCTATTTCCCCTCCACCGCCGAGGGCACGCCCTCCGAGACCGAACACCCCGGAGAGCTGGAGCTTTTCCTGGAACCCAACGATACCGACCTGCTCAAAAACGGCGACAACATCTGCATCGCTCCCGGAGGCGATCTCATCATCTGCGAAGACACCGGCGGCATGAACTCCATCCGTGGCGTCACCCCCGCCGGCGAGTTCTACACCATCGCGCAGAATGCCATCAGCGGGTCGGAGTTCTGCGGCGCCTGCTTCAGTCCCGATGGCCAATGGCTCTTCGTCAACATCCAGACTCCCGGCACCACCCTGGCCATCACCGGCCCCTGGCGGGCGTGACGCGAAGACCGCCGTCCCGGTTTTTCCGGATGCGGGGCCCGGTGTCCCGTGTATGAGTGAAAACGTCGGTCGCCCGCCGACCGTCCCATTCACTCATGTCCGCCACCCCGCTCCAGATCGCCGATCGCGCCTTTTCCTCCCGTCTTCTCGTCGGCACGGGAAAATTCTCGTCGAACGAGACCATGCGCGACGCCCTCGCGGCCTCCGGCACCGAGATCGTCACCGTGGCCCTGCGACGCGCCGACCTCTCCGGCGATCACGATCCCTACGCCAACATCCTCGACTACATCGACCCGGAGCGATACCTCATCCTCCCCAACACCAGCGGCGCCATGAACGCCGAGGAGGCCGTGCGCCTGGCCCGGCTGGCCGCCACCGCCGGTCTGCCGAAATGGGTGAAGCTGGAGATCCATCCCGATCCCACCTACCTGCTGCCCGATCCCATCGAGACTTTCGCGGCGGCCAAAATCCTCACCGCCGAGGGTTTCACCGTCCTCCCCTACATCAACGCCGATCCCGTGCTCGCCAAGCGCCTCCAGGAGGAGGCCGGCACCGCCACCGTGATGCCGCTCGGCGCGCCCATCGGATCGAACCAGGGACTCGACACCCGGCGGCAGATCGAGATCATCATCGAGCAGGCCACCGTGCCCGTGATCGTCGACGCCGGACTCGGCGCCCCCAGTCACGCCGCCGCCGCGCTGGAGTTGGGGGCCGACGCCGTACTGGTGAACACCGCCATCGCCATCGCCGGCGATCCCGTCCGGATGGCGCTCGCCTTCAAACTCGGTGTCGAGGCCGGGCGCCTGGCTTACGAGTGCGGCCTGCCAGACAAGGTCGACACCGCCTCGCCCACCAGTCCGCTGACCGGTTTTCTCTATCAGGACGCGTAGGCCTCCTCGACGGGCGACAATCCCGGCATTGCCAATTTCTACCGAAGCGATCATCATCCGCGCTTCATGAAATACCACGCTGCCCACCGACTTTCGACTCCCCTGGCCGCCCTGGCCGCGGCTTTCCTCGCCATCCCCTTCCCGGCTCTCGCCCAGGAAAAAGCCGCCTCCCCCGCGCCGCCACTGACTCTGAATGACGGGGACACCCTCGTCTTTCTCGGCGATTCCATCACCCATCAGTGCCTCTACACCCAGTATCTCGAGGACTTTTTCTACACTCGCTTCCCCGACCGGCGCATCCGCTTTCACAACGCCGGCGTCAGCGGGGACAAGGCCGGCGACGCCCTCGCCCGTTTCGATGACGATGTCGCCGCCTTTCAACCCCGACTGGTGACCATCCTGCTCGGGATGAACGACGGGCGCTACGAGGATATCAACGCCGAGACCTTCGACATCTACTCCCGCGACATGACCGCGCTGCTGGACCGCGTTGCCGCCATCGGCGCCACGCCCATCGTGATGTCGCCCACCATGTTCGACCACCACCAGTTGGCCCTGAAAATGGAGGACCCCGAGTATCGCTTCCGCACCCGGAGCTTTCATCCGCGCTACAATGCCCTGCTCGCCTACTTCGGCGGTTGGCTGCGCGAGCAGGCCGGAGAGCGGGGGCTGCCCTACGCCGACCAGTGGGCGCCGATGAATCAGCACACCTTTACCCAACGCCGCGTCGAACCCGATTTCACCCTCGTGCCCGACGCCATCCACCCGGCGCCGGCCGGACATTTCCTCATGGCTTTCGAACTGCTCTGGCAGGTGAGCCCCGAGCGGAAAAGCGTCAGCAGCATCGCCATCGTTCCCGGCGCCAAAGGGCTGCGCGCCGGCAAGGAGGTGACCGACCTGGAGGTGTCCGCCGAGCGCGACCGCGTGACCTTCACCCACACCGCCCAGTCCCTGCCCTGGGTGGTTCCCTCCCGGGCGTGGAAAGGCGAGATGAAATGGTATCACCAACCCGACGCCACCGTCGGCCACACCCTCACCGTGGCCGGGCACAAGATGAGCAACGAGCGGATCAAAGTCGCCGGACTCGCCCCCGGCACCTACGCGGTGAAGATCGACGGTGTCAGCGTCGGCACCTGGAGCCACATCGCGCTCGGCGCCAAGGTGGAGCTGCAATCCAACGACAAAACCCCCCAGTATCGGCAGGCGCTCGACGTCGCCGAACTGAATCGCGACCGCAACGACCAGGCCATCCGCCCCCTGCGCGACACCTGGGCCCGGATCAAGAATATGCGCAACGCCGGCCTCGAAGCCGCCGCCGCCGGACAACCCGACACCTTCGAGAGCGAATACCAGGCGCTGAAGCCCAGGATCGACGACCTGCTGGAGCTGGCCCGCGATTTCGAGGATCGCCTCTACAGCGCCGCCCGGCCCCAGGCGCGGAAATACGAGATCGTCCGCGTGAAGTGACCACCCAAGAGGGTCAAGTCCGCCACCCTACCCTGTCAGGTGGCTACGACACCGCGCTCCACACCGAGTAGACGCCGACACCGACGATGGACAGCGCGCTGACCCAGAAGGCCGCGTCGTAGACCCATGAAGGCTTCAACTCGGGCGGCAGCCGCCGGTAACGGAAGTGGATGGCCGCATAGAGCACAATCAGGAGAATGATCGCCGTGGCGATGCCGCCGAGCATGACCATCAGCCCCGGCGCGCGGAAAAACAGAAAGAGCGCCGCCCACAACAGCGGAATCACCCAGGCGAGTATCGCCACCATCCTCGTCCGGGTCGCCGTCTCGGTGAAATCCCATTTCGTGATCTGGGAAAAGGCGTCGGAGAACAGCCGCGTCCAACCCGCCAACGCAGAGAGCAGGGTGGAGTAGAGTACCACGAAAGCCCCGGCCAGAAACACCCCCTTGGCGCCGAGACCGAGCGTCTGGGTGTACATCCGCGAGAGCGTCTCCACGATCTCGTCCTTCTCCGGCACCAGCCCCTGGGCATTGAGCACCGCCGCGCCGAGCACATAAAAGGCCGCCGTCACGATGGTGTAGGCGATCATGGCGAGAATGGCGTCGAGATACATGATGCGGATCCAGCCTTTGGCCCGACGGATCCACGCGGCATCAGGATTGTCACCCCGCGGGCCGGTCTTGGCGGCGTAGCCTTTCTCCAGCAGCCAGTAGTTGTACATCATCACCTCATCGCCCCCCACTCCGGTGATCCCGAACGCGCCCAGAGCCACCGCCACGTAGATGGCGGGCAGCTCGAAGGTGAGTCCCGAACCGATGTCGGCCCACGAGACGGCGAACTCGGTTTTCTGCAACATGAAGACGGAGACGAGAGTCAGCACGGTGAAAGCGCCGATCATCACCAGAGAGATTTTCTCGATGGGCTGGTAGTACCCGCGAAAGACCAGCAGCGAGACGGAAATCGCCACGATGGGAGTCCAGATCCGGATATCCACCGAGGGCACCGCCATGTTGAGAATGATGGCGACACCGCCCACGATGGCTCCCACCTGGAGAAATTTCAGCACCATGATGACCAGCCAGGTCCAGATGCTCCAGTTGCCCCGCCCGAACTTCGGCCCGGGCAGTTTGTTGAAGGCGGCAAAAGTGGTCTCGCCCGAGAAGATGGCGTGTTTGCCGAACTCGAGCTGGATGGCCACCTTGATCAGGCAACTGAGCAGCACCACCCACAGGCAGATGAACCCCGCCTCGGCTCCCAGCCTGGTCGTCATGATGAGTTCCCCGGACCCCACGATGGAAGCGGAGAGAATGAACCCGGGACCGAGAAACTTCAGCCGATCCCGCCACCGGAGGGGCGGGTCCTCGATGGTGTCCTCGGTGATGACGTAGGGGTTGGCGGGTTCGCTCATGGATGGGGGCGCGGCGTGGGATCTCGGGAAAGGCGAAACCTTGGCGTCTCAACACGGCTCTTGGCAAGCCTCAATCAGCCGACGGCTCACAAGCGCCGCTTCATTCCACCAGGGTGGAGATCTGGCAGGATGGACTGGCACCCCGGAAAACCAAAATCTTTGGATTTTTCGTTTCAGAGTTTTTCAACCGTCTCTTAGTGTTGGCACGTCCCCAAGCCCATGCCTGAGTCCGGTCATTTCGACAAAGTCATCGCCCACGCCGAATCCTCGTTGATCCCGCTCCGACGGGCGGCGAAGGATCGCGGCGAGTTGCTCCAGCTTTACCGGGGGTTTCTGAAAAAGGAAAACCACCGCATCCGTCTGCTGCACCGCCAGGGGGCCGGCGGGGTGGAGATTTCCGAAAGCCGGTCGCGACTGCTGGATGTGGTGATCAACGACCTGTTCGCCGCCGCGATGGAAGATCGCGGTCTGCGCCAGCCGAACGCCGCGCCGGGCAAACCCGGGGAATCCAGCCATCCGGTGACGCTGATCGCCAGCGGCGGCTACGGCCGGGGGGTGTTGAATCCCGGCAGTGACATCGACCTCCTCTTCCTGCTGCCGGAAAAAACCCGCCAGGTGTCGGACGAGGTGAAGGAGATCGTCGAGCAGATCCTGCTGATGCTCTACGATGTGGGCTTCAAGGTGGGCCACGCGGTGCGCACGATCATGGAATCCCTGAAGTTCGCCAATCAGGATCACCAGACGAAGACGGCGCTGCTCGACGCGCGGTTCATCGCGGGCGACGCGGCGTTGTTCGACGAGTTCAACGAGCGCTTTTTCAAGAGCTGCCTGAAGGGACAGGAGCGGGACTACCTGGCGGAGCGAAGCCGCGACATCCGGGCCCGCCACAAGAAATGGGGCCGCACCGTCCATCTCCAGGAACCCAATGTGAAGGAGGGCTGTGGCGGGCTGCGCGATCATCACAATCTCATCTGGGTGCTCTGGGTGCTGCGACGCTCGCGAGATCTCCGCGGGCTCGTCACCGAGGGGCGCCTGACGTTGTCGGCTTTCAAGGAGATCGAAAACGCCTACGAGTTTCTGATGCGGGTGCGCAATGGCCTGCACTACGCGCAGAAAGGCAAGTCGGGTGACATTCTCACCCTGCGGCATCAGGGCATCCTGGCCACGGAGTTCGGCTACCCGCAAAAGACCATCCTGCGCCGGAGCGAGGCTTTCATGCGGGACTACTACTTCCACACCCGCAATCTCTATCAGCACAGCACCTCGTTGATGCAGAGTTTCGAGCTTGAGGTGGTAGACGACAGCACCGGGCCGGTGCCTTTCATCAGCTTCCTGGCGCGGCGCCGGGCGCCGGAGGAGCACTTCGACGGTTTCTTCAGCCGCGACGGGTTGATCTACCCGGAAAGCGCGCACGTTTTCGCGGAGGACCCGCCCCGGATGATGCGCACGTTCCTCCACACGCAGCGGCGGCATCTGAAGCTGAGCCCGGAAATTCGCAAGCTGTTCAAGTCGAGCTATTCGTTCATCACCAAGGAATTTCGCCGCAATCGATCAAACCGGGAGACGTTCGAGGAGATCCTGCAGCATCGGGGCGATGTGGCGCGCATCCTGCGCCAGATGCATCGGGTGGGATTTCTGGGCCGGTATCTGCCGGAGTTCGGGGCGTTGACGGATCTGGTGCAGCACGAGTTTTTCCACCGCTACTCGGCGGACGAGCACACCCTCCGCTGCATCGATCAGTTGGACGCTCTCGCCAGCTCGGAGGATCCGAAGACGGCGTTTTTTCAGCGCTTGTTCCGCGACCTGGAGGACCCCTACATCCTCTATCTGGCGCTCATCCTGCACGACACCGGGCGGGCGGAGAATGTGCGGCATCACGAGGACGCCAGCGCCATGCTCGCGAGCCAGGTCTGCACCAGGCTGCGCATCTACGGCGAGCGGCGCCGCCGGATGACTTTTCTGGTCGATCATCACCTGACTTTCTGGAAGATGGCGACGACGCGGAACATCGATGATCCCGCGACGATCGAGGAGTTTGCCAACGCGATGCAGGATCGCACGGCTTTGGAGACGCTGTTTCTGTTCACCTATGTCGACTCCCGCGGCACCAACGAGGAGGCCTGGAACGACTGGAAGGCCTCGTTGATGCATCATCTCTACCGGAACACGATCTCGTGGTTCGAGGATAGAGCCGCCTTCAATGAGCTGGCCAATCGCCCCCCCGAAGTGCACAAGGCCAAGATCATCGACCGGATGCCCGACGATTACCTCGAGGAGATCGAGGCGCATTTCGGCAACATGCCGGAGCGCTATTTCCGCTTTCGCGGTGCCAAGAGCATCATGCGACACCTGGAGTTGTTCCGGCGATTCTTCGAGAGAGTGAGTCTCCCGGGTCTCGACAGCGCCGTGCCGGTGGTGGGATGGGAGGCGCGTCCGGCCGAGGGCTACAGTCTGGTGGAGGTGGTGGGGTGGAATCGTCACCACTTCCTCGCCAAAGTGGCCGGAGCGCTCGCGGCGCGGAATCTCAACATCCTCAGCGCTGATCTTTTCACCCGCGAGGACGATCTGGTGCTCGATATCTTCCGCGTCTGCACCACCAACTTCGGGCCGGTGAAGTCGGAGCGCGAGATGGAACGGGTCGAGAAACTCCTCGCCACGGAGTTCGGCATTTCCGCGGAGCGGGAGATCGATTTCCAGACGCTGATCGGCAAGGAGCAGAGCCCCTCCCCTTACCGGCAGACCCTGGAGATCGAGATACCGCAGCGAGTATTCGTCTCGAACACCCTGAGCCCGGAATACACGGTGCTGGAGCTACAGGCCCAGGATCGCATCGGCCTGCTCTTCGACATCTTCACGATACTGGGCAATCTGGACGCCGAGGTGGTCCACGCGCGCATCAGCACCCAGGCGGGCGCCGCCATCGACCGTTTTTATCTCATCGATTCCCGATCCGAAAAGCGCATCACCAGCAAGGCGCAGCTGACCGCGATCGAGCGGGAAATCGCCGCGCTGCTCGGCATCTGACCACTTTCACGGCTCCCAGACGGGCCGAGACCGCAGCAGATCGCGCCGAATCTCCCCGGGCATCACCGCAAACACGGGAAAACGGGGACGCAATCGCTCGCACTGCCTGGTGATGGCCTCGCGGATCTGGCGGCGGGAGTATCGGGTGGAAAAATGCCCCAACACGAGCGCCTCGGGTGACAACTCCGCGGCGAGAGGCAACACCTGGTCGAGCGCGGAATGCCGCAGGTCCTGCCCCAATCGCTCCATCTCCGCGGCGGTCAGAAAGGTGGCCTCGTGAATCAGCAGCGAGGTCGATCCCCAGTAGGCGGCCTCCTCGATGGGCGTGTCGCCCGAATAGGCCAGCAGTGTCTCGGCCCGGTGATCCATGATTTCCCGCTCCCCGAGTTGCTCCCTGAGACGGGCTATCTCCTCACCGGGTCGTCCCTGATACTCCGGCTTCAGGTGTTGAGTTTCCCGGCGCACGCGATAACCCACGCTTTTCACGATCGCCTCATCGGCCTCGATGTGTCGATTGCGGACAGGAGAGATCCAGGCGTTGGCTTTTCCGAGCGGCAGCGAATCTCCCGGGGCCATCGGCAACCATTCGTTCCCCTGCCCCGCCTCGAGGTGGAAGCGATCAAAGCGGTGCGTAAAATCCCGCAGCGCGGGAAAAGACTCGCAATCCCGCGGATAAAGGACTTTGGGCAATCCCCCCTCCCTGACATTCAATTGCAGGAACTGCGGCAACCCGGCGAGGTGATCGCGATCCGAGTGCGACATGGCGATGGTGCGCACCTTGCGGGATTTCTGCAACAACGCCGCGGAGGCGCCATCTCCGCAATCGAGCATCAGCGCGAACTCCTCCACCATCCACCAGGTAGAGAACAGCGCCGTGGAGTAGGCGGAAAGCGTGAGGGTGCTGCCGATGGCGCTCGATGTCATGATCTTCGCGAGTTTGCCCGAAAGGCGGCCCGAACGCGTACACAAAAAACGCGCCAGGCAGCCAGCCGGCGCGTCTTCTGGATTCTGGTGACGGTGGAAAAAATTCGCGAGAAACTTTTCTCAACCGTGTCGATGACCCACCAGGAAGAGTCGGGCCGGGAGCCCGATCAGGGAAGCAGGTTCAGCGCCCGGGCCCGCTTGATCTCGCGGGTGATGCGGCGATGCACCTTGGCGGAGACGCCGGTGGTGCGGCGGGGATAGATCTTGCCGGTTTCAGTGGTGAATTTGGCAAGGAACTCCGGGTTCAGGTAGGTGACCTTCTCCGCCGGGATGTCCATGCGACGGCGCGGCATGCGGCGGTTGGCCCGGCGCAGGTTGGCGGCTCTTTCTTTGGTTTTGGGACCCATCTTGGATAGCAGTTGGATGTTCGGGTAAGGATGGCGTAGGCGGCCGCTCAGCGTTTTTCGCGGTGGAGCGTGCGCCGTTTCAGGAAGGGATTGAATTTGACCTTCTCGAGACGACCGGGAGTCCGCAGACTCTTCTTGTTGCGGGTCGTGACATAGATGGAGGCCTGCATTCCTTCGGCTTTCGCCTCGGTGCATTCAAGGATGATGACGTCACGTGGCATAATCGTGAAAGGGTATGGGTGTGGGAGGAATAGTTGAGTTTGGGGAGTTTTTCAAACGACTCCGCGTGGGGTAACCGCTTGAAAAACAGGCCGATCAGTTGTCATCATCCGAATCGGAAGAGGCGCTTTCCGACTCATTGAGTCCGAAAAGCGACGTGACCGGGGTGCGATAATGCCCCGACATTTCCTGTTGTTCAAGTTGTTCCTGACATTCGACGGTAAATCTTGCAAAGGGCAGGGCTTCGAGACGGGCGTCGGGAATGCGCTCACCGGACATTTCGCAGATGCCGTAGGTGCCTCGTTCCACCCGTTTGAGGGCTTCCTCGATCTCGTAGAGGGCGTCCTGCTCCTGGGAGAGGAGATTGAGGGCGAAATCGCGGTCGTAGGCGTCACTGCCGGCATCCGCCTGGTGCATTCCGAACGCGGAAGCCTCGTTGCCTTCCGCCCGGGAGCGAAGGGTATCGCGAGCCACGCCGCTCATCTGGTCGAGCAAGGCGTCCCGCAAGTCGAGCAGACGCTGGTTCTGGCTCTTGAGGAATCCCTTGAGCAGGGGTTTCCCGTTTTTGGGAGCCTTTTCCGGAGAGGCCTTGGCGTTCGCCACCGGTTTAACGGCGGCGACCGCCTTGGCCTTCACGGATTTTTTCTCCGTCGCCGGAGAATCACTTAAGCTTTTTTTTTTGCCGCCTTTTTGGCGACTTTTTTTGCCGCTTTCTTGGGCGCTGCTTTCTTCACCGCCTTCTTAGCGGGCGCGGCCTTCTTGACAGCCTTCTTTGCGGGAGCGGCTTTCTTTTTGGGCGCGGCCTTCTTTTTGGGCGCTGACTTCTTCACCGCTTTCTTGGGCGCGACCTTTTTCTTGGGCGCGGCCTTTTTGGCGGCTTGTTTTTTCACAGCTGCCTTTTTCTTCGGCGCTGCCTTCTTGGCGGGGGCTTTCTTCTTGGCTGCTTTCTTTGCCATGGTTCAGGCTTCCTTTGGCGAACGGTGAGGTTCGCGGGTCATCAATGTTTACCCGGTCTCCCGGGCTCGCCTTTTTTCCCGATCACCGAGACCGCGAAAAAAAGGCGGCCTTATTTAGTGCATATCGACAATCATCGCAAGGGAAAAGGTAGCCCCGTGAAATGAGCCATTGTTTCTCAGAAGGGCCACATCAGGGGAATCAACCACCACGCCAGGATTCCCAACATGCAGGCCAGGGGAAAACCCGCCCGAAAAAAATCGGAAAACCGGTAGCCTCCGGCGCCGAACACGTAGGTGTTGGTCTGGTAGCCGATCGGGGTCACGAAGCTGGCGCTCGAGGCGAACATCACCGCCACCACGAAGGGCCGGGGATCGACCCCAAGATGTGTCGCCACCCCGATCCCGATGGGGGTGAGCAAGGCCGCCACCGCGTTGTTGCTGACCATCTCGGTCAGGGCCACCGCCATCAGGTAGATGATGCCGAGCATCACCTGGGGGCTGTGATCCCCGAACCACTCCACCGCCCGCGCCGCCAGCAGAGAGGCCAGGCCGGTTTCCTCCAGGGCCATACCGAGTCCCAGCATCCCGAAGATCATGAAGATCACTTTCCATTCCACCGCCTCGTAGGCCTCGGTGGCGTCGAGGCAGCGTGTCATCAAGGTGATCAGGACCGCTCCGATCGCCAGGACCGGGATGTGTCCCGGAAACAGGGCGCCCCCCACCATGAAGGCAAACAGCGCGCCCACGGCGATGGGCCACTTGGTGCGGCGCAGCGGACGCTCCTTGGCGCGGCTGAGATTTACGAAGTCTTTTTGGGAAAACAGCTCGTTCATCCGGTCGGCGGGGCCCTCGATCAAGAGGGAATCTCCGAAGGCCAGTTTCACATTCTCAAACCGATCCCGCAGATTCACTCCCCGGCGGTGAACCGCGAGAATGAGCACGCCGAACCGCTGCCGGAAATTCAGATCCGTGAGACTCCGCCCCACCATCCGGGATTCCGGCCCCACGATCCCCTCCATCAACAGGGCCGATTCGGTCCTGACCCGATCCAGTCCGAGATCGCCCTCCTTGAGTAGATTCAAGCCCTCGGTCTCGTTGAGTTCCATCACCCCGGAGGCTCGTGTCTTGAAGAGGATCTGGTCATCCGCCTCGAACACGAGCCGATTCAGCGGGATGGGCACCGGGCGCCCCTGCCTCACCACTTCGATCACCCGCAACTCTCGACGCCTGGCCAGGGGGGTCTCGGAGAATGGCTTGCCCACCAGCGGGGAATCCCTGGTGATCCAGGCCTGGGTCAGAAACTCGCGGCTCGCCTCGCTGTCGATGAGGGTGGAGAGCGTGTCCCGCAGAGGGATCAGGCGTTGACCGCCCGCCACCATGTAGATCAGGGTGGCCGCCACGAACAGCAGCCCCAGCTTGCCGATCTCGAACATGCTGAAGGGCGCCATCCCGGCGTCGGCGGCGATCCCCGCCGCGATCAGATTGGTGGAGGTGCCGATCACCGTGCAGGTGCCCCCGACAATGGCGGCGTAGCTGAGCGGGATCAGATAACGCGAGGCGGGCAGGTGAAATTTCCGGCAATACCTCAACACGATGGGCAGGAACACCACCACCACCGGGGTGTTGTTCACGAAAGCAGACAAGCCCGCGACCACCAGCATCAGCACCACCAACACCCGGGCGCCGCCCGGACCGGCCAGTTTTTCAAAGGCTCCCGCCAGCGCCTCGATGACCCCCGTGCGGTCAAGCGCCGCGCTCATGATGAACATGGCCGCCACGGTCACCGGCGCCTGGCTGCCGAAAACCATCAGCGATTTGTCCGGTGTCATCACTCCCGCCAGCACCAGCAGGATGAACGCCCCCATCGCGGTCTGGTCCGGGGGAAACCACTCCCGGACAAAGGACACGAAGACCAGCACCACCACGGCGCCCGTCAGGATCTGATGCCACAATTCCACTTCCATCCGCCTGTATCGCGTGCTTATCGTATGCCGCCGGAAGAGCGTGCCCCGCCGGAAAACTCCACTCTATATCCTCTCTGTCAGTTTTATCCCCCAGAATTCCATGGAAACCCTCGCGATCGCCGTCGGCACTCTGGTGCTTTATCTCGTCGCCTATCATACCTACGGAAAGTGGCTGGCGCGGAAAATTTTCAAACTCGATCCCGATGTCGTCACGCCCAGCGTGGCGCTCAACGACGACAAGGACTACGTTCCCACGTCGAAGTCCGTCATTTTTGGCCATCACTTCACCTCCATTGCCGGCACGGGTCCCATCGTCGGCCCTGCCGTGGCCGTGATCTGGGGGTGGGTGCCCGCGCTGCTCTGGGTGCTGTTCGGCTCGATTTTCATCGGCGCCGTTCACGACTTCGGCGCCCTGGTGGTGTCGATGCGTAATCGCGGACAAACCGTGGGCGACATCGCCGGTCGCGTGCTGGCCCCGCGCACCCGGGTGCTTTTTCTCTCCATCCTCTTCATGGCCCTGACCATCGTCCTGGCCATCTTCGGCCTGGTCATCGCGGCGGTTTTCCGCCAATACCCCGCCTCCATCGTGCCGTGCCTCATTCAGATCCCCCTCGCGGTCATCATCGGCGTCTGGATGCATCGCAAAGGGATGAACATCCTCCTGCCGTCGCTCATCGCCCTGCTGGTGATGTATCTGACCGTCTACTATGGTGACGTCGGCTTCCTCCACTCCCTCAACTCGTCCCTCGCGGCCATGCCCACCATGACCTGGGTGGCGGCGCTGCTGATTTACAGCTACATCGCCTCCGTCCTCCCGGTGTGGGTCCTGCTCCAGCCGAGAGACTACATCAACAGTCTGCAGCTGCTCAGCGCGCTGGCGCTCGTCGTCATCGGCCTCATCGTGGCCGGTCTCATCGGGGGCGCGCCGATCACCCAGGGCGATGCCCGCCCGGCGCTGGAAATCGCCGCACCCGCCTTCAATGCCGCACCCGAGGGTGCCCCGTGGATCTTTCCCTTCCTGTTCATCACCATCGCCTGCGGGGCGATCAGCGGATTCCACTGTCTCGTCTCCAGCGGCACCTCCTCCAAGCAGATTAAATGCGAAACCGACGCCCAGTTCGTCGGCTATGGCTCCATGCTGACGGAGGGCTTTCTCGCCGTGCTCGTCATCCTGGCCTGCGTGGCCGGGATCGGGCTTGGAATGACCTCGGCCGATGGCGGGACGGTGCTCACCGGTGAAGCGGCTTATCTGCAACGGTATGCCAGTTGGAACGCCATCGATTCCGGACTGGGGGCCAAGGTCGGCGCCTTCGTCGAGGGCTCGGCCAATTTCCTCAAGGCGCTCGGTCTCGCCCCCGGCTTCGCCGTCGCCCTGATGGGGGTGTTCGTCGCCAGTTTCGCCGCCACCACTCTGGACACCGCCTGCCGCCTGCAGCGTTATGTCATTCAGGAACTCGCCTCCACTTTCGCTCCCCGTATCTCGCCATCGGCGCTGGCGGCGGAGGCCTACGATTTCGACAACAACACCCGGGGCGCCGACCATGCCACCGGTAGCGCCGCCGACCATCGGCCGCACGCCTTGAATCCCCTCACCTGGCTGACCAACAAGCACGGCGCCACCATTTTTGCGGTCGTGCTGGCGACCGCCATCGCCGCCCTGCCCGCCGCGGGCGCCTCCGAGTGGTCTTGGTCCACCGCCGGCAAGGGCGGCCTGCTGTTGTGGCCTCTCTTTGGCGCGACCAACCAGCTGCTGGGCGGACTCGCGTTCCTGGTCATCTACTTCTGGATGTGGCGCCGCAAGCTGCCGGTCTGGTTCATCTCCGTGCCCATGATTTTCATGCTCGTGCTGCCCGGCATCGCGATGGGATTGAACATCTTCGGTCCCAACGGCTATCTGGCCGCCGGGAATTGGCTCCTGTTCTTCATCGGCGTGGCCACCATCGCGCTGGAGATCTGGATGATCATCGAGGCTCTCATCGCCTGGCCAAAAGCGAAGGGAGTTCTCGAACCCGAATTGCCTCCCCTGCCGCCCATCCCGGAAGGCGGGCGCTCCTGCTGAGAATACTCAACGCAGACCGACCCGGCCTTCCATCGCGCGATACAGGGTGAGTTCATCGGCGTTCTCCAGCCCCCCGCCCACGGGAATGCCATGCGCCAACCGGGTGACCCTAACCCCGGCGAACTCGGACATCACCTCGACGAGATAATTGGCCGTCGCCTCGCCCTCCACATCGGCGCCGAGCGCGAGTACCACCTCGGCGAAGTGACCGTGACGGACGCGATCGATCAGTTCACCTATACGCAGATCATCCGGTCCGACGTTGTCCAGAGGGGAGATCTTTCCCCGCAGCGAATGATAGTGCCCCCGAAAGGCGCCGCTGCGCTCCAGCGGCAGGATGTCCGTGGGCTGCTCCACCACGCAGAGGAGGGCATGATCCCGCCCCGGCCCATCGCAGACCGCGCATCCCGAGTCAGCGGTGGAGAAAAATCCGCACACCGGGCATTCACGCACTTCGGCTCCGGCTTTCTCCAGAGCCACCGCGAAGGGCGTCGTCACATCCGAGCCACGTTGCATCAGCCAGATCGCGATCCGTTCCGCGCTCTTGGGGCCGATGCCGGGAAGACGCTTCAACTGGGCGATCAACGCGCGGATGGGTTCGGGAAAATCAACAGCCATGACCGGCGAACACTGCTCCGGAAATCGGGGATCGTCACATCATATTCATCAGCCGAGCATGCCCCTCGTCGGTGAGTTCGTGTCTGCCCTCGTCGCTCGCGTTGCCAGCTCCCGTCAGACGCGACTGGCATCGCTCGATGAAAAAGCTTACCGGCCCATCCTCTTTGCCGCGAACCCGCGCCGCGCTGAAGCGCTCTAGCGCCTCCTCAAACTTTCCGGATCGATAATAGATGACCCCCCGCCAAAAGGCGTCACGGCGCGCGGCATCGTCCTCGGAAAAGGACGACGTCATCGCGAGCAATTCATACACCTCCGTCATCAGATTACGCTCGGGATCGTAGAGCATCTCCATCGGCCTGACCGCCGCCGCGTCCTTCACCAACTGATGAGTCCGCGCACTGATCAGGATGTCCGATCCGTATCGGGCGTTCCCCTGGGCCAATCGGCGAGAAAAATCCGTGTCCGCCCCCACACCGGAAAAATAAAAATGCCGGGCGGATCCATACACACCCACCGTCATTGGCCCCGAACTGATGGCGATGCCGTGGTCGAGCTTGCGGAACCAGCGCGTTTCACATTCCTCATTGAGATTCCGCAGGCGGGTGCGCAATTCCAACGCCGCCACGCAGGCGTCATGGGCATGGCTATCGCCCGGACGCACCAGTCCGAAAAACACCCGCACCAGATCCGGGCTCGACTCATCCAGATAGCCGCCCCGCTGTATCAGAAAGTCCGCCGTGTTTCTCAGGAACAGATTTCCCATCGCCACCAATTCCGCGGGTTCCATCTTCTCACGCAGTTCAGCGTGATTGAATACCCGACAGGTCAATATCGATACCACGCGAGTGGAGCCCTGAAACTGGATCGGCTCGCGCGCGGCGAGTAGTTGATCGAAAGTCTGGCGCGACACCCGGGTACCCAGCACGTCAAGCAGCAGCCGTTTGCGCATCCCCCGCTCGGTTCTGGAATAGAGAAATGCCGCCACCGTCGCCAGGCAGATCGCTCCCGCGCTGGACAGAGGCTCGAACACCACGCCATACAAGGCCAGAGTTGGCGACATCAGCAGCACCACCGCCACCATGCCGACAAACACCAGCATCTTCTGTCCCGTCCTCGGAATATCGACACCGCACCAACTCGCCAACAACGCCGCCAACACCATCACCAGCAGCCCCCATCCGGATTCCGGGCGCGTCGACGACTGGTCAAGCCAGCCCGTCATTTGATAAAAACGTCCCAAGGACTCGCCCACCCCATCGAACAAACCCGCGCGAACCAGAAGCAACATCGCCAGAGAGACCGCGAGCGCGATGGTGAGAGAAACGATGAGATAACGACGCATGACACCTCGTGGGGGGGAACAGACCCGTCATCATAGGCGTGATTCGACGGAATTTGAATCCAAATCTCCCTCCTCTACAGCGGGATGCCATGGCGCTGATGCACTCCGTCGGAAAAATCGTTTGATCCCCGATGGCTCCCGTCACAAGCTTTCCCAGCCCTTCGAAAGCAACCACTTGGACAGCACCATGAACACAGTTCCTCGTCCGCACCACATCTCCAAAGTGGCCCTGCTAGCAATCGCCCTTACGGGCTGTGAAAAGCCGGATCCTCAAGCCACGCCCGCCCCTCCACCACCATCTCGCGCCGAGGCTCCATCTTTCCCGATTTCCAGAACGTTGTCCGATTCAAGCGGCCGCCCCCTGGAAGGCCAGATCGTGGCAAAATCGGACTCTAATCTCTTCGTGATCCGTTCCGTGGACAGACTCCATTTTCAAATCCCTATCAATTCATTGTCATCAGCAGATCAACAATTCGCAGAAAGTCTGCCTGAAAGACTACCGCCACCGAATTTTTCACCCGCAAACATTTCCAGCCCATCTCCGTCAACGCCTGCATCAAGCAAGGATTCACCCTACGTGACCCAGCGCCGTAAGTTGATCGAGGAACTAAAGGCTGAGATATCTCAACTATCCGACGGTCTCGTAAGTATGTCACCGAACGGCATCAAATATCGCTCCACCGTCTCGGAAATCGAAAGAAAACAAAAGGAGATCACCGATCTCACCGAGGCCATCAATCGCTACCTCGAAGACAATCCCTGAACCTCTGTCCACCGTCACGATCTCACAGCAACGGTGACGCCAGCCGGGCCAGCCGCACCCCCGCCCGAAACCAGATCGGCTTTTCGGTGTAGTCGCCACTGTCTATCTCGCGACATTCCCGAAAGTCCTCGCTCATCATCCGCTCCACCCGCGCGCAAAAATCCTCCCCCAACACCACCATGCTGATCTCGAAATTCAATCGCAACGAGCGGTTGTCGAGATTGGCGGTCCCCACCGAGGCCAACTGATCGTCCACCAGCATCACTTTCTGGTGCAGGAATCCCCCGCGATAGCGAAACAGTCGCACCCCCGCCGCTTCCATTTCTCTCAGGTAGGCAAAGCTCGCCAGGTAGACCGTCTTGTGATCCGGCCTCTCCGGGAGCATGATCCGCACATCCACGCCCCGCAGCGCGGCGAGTTGCAATGCGGCCCGCACGGATTCATCCGGCACAAAGTAGGGACTGGCGATCCAGAGACGACTCCGCGCCCGGTTGATGGAGTGGAGAAAAAACAAAGTACCCCCCTCCAGTTCCTCCACGGGTCCCGTCGCCAAGGGCAACACCCGCGCCCCGCCTTCGGGGGCAATGAAGCGTGGTCTCCACTCCAGATCCAGGACCTCGCGCGTGGCCCAATACCAATCACCCAGAAACACCAGTTGGGTCGTCAGCACCGCCGGTCCTCTCACCTTCAGATGGGTGTCCCGCCAGCGGCCGAATCGCTCGCTCTCCCCCAGATACTCGCTCCCCACATTGTGGCCGCCGACAAAGGCCACTTTCCCGTCGGCGATCACGATCTTGCGATGGTTGCGGAAATTGATCTGGAATCGATTGCTCCTGCCACGGGTCGTCTGAAACTCGGAGATCTTCACCCCGTTCTCCCGCAACTCACGCACATAGCCGCGAGGCAGCCCGTGACTCCCGATCTCGTCATAGAGCACGTAGACCGCCACGCCTTCCGCCTGCTTCTCGATCAACCTCCTCTTCAAACGCCGTCCGAGATCGTCGTCCCGGATGATGAAAAACTGCACCAGCAGATAGCGCTCGGCCTCGTCGATGGCTTGAAAAATGGCGTCGAAGGTGGCGATCCCGTCGATCAGCAACTCGACCGCGTTGTCCCGGGTGAATCGCCGTTCGCTGAGCTTTTCCAGAATGCCGCCATAACGCGCCTCCTCTCCCTCCAGAGGGGCGACGTGCGCCTCAAGTCCCTCCGTGATCTCCTCCACCAAGTCCTCCCGCTGTCGCCTGCCCTCGCGCAAGGTCTCCCGGTATCCGCGAAAATTCCGCCGCCCAAAAATCCAATAGAGCGGCACCGCCACGAAGGGGAAGGAAAACAGGCCCAGCGCCCATCCCCACGCCCCCGCCGCCGTTCTGGCCCGCATGATGGCGTGCACCAGACTGACCAGCGCGCAGACCTCGGCCAGCACAATGATCGCCGTCCACAGTACGGAGGACTGCATCACTCGCGGCGCCAGATCCGTCAGTGATTCGGTGAAAATCCCCGCCGCTCCCAGCTGGGTTGTTATCCAAGATAGCGGCGCGGTCATGGCATCGTTCCCGACACGCTGTCGACCATCCCGATCACGCCCCCACCGGCAGCGGCACCACTCTGCCTTCGCGGGCGGCGATCAAGCCGGCTTCGAGGATTTCCTGGGCGTTCCTCCCCTGCCTCGCCTGGCACAGGGGATGCACCGGCGCCTCTGGATTCCCCACCAGATGCAGGAAATGCGCGCTGGCGCTGGCCAACTCCGGCGCCACCGGCGGCACCGCGATTTCCTCCCCCTCGGGGGATTCGGCTGTGGCCTTGTGCAGGGCGGCCCCCTGACGGGGCTCCACCATCAGGGTGCCGGAGCTTCCGTAAATGACCGTAGTGTAGGCGGTCAGTTTCCCGATCTGCGTCCAACTCGCCTCCGTGGTCGCCAGGGCGTGGGGATAGCCCAGGATCAGGATGGCGTTGTCCTCCAGCCTCAGATCCGGCTTCAGACCCGTGCTCAATTTCACGCCGCTGACGCTGGAGGGTGCGCCCAACAACACCTGAGCCAACAGCGCGCCATAGCAGCAATAATCCATGAGAGCGCCCGCGCCGTTCAAGCGCTCGTCGTAGAGCCATTCGCAGAAATACTTCGAGCATCCCAGCTCCACCGGTCCCTCGTGGGCGGCGCGATACTTCACCTGCCAGAGATGCCCGATCTCACCGGCCTGGGCCAGCCTCAACGCGTGCTGCAACTGCGGCCACCAGGCGAAGGGCCAGTTGATCATCAGCCGCACCCCGGCCGTTTCCGCCGCCGCCAGCATGCGCTCGGCGCCGGCCAGGGTGGACGCCATCGGCTTCTCCACCAGACAGTGCAACCCGCGCTCGCACGCCGCCACCACCAGATCCTCGCTCACCCGATTGCTGGCGAATACATAAACCGCGTCCAGCTCCACGGTGTCGAGCAGCGATTCGTAGTCCGGAAAGGTCTCGCCACCATACAGCGACCCGTAGCGGTCCCGCAGCTCGGGATGGGGATCCGCCGCGCCCACCAGTTCCGCCGCCTCCCCGAGTTGGACGAGTTCCTCCAGATTTCCCCAGACATGATCGTGATGCAGTCCCAACACCCCGATTCGAAGCTTCTTTTGTGCGTTCATGACTCTTTCTCCGTGTTCTCGCATCTACCGGCGTCAGCCTCTTCCGTTTCATCGCGAAAGAAAACCGCAAACATCACCGAACAACCCAGCGCCACCCAGCCCGCGATCTGCCAGTAGGTGCCGAATCCCGCCAAAGTCAGTTTCCCGTCCACCGTCTCAGCCCGCGTCGCCAACCAACCGTTCAGCTGCGTCGCCAGGATGGGCCCCAGCCCGAACATCACCAGGGTGTAGAGCGTCTGCGCCGAATGCCTCACCGCCCGCGGTGCCACCCGGTCCACATAGATGAAGGCACCCGCAAAAAAGCAGGCGAAACAAAACCCGTGCAGCATCTGCGCCGCCACATGCACCGCCACTGGGAGACCGGTCTGCGCAAAAATCAGGTAGCGGATCGCGAAACACAGCGCGCCGAACGCCATCGTCCAGCGAAACCCGAAACGCCGCAGGAACCAACCCAGCAGCGCCATCACCGCGATCTCGGAAAACTGCCCCAGCGACATCGCCGGCATCACCGCGGAGCGATCCAGTCCCGCCGCCACGAGAAAGGCCCCCATCTGGAAAAAGTAAATCGTGTGCACCCCGGCAATCAGCAGACTCACCAGCAGCACCACCACGAAGGAGCGCTTCCTCAAGAGCGCCCCCACCTGACCGAGTCCCGCCAGGACTCCGCCCCCCTCTTTCCCCCGGATCGCCGGAGGCGTGTGCGGCATTCCCACAAAGCTGAACACCCCGTAGCCGATCGCCACCACCCCCGCGACAGTCACCGCGTCGATCATCCGCGAGATCACATCCGCGTGCTCCACCCCCTTCAGAAAGGGCGGCAGCCATTGAAATCTCAGATCATGCTGCAGCCATACCATGGGAAACACCCACGCCACCGCGATCCACCCGATCGTTCCCCACACCCGCACTTTGGGAAACTCGCTCTTCGAGTCCGTGAGATGACTCATTGCCAGCGAGTTCGTCAGCGACACCGTCGGCACGTAGAGTATCGCGAACGCCGTTCCCAATATCAGCCAGGCGAGAAACGAAGTCTGCCCGGCCGTGATGATCTTGAGGATGCCCGTGGCCACCAGCAGTACCCCCAGTGTCCTCTGGGCCGCGAATCTCCGGTCGCAGAGCTGGCCCACGAAGGGCGACAGGATCGCCCCCACCGCGAAGGGGATGCCGATGATCAATCCCTTTTCCTTCTCCGAGAAACCCAGCCCGCCGCTGGCCACGCTCGCCGTCAGAAACACCGACGCCAGGGGAAACCACAGTCCCTTGACCGCGTACTCGAGGAACATCATCAGGTTGAGACGGATCTTCAGCGGCATGGGGGATATCGATGGGGAAAAGGTTCCTGATTCTCAGCGGCCGAGCTTTCAGAGTAGTCCGAAACGCTCATCGATCTCGCACTGATAGGCGCGCAGCTCGCCGCTCACGATCTCATCGATGGTCACGGCCCGTCCCGCCCTCGCCGACTCCACCACCGCGTAGGAGCAGGCCAGATCCAGCAATCCCTCGCGTCCCGAGCACTCCGGCTGGGTCCGATTGCGGATCGCCTCCAGCCAATCATGCTGCGCCAGGGCGAAGTCGCTCTCCAGGCCCATGGGGAAATGCCGCGCCTTCAGATACTCGGGCGCCTCCGCGTCGTAGAGTTCCGCCAGCGAGCGCGGGCTTTCTTCGCCCTCGAGATGGAGCGCGTCGCCGCAGACCCGGCCCCGCGTGCCGTAGTAGGTGGGTCCGTCTCCCAACAGGGTGTTCTTTCCCCGTCCCGCCCAACTGCCGAACAGCATGCCGCTGGCTCCGGATTCGCTCTCAAAACTCGCGTAGAAAGTGTCGTCGGCGTCGCAGGTTACCGGTTCCGCCCGGCGCCCCTCCCGCATCAGATACCGCACAGGCTCGACCACGTCCGTCCGCGCCGACACACCGCGGATCTCCGCCCCGCCGATGTGGCGCAGCATGTCGAAAAAATGCGGCCCCAGATCCAGCGAGATGCCGCCCGCCTCCACCCGCGCGTGCCGCCACGGCGTCTCCGCCACGATCAGATCCGGAGCCCACCAGGTGCCCACGTTGCCCATCAGCGCCATCCGCATCGGCCCCGCCGGACCCGCCTCGCTCAAGGCCCACGCCGCCCGACGCACGTCGGGACGAAAGCGGGCATTCTCGAAAACTCCGAAACTCACGCCCGCCGCCTCGGCCGCCTCGCACATCCGCCTCGCCGCCTCCATCGACACCGCCAACGGCTTCTGCGTCATCAGATGCTTCCCGTGGCGAAACGCGCACTCTCCGATCCGGTGATGCAGACTGTGAATCGAAAAATCATTCACCGCGTCGATCTCCCCCCCGGCGATCATCCGTTCGTAGTCGGTATGGACAGACACCTCGACGCCGGGCTGGAAATCACTCAAATACTCGGGCCCCACAGCCAGGGGATCACCGGGGATATCCGACACCGGCTTTCGCTGCTCCGGCCCCTCGCCTCGCTTCACGTAGCTCCACGCGTCTTCCGCCTTCCGCGAGCACAACGCCGTGATCTGAAAGTCATCCACCCCCGCCTCGCGCAACAGGCGATAACCCCGCAGATGTGCCGCGAGGATGCGACCACATCCGACTATGCCTATCCTGATCATGTCGTCACCCTAGCCAAGACCCTCTCGATGACAAAAGGGGAAATGCCCCGGATTCACGGGAAACCCACTCCCGCTCCGCCATCTCATCCCTCCCCCGGTTTCCGCGGCCCGGGTGGCATCGGTTTCGCGATCTTGATCGGCGGACGAGCTGGCGGTACCGACGCCCCCGCGCTCCGGCGTATCACCACCGTCGGCGCCGAGCCTACCCCACCGCCAGCCGGAGCAGCCGCCGGGGGTATCACTGTCGGCTTCTTCGGCGCGGCGACCGGCATCGGCGCGGGCGCCGCCGGTTTCCGCGGCGCGGGCGCCTCCTCCACCGCGATCACCGCCACCGGCACCGTGTCCGCTTTTTTCTCCTCCGCCTCCGGCTTGGCCGCATACCACGCCGCCACCCGGGTGCCGATCAGGATCTCATCGCCGTCCGCCAGTGTCGCCTCGTCCACGTCCCGACCATTCACCCGGGTCCCGTTGGTCGAATTCTGATCCAACAGACGATAGCTCTCCCCCTCCCTTCGCAACACCAGATGCTGCGACGACACCTGCGGGCACTTCACCACGATGTCATTGCTCTCGGAGCGCCCCAGCGTCACCCGATCCAGATCCAGCACCACCTCCATCGGTGGTTGCTCCGGGGGCATGATTCTCAGTGTGTGCGTCATGTGTTTTTCGTTGGGCCGGTGTTATTCCGAAAAAAATACCCCGCCCCGCCGTTCGCGGTCAATCCCAATGCCCCGCACGCCACCGCTATCGACCGGCGAAATCCCGATCCCTCAGTGATCGCACCACCAGCTCCCGCGTCACGCAATCCTCATCCTGACGCAGAACCCCGATGATGGCGTCCGCCACCTGGGTCGGAGTGAGAAAATCCCCCACCGGCATCGCCCGATCCACCGCCACCGACCAGAACGCCGTGTCCACCCCGCCCGGCAACACCCCCGTCACCGCGATTCCCATCGGCGCCGCCTCCTCCGCCAACGCCTGGGTAAAGCCCCGCAGCCCCCACTTCGTCGCACAGTAGAACGACTCCGTGGGTATGCCCCGCAACGCCGCCGTCGAGATCACATTCACGATCCGACCCCGCCCGCGCGGCGCCATGCACCGCAACGCCGCCTGGCACCCCAGCACCGCCCCTTTCAGGTTCACCCCCATCATCAGATCCAGATCCTCCTCCCCGTAGTCCAGCACCGGCTTGTGGCGCGCCAGCCCCGCGTTGTTCACCCAGGCATCGATGTGGCCAAAATGCGCCATCGCCCGCTCCGCCCCCGATCCCACAGCCTCCGCCGACCGCACATCCACCACCAGACCCAGCACCCGCTCCTCCGGCAGCCCGGCACGGGCCTCGGCCAACGCCTCCGCGTCGAGATCCATCATCACCACCCGGCCACCCTCGCCCACCAGACGCCCGGCCAGGGCCCGCCCGATGCCGCGCGCGGCGCCGGTGATCACACTCACTGATTCTGCTATCTTCATAGTCGCTGCTCGATGGATCCCTCCCCTTCCCTCAAGGCGTCGGCGCCCCGATGCCGTCGGCGTACCGCTTTCTCGCTGCCAACAGACGCTCCAACACCTCCGGATGCTCCGACGCCACATTCTTCCGCTCCCCGACGTCCTCCGCCAGATTCACCAGAAACAGCCGCTTGTCCTCCGCCGTCAGCTCCGCCGCCCCCTCCGGCGCCACCACCTCACCCGAGTTGCCGAGCAATTTCCAGTCCCCCTCCCGCACCACCCAGCGCGCCTTCTCCGGATTCGCCCCCAGTTGCCAGTAAAACCGCTCGTGCGGAGACGGCGCCGCCGCGCTCCGGATCACCCCCGCTATCGAGCGCCCGTCGAGCCGATGCCCCGCGGGCAGCTCCGCTCCCGTCAGCTCCGCGATCGTCGGCCACCAGTCGCATCCCGTCACCATCTGCTCCCGCGTCTCCCCCTCCGGCAGCGTCCCCGGCAGACTTACCACCGACGGCACCCGCAGCCCGCCCTCGAACAGATTGCCCTTGTGCCCCCGATACGGACCCGCCGAGCCACCCCCGAAAAAAGCCCGCTCCTCCACCGAATGCCCGTGATCACTCTGAAAAATCACCAGCGTCTTCTCCCGCAGACCACTCGCCTCCAGATGATCCAGCAGCGCCCCCAGCAGCTCGTCCGTCGTCGAGACCAGCGCCGCGTACTTGTCCCGCGGATGCGGCAGATCCCCGTAGCGCTCCCGCCACTTCGCCGCTCCCTGCATCGGGTAATGCGGCCAGTTGATCGCCCAATAGAGAAAAAACGGCGCCGCCTTCCGGCTGTCGATGAACCCCTTCACCTGCTCCCACATCAGATCCCCGAAAAACTCCCCGTCACGCCAGACCTCCTCTCCGTTCTCCCACAGATCATGACGGTTCGGCCCCTGCCAGTAGAAAAAATGCGAATAGTTGTCGATACAGCCACCCATGTGGCCGAACGAATGATCAAACCCCTGCGCGTTGGGCATCGTCTCCGGCGTGTAGCCCAGATGCCACTTCCCCACATGCCCCGTGGCGTAGCCGTTCGCCTTCAGCAATTCCGCTATCGTCACCTCGGCCGGAGGCATTCCCGGCTTGCCCTCCTCGGATGACACATTCGACGGCACCCCCGCCCGCGCCGGGAAACGTCCCGTCATCAACCCCGCCCGCGACGCCGAACAGATCGCCGACGGCGCCAGCATCTGGGTGAACCTCACCCCCGTCGCCGCCAGCCGATCGATGTTCGGTGTCACCAGATCGGTCGAGCCATAGCAGTTCGCGTCCACCGAGCCCTGGTCATCCGTGTAGACGATGATCACATTCGGCCGCTCCACCGCCGCCACCACCGTCGTCATCATCAGCAAGCCAAAAAATACCGCCATTCTCATCCCGCCAGCCTTGCCGAAAACCCGACCGGATCAAAGACCAGATTTGAAAAAAACCGCCGCACCTCACAAACCCTCAGCCCCGAGAGCCCCGCTCCAGCGGAAACACCGACACCTCGACCGATTCCACATAAGCCGCATGATCCGGCGCACCGCCTGGCGTCCCCAGCCCCGCCGCCGAGATCGGCTCCGTCCCGTATTCCCCCACCTCGGCCTCACGATACCGATACGGCGCGTGCGCCACCCGCCCCCCGCGAGCGCCCCCGCGCGCCCCGTCCCATGCCAGCAGCAGGTAGCGCTCCAGCAGGAAAAACGCCCGCGATCCCGGAGTCGCCATCCTTTCCGCCCCCCGGCCACGATACAAAAACGCCGCCGTGGCCCGGCCATCCCGACGACGACAGCGATAGTCGATCCATCCCGAGTCCCCGTCCCGCCGCGTCCGCATCTCCGCGTGAAAATACGGCAGATGAAACGCCCGCCGCGCGAAGCGCACTGCCAGCCAGCGCGACGCGTCCAGCGAGTAAAACCACACCCCCGGTCGCCCCGCCTCGTCGATCACATAAGTCCGCACATTCAGCTCCGGAAACGCCGACAGCCACGGCAGAGCCGGACACCCCCGCGGACGGATGCCCGACATCCGGAAAGGCACCAGCCCCACCCAGGCTGCCCCCTCCCACGTATCCACCGTCAGCCCCGTCGGCAGCGTGCGCTGGATTTCCGCCGCCTCATAGCGCCAATGCAGGAACAGCAACTCGCTCCACCGTTGATACATCACCGGGGCCAAACCGCGCGGCGCCTCCCGCAGCGCCAGCCGCGTCGCCATCGTGGGCGCCCCACCATCCCCGGAGTCCGCATTCATCATCACACGCGAAAGCATACGCCACCCACAGTCAACCCGCCGCCCGACAGCGAAGAAAAAACCTCCCACCTCGACATCCAGTTGGCCCATTTCGTGGCAATCACTCCTCTCGGAGCCTTCCGCGGCCCTTTGCGCGGCATAAACTGGCTCCGCACGTTCCAGAGCGTTATCAATCATCCGCCGCCGCCAAAGCCGCGACCGAAACCGCCTCCGCGCCGCGCGTCTGCGCCTCCTACTCGTCCACTACCATACTCTCCTGACCATCGCCAATCGCTACCCCGTCCACCCCAAAAAACACCCCCTGTAGATGAAGTGGCCCCGGGAAACGGGCCACCTCACTCTGTCGCCGAATATGCCTATACTTTCACCAGCGCAATCAAACCGAAGCGGCAAAGGGCACCGCTCCCATTGAAATCCTCCCATCCAACCTCATTGGCCAGTCTTAGGTTTACAGAAATGAACCCACCCCTGTTGAGTGGGCTCATTCCGGCCGGATGCGGACGCGAATCAGTTCGCGGTCGTTCTTCACATACACGCAGCCCTCGGCGAAGGCCGGGGGCGCCCACATCACGGCACCATTGGGACGCTGCCGCAACGGGGTGAGCGGCTCGATGATTTTCGCCCGACTGATTTCTTCATACCCAGATGGTGTCAGCCGAGCGAGAATCAACTCCCCCTGTTCATTCACCGCCCAGATCCTGTCGGTGCCCGATTGGCGGACCATGAAGACCGTGGCCCAGCGGCCGTTGGCAATGGCGGACTGGTCTTCCCAAATCCGGTCGCCGGTCCGCCCGTCCAGACAGCGCATCTGGCCGTAACTGTCGATGCCGTAGACATGACCATCGCGGAGAAAAGGCGGACTGATCATGGCGTGGAGAGCGTCGGTGTTTCGCTCGTTCATCCCGGCCCGAGCCCAGAGCAGTTCGGCGGCCGGCTTTTGCGGATCGAGGGCGATCATTTTCGATCCATCGTAAAAAACGCTCAGAAACATCCGGGTGCCGTCCTCGTTCAGGGCCGGACCCGGCACATTGATGGGCATCTTCGAGGGTGGGGTGGGAATTTCCCAGAAAACCTCGCCGGTCCCGGGATCGAGTCCCGCGATGCGTTCCCCCGTCCAGGCCACCAGCACCGCGCGTCCTCCCTGTTCGATGAGGAGAGGCGACACGTAGCCGCCTTTGTCATCGAAAGCGCGCCAGCGTTCTTTCCCGGTCTCCTTGTCGAAGGCCACGATGCAGGCGCCATCGGCGGGGGCGGCCACCTGCACCACAACGAGATCATCGATCACGAGCGGGGAACTCGTCAGCCCCCATATCGGGAGATCGATCCGGTAATCCGTCCCGAGATCACGCGCCCAGACAACCGCGCCGGAGACCGCGTCGAGACGGTGCAGATGTCCGACGGTCCCGAAAGCGTAGGCCCCGCCATCGGCGATCGTCACCGAGGCGCGTGGTCCGTAACCGTAATCGATCTGCCCATAACGGCACGGATAAGCATGCGTCCACCGCACCTCCCCGCTCTCCCGGTCGACGCAGACGATCCGCTCGTGATCCTGGTCGGGCCTGTCCATCAGGTAAACTCCGCCGCCGGCCACCGTCGGTCCGCTGTAACCCGCCGCCACCGGAGCCGACCAGACCCGCTCCAGATCTTCCGCCGCGAAGGAATCTGGCAGCCCTTCCTCGGTCCAGAGATTCTGCCGACCGGCGCCTTGGAACTCGGGCCAGTCGGAGGCGCTGGCCGGGAGCGGGAGGAGCAACAAGGACAGAAATGAAATCAGCGACCGTTTCATGGTCTCATCCTTCCAGATTCGCCGGGCATTGCACCAAAATTCGCCTCCCCTCAAAGCGTCCCGCCCCGGCATCATTGAAGCCGCGCTCCAGGGAGATCCCGACGTCACGGCATCCCGCACTGGACCCGGCACGCGATTTCCCACACCATGACCCTCCCTCGTTCCCCTATCGCACCCCATGCCGACCCATCACCTGACGCCACTGCTTCTCGCCGCATTGATCGGGCTGCTCCCGAGCCACCTCGCCCCGGCCTCCGACAAGGTGCCCGCCTCGCAGCGGCAGACGGGAAAACAATCCGACGCCGGGACACCGCCATCGGAGACGGCGAGAGATCCACGGGTCAAGAACGACGATGACGCAAAGTGGAAGGATACCGGCAAGGCGCGACCCAACGAGGACCCCGAACTCGCGAAATACGGCATCTACGAGGAAAGCGCGCCCAATCCCGGGAAAACCGCGCCCGTAATCACTATACTGCCCTTGGAGCTGGGAAAAGGCGACCGCATCGCCTTCATCGGGAACACCCTTTTCGACCGCGCCCAGGAATTCGGCTTTTTCGAATCCTCCCTCTACCTCGCCCATCCCGACCTCGATCTCCGTATCCGCAACTTCGCGTGGTCGGCCGACGAAATCGATCTCCAACCGCGTCCGGACAACTTCGCCACGGTGAAGCAGCACCTCACCCGCGAGAAGATCGACGTCATCTTCGCCGCCTTCGGTTACAACGAATCCTTCGCCGGATTGGAGGCCATCGACAGCTTCAAGGGCCGGCTTACCACCTGGCTGATCGACCTGAAGACCAGCGCCTTCAACGGCGAGACCGGGCCGCGCATCGTGCTGGTGTCGCCCATCGCCAACGAGAACGTCGAGGGTGTCCCCGCCGCCGACCTCAACAACGAACGGCTCGCCGCCTACGTCGACGCGATGCGCGAAGTCGCCGTCGAGCAGGAGGTCGGGTTCGTCGATGTCTTCGAGCAGACCCGCTCGGCCATGACCCTCGGAGGCGAAGACTACACCATCAACGGCGCCCACCTCAACGAGCGCGGCTACCAGGTATTCGCCCGGAATCTTTTCAGCGGAACCTTCGGCGAATCGGCTCCCGATGCGAACGAGGAACTTCGCCGGGTCGTCATCGACAAGAACCGCCAGTATTTCCGCCGCTACCGACCGCTGAATACCTTCTACTACACCGGCGGCCGATCGAAAGACTACGGCTACCTCGATTTCCTGCCCGCGATGCGGAACTTCAAGATCATGACCGAGAACCGCGAGGAGCGAGCCTGGGAAATCGCGAAGGGCAAGAGCTTCGGCGACACACCGGTCGATGATTCCAATGTTCCCCCGCTCGAGGGCGTGGTGGAATCCAAGGGCGCCAACGAGTGGCTCTCCCCGGCGGACGAGCGCGCGGCCTTCCAGGTCGATCCCCGCTTCGAAGTCAATCTCTTCGCCAGCGAGGAGGAGTTTCCCGACATCGCCTGCCCGATCCAACTCCGCTGGGACGCCAAAGGGCGTCTCTGGGTGAGCTGTTCCACCACCTACCCGCATGTCTATCCCGGCCAGGAGCCGAACGACAAGATCGTCATTCTCGAGGACATCGACGGCGACGGGAAAGCCGACAAGTCGACCGTCTGGGCCGACGACGTCCACATTCCCCTGTCGTTCGAACTCTACGGCGATGGCATCCTCGTTTCCGAGGAACCGCACCTCACCTGGCTGCGCGACACCGACGGCGACGGCAAGGCCGACTGGCGACAGCACATTTCCACCGGCTACGGCACCGAGGATTCCCACCATGCTCTCCACGATTTCGTGTGGACCCCGGACGGCGAGCTTCTCTTCCGCGAATCGATCTTTCACAACTCCCAGGTCGAGACCCCCTACGGTCCGGTGCGGGCGAAAAACTCGGCCTGGTTCCAGTTTCGTCCCTCCACCCAGAAGCTCGTCAGCTTCGGCGCCTACCCGAACACCAACCCCTGGGGCGTGACCTTCGACGACTGGGGCAATCACGTCGCCAGTCACCCGATTTTCGCCACCGCCTTTCACGCCACCAATCCCCCCTACCCCGAGCAGCATCCCCGCGCCAACGGCATTCCGGCCTACTCCGGCGTCTGCGGACACGAGTTCGTCGATTTCCCGAACTGGCCCGAAGACCTGCGGGGAGGCTTTGTGAAAGTGCGCTACAAGCCGACCAACAAGGTCGAGTTCCACCGCTGGATCGAGAAGGACGACCACTTCGCCGAGGAGTTCGTCTTCGACATCATCTTCTCGGAAAATCTCAGCTTCATCCCGGTCGACCTGAAGTACGGTCCCCGCGGCGCCATGTATGTCTGCGACTGGTACAACCCGGTCAAGGGGCACGCCCAGTATTCCCTTCGCGATCCGCGCCGCGACCGGAAGAGCGGACGCATCTGGCGCATCCTGCCCAAGGGCGCCGAACTCCAGGATCCGCCCGAGATCGCCGGGGCACCCATTCCCGCCCTGCTCGACCACCTGAAGCGCCCCGAGTATCGCTATCGCTACTGGACCAAACGCGAGCTGCGAGATGCTCACCCGACCGCGGCGGTGGAAGCCTCGCTCGACACCTGGGTCGCGAACCTCGACGCCAACGAGGAGCGCTTTCGCCATCACCAGATCGAGGCGCTCTGGCTTTATCGCAGCATCGGCGTCAGCCGTCCCGAGCTGCTCACCGAGGTGGTGAATTGCGAAAACCACCTCGCCCGCGCCGCCGCCACCCGTTTTCTTCGCTATCCCGCCGGCGACACCGGTCGGCCGCTCTGGCAGGCCGGCCTGGTCGACAACGGACTGTCCATAGAAAAAAATCTCGAACTCCTCGCCGCCCGCGCCCGGGACGAGAACGGCATCGTCCGGGTCGAAGCCGCCAACGCCGCCAGCTATGTCGGCACGAAGGAGGCACTCGAAGCCATCCTCCCGATTCTCGATCAGCCCATGGGCACCCACCTTTCCTACGCCATGACCTGCGCCCTCGGTTCCGAAGCTCTCTCCCGCCACTGGAAAGACGACGCCGACTTCCTCGCCACTCATTCCAAGCTGGCCGACTTCAACCCGGTCGGAGCGAAAAAGGAGAAGATCGTTTTCCAGGGACTGGAGAAAAAGCCCACACGCGAGGAGGCGAAATTCGATCGGCAGGAGAACCTGAAACTCGTCGAGATCTCCTGCATTCCCGAGCGCCTGCTCTACGACACCACGAAGTTCTCCGTGAAGCCGGGCCAGCCGGTGAAACTGGTCTTCACCAATCCCGACGCCACCCAGCACAACCTCGTCATTTCCGAACCCGGCTCACTCGAAGAGATCGGCATGGCCGGCAACGAGATGGCCAAGGATCCCGGCGGATTCGCCAAGGGCTTCATTCCCGACTCCCCCAAGATTCTCCACCACACGAAATTGCTCGAACCCGACCACGGCGAAATCCTTCGCTTCACCGCGCCCGAGAAACCCGGCACCTATCCCTACCTCTGCACCTTCCCCGGTCACTGGATCGTGATGAAGGGCGAGATGATGGTGGAGTGAATCCCAGGGATCTCCCCTCAGGCGCGGCGGGCGGTCTGCCACGCGGTGAACTCATCCGGTCGAAGCCGAAAGCGCGCGATGTTTCCCTCGTGAAGCGCTTCGAGTTCGCGGTTCACGACTTCAAGAAATCGCTTCCGCTCAGTTTCGGGCACACGTGAATCCGTCCACGCGGGCAGCCGCTCGCGGGTTTCCTCCCGCGACCATCGCCCAAGCACGACATCCCGCACGCATTCGCCGATCAACGCCCGATGGCGCAGCCGGAAGGGATCGGGATCCCCGAGCGAGAATCGGACCGCAGCGTAGCGTTCGCAGGATTTCTCGTAGGCCCGGACAAAAACGTCCCGCAGCAGCTCGACCCGATTCATTTCATAGACACCCAGCAGGCCGTTGACGTAATCGCCCGGTTCCACATCGACGAAGGACAAGGGACACAGGTTCCACCGCACCAACGGAATGTTGGCCGCGAGGCGGGAGACGCGCTTGTTCACATCCTCGAAGGGCTGGAGGTAGGGCAGTTGCACCATCACGAAAAAGGCCTGCTCGAAGGGATCCTCGATCGCCTCCGCCTTTTCCAGCAGCAGAGAAAAGGCGTGCTCGATCCGCTCCGGTCCCTCCAGGGGGAGAAAAACCGAACCGCCGATTCCCACGGGCCGAAAACGCAGGCTGCCGCACATCCGCTCGTCGGCCATGAGGTTGTCGGACAGCAACGCGTGCAGGTTGCAGACCGTGTAGCGATTGAACCCGATCCCGTCGGCCTGGTCGGCCAGCATCTCGATGGCGGCCTTGTGATTGAGGATCATCTGGGCATCCCGAGCGCCTTTGCCCTCGGCCATTTCGCCGAGTTCGAGCAGGCGCTCGGTTTCCAGCAGCGAATAGGTGTTTCCCTCCAGGCGACTCGAGTTCCACGACAAGTCGATGAGCAGTCGGCTGAGGACATGTCGCAGGTAGGTGCCCGCTGGCAGATCGGTCATGCCGACTTTCCCGATCGACGCGAGTCGGTCGCGGGTTCGATCATCGAGATAGACGGTCTGGTTGGGATCATAATCTTCGATGAATTCGGCATGATAGCCGACCGTTTTGCGGCGCGTTTTTGGCCGGGTAACCAGCGAGGCGATCTCGACGCCTTCAGGTGAAATCCACGCCTCGTCGCGGTCGGACTCTGCGAGTAGCGGCGACTCGAGGCTCGGGGGCCCCTCGCTCCTTGCCGCACGATAACGCCTCCCACGGCCTTCGCCCACCGGTTGAATACGTTGTTCCTCAACCAGTTGCTCCAACCGACGCTGCAGGGTACGCTTGGGCAGAGAAATCTCCGGGCGACCAAGCAACTCGCCCACGGAGATCCCCTTCGGCTGGAGTTTCACCAGCCGCTCCACCAGGAGAAGCTCCTTTTCTGGCACGTTCCGTGGCATGATTCACCCAAATCATGCCACAAAAAGCTAAACGTGCCACTACTTTCTCAAGATCGTGCCACGAGGGAATCACTCCCTTTCCCAGGCCGCCGGCAGCTTCGCGGATTCCTTCCCGTAGGTCTGCGACACCACGAAACCGCTCGCCTGCGAGGTGTAGAAGATGCGGCCGTTGGAGACCACCGCTCCGAGGCATTCGCGCGAATCGATCGCCGGCCCCGTGGAGACGAGTTTCCCCCCGTCCGACAGATCGATCATGTCCATGTTGGCGCCGAGCACGTAGGGCTCGGACAGGGTGAAACGGCAGCAGGCGTAGTTGTGACCGATACTCTCGATCACCTTGCCGGTCTCGCGGTCGAAGACGTTGCCCTTTCCGCGCAGCGCGTTCGAAAAGACGAAACGTTCGCCCACGGTGACCACGTTCAGGGCCGAGGTGACCGGTTCCGACTGCCAGACGAGGTCGCCGGTCTTCGCGTCGAGGCACCAGACGAACCGGTCGTCGGTTCCCTCCTGCGCGCGGTTGAAACCGCCGATGAAGATCCGCCCGTCGCGGGCGCTCAACGTGCACTTCGAGGTCACGTAGAAGTCGTTGGTCTTCCAGATCACCTCGCCGGTCTTGGGATCGAGGCAGGCGGTCAATCCGTTGTTCTCCACCGGCAAACCCCGCCGCCGCTTCTGGCTGGAGTCGTAGCCGAAGAAGACGGAATAGTAGAGTTTCCCGTCGAGCAACGCGATGCCGCAATCGTTCCCTCCCCGGCCCTCGTCGGAGAAGTCCTTTTCCCAGACTACCTTCCCCGTTTCCATATCCCAGCCCCAGAGGCGCGGGCGATGATCCTTCGGGTAGAAGGGATTGTCGTTGGAGTAGATCCAGCTCATCACCTCGCTCCCGTCCTCGGTCGGTTCGGGATCTCCCCCGAAAGTGAAGAACTTCTCCGTTCCCTGGGCCGCATAATCACCCGTGCCCGAAGCGTAGATGGCGACGCCCTCGTGCACCACCGGGGGAAACTGCCGGCTCCAGCTCGGGGAACCGGTAAAGGGTGCTTCCCAGATCAACTCGCCCGTCGCCGCGTCGAGACAGCGCATCAACGACTGTTTCATTCCGGCCTGGGGCACGAGCAATTTCCCGTCGATGTAGAGGGGCGAGGTGAAAGACAGGTAGACATCCGGCCAGTAGCGCCGCCAGAGCAGGCGACCGGTGTCCTGTTCCACGGCGATGATCTGTCCCTCGGCGGTATGGGTGTAAAGGCGACCACCCCCGCAGACCGGCAGGTGCTTCACCGTTCCCTCCAACCGGCGGGCCCAGCGCATCCTCAACGGCGGTTCCAATCCCTGGTCGTTGGCGTTGGTGCCGGCGAAATCGCCGTAGTTGGTGTACCAATCGTATTCGGGCCCGGCCAACGGACCGGTCAGGGGACTGCGGATCTTCGTCAGGCCGAGCGGTTGGGCGGGCAGACTTTCCCCACCACCAGGACCGAAGACGTAGAGATGCCCATCCTCGCTGCCCACGAAAATACGGCCATTCGCCACCGCCACCGGAGCGGTGATGGGAGCGCCAAACGCGGTTTGCAATTCTCTCGATCGACCGCCCGGCTCCAGGGCGACCACTCGCACCTTTCCTTCGAAGTCGCCGTAGATCGCGTGGCTTTTCGTAAGCACGGGCGACGCGATGGCCGGCGTTTCGTCGAGAACTTCCGGATCCTCCAAGTCGGCTGCGTGACGACTGAAACCGCGTCCGTTTTCCGGCCGAGTCCGGAAGACCTGGCCCTCGCGAATGGCGACCGGGGAGAATCCCAGCAAGCCGTTGATCCGGATCGAGGTTTCCGTTCCTGGCACGAACCCGAATTCGAGTTCCTCCGCGGCATTCAGCCGGATCGTCTCCACGCGGCCGGCGTTGTCGCGTCGATGCCATTGCACGTAGACGGTTCCCTCGGCATCGGCGCTCTGCCCGAAGGTCGCCGGATATTCCTTGCCGGCGTAGGAGGGAATCTCGGCGGTGGCGAGGTGTTTCGGTTCGGCGCCGGTGTCTCTCACGAAGATGGTCCGCCCGCCTGCCGGCATGACGACCACGTTTTCCTGGATCACGCAGATGTCGCGCGAACAGACGAAGTGATCCTTCCAGTTTACCCGGTCACCGCGAAACGCGACCCAATCCTCGCCCTTCCAGCGGTTACCGTCGAAGCCGACCACCTCCTTCACGAAATCCCAGGTCCAGGCCTTCTCCCCGTCGGATTCCAGCGCATAGATCACCGCGCCCAAGGTCGCAAAGTAGACCCGCTTCCCGCTCACCACCGGCGCGCCGAAGATCGGATCACGGCAATCGATTTCCTTCACCACCGTGCCGCTGTGTCGATCGAGCACGTAGTAGTAGCCCGCCGTCGTTCCCACGTGGAGGAAGTCGCCCGCAATCGCCGGAGTGCTGACGTTGTTGCAATTCTGGAGCCCGCCCTTCGTCTCGAATTTCCAGGCCACCTCGAGCGACTCGCCGTCGAAGGCGAAAACGACTCCCGATCCATCGATCGCGTAGATCTTGCCGTCACTCGCCACCACAGGCGCCGTGTAGATTCCATCGGTCAACGGAATCGCGGCCTGCAAACCCAGGTTCGCGATGTCGACTTCGCGCGCGACCGCGGTGCCCGAGTGCGCCGCGTCGAACTGATATTGCGGCCAGTCCTCCGCCGCCCTCGTGCCGACAGCCGAAATCACGAGACATCCGAGAACGAACAAGGCCTTTTTCATGCGGTAAATTCAACCGGTTCAGACGCCCCGCCTCAACACGAAAACCGGGCGCAATCGCGACACCACGCGCAAATTCGGACTGGCCGGGTCACGCAGATTTCCTACAATCCGCCTCATGTCCGAAAAAAAACCTGCCCATCCTCCTGTTCATCCCGAAGTCGCCGAAGCCCTCGTGGCCGAGTTCGAATCCTTCGCGCTCGCTCCGACTGATCGACGCCGCTTCTTCACCCGGGCCGGCGCCGCGGTGCTCGCCACGCTCGCGGCTCGCGAGGGACTCCTCGCCCAGCAGAAAGCCGTGCCCCGCGATTGGACCGGGACCATTCCCACTCGCTATCCCGATCCCGACATCATCGCGCTGGACGAACGATTCAACCAATACAAGCTCGGCAACACGCCCATCCAGCGAGTCTATCATTCGCCCAACATGCTCTGGGCCGAGGGCCCGGCGTGGAGCGGCGTGGGGCGCTACCTGCTTTGGTCCGACATTCCCAACGATGTGCAGCTCCGATGGATCGAGGACAATGGACAGGTTTCGATTTTCCGCCATCCGTCCGGCAACAGCAACGGCAACACCTTTGACTGGCGGGGACGCCAACTCAGTTGCCAGCACGGCACCCGCAAGGTGGTCCGCTACGAGCCCGACGGTGGCGTCACCGTGCTCGCGGAGGAGTTCGAGGGCAAACCGTTCAACGCACCCAACGACATCGTCGTGCATCCCGAGGACGAATCCATCTGGTTCACCGATCCCGGCTACGGCAGCATGATGAATTACGAGGGCAACAAGGGACCGCTCCACCTCAAGGAAGCCGTCTATCGCATCGATGCCAAGACCGGCAAGATCACCAAGGTCACCGACGAAATCATCAAGCCCAACGGCCTCTGTTTCTCGCCCGATTACAAGAAGCTCTACGTTTCCGACACCGGCACGCCGCCCCAGGGTGAGCACAAGAAGATCCGGGTCTGGGATCTCAACGCGGACAACACCGGATTGGAAAACGGCCGCGATTTCTGCTCCATGAAGCTGACCGACGAGATGAGCGGCGGCGCCGACGGCATCCGGGCCGACAAGGACGGCAACATCTGGGCCAGCGCCGGCTGGGTCGGCGACGGCTACGACGGTGTCCACGTTTTCGAACCGGAAAAGGGCGAACGCATCGGCCAGATCCTCCTCCCCGAGATCTGCTCCAACGTCTGCTTCGGCGGGAAAAAGCGAAACCGCCTCTTCATGACCGCCAGCACTTCCGTATACGCCGTCTACGTCGAGGCTCAGGGCGCGCACATTTCGTAATTTGGAGCGCGACGATCCCTCGTCTCTTCACCAGTAACGACAAGCACTGGGAGCGCGGGCGTCTCGCCCGCCCCAGAGTCTGTGCTGTGCCCGATTTTTCACAACGCCCTCATCGACCGGGGAGAGCAGGGATGCTTGCGCTCCTTCGCGGGCACTGCGGCGGGCGTGACGCCCGCGCTCCCAGTGTGCCAAGCCATTTTCTCAGTATGACAACAATGCCTTATCGGCGGAAACCCAGATTGGTTGATCATTCGCACCCTTGAATCGAATGCTCACGTTTCCAAGAAACTCAAACTTCCCCTCGTTGAGTTTCCTGGATTGATTTGCAGTGATCTCCAGGTCATCGGCTGAATCCTTGGTAAGCCACAAGATCACCGAATTATCCAGAACGATCTTTTTCCGCCCGTCCATTTTCTCTTTCAAATCGCCCTCCTTCGCGTCCTGCTTGGATTCGGACTTCGAGCGACTTGCTGCATCCTCGGCAGCAACCAAACTCAGTCCGAGCCACATCAGAATCATGATCCGCAACGCTTTCATGCTATTAAACTAACGCGATTGTCCACACTTACCAAACTCGTTTTCTGAATTGCGTTCCATCTCGATCACTGGTAGCGCGGGCGTCTCGCCCGCCCCGGAGCCTTTGCTGTGCCCGATTCTTCACAACGCCCTCATCGACCGGGGCGAGCAGGGATGCTCGCGCTCCTTCGCGGGCACTGCGGCGGGCGAGACGCCCGCGCTCCCAGTGCCGGTAAGCTACGGTTTTTTCACCGTCACCCACACCGGCGAGGACCAGGCCATGTTGCCGTCGGTCTGCTCGACACGGAGATAGTAGCGGCTCTCGCCTTCGGTGATCGGGTCGCTTTCCTCGAAATCAACCTCGAAGGTGTTCCCCTCGATCTCGTCCCAGACCTGGTAGTTCTTCTCATTCCGCACCAGGGTCACGCGCTTCAGCGGAGCTGTACCATCCACGCTGATGGAAAACTTCGGCGCCTCCTCCGTCTCGAAGATCGATCCCAGCGGCTTGCCGTTACAGACGAACTCGAGGTAGATCTTGTCGGTCGCCGCCACGGTCCGGCGCGCCTTGAAGCCCTCGATGATCCCCTCTCGCGTGAATTCCTTCACATACACGCCTCCGTAACTGACGTGCTGGGAAATATGATCCGAACTGGCGAACACCCCGAGTCTCAGTCCCAACTCCAACGCGTTCTGGTAGACGCCCGGATTGAACTGCCCGAAATCCTCGATTGGCGCGGGCGGCAGCGGTGGTTCGGCTCCGGCATTGGCGGTGTACTTTTCATCGGGCCGCAGTCCGGCGGTCGGTTGCGGGGCACCGAGGCCTTCGTAGCTGACCCGGGCTCCCTGGAAAATCTCGACCAGGTTCTCGATGGAATGGTCGATGGGCACGCTCTCGTCGTAGCGTCCCCAATCGGTTCCCATGCCGGTGGCGCCGGTGTGGCTGACGATGGCGACCGGCTCGCCGTATTCCCTCAGGATACGCCAAAGCTCCGGCGGATCGATTTCCGTTTTTATCGGATTGGCCTCCACCGGAAAATGTTTCTGCCACGGCGAATTCCGGTAGTTCTTCCGTTGAATGTAGACGATCGGCCCGCCCCGCTGGGCGAAGACGACATTGCGATGCCCCCAGGGCCAACGCTGCTCGCGCTCGTAGACGTAAAGCGAGGTGAATTGCTCCGGCGCGTGAAAAACATCGTGAAGCCGCTGGTTGTGCCACCACTCGTAGGGATCGTAGATCTTGCGAATGTCGGTGTGATCGGAGGTTCCCAGGAAATCCAGCTTCGCCATGTCGTAGGCATAACGGAACTGCTCGACGATGCAGCCGTCGAACCCGGTGCGGCAATTCGACACATCGGTGTGCCGATGGAGGTCGCCCCAGACGAGCGTGTAGGTCTCGCCATCGTGCGTCCACTGGTGCCGTTCGAACGGCGGTCGCTCGGGCGTCGATTGCGACGCGGCAAACGGCTCGCCATTCAGGTCCTTGGACTCGCCCGGAGGCGTGGCCGGGGCGAAGGGCTGCAAACGGTCGAACTTCGCCAGGAAGACTCCCGAAACGAGACAGGTCTTGTCCGTCCTCAGGTCCGACGGCCAGTTCAGCCAGAGCCCGCCCTCCGGATCATTGACGAAAGCGGCATGCCGATCCTGCCCCATCGAACTGTCCGGCAAGCGGCGCCGCGCGTGCCATATGCCGGTCTTCCGATTCAGCCAGGTCACCGCGATCTGCCAGCGGTTGGTCTCATAATAGCGATACGCTATCCAGGGATTACCCTCGGCATCGACGCCCAGGGCCGGCAAGTTGACTGGCGTGCCGGCCTGACCGGCGGGGCCGAGCGGGATCTCCTCGAACTTCTCTGTCTCGCGATCAAACCGACCGAAAAGGATGTCCTTCTGGGCGTTCAGTCCCTTGTCATTCTCGTGACCGCGGACGTCGAGCCCCCAGCGCGCCCGGCCACGCTCGGCGGCGATCCAAAGACTCTTCCCGTTGGCGGAAGCAGCGATGTCGGCTCGCGCTTCGTAGCGGGGCGAATGTCCGATGGGAAAGGTCTCCACGGGGCCATCGGTTCCGACCTTGGCGAGGTGGAGATTGAATTCGTTGCCCCGTGAACTGTCGTAGACGATCCAGGCATCGCCACCGGCAAAGGCGATGCGCGGTTCCCAGTCGCCGCCTTCCTCGGTGGACACGGCGATTTCATTGGACCAGGCGCCCTTCTCAGGATCGAAGAAGCGGGCGTAGATATCCCCTTCCCCGGCCCGCATCGTCTGCCACGTCACCCAGGCCCGGCCTTCAGGGTCAGTGCCCGCGTCGGCAAAAGAATCGCTCCCTCCCGATTGCGCCAGTGTCAGCAGGTCTCCCGCCTCGCCGTCTTTCCAAGGACGCGCCATCAGGTGAACGACATCATCATCCCCGGTCTGGCCCCAGAAGGCCCACAAGGTGCCTCCGCCATCGATGGTCATCGCCGGCTGATGGATCACGCCCGGCTCGCTCAACGTCGCCACACTTTCCAGTCCCTCACCGGATCGTTTCCCGATGGCGAGGCGATCCACCTGACCATCGTGCTCGACATAGGCGAACCAGATCACACCTTCGCTGTCCACACACGCGACAGGAAAATCCCGCTGTCGCTCGTCGTCCTTGAGCGCGAGGATTTCCTCCTCCAACGCCACGGCCGCCAACTCGGGTTTGCTCTTTTTCTTCGCCGCGGCCTTCTGTTCCGCCGGTTTCTTCGGCACAGGCTCTTCCTGGTTCTGCGCCTGTCCCTCGGAAAGGGAAAGCGAGAGTCCGGCGACCACCAGCAGCAACACCCCGATGATTTCCAGTTTCCTGATCATACCCTGTTTGGAGTGGGACCTAACCCTGTTGAATCCGATCACAATACCTTGCGCAGCAGCGTCAGTCGCCCGCCGACGACCCACTCGGCGCAGAAGATGTTGCCGTCCTTGTCGAAACAGGCGTCGTGGGGGTGGACGAATTTCCCCGGCTGCCAGAGTTCCGGCTTGCCGCGCATGCCGACCGTCTTGTCGAGAACCCGGGCGCGCCAGGCCTCGTCGTCACCGAGTTGGGCCACCGCTTGATTATCCTTGTCCAGGATGGTGATGCGGGCATGCAGATCGGGCACGAGCATGAGATCGCCGCGGACGTCGATGTCGGCGGGAAAGAGGAAGCCGCCCTGAGTACGGACGTGCTTGCCGTCCATGTCGAACCACTGGAGCCGCTCGTTGGCGCGATCAGCCACGACCAGTTTCGGGATGCCGTCGCGGTCATCAAGCCATTGACCGTGCGGGGTCTTGAACTGGCCATCCTCACTACCGGCCCCGCCGATGGCGCGGATGAACTTGTCGTCCTTGTCGTACTCGAAGAGGTAGTTGCTGCCGTAGCCGTCGCCGAGGTAGTAGCCACCGTCGGGGCGGAAGCTGGCATTCGTCGGGTTGAAACGCAGGTCTTTGTTCAACACATCGGTCTCTTCCTCAATCTTCTTGCGATCACGTTTCCAGACAAGCTCGCCGGTCAGGGTCATCTTGGCGAAGAAGAGTCCGGGATTGTTGGGCGAGAGGTAGAGATACTCGACCCCGTTCTCTTCCCGGATGTCGATCCCGTGTCCGAAGCATTGTTCCTTCTTCGTTTTCGGATTGGTGACGGAAAAATCCTTGGCCCCGAGCGAACGAACGAACTTGCCGTCGGGATCGAAGACGAAGATGGATTCGGGTCCGCCATGGTGGGTCACATAGAGCAGGCCCTGCTTGTCGACGGCAACGCCATGGGTGGCGCCGCCGTAGTGATGTCCCTGGGGCAGCGTGTCGAGTCCCCAGTCGTGCTGGCATTCGTAGGTGAATTCACCGGAACCGACCACTGGCGTGGCGGTGTCGGATTTCTTGGCGAGGAGCAGGTTGGGCAAGGTGCTCGCGCCGAAGAGGGTGGTGCCGGCGGTTCTCAGAAATCGACGGCGGGAGGAGGAAGTAGTTTGAGGGTTCATGGACGGATCATCGGAAATCGCGTGTCGAGAGGCAAGCACTCGCTCAGCGCGAAAACGTCCGTCCGATCAAGCACGACGAACGGTACCATCACCGATGGTCATCGAAACCTGGTATGCACGCACCGCCGGGGCGTCCGCTCTTTGTCCGAGACGACATCCACCCTCTCACACCACAACGGACGCCTCGGCGAGGCGTCCCTACCACCGATGGTCATCGAAACCGGTAGGGACGCACCGCCGGGGCCTCCGCGAATCCAGCGAAAAAAGTCGGCTTCAGATCAGTTCCCGCATCGGCTTGTAGCCGTCGACGAGGTAATGCGGACGTCCCGAGAGATCCTCGAGAGTGACTTCGTTGGCGTTGATGCCGAGCTGATGGTAGAGCGTGGCGAAGACCTCGCCGAAGTGCACGGGACGATCGGCGATTTCTCCCCCGGTCCGATCCGTGGCGCCGATGACTTGGCCGGTCTTCAGACCGCCGCCCGCGAGGAGGGCGCCGCCCACCCGCGGCCAGTGATCGCGACCGGCATCCTTGTTGATCATCGGAGTGCGGCCGAACTCGCCCCACGCTACCACCAGGGTGTCGTCGGCCATGCCGCGCTCGTGGAGGTCTACGATCAAGGCACTGAGCCCCTGATCGAACAGTGGCGCGTGTGATCGCATGCCCTTGAAATTCTCGCTATGAAAATCCCAGCGTCCGAAGTTGAGCGTCACGCAACGCGCCCCGGCCTCGACGAGTCGGCGGGCGAGCAGGAAATGCTCGAGATTTCGCGGCGCGCCGTCCCCGACATTTTTGGGATCGCCCTTTCCGTAGCGGTCGCGGACCTTGGGATCCTCGTTGTCGAGATTGAGGGCCTCCGCCAGTTTGCTGGAGGTCAACATGCCGAAGGCCTGCTGATGAAATTCGTCGAGTCCTTCCATGAGACCGCTGCGATCAGCCTCGCGGCGGAAATGATCGAAGGAGGCGAGCAAGCCCTTGCGCTCATCGAGCCGCGTCGCGTTCATGGCGTCGAGCACGAGGTCGTCCTTGCCCGGTCCCGATGGCTTGAAGGGACCGTGATGAAACCCCAGGTAGCCCGGTTTTCCCGAGGAGCCGTAGGGCGGATGTCCGGCCCGGGGCGCGAGACCGACGAAGGCGGGGATGTTCTCGTCGCGGCTCCCCATGAGGCGGGACATGACCGCGCCGATCGACGGCCAGCCGCCGGCGGGTTGACCGGTCTGAGTCAGGGTCGAGCCCACCTTGCCGGTGTAGCACATGAACGAGTCGTGGCTGCCATTCGGCGCGCCGTGGAGCGAGCGGATCGGGACGCACTTGTCCATGATCTTCGCCAGTCGCGGCAGCAATTCGCAGACCCGGATGCCGGGTACGTTGGTCGGGATGGGCTGAAATTCGCCGCGCATCTCGGCGGGCGCGTCCATCTTCAAGTCATACATGTCCTGGTGCGGAGGCGCGCCGGCCATGTAGATCATGATGAGCGATTTCTTCGAATTCCGCAGCCCGGCGAGTTGTTCGGCCTGGAGCAGTTGCGGCAGGGCGAGCCCACCCATCCCAAGAGCGCCGATGCGGAGAAAGTCGCGTCGAGTGACGCCATCGCAGAAACGGCCGCGAGCCGGTGAGGAGCCTGAAACGGTCAGCATGAGGGCAAACTATGCCTCTTCCCACGGATCGAACCAGTAGAGGCGTGGCACGCATTCGCGGCTCCCGCGCGCCCGCCTCCCCGATCACAGACTCGCGTGTCCGCGAATCCAGGCTTTCCAGTTTTCCACCGGGGGACCGCATCCGACCTGACGGCTGAGGACCTCGTTGTTCTCGTCGATGACCAGCATGGTGGGAAATCCGCGCACGTTGTATTGTTGCGCCATCTTCTGGTAGGCGGCGGGCACCTGACCGCGATCCGCCGCGAAATCGAAGGCGCGAAACTGGATCTCCTTGGCGGCGAACTCTTTCCATGCCGGGGTGGAGATGACGCTCTGGTCCAGTTGCTGGCAGGCTCCGCACCATTCCGTGCCGGTGAACAGCACCACCCGGACCCGCTGGTCATGCGGCACTGTCTTTACCGGAGTGGGTTGGGAAAGCACCCGCATCGGAAAATCGACTTTTCCTCCCGAGTTTCCGCGAAAGAGGGAATAGGCGATCAGAGCGACCAGAACAATGGGTATCAACTTACTCATTTCCAGAAAATATGTTTATTTCTGGAAATTACAATTCATTTCCGACCACTTCAGGTCAGCCAATCGATTCGATGGGTCAGCATGGCGTCCTGATCAAACTCGAACCAGGCGTCGAATCGCCGCCCCTCAAGCATGCCGGGCAACCAGTGGATATCGTCGGCCCACATTCGATCATAGGGAACCGAATCGAAATCAAACCATTCCGGGCGCGCCTCGCGGGTCTCGGTCGGCTCGCCATCGTATCCCGCGGATCGGAACACGGTGCAGTGCAGATGCAGCCCGTCGCGAAAGGCGAAACGCAGCACGCCCATCTCCTCGGGAGCGTGGGGGGTGATGTGGAGTTCCTCCTCGACTTCGCGAATGGCGGCCGCCAGCGGTGATTCGCCCGGTTCCAGCTTCCCGCCGGGACCGTTGATTTTGCCGGCGCCGATGCCGGTTTTCTTGTGAATCAGCAACACCCGGCGATCATGGACGATGAAGACGAGGTTCGCCCGCATGTTGGGCGTCCAGGTATTCCAATCGACCGGCGGCGGGATATCGGGATACAGGGTCTGGGAATCGGCGTCCGGCATTCCACGGGGTCGGAACGATCAAACCATGGCCTCGGCCTCGTCCACGCTGGCGCCGTCATGCAGCATGGCCATGAGCGCGCGAGTGATGCCGGCCGGCTTGTCGTGCTGGATGACATTGCGCCCGTAGACGATGCCGTGGACGCCCTGCTCCAGCAGACCGGCGGTGCGCTCCAGAATGACGCGATCAGAGACTTTGCCCCCGCCACGCACCAGCACCGGCACGCCGCCGGCGGTTTCCACGACCTGGTGATAGACGCTGACGTCATCGGTGGGATCGGCCTTGATGATGTCGGCCCCGAGTTCCACCGCCTGGCGGACGAGGTGCATGATTTTGACCACATCGCCATCGACCATGTAGCCGCCCGCCTGCGCATTGGGGGCGAATACCAGCGGCTCGACCATCATGGGGATGCCGTAATGATCGCAGTCCACCTTGAGACGGAGAATGTTGTCGACGCACTGACCGGTCACGTCAGGAGCACCGGGTATCTGGAAAAGGTTCACACAGACGCAGGCGGCGTCGAGTCTCACCGCCTGGAGAGCAGCCTCCTCGACCATGGCACTGAAGCGGAAATCCGGGAGCTGCTTGCCGTAGATGTTGGCGGTATCGACACGGAGCACGAGCGAGGGCTTGAATCGTCCCGGATGCGTCTGGAGATGACGCGCCTGACCGATGGTCAGTTGGATGGCGTCGGGCGCGGCCTCGACCAGGGTTTCGATGGTCTTGGGCATCGATTCGATCCCCTTGAGGAAACCGGGTTCATTGAAAAAACCGTGATCGACCGCCACATCGAAGCAGCGACCGGACTTGGGATTGAAAAGGCGTTTCAGGCGAAAATCTTTCATGATGGGTCGGCCAGACTCTTGAGGCGGCCTCGCTGAATCGCAAGCAAGGTTTTTGTGGAGTCCGTGGCGCGGGGGTGGGGACTTGCAATCGAGACCGGGCGGCCTCAGGATCGGCTGACTATGACGCTTTTCCCCAATTCCTTCCGAGCCATGGCGACCGCGACGTCCGCGCTGGCATTTCTCATCGCCTGCTCCGAGCAGAAAGAAACTGTCGCCCCCCCCACAGAGACCACGATCCCGGAGTCCCCGCCCGCCCCACCGGCCGAACCCACCTTCTGGAGCGACGTCACCCTCCATCGCGCCATCCGCTCCGGCAACGTCGGTTACAGTGGCAACGCCCAGTTCCAGATCAACCAGCAAGGCCAGCCGGAAGCGATCATCCTCGCCAATTGCGGCGTCTCCAATCTCGACATGCTCAAGGGCATGCCCATCCTGATGCTGGATCTGCAGGGCTGCCCGGTCGGCAACATCGACGCGCTCAAAGGCATGCCCCTGGTCGAACTCTACCTCGACAAGACCAACGTCGAAGACCTCTCTCCGCTGGCGGGAAACACCACCCTGAAAAAACTCTATCTCAATGAAACCAACGTCAAAGACCTCGCGCCCCTCAAAGGCCTGCCACTCGAAGAGCTCAATCTGGTGGGCGCGCGCGCCAGAGACATCACCCCCCTGGCCGGGATGCCGTTGAAAATGCTCTGGCTCACCGGACTGCCGGTGAAAGACCTATCCCCCCTCGCCACAACCCCAATCCAGAGCTTGACCCTGCATCGCACCCAAGTCGCGGATCTGCATCCCCTCGCCACTCTGCGTACCCTGCAACGCCTCCACATCGGAGAGACGCCCGTCAAAGACCTGACCCCGATCACGCGCCTGCCGCTCACCCGATTGGTGTTCACCCCCTCGATGGTCGAGAAAGGAATCGATGAACTGAGACGAATTCCCACCCTGAGAGAACTCGCCACCACCTTCGAAGACGATATGAGCAGCCTCATGACACCACCCGATTTCTGGGCCAAATACGATGCCGGAGAGTTAGAATAAATATCAGATGCGTACAAAAATACCTTTACAATACTCCTGAATAGAGTATGAAGTATGTATGAAACTCACCATCAATGTGGACGAGGCACTCCTCGACCGGGTAGTCGAGATCACCGAGGCCACCAACAAGACCGAGGCCATTCACATCGCTCTGCGCGAAGTGGATCGCCGCGCCCGCTTGGTGGAAGTGCTGCGGGAGGGGCTGGGAGCCAGCACCGAAGAGCTCAAAGAGATGTTCGACTCAGCGTCCGATCCGACCCTGCTTCGGGTAGCCGAGGCGTCACGGCCTTATCGGGCGGGTGGTGAGTCTGCGGATTCCTGATTCACGCGATGAGCAGACCGATCATGGTGGACAGTAGCTGGTACATCCGGCAGACGCGCCTGGGGCGGGATCCCCTGCAGGTGCTGGCTTTTCTCGCCGAGAGCCGGGACATCGCGACCTGCGGGATGATCACCGCCGAAGTGGGTCGCGGGGTGAAATACCCGAAACACCTCGAGCGCTATCGGGCCGCGTGGTCCGTGATGCAGTTCGTCCCCTCCAGCAATCAGCGCTGGGAGGAGACCCTGCAGCTGGCCTGGTCGCTCGACCGCGGCGGCGTCACCCTGCCCCTGCAGGATATCCACATCGCTGTCTGCGCGAATCACATTGGAGCGGTGATTCTCACCTATGACGACCATTTTCAACAGATCCCCGGCACCGACGCCACGGACCGGATCTTTTGAGAGGCGTCACTTCTTTCCCTTCTTGTCCCGCTTGCGCTTTTCCGCTTTCTTGCGCTCTTTTTCCCGGACTTTGGCGGCCAGCTTTTCCTTTTTCTTGAGGATCTTGCCCAGCTCTTTCCAATACTCCTCGCCGGCGATGTAGCCGACACAGCGTTTGGAGCCGCAGCCGCAGGGGTGATCCTCGTAGCACTCGAGGTCGAAGCCGTAGTTGAAAAAAAGCTCCTCCCCCATCTTGATCTCCCGCAGGGCCAGTATCCAGATGCGCCCGCGAATGATCTGGGATTCGCAGTTCGGGTCGCAGCTGTGATTGATGAGCCGGGCGGCGTTCCACGGCACATCCCCGTCGATATCGTGGCGCTTGTTCAGCGTGAAAAGGTAGACGCCCGCCTCGCCGGTCTGTTGGGCTTTATCGAACTGAGCCCAACCGCGGCGATTGGATTCCGCCTTGGTGATCTTCTCCCCGACATACTCGATGATGCGCATGCCCTCGGGGATGTCCCGTGTGGCGAAGAGTCCGCGCCCGTGAATGGGGGAATTGCGGATCTCGCACCAATCGGAGTCGCAGATGTCCTCCTCAGGGTTCGTCGTTTGCTTCTTTGTGGTCGGTGCTGCTGTCTTGGCCATCGGTCTGGCTGCTCTCATAACCCCGCCAGGGCGCGGATGCAATCACCCAGGGATGTCCGCCCAGTCCCGGCCAACCCTCCGGTGAATGCAGCACCCCGCTGAGTGACGCCGGGGCCTCCGGGGCGAACTCCGGTCGGGTAAAAGTGAACACGGCTCCCCCGCCCGCGGTCAGCTCCGCCACGCGCTGCGGCTCGTCGGAGTCGACCTGATTGTCGTCGCAGAAAAAATACACCCGCGACCAATCCACCGCCTCCGGAGCCCTGACTTCCAGCTGAATGGTGCGCGCGTCGATTTCGCGGGCGCTGTATTGCCAGCCATCCGGAGCGGGCCGGGGAAAACGCGCCCGGGATGCTTCGAATATCTCCGCCCACTTCGCGTCGGACTCCACCGCGTCTCCCACCGGCAAGGTCAGGGAAAAATCATGCCAGCCCGGATGACAACTCGTCGCGCAGCACATCCAGCCGATGCGGCCTTTCAAGGTGATCGATTTCCGGCCACCCAGTTCTTTCGGCATCCTGACCGGCATCAGCAGGCAAGTGTCGGTCTCGTAGCCCCAGGCTGTCAGCGTCGCCATCAGCGTTTTCCGCGGCGCCGGCCACTGGATTTCCCCGATCTCGAGACCCTCCGGGAGATCTTCCCACTTGATGATCGCCGGCACCCCGACGATGCCCGGACTTTTCCAGTAGGTGTGGTAGTCCGGCTCATGCTGAAACCAGAGCCCGGCGGTGAAGCTCTCCCCCGCCGCGACGGAATTCACGTCGGTGACGAACTGGAGATTTTTCAAGCCGGGATACTTCACGGGCTCCGTCTCCGCCGCGCCCGCGATCACGAGAGCCAGCACCGTGGAGAAAAAAATGATCCGAATGATTTTCATGAGTGGGCGGAAAACCAAACCGCGGAGTGTCGCCCGCGCAAGGGGCGTGGGCAGGTGATCTACTCCCCATAGAGCAACACCCCGGCTCTCCGCGCCCGGAATTCGCCCAGCCTCGGCTCCCAGCGTTGGCGCGTCTCCGCCAGCGAACGCCGCTCGGCGACCGCCTCCAGGGTCGGCGAGTGCTTCAACAAAGTGGGAAATTTCTCGCGGAATTTCAGCGCCCCGTCCCCGTGTCGTGCCAGCAGCACTCGCGCCAGCAGCAGCCCGGTGTCCAGCGGTCGAAATACTTCGCGATCCACCAGCACCATCCGCACTCCCCCGCATTCTTCGTCGGCGAACTTCGACGCCGTCGGCGTGAAGCGGATCGGCACGAAGCGGATGCCCGGCAGACCCTCCGCGTTCAGTTCGGCCGCCAAGGCCACGTCGTCGTCGATCCAGGGTGCCCCGACGATCTCGAAAGGCGTGTCGGTCCCCCGCCCCACCGAGATGTCGCAAAATTCCAGCAAACCCACGCCCGGGTAGAGCATCGCCTGGGTGAGATTGCGCATGTTGGGCGAGGGATTCACCCACGGCAGACCGGTCTCGTCAAAACGCATTCCCCGCGACCAGCCGCGCACCGGGATCACCTCGAGCGCAAGGCCGAGATTTCTCTCCCGCTCGAACAACCGCGCCAGTTCGCCGACCGTCATGCCGTGTTGCACGGGGATGTCGTGCCAGGCGGTGAAACTCTCCTCGCCCAGCCGCACCGGACCGTCCACGATCTCGCCACCGATGGGATTGACACGGTCCAGCACCACGAAGCGAATCCTCCGCTCAGCCGCCGCCTCCATCGCTTTTCCCATCGTGGAAATGTAGGTGTAAAAGCGGCAGCCGATGTCCTGTATGTCGAAGACCAGCGTGTCGATCCCCGCCAACTGCGCGGCGGTCGGCTTCTTGTCGTCGGACTTGTAGAGACTGAAAATCGGGAGACCGGTCTTGGCGTCGGTTTCATCGTCGATGTTGGCCTGATCGAGCACACCGCGGATGCCATGCTCGGGCGCGAAGATGGCGACCAGATCGATCTTTGTCGTCTCGTGGAGGAGATCGATGGTCGAGCGCCGATCACGAGCAATGCCGGTGTGATTGGTGACCAGCCCGACCTTCCGGCCCGCGAGCGGGGCGAAATCCCCGGCGAGAAGGACATCGATGCCGTTGAGCACCGCGGGCGCGGCCACCGGATCGCCGGAGGCGGTCATCATACCCTGTCGAGTCTCCGACCCAACAGGGTTGAGCGCGGTCACCCGCCGCTTGGAGGTGATGCCGACCGCCTCGGCGGCGAGGGTGCCGACGCGGATGCGGAGAGCTTTGATGCTGCCGTCCTCGGTGGGGTGATTCCGGTTCGCCATCAGGACCACGACCGTACCAGAACCCGCGTCGACCCAGACCGAGGTGCCGGTCCAGCCGGTGTGTCCGAAGCCTTCGAGGGGAAAATTCTCTCCTCTCTGGTGGGTGAAGGCCGAGTCGATGTCCCACCCGAGTCCGCGTTTCATCGCCAGTCCGGCCGGCGTCTGGGGAGTGGTCATCATGGCCACCAACTCGGGCCGAAAGACCGGACCGGCATCCCCGAGAAACGCCTTCGCGAAGGTGGCGACATCCTTCGCCGTGGTGAAGACTCCGGCGTGCCCGGCCACGCCCTCCATGCGACGCGACACGGGATCGTGCACCTCGCCGCGGAGCAGGCCGTAGGGGCCGAAGGACTCGGTCGGCGCGACGCGTCCGCGCAGTTCTGGATCGGGCAGGAAACCGGTGTCTTCCATCCCGAGCGGCGCGAAGATTTCCTCCGCCGCGAACTGGTTCAGCGGCCTGCCCGAGACCCGGCGCACGATTTCGCCGAGCAGGATGTAGTTCACGTCCGAGTAGCGGAAAGTCGCGCCCGGCTTCGCGATCAGGGGCGTGGTCATACAGCGGCGGACGCCGTTGTCATGGCCCCACCAGGGTTCGCCGCGGATGGAGATGGAGGGCGGCAGGCCCGAGGTGTGGGTGAGGAGCTGGCGCACGGTGACGCGGGCACGGTTCGCCCCGGTGTCGGCGCTGGTGTCGTACTTGTCGCGAAACAGCGGACGCAATTCCGGTTTTGGCGCGAACTCGGGCAACAGATCGCCGACTTTGCCATCGAGATCGAGCAGTCCGCGATCCGCCAGCAGCGCCACCGACGGCGCGGTAGCCAGCACCTTGGTCAGGGAAGCGGCGTCGAAAAGGGTGTCGGCCGACATCGTCTCGCGTGTCGGCAGCAGGGCGCGCCGACCGTGGGCTTTCTCGTAGACCTCTCCTCCCCTCTCGATCCGGAACACGGCGCCGGGAATCTCCGCGCGCGCGATGGCGGCCTCGATCTCCCGGTCGATGGCGGCCAGGCTGGCGGCATCGAAGGCGCCGGCCGGTCCGGACGCCAGCAGGCCGATGGCGGCGGCGAGACTGGGGCGGAGCGGGCTCATCCTTGGGCGGGTTTCCCCGGGGCGGACTCGGCGAGGCAATCGGCGCAGTACTCATCGCCCGTCGCCGACACGCGGAATTCGGCCTCGGGATCGCTGACATCGGTCTTGCCGCAGCGCTCGCAGGTGTGAAAGGCCTCCTCGGTGCCCTGTCTGGCGGCGGCCTGAAAGCGCGCGCGCCGGGCGGCCGCGTCGCCACGCTGGCGCATCTCGGCGAGGAACCGGGGGGTGTAGATGATGAGAAACGGGAGCATGCCGGGCAGCACGACGCAGAAGGAGAGATTACCGATCATCGACAGCACGAGGATGGCGCCGTTGGCGAGACCGAGCCATTTCACTTTGATCGGGATGATGAGAAAGAGGCGGATGATCTGCTCGGGATACTCGGCGGCGAAGGCGAGAAACACGGCGCTGTAGAGAACGATATTCAGCACGCCACTGTAGTTCCAGATATTCACCACATCGCCATTGGGCAGGGCGACGGGGGAGTAGTCGGCGAGCAGCGGGTTCAGCGATGCCACACTCAGCAACAAGACCGTGGCCAGCACGTAGAGATTCACCCGGAACACTCCCCAGGCATTCTCGAGACTGTCGCTGATGAACCAGAGGAACATCAGCGCGATGAGGATGAACAGCACGCTGTTGGAGCGCGGGAAAAAGACAAAGCTCACCAGACGCCAGACTTCGCCGGAAAAGATTTTGTCGGGATGAAAATCCAGCCAGAGGGCGTACTCGGGCACCGCCCGCATGAGGATGAATACCAGAAACTGAAAGCCACCCACCCAGCGCAGCAGTCCGGGCAGGGCGAGACCGCCGAAGCGCCGTTCAAGAGTGTCGAGGGTGCGGGAGCCGGATCGAATGAAGGACATGGGCGTGACGGGAGAAAACCACCGGATGGGCCGCACAGTCTAGCACTCCCTGCCACGGGAACAATCTCCGGCACTCGCCGGAAACGTGATCGACCCAGCGCCGCGTTGACTTTTCGCCCGGCATCCGTGATGAAATGGCCATGTCAGCCGATGCCACGCCCCGCCCCTCCCCGCTCGCCGCGGAGCATGAAAAACTCGGCGCGCGCTTCGCCGCATTCGCCGGCTGGGACATGCCCATCCAATACGCGGGCATCCTGCCGGAACACCGGGCGGTCCGGGAATCGGCGGGCGTCTTCGATATTTCCCACATGGGCCAGTTCTTTGTCGCGGGTGACGGCGCGGCGGAATGGCTCGACGGGCTGCTGACCAATGAAGTGGCCGCACTCGGTGTGGGGGAGGGCCAATACACGCTCATGCTCAATGAGGCGGGCGGCGTCATCGACGACCTCATTCTCTATCGGCTGGACTCCACGCGCTTTCTCCTCGTGGTCAATGCCGCGAAAGTCACCGAGGATCGTGAATGGCTGGAGTCCCACCGACCGGGGGGCGTCGAGTTCTCTGATCGCAGCGACGACCACGGGGCCATCGCCGTCCAGGGACCGCGGGCCGCCGCTTGCTGGGAGCGGATGCGTGGGACACTGCCTACGCTGCCGCCGCGAAATGGCATCGTCTCCGATCCCGCCACCGGGGTCATCCTCTGCCGCACCGGTTACACGGGCGAGGACGGGTTTGAGCTGATCGCCCCGATCGCGCACATCGCCGACTGGTTTCGCGCCGCTCTCGACGCGGGCGCGTCCCCCTGCGGACTCGGCGCCAGGGACACCCTGCGATTGGAGAAAGGCTACCCGCTCAACGGAGCCGATCTCGATCCGACGCACACGCCGTTGGAGGCGGGGCTCGGCTTTTTCTGCAAACTGGACAAGCCGGGGGGCTTCGTCGGCGCGGACAGATTGCGGGAACAGAAGGCGAGCGGCCTCACCCAACGTCTCTCGGCCATCCGCCTCATCGAAAAAGGCCCGCCGCCCCGTCACGACTACCCGGTGCACGCGCCCGGCGGCGCCGAGGCCATCGGCACGCTGACCAGCGGCTCGCTCTCGCCCACTCTCGGTACCGGAATCGGCATGGCCTACCTCCCGGCGAAGTTCGCGAAACCGGGCACCGCGGTCGAAATCGAGATCCGGGACCGACGCTTCGCGGCCGAAGTGGCGCGGAAGCCTTTTGTTTGAGCGGATCGATCACTGCCCGCCAGGTCGAAGGGTCTACCGCTCTCGCTCAATTCTGATATTTGTGATAAAAATAATTATTTTTATTGCAACAGGATAGAATTTAGATAAATTTCATTCAACTGGCTTCACCCAAATGAATTCCTGGATGTTCAAACTTCTGGTCATGACCGCTCTGGTGGCGGGATTTCCGGAAAGATCCTCGGCCCAGATCACGGCCGAATCGATCGCCATGCAGATTTCCGCCGAGAGCGGCGGCAGCCCCGAGAACTACCGTAGCTACAGCGAGCGACTCGCGAAAACGCTTTACGGCCTCACCCCCGCCGCCCGCGCCCGCGTCTTCGGTCGCGCCGCCTCGGTGCTGCTCAATGACGAGCTGGGACTGGAACCCATCAATTTCGCCAACAAATCGGCCGACCTGACCGCCGACTCGCGCGCGGAGCTGGACAAGGTCGCGGAATTTCTCAGGGAAAATCCCGATGCCAGGATCATGATCGAAGGCCACACCGCCGTCGCTTTCTCCGGTGATCAAGCGCTTTCCGAAAATCGCGCCCTCGCGGCGAAGCAGTATTTGCAGACCCTCGGTATCTCCGGCGAGCGCATCGAGTCGGCGGGCTACGCCAATACCCGGCCTCTGGTCGAAGGCACCTCCACCGCCGCCCAAAGCCAGAATCGCCGCATCGCGATCAAAGTGCAGTGACGCCGGGCCGGGGCTCCGGACGTATGACGAGATTCGGGGAACGCTTTCCCTGATATTCCGATTGATCCCGGCACGCTTTTTGCCGAATGGTGGCGGTGAAGCCATGAGCCAGATCCTTGACCACCTTCGCTATTCGGATTCCCACGAGTGGATCGATCCCGCCAGCCCCGAAGCCGCACCCGTGGGCGTTTCGGATCACGCGCAGGAGGAATTGACCGACGTCGTCTACCTGGAACTGCCCAAGGTGGGCGTCACCGTGGCCAAGGGCGATCCCGTCGCCGTGATCGAGTCGGTGAAAGCGGCCAACGACATCTACTCGCCGGTGTCCGGTGAGATTGTGGAAGTCAACGAGGCTCTCGCCGACGACCCCGCCGCCGTGAACAACGATCCCTACGGTGGCGGCTGGATCTTCCGCGTCAGACTCAGCGATCCCGCCGAGATCGAATCACTCATGGACGCGGAGGCGTATCGTGGGCATGTCGGGTGACTCCTTTTTCCATCGCCATCTGGGCCCCACTCCCGCCGAGGCCGAGTCCTTGGCGAACAGGATCGGCCATGAGTCGGTCGACGCCCTCATCGACGCCGTGGTGCCCGGGAGCATACGCACGCGGCACACGCTCGATCTTCCCCCCGCCATTTCCGAGTCCGAGGCGCTCGCCACACTCGAGGATATCATGGCGAAAAACGAGCTGAGGCAGAGTTTCCTCGGGCAGGGCTACCACGACACCATCGTCCCTCCCGTCATTCAGCGGAATGTGCTGGAAAATCCCGGCTGGTACACCGCCTACACGCCCTACCAGGCCGAGATCGCGCAGGGACGGTTGGAGGCGCTGCTGAATTTCCAGACCATGGTCTGCGATCTCACCGCCATGCCGGTCGCCAACGCTTCGCTCCTCGACGAGGGCACCGCCGCCGCCGAAGCCATGGCCATGTGCGCGGCGGCACGGATGAAAGGGACCACCTTTTACGTCAGCGACCGCTGTCATCCGCAGACCATCGACGTGCTGAAAACCCGCGCCGAGCCCGTCGGGATCGCGCTGGAAATCGGCGACGAGTTCGCCTTCGATTTCGCTGCCAAGGGCGACGAGTTCATTGGCGTGTTGCTCCAGTATCCCGCCACCGACGGCGCGGTCGTGGATTACGCCGAAGTGGTCGAACGCGCCCACGCGGCCGGTGGCCTGGCTGTCGTCGCCACCGATCTGCTCGCCTGCTGCCTGCTGAAGCCGCCCGGTGAATGGGGCGCGGACATCGTCATCGGCAGCGCCCAGCGCTTCGGTGTCCCCCTCGGATTCGGCGGACCGCACGCCGCCTTCATGAGCTGTGCCGACGTCCACAAACGTCGCCTGCCGGGCCGACTCGTCGGCATTTCCAAGGATGCCGACGGGCGCCCCGCCTATCGCCTCAGCCTGCAGACCCGCGAGCAACACATCCGCCGCGAAAAGGCGACCTCTAACATTTGCACCGCCCAGGTTCTGCTGGCGGTGATGGCGGGATTTTACGCCGTGTATCATGGACCGGAGGGACTGAGACGCATCGCGGAGCGTGTTCACGCCAAGGCCTGCTCGACCGGAGCGAATGGCGCCTATTTCGACACCGTGAATGTTGATGGCGAACGGCTCTCTTTCGGGGAACCGGACGGCATCGAGTCGACGGGCGAAAGCACCATCCCCGAACACCTCCGCCGCACCTCGGACTTCCTCACCCACCCCGTCTTCAACTCCTACCACACCGAGACGGAGATGCTGCGCTACCTCCGGCGGCTGGAGGGCCGGGACATCGCGCTGAACTGGAGCATGATCCCGCTCGGCTCCTGCACCATGAAGCTCAACGCCACCGCGGAAATGCTGCCGCTGAGCTGGAAAACCGTGAACGGGCTGCATCCCTTCGCCCCGGCAGATCAGGTCAAAGGTTACGCCGAGATGACCGGGCAGCTCGAGACCTGGCTGGCGGAGATCACCGGCTTTCACAGCGTCAGCCTCCAGCCCAACGCCGGTTCGCAGGGCGAATACGCCGGCCTGCTCGCCATTCGTGAATTTCACAAGGCCAACGGCAATCCCGGTCGCACCGCCTGCCTCATCCCGACTTCGGCCCACGGCACCAATCCCGCCAGCGCCGTGATGGCCGGGTTCAAAGTCGTGCCGGTGAAGTGCGACGAGAACGGCAACATCGATGTCGACGACATTCGCGCCAAGGCTTCCCAGCATGCTGACACGCTCGGGGCGTTGATGATCACCTATCCCTCGACCCACGGTGTGTTCGAGGAATCCGTCGTCGAGATCTGCGAGATCGTTCACCAGCATGGCGGCCAGGTATACATGGACGGCGCCAACATGAACGCCCAGGTCGGCCTCTGCTCCCCCGGCGCCATCGGGGCGGATGTCTGTCATCTCAATCTTCACAAGACCTTCTGCATTCCCCACGGCGGCGGCGGTCCCGGCGTCGGTCCCATCGGGGTCGCCGAGCATTTGGCGCCCTATCTGCCGGGCAAAGGTGTGGGCGCCGTTTCCGCCGCTCCTCTCGGCAGCGCGTCCATCCTCACCATTTCCTGGATGTACATCCGCATGATGGGTGCCGAGGGCCTGACCAACGCGACCAAGATCGCCATCCTCAACGCCAACTACATCGCCCACCGGCTCCAACCGCATTTCCCGGTGCTCTATCGCGGGAAAAACGGCCTCGTCGCCCACGAGTGCATCATCGACCTGCGCCCGTTGAAAGCCGAGTCGGGCATCGATGTCGAGGACGTTGCCAAACGGCTCATCGACTACGGCTTCCACTCCCCCACCATGTCGTGGCCGGTGCCGGGCACGCTCATGATCGAGCCCACCGAGAGCGAATCCCCCGCCGAACTGGATCGCTTCTGCGACGCCATGATCGCCATTCGCGGCGAGATTCAGAAAGTCATCGACGGCGAGTTCGATCCCGAGAACAACCCGCTCAAGCACGCCCCCCACCCCGCCGAGACCCTGCTCTCCGACTCCTGGGATCGCCCCTACACCCGCGAGCAAGCCGCCTACCCGCTGAGCTGGGTTCGCCAGCGCAAGTTCTGGCCGCCCGTCAGCCGCATCGACAACGTCCACGGCGACCGCCACCTCGTCTGCACCTGCGCGGGCATGGAGGAGCACTCCGCCGATTGATCAGGGCTCGCGGTCCATCCGCTCCCTCAGCCAGGCTTTGGCATAGAGCCATTTGCGCCGGAGCGTGCTCTGGGAGAGACCGAGCAGCGCCTCGATCTCGTCCCAACCGAGCCCGACAAAGTAGCGCAGCCGCACGATCTCCAGCAGCTCCGGTTTTTCCACCGCCAGCAGATCCAGCACCTCGTTGAGCGCCAGCAGATCCTCCCCGTCGCACGGCGCCGTGATGCGCGATTCGTGGAGCTCTTCCCGTTTCAGTTGTCCCCCCCGCTTCTGGCGATTGCGGGCGCGGGCGCGGTCGATGAGAATGCGGCGCATCGCCTCCGCCGCCGCGTTGAAAAAATGCCGCTTGTGGCTCCAGCGCTCGTCGCCTCCCGGTCGGGCGATCCGCATCCAGGCCTCGTGCACCAGCGCCGTGGCGTCGAGCGTCTGCGGCTCCGACTCCGCCGCCATCCGGTGCGCGGCGAGCCGCCGCAGTTCGTCATAGACCACCACGATGAATTCGGCCGACGCGCCCGTCACCAATCCGTCGGCGCCTTCTCGATTCCTCTCGGCTGTCGGCTCCCTTTCCACCCGCTCACACAGCACGGAATCCGCCCCGCTGTCAATCCCCCACCCCCGCCGGACCTGTGTGATCTTACGAATGCCGCCCCGCCTGTGTAGGCTGCGCGCCAGTGAGTGAGGAGGAGCACTGTGACCCAGCCAGCGAGGAAGATCTGTTCGCCGCGGCTCTCGAGACGCCCGCCGGTCCGGAGCGCGAGGCCTTTCTCAACCGGGTGAGCGCCCAATCGCCCGAACTCGCGCGGAGACTGGCCGGTCTGGTCGAGACGGCGGAAAAGGACGACGACTTTCTCAGCACCCGCGACAACCACTGGCAGCGCGTCGTGAACCACGCCGTCCGCGAAGCCGCCGCGACTCCCGGCGAGGCCCCCTTGCTGATGAAACCCGGCACCCGTGTCGGCCCTTTCCAACTCCTCGAGCCCCTCGGCACCGGCGGCTTCGGCGTGGTCTACCGCGCCAGTCAGGAGCGGCCCGTCCGCCGCGTCGCCGCCGTGAAACTCCTCCGTCCCGGTCTCGATTCCCTCGACATTCTCCGCCGCTTCGAGTTCGAGCGCGAGACTCTCTCCCGGCTCCGCCACCCCGGCATCGCCGCCTTCCACGACGCCGGCTCCACCCCGGAGGGCCGTCCCTGGATCGCGATGGAACTCGTCGACGGCCCGCCCATCCATCGCTACTGCGACGAGCACCGCCTGCCCATCGCGGACAGGCTCCGCCTCTTTCAAAAAGTCTGCCGCGCCGTGCACCACGCCCACCTCCGCGGCGTCATCCATCGCGACCTCAAGCCTTCCAACCTCCTCGTCAGCGAGAGCGACGATGGTCCCGAGCCAAAGGTCATCGACTTCGGGGTGGCCCGCTGCCTCGGCGCGGAGGACGGCACCGGCACCCTCATGACCCGGGTCGGACAGATCATCGGCACCCCCGCCTACATGAGCCCCGAGCAGGCCGGCACCGGCGAGCGCGACATCGACCACCGCACCGATGTCTACGCCCTCGGCGCCGTGCTTTACGAGATCCTGACCAGCGAACTCCCCCTCGGCGACTCCACCCGCGGCACCCACCTGAGCGCCACCGCTCTGGAAAAGCTCATCCAGGAGCGGGAACCCGCCCGCCCCAGCCAGCGCGTCACCACCAGCCTCCAGGCGGAAAACCGGGCCACCCCCACCCCGGCGGCCACGGCGTCCCAACTCCGCGGGGATCTCGACTGGATCACCCTCAAGGCCCTGGCCAAGGATCCCGACCGTCGCTACGAATCCGCCGCCGCGCTCGCCGACGACATCCAGGCTCATCTGGAACGCCGCCCCGTCGTCGCCCGCCCGCCCAGCTTCACCTACCTCGCCGGACGTTTCGTCCGCCGCCATCGCGTAGCCGTCGCTGCGGGCGTGATCGTGCTGTTCTCCATCCTCGGAGCGCTCGGCTTCTCCACCACCATGTACCTCCGCGAAGCCAAAGCCCGACAGGTCGCGGAAACCGAGACCAAGCGGAGCCGGCAGATCTCCCGCTTCCTCGAAGACACCCTCACCGCCGCCGGACCCGAGGTGGCGCTGGGACGCGACACCACACTGATGCGCGAGGTGCTCGAAAAGGCGTCGAACCGGATCGATGACGAACTGGGCGACGATCCCGAGATCGAATCCGAAATGCGCGCCATCATGGGACGCACCTGGCGACAACTCAACGAGTTCGATCGATCGATCGCCGATCTCGAGATCGCCCTGCGGCTGCGTCGACAGCTCCACACCGGCGATCATCCCGACCTCGCCACCAGCCTCATCGACTACGCCGGATCGCTCGAAGTCGCCGGACGACCACGCGATGGCGAGGCGGCCGCGCGCGAGGGGCTCGCCATGCGGGAGCGTCTCCACGGGCCGGACCATCCGCTCACGGGCGAAGCATTGTCCCAGCTCGCATACATCTTCTTGAAATCCGGCCGCCCCGCCGAGGGCGAACCCCATGCCATTCGGGCGGTGGAGATCTGGAGAAAAGCCCCGGACCTCCCGGAAAACGAACACGCCCCCAAGACCCTCGCCTCCATTCTGCAGAATACCGGGAGGACGGAGGCATCCCTCGCTCTCTACGACGAGGAGCTGAAAACGTTCCGCACCATCTACCCCAGCCCCCACCCCGTCCTGGCCAACTGTCTCGACAATTATGGCTACTTCCTCGCCAAGGCCGGACGCGACGAGGAAGCCGAGCCCCTCCTGCTCGAGGGCCTGGACATGGGCCGGGTCATCTTCAGCGATCGCAGCCCGCACGAGGACCACATCCTCGCCGCACTCGCCGGCATCGCCGGGCGCCGCGGCGATCTGGAGCAGCAGCTCACCCACGCCCGCGACGGGGCCACCGTCGGCGCGCGGGTGTATCCCGTGGGCCATCGCTACTGGCGGGAAAGCCAGCGTCAATATCTCGACACCCTGCTGGGACAGGTCGAGCGCTATCTCGAATCGTCCGCGCTGGATACCGCCACGGTCCGCCTCGCCGAGATCCGGGAGCAATCGCACTTGGCGAAAGTCTTTCAGCCCGGCGATGCCCTCTGGATCGACTGGCTCGGGGCCGCCGTCCGCTCCGGAGAAAACCTGGCCGCCTGGGAAAAAGCGGACGCAGCCCTGCGCGCCTTCCAGCCCCAGCCCGGCAAAGAGAAGCACCACCGGGCGCGTCTCAAGTTGGCCGAACAGTTCCGGCAAACGCGGTCCGGTTCTTAAGATCAGGCCTGTTCGGATGCGGCTCCCGCGGCAGGAACGGGCCTGAAGACCTTTTCTGCTCCGAGAAGTGCGCAAGCTCAAGGAGGGGCGATTTTCAATCGCCCGCAGAGTTCGTGGGCGCAGCCTGGTGGGCGATTGAAATCGCCCCTCCTTGCCCGACTCAACAGGGTTGAGTCCGCGACCCAACCCTGTTGAGTCGACCGGAAAGAGCACGGCGGACGCCTCGGCGAGGCGTCCCTACCGAGGCGCCCGATGGGGAGCGGGAGGGGCGGATGGGGTGTTTTCGCCGGGAATTCGATGGCTCCGCCCGCATGTCCGGAAATCATTTCCGGCCCTCCGCGCGTCGTTTCCGGCCCCCCGCGCGTCGTTTCCGGCCCCCCGCGCGTCGTTTCCGGCCCTCCGCGCGTCGTTTCCGGCCCCCCGTGCGTCGTTTCCGGACTCCGCGCGTCGTTTCCGGGCGGCCGCGCGTTGTTTCCGGGCGGCCGTTTGCGCCTTCCTGACCCTCGATTCCGCGTTGCGGACCCCGGTTCATCCCTCACGGATGGTCATCCGGGCACGGCGGACGCCTCGGCGAGGCGTCCCTACCGGGGGCGGGCCGACGAAAAGCGATTGGGTTTCCCCCCCGATGATTTCGCTTTCCGCCGGCCCGGGCTGTTTTCCTCCTTGCGACGGTTCCCCCTGCTCCAAAAAAATTCTTTCTACGGTTTCCCGCTCAGCAGTTCCCAGGCCCGGTTGGTGAATCGGGCGCTGACCGCGATCTCGCCGGCGAGGTTGATCACCTGCGGGCCGCCTTTGGCCCCGGCGCCGAAACGGTCGTTGGTGTTGGTGAGGCTCAGGCTCAGCAGGCGGGTGGTCTCGCCCAGGGCGGCCTGGTAGCTGGTGCCCTTGCGCAGTTTCATCGCCGGCAGACGCAGGGCCTGCAGCGTGGTCGCGTTGCCCACCGTACCGTCGCCGGTGAAGAGCGCCTGGTTGGCGACGGGATTGCCGGTCAGGGAGGCGAGGATCACGTAGTGGGCGGAACGCGGGTCCACATCCACGCGCTGGATCACGCCGATCCTGGCGCCGTCGCAGTCGGGGGCGGCCTCGCCCTCGCGCATCAGCAACTGGGTCTCGCCGTCGTCCCACAGCCACAGGGCGCAGTCGTTGGAGGCGTTCACCCCCGGACCCGCCAGCTTGGAGAGAAAGACGACCCGTCCCAGGTCCGCGGGCCAGAATTTCAGCACCCGCACGATGCGCGCACCCGGCTGGATGGTGGCATCGATGTTGTCGACGAGATCGCCCTTGGTCCAGATGTTGGCGTTGCCGAACTGCAGCTTCTCGTTTTCCACCCCCGCGCCGGAGAGGCTGGCGCGGTAGGTCACGAATTCGTCGGGATTGATCGCCTCGGCGAGAAAGGTCCGCCAGGCTCCCCCACCGAACACGGCGTCGCCCTTGCGGGCCACGATCACTTCCTGCGCGGCGCCGGGCAGTATGCGGAACAGGCCCATGTTGTTCGCCGGAGTGACGGCCGGGCCCTTGAGAAAGGCGGACCAGGTCATCTGACTGCCCACCATGCTGGAGCGCGGGGTGAACTGCGCCCAGATGGTGTCGGCGACCGAGTCGAGGAACCAGTCCTCGTTGAAGAAATCGCGCAGAAAGCCGTCGTGATCGATCGCGAGGATGCCGGTGTCGCTGATGGGGCTGACGCCGCCGGGGCCGAACCGATACTGAAAGGCGACCGCCACATCGGCGAGGTTGCCGGTGTGGGATTGGCTGACCTCGAGGAAGCGCTCCAGCACCGCCCCGGCGAAGTTCGGATGGCTGAAGCCCTTGCGTAGAAAGGCGTTGGGCGCGCCGCCATCGACGGAGCGGAAGAGGGCGGTGTTGTTGCTGCCGTTGACGCCCGTGCCGCGCACGGAACCCTGGAAGATGAGGTCGGCGGCCCGGTTGTAGATCGGTTTCCCCGTCGCATTCACCAGCACCCCGCCGCCGATGTCGGTGCCGCCGCGAGCCGTCAGTCTCAGCGGATTGCCGGGAGCCGCGTCGCTCCAGATGCCGCGCCGGGCGGTGCCGGCTCCCGCGCCCGGCCCGGTAAGAGCGGCGGCGAAGGCGGTCTCGCCCTGGGGATTGATCACCGGGTCCAGCAGGCTGAGGAAATCCGCCTCCTCGGTGCCGGGGGCGAAATTCCGCGTCTGGGTCAGGGTGGGCAGCGGCAGCGGACCGGAAATGTCGCGGTAGAAATAGGCCGAGCCGGAGGCGTAGCCGAGGTCGCTGTCGAGTGGGCTGCCGATCAGCGCCCGGTTGCCGCAGAGGGCTACGGCGCCAGCGAAGTAGTCGAATGGAGCCACGTCCGGGGCGGTGATCCGGCGGAGGCGCGCGCCAGTCCGAAGATCGTAGAGGTAGGCGGCGCCGGCATCTTGGCCAAAATCATCCTCGAATGGTTCGCCGACCAAGGCCAGATTGCCGCTGACCGAGAGGCCATTGCCTGACGACAATTCCGGGGCGGCGAGGGGCGAATAGGGTGCCTCGGTCCCGGTGGCGGCGTCATAGACTCGAAACTCGGGACCCATCCCGGTGCCAATCAGCACCCGTCCGCCCCCGATGGCGACTGACCTGCCAAACCGTTGATCGCCATCGGTCCACCCCCGGAGGATCTCCCCGGTCTCGATGTCATAAAGGGTGGCGAAACCGGTGAGGGACGAACTAAACCCTGAAGGCCCTACCACCGCCAGCCGACCGCTCAGCGCCACCGCTCCGCCGAAAGCGGCCAATGACTCCGCCGCCGCTCCCCGGCTCAGAGTGGTGAGCAGCGCGGGCGGCGATTGAGTGAGGTCGTAGACGTAGGCGCGACCAGCCAGGATTTCTCCCGAATCATTCGCCTCCGGCGCCCCCACCAGCAGGCGATCCCCGCTGGCCGCCACCGCCCGACCGAAGTTGCTGCCTGACTCCACGGGATCCAGCCGCCAGAGCTGCCGCCCGGTGCGCACGTCGAAGCCATAGACTGCCCCCTCGAAACTCTCGAAAAAACTACCCACGATGGCAAGCGAGCCAGACAGGGCCACGGATACTCCGAAATTCACACTCCTGGTCCCGTCCTTCACGGTGAGCTTGCGCAGGTAACGGCCGGTGCGGGCATCGTAGAGGTGGGCGGCTCCGGCATTGATCGCCACGTCGTCGTTCTGGGCTTCGCCGACGAGCAGGAACTGGTCCGACAGCGCCACCGCCTGGCCGAACTGATTATCCGCCTGCGGCGTGGTGGCGCGGCCGTGGAGCTTGGTGACGACGGGATGCGACGCGTGGCCGAGGTCCGGATTACCCGCCAGCAGCAGTCCGGCGAGTCCGAGAGCGAGCAACACCCTCCGACGCCGAAGGGCTTGATTGTCTGGTTTGTGATCGTTCATGGCTTCCTTGCGGGCGCTTTCTTGGTTGGGGTTCCCCAACGCATCAGAATCGAGCCGACTCGTGCTGATGACAGTGGCCGTGAGCGGACTCATGGGCTGGAAGCTCATGCCACGGCGATTTTCCGATTCCGAATGATGTTGCTCGTTCATGACCGATGGCTTTTTTGAATTTGTTCCTCACGGTTTTCCCACCAGCATCTCTTTGCCGCGGTTGGTGAACTCCAGACACAGGGCGACGACGCCCTCTTGATTGATGACCTGCCCGTTCCCCTTGCCCCCGGCTCCGCCGCGGTCGGCGGTGTTGGGGAAGCTGAGGCTCTGTACGATCACGGTCTCTCCGGTGATGCGCTGGTAGGCGGTGCCTTTGCGCAGTTTCAGGGTCGGCAGGCGCAGGGTCTCCAGATCCCCCACATCACCGGCCAGGGCGTGGCCGGTCCAGAGGGCGAGATTGGCCCCCGGCTTGCCGCCGACCAGGGTGGTGAGGATGACGTAGTGGCCGTTGACATGATCGGCGGCGAGACGCTGGATCACCCCGACGCGGGCGCCGTCGGAGCCGGGCACCGGATCGCCCTCGCGCAGCAGCGGCAGCAGGGTGCCCTCCTCCTGCATCAGGAACAGGGCGAGGTCGTTGCGGGCATTGACGCCGGGACCGCCAAGTTGGGCGAGGATGAGGTAGTTCGGCCCCGCCGGCCAGAACTGCAGGAAGCGGCGGTAGGTCTGACCGGGAAGATTGGCCGGGTCGGGCTCGTGACCTTTGCGTGCGAGAGCCTCGAATTCAACCGTCCCGACGCGGGAGGTCTCACCGAAGATGGCATCGTTGTTCCGGACGTTGACCCCGGGTCCCCGGAGGGTGGCACGGTAGAGAGGAGGATCGTTGCGGGAGGTCTCGGTGAGGAAGCTGTGGTAGTTGGCGGTGGTGAGGAAAGGGGCGCCCTGGTCGGGCGCGCCCTCGCCTTTCCGGGCGACGAGGCTGGGCTCGTTGAAGGCTCGAAAAAGCGCTTGGTTGTTGGCGGGATCGCTCTGAAGAAAAGTGGCGAAGTGAACCATGCGATTGCCCGGCATGGCCAGCCGGGGCAGAAACTGTCCCAGGGCGACGCCGAGCGGCACGTTGCCGCCGGAACGTTGGTCGATAGCGTTCGTCTCGCCCTCGCGATGTCCGTCGAGATTGGCATCGCTCCGAACTCTCAACACCCCGCTGTCGTCAGCGCGACCGGCTCCGCCCACCCCGGGCCGGAGCTGAAAGGACACGGCGGCGAGCCCCGAGCTGCCGCTGGAAATCTGGCGATCCTGGACCAGGTCGAACCACCGGCTCATGACGACGCCGCCGAACACTCCGAGGGGTTCCCCGGTGCCGAACAACCTCACCGGCGCCGCGTAGGGAGAGGTCTGATACACGGCCCGGTTGTTGGTGCCGTTGATGCCCGGTCCCCGGAGGGTGGCCTCGAAGATCCCGCGATCCTGGCGATTGAGGATCGGCATCGTCAAACTTGTCGCCACCGCGCCGCCGCCGAGATCGGTGGCCCCTCTCTGCGCCGCCAGCGCCACCCTCTGACCGATACTGAGAGTGTGGAAGATCGCCTGATTTCTTCCCCGCGCCGCGCCGGGTCCGGTGAGGGTGGCGCGAAACAGGGCCTCGCCGTCCTCATTGACGAAGGCCTCGAAAAACCGCGCGTAGTCGCCCTCGATCACCCCCGGCGCGAAGTCGCGCGACGCCGCCACCGCCGGCATGGCGAGGGGGCCGGAGATGGGGCGGTAGAGATGGGCGGCACCGGAGAGGGGGCCATTGACGGGGTCGCCGATGGCGCCGATCACCACCCGGTTCGCCCCGATGGCCACGCCGAAGCCGAAGTCGTCTCCGGGCATGCCTCCCACGGCCGACCATTTGGCCACCTGCCTGCGCTGGGCCACGTCGAAGGCGTAAACGACGCCAGGCACGGTTCGGTTCACTTTGAAGGGCGTGCCGATGATGGCGAGATTGCCCTCCAGGGCGATACGGGTGCCGAATTGGTCGCCGTTGGCGGCGTCATCCGGGATCAAGGTGCCATCCCAGTCACCCGTGGTGACATCGAACACATAAACCTTGCCTCGCTGCCCGGTGCTGATCCCCACCGACGAGGCCAGCAGGATGCCGCCGTCCAGAGCAACCGACACCCCGAGACGATCACCCTGAACCGCCCCGCTGTCGGTGAATTTCCTCAGTTGAACTCCCGTCTCCCAGTCGAAGACGTAAACCGTTCCGGCATCGGGCTCCACCTCGTCGTCACCATTCGCTCCCACCGCCACCATTCGACCGGAGACCGAGATGGCTTCCCCGAAAAAATCCTGGTCATCCCGGTTCGTCGCCACCAGCTTTCTCATGGCGGGACTGCCGCCGGGGGAAAAGACATAGACCGCTCCCCGGCTGGAATCCGCGCCGGGCGAACCCACCAGCTCGACCCGACCGATCAGGGCCACCGAGGTCCCGAATTGTGCCGCCGTCACCTCGGGCGCGATCCGCTTGGATAGCTGCCGACCGGTGGCGACATCGAACAGGTAGGCGGCGCCCGCATCCGGCCCCGTGTCATCAACTCCCGGCGCGCCGATGAGGGCGAGATTTCCCGAGAGGGCGACACTGGAGCCAAAATCATCCTCCTCCGCGCCATCGGCGGCGGTCAGCTTGCGGAGGAAGCGCCCGGTGGTGGCATGGTAAACGTAAACCGCGCCGGCATCGTTGGCGCGGGTATCGTCTCCCGCTTCGCCCACGAGGATGAAACGATCCGAGACCGCCACGGCGCGTCCGAACTGATTGACAGTCCGATCCCCCCCGCCGCGCGGCAGCAGTTTCGTGACTACGGGATTGAGGGCCGCCGCGTCCGGTCTCGGCTGCGCCAGCATCGCCAGGCACAGCAGCGGCAGGAAGGAGAATGGGATGGGTAGGGCGCGCATATTTTTCGAAGATTCGGTTCCGGTTACAGGATTAGCGTTTTTTCCGGGGGAAAACCGTCATTAAATCGAAAAATAATCAGGGGGGGCTGGCGATAGGGGGCGTGTTCTGGCAGGCTGACGCCCATGACTCCACCGTCATTCTCCCTCTCGCGCTCCCGCCTCTGCGCGCTGTTCACCGCCGTCTCCATCATCTCGGCCGCCGGGGACACGCCTACTTCCCTCGTCGAGAAGAACCGCCCCCTCGCTCCCGGGGAGGCGCTCGCCTCGCTCCGGGTGCCGGCCGGACTGCGGGTGGAACTGGTCGCCGCCGAACCGTTGATCATGGACCCGGTCGCGTTCGATTGGGGGCCGGACGGTCGCCTCTGGGTGGTGGAAATGCGCGACTACCCGAACGGGCTCACTTGGAACGCCCCCGACGATCCGCTCGACGCGCCCGGCGGTCGGGTCAAGGTGCTCACCGATACCGATGGCGACGGTCGCTATGATGAGGCGGCCATCTTTCTCGACGACCTCTCCTATCCCACCGGGGTGAAAGTCTGGGGCGACGGGATCCTCGTCACCGCCGCGCCGGAGATTTTCTACGCCGAGGACACCGACGGCGACGACCGCGCCGACCTGCGCGAGGTGTGGTATCGGGGCTTTGCCCGCTCCAACCAGCAGCACCGGGTCAACGGCCTGGCCTGGGGACTGGACAACTGGCTCCATGTGGCCAATGGCGACGGCGGCGGGCTCATCCTCTCCCACGACAGCCGCGACGCGGTCGACATCCGCGGGCTGGACCTGAAGATCGATCCTTTCACCCGGGAGCTGCAACCGCTCCTCGGCCGCACCCAATGCGGGCGCTATCGCGATGACTGGGGCAACTGGTTCGGCTGCAACAACAGCAACCCGCTCTGGCACTACCCGCTGCCCTGGGACAAACTGCGCCGCAATCCGGAGGTCGCCAGCCCGCGCGCCTACGTGGACGTGCCTCGCGAACCTGGCGCCTCACCCGTTTACCCCATCAGCGATACCGTGGCCCGATTCAACCAGCCGGACCGGGCCAACCGTTTCACCTCGGCCTGCGGCCCGGCCATTTACCGCGATGCTCTCCTCGGCGAGGAATTTTCGGGCAACGCCCTCATCTGCGAGCCGGTCCACAATCTCGTCAGCCGCCAGGTGCTGGAGCCGCGGGGCGCGACCTTCACCTCCGACCGCCACCCCGACGAGCGACAGTCGGAATTTTTCGCCTCGACCGATAGCTGGTCGCGCCCGGTTTCCGTCCGCACCGGACCCGATGGCGCGCTCTGGATCGCCGACATGTATCGCTTGGTCATCGAGCATCCCGAGTGGATCCCGCGCGAGTGGCAGGAAAAGCTCGACCTGCGCGCAGGCAGCGATCTCGGCCGAATCTATCGCGTGGTGCGCGACACCGACACGGCTACGCCCGTTCCCCGCCTGGATTCTCTCGACGACAACGCCCTCGTCGCCCGCTTGACCAGCCCCAACGGCACGGTCCGCGATCTCGTTCATCAGATGCTGCTCTGGCGGCGCGCGGTCGATGTGGCTCCCAACCTGCGCGCCCTCGCCCAATCGGCCGACCTTCCCACCGCCCGACTCCACGCTCTCTGCGTGCTCGACGGACTCGGCGCGCTCGACTCCGACACCGTGCACGCCGCGCTCACTGATCCCCATCCCGGCGTCGTCCGCCACGCCGTGCGCCTTTCCCCCGGCTTCGTGGAGGCCGGAGAGTTGTCCGAGTTTGTCCTCCCGCAACTGGGCGATGCCCACGTAGCCCTCGAACTGGCCGGGGTGCTGGGCGAGATGGACGGCGACGCCCCCGCCCGCCTGCTCGCGGCCCTGCTGCTCCGACACCGCGACGATCCCCACGTCACCGCCGTGGCTCTCAGCTCGGTGCGCGAGGGAAATCTCGGCGCCATCATCGACCACCTCGCACTCGCCTACACGGACCACGCCGAGTTTCAACGGCGACTTGGACGTTTCGATCCCGACCTGCGCGCGCCCTCCGACGCCCTCGTCCGCGATCTCGCCCGGATGGCGGTGAAATGGGATCTCACCCCCGCCGCGGCACGCTTGGTCTCCACCCTTGCCGCCGGACATGCTCCCGGCACCCCCGCCTCCTGGCGCGTCGCCATCCTCGTCGGCCTGCTCGAGCACGCGCCATCTCTCGAGGCGGTGACGCCCGACCAACCCGAAGCCCGTGAAGCCCTCAGGCAACTCGTCGCCAACGCCCGTGCCGCCGTCACCAACCCCGACCTCCCCACCGGGACGCGCGCCCAGATCATCCGCCTGCTCGGTTGCGCCGCGGTGTTCGACCACGCCACCGACCTGCCCACCATCCTATCCCTCATCGATCCCCGCACCCCGCCCGCCCTGCGCGAGAGCGCCTTCGAGACGCTGGGCCGAGTCCGTCATCCCGACACCGCCTCCGGTCTGCTGGGCCACTGGACCTCCCTGGTCCCGACCGACCGCGCCCGCGCCCTCGGTCTGCTCCTGGCGCGCGCGGATTGGATCGCCCCGCTGCTGACCGCGCTGGAGGATGGCGTCGTGCCCCGTTCCCAGATCGACGCCGCCAGCCGGGATCGCCTCCTCAAATCCACCGACCCTGTGATCGCCGCGCGCGCCGCCGCTCTTTTCTCCTCCGCCAGCAACGCCACCCGCGAGCAGGTGCTGAACGCCTACGCGAAATCCCTCGCCCGCCCCGGCGATCCCGCCGTCGGCAAGACGATATTCTCCACCGCCTGTATCGCCTGTCATGTGGCCGAGGGCGTTGGGAATGCCGTCGGCCCCGACCTCGCCGCCCTCACGGACCGCTCGGCCGACTCACTGCTCGTCGCCATTCTCGATCCCAACCGCGCCGTCGAGGACAAGTTCGTCAACTACCTCGTCACCTCGGCCGACGGCAACACCGTCTCCGGTCTCATTGCCGACGAGAGCGCCAACACCGTCAATCTCCGGCTCGCCGACGGCAGCCCGCGCGCCATCGCCCGCGCCGACATCGCCGAGATGACCTCCACCGGCGCCTCGCTCATGCCCGAGGGATTGGAAAACCTCGTCGGTCCGGAGCAAATGCCCGACCTCATCGCCTACGTCGCCAGTCTCGGCACCGCGCCCGAGCCCGCCCCCGACCTGGCCGCCCGCGTCAGCCCCGGCAAGGGCGGCGTCATCGAGCTGCGCGCGTCGAAATGCCGCATCTCAGGAGACCGGCTCGAGTTCATGGCCGACTTCGACGCCCTCGGCTGGTGGACTTCGGAAAAGGACCGCGCCCAGTGGACGGTCGTCCTAGACCGGCCCGGCACCTACCAGGTCGAGTGGGAATACTCCGTCGCGCCCGACGCCGCCGGAAACGCCTGGCAACTGACGGTCAACGGCGTGAAGGCACTCGGCGGAAAAGTGGAAAGCACAGGCGGCTGGGAAACCTTCGCCACCCGCCAGCTTGGCCGCCTCGATCTTCCCGCCGCCGACAACCAGATCATCCTCCGCTCCGAGGGACCGGTGAAAAAGGCGCTCCTCGACCTGCGGGCCATCCGCCTCGTGCCGGTGGGAGAGTGACTCAGCGGCCCAGCAGCAGATCCAGAAAACGCCGCCGCGTCGCCTCGTCCGACCGGCGAAAGGTCTCGTAACGCGCGTGACGATCCGGACTACGCTCGTCGATGCGGATGCCCCAGAGCGGCTCCAACCCGTCGGGCAACATCGCGTAGCGCGGATCGCCGATGACGCTCTCCTCACCCGGATGCCTGACCAGGTAACCATCGGAAAATTCCCGAAATCTCTCCACGTCCCCCGCCAGCACTCCCGCGTGCTCGCGGAGGCTGTCCGGCTCCCACGCCGCCAGGCGCCCGCCCTCGTGACGCCGACATCTCCCCCAGAGCGACACCCGGATGGCGTCGATGTGATACTCGCCCCCGCTGAGGTAGACGGAGCGCCACAGCACCAGGTTTCCCAACGTCGGCTTCACCGTGGACCGCTCGACTTTCCCGGCCTGCCCGCGCTCCGCGATCATCCCGGCCTGGCAACGCTCCACCCGCAACTTCTGCCACCCCGCCAACCCGAGATACACCGCGACAAACCCCGCCGCCACTCGCGGCCAGGCGATCCCGAACGATCCGCGCACCGTCATGACCAACAGGATCAGCAAACCCAGCGTGAACACCGGATCGACGATGGCGATCAGGTTCCAGGCGACGCGCTCATCCGAGAGCGGCCACAGCAGGCGGGTGCCGTAGCTGGTGCAGGCGTCGAGCAGCCCCGCCGTGGCGCATCCTACCGACGCGAATAACCAGAGCAGGCGAAAAGATTCCCCCCTCCGGAACACCAGCCACCACAGCAGCGCCACCAGCGCCCCGCCGATCGGCACGAAGCACAGTGAATGGGTGAAATGCCGGTGATACTCGATCGCCAGCAGCGGATCCGACGACGAGCCGATGAGCACATCCACATCCGGCGCCAGGCCGCCCGTCGCGCCCGCCAGCAGCGACGCGCGCACGGCTCCGCGCTCCCGCGCCAACAGCGAGGCGGCCACCGCGCCCAGGGCGGCATGGGTGATCGGGTCCATGATATCGGGAAAACAGTGACTCAACCTCTCCCGCCTTTTCGCCTTTCTACAAGGAAATGTCCGCGATCCCCGAAGTCGGGCTTTGCCAGCGGCGGGAAATTGTCTCAGGCTCTCTCCCCATGATCACCCGCCTTCTCCTCGCCGCCCTCCTGCTGTCGACCCTCTTTCCCGCCACCGGATACGGCGCCGAAAAGCCCAACATCGTCATGGTTTTCATCGACGACATGGACTGGTCCGACCTCTCCTGTTTCGGCGGGAAAGCCGTCGAGACCCGGCACATCGACCGGCTCGCCGCCGAGGGCATCCGCTTCACCCAGTTCTACGTGAACTCCCCCATCTGCTCGCCCTCCCGCGTCGCTCTCACCACCGGGCAATACCCCCATCGCTGGCGCGTCACCTCCTTTCTCAACAACCGGAAAAACAACCGCGAGCGCGGCATGGCCCAATGGCTCGATCCCGCCGCGCCGGTTCTCGCCAGACAACTCCGTCACGCCGGATACGCCACCGGACACTTCGGCAAATGGCACATGGGCGGCCAGCGCGATGTCGACGACGCCCCGCCCATCAGCGACTACGGATTCGACCGCAGCCTCACCAACTTCGAGGGCATGGGCGCCAAGCTCCTGCCCCTGACCATGACGCCGGATTCCGATCAGCCCGGACGCATCTGGGAAAAAGCCGTCATCCTCGGCGAACCCGTCACCTGGATGCAGCGCTCGGAGATCACCGGGGGCTTCGGCACAGCCGCCCTCGAGTTCATCGACGAAGCCGCCTCCGCCGACCGCCCCTTCTACGTCAACCTCTGGCCCGACGATGTCCACGGCCCCTTCTTTCCCCCCGTCGCCCGGTGGGGCGACAACAAGCGCGCCCTCTACCACGCGGTCCTCAAGACCATGGACGAACAACTCGCCCCGCTCTTCGACCGCATCCGCGACGATGCCGCGCTCCGCGACAACACCCTCATCCTTTTCTGCTCCGACAACGGTCACGAGGACGGCGCCGGCAACTCCGATCCCCTGCGCGGAGCCAAGACCTGGCTCTACGAGGGTGGCATCCGCTCCCCGCTCATCGCATGGGGTCCCGGACTGCTCGCCGGGGACAGCATCGGCGGCACCAACGACAGCGCCGTGTTCTGCGCCCTCGACCTGAACCGCTCGCTCTACGCCCTCGCCGGAGCGACGCTCCCGGACGACCACACTCTCGATGGGGAAAATGTCCTCGACACTCTGCTTGGCAAAACGACTACCGGTCGCCGGTCGCCGATCTTTTTCCGTCGCCCCCCGGATCGCCCCGGCCACGGCCACGGCTACGATGAGGACAACCCCGACCTCGCCGTCCGCGACGGGAAATGGAAATTCCTCGTCAACTGTAAGCGTCTCATACATAGCATCTATCGAAGCGATGGGTGATCGCTACACTTCG
>CAYTNL010000007.1:0-118329 GCA_964439145.1 uncultured Verrucomicrobiales bacterium
CACAGGTTCGAATCCTGTCCTGCCCACCATCCCAACAATCAAAGAGTTATGACGAAATTCGTAACTCTTTTTTTGTGCCCGAAATCCCCGTTGGACTCGTTTTGGACTCACTTCTGAAATCCATGTTTCGACCCTGATCTGGGCACTCTCCTAATTTCGGGCGCTTTCTAAGATTCCCAGCATCAAGATCGGAAGATTGCGCAGATTGGTCTGGAGCGATGTGTTGAGCGCTATACTGAAATTTGCAGAAGAGGGATGAGATGCCTGGCAAGCTTCAAGCAACTCAGCTCCCGAGTAGGGTCTTGAGTTCGTCGATGAGATCACTTTCAAAGCCGGCTTCCCGAAGAGTTGATTCGAGCTGATCGAGCAGTGGGCGGGCCCGGTCGAGACGCTGGGAGGGGCTCAGGCGCCGGTTGTCGCCGTCAGGCTTTTCCTGGGCGTCCGCCCGGCGGCGTTCGATCACTTCGGCCAGGAGTCGGGCGGTGACTTTTCCATCGCTATCCGAAGCCTGCTCGACGGCCTCGCGGTAAACTTCGACTCGTTCCTCCGTTGACGGGAGACGCGCCAATTCGCGAAGCTGGGCCTCATTCTCTGGTTCGGGCAACCCCATTTTGGAAACAATTGGCACCATTTCAGCGCGGATCTTTCCGGCCTTGATGAGTCGGTTCGCATACTGCCGGGACATCTCGTGGACCGACTCGCAATAGTCGCCGAAGTTCCTGAACTTCCCCCGGTAGAGCTTGCGGTCCCGGATTTCGTAGAGAGCGTCGGAGGCGACCACGGTGTCGCGGGCAAACCTGGCCACAATCTTGTGAAGCCGCTTGAAGTCGTCAGCCTCGGCAGGCGTCATATCTCCCTTTCGGATGCGCCGCAGGCCACCTGCCTTTTGCTCATCCTCGCGGTAGCGGTGGAAGGCCTCGGGGAACTCGCGGACGCGCAGGGCCTCTTCGGGCCACTCGGTCCAGTCGCCGCCGTGGCTGTCGCGGAGGGGGAGGTCCTGACCGTCGCGGGTGGGGCGGCGTCCGAGCTGCTTGAGGAAGAAGGCCACGCCGTTCTCCCGGCAGTGATCCCGCAGCTCCTCGGCCCACTCGACCGCAAAGGGACGGGAGTGCTTCTTCTTCGAGCCGCTCTCTCCCCCGAGGATGAGCCAGTCGATGCCTCGGAGATCCAGCTTCTTCGGAGGGATGCGCTCCCAGATCGGCTCGAGGGACAGGCCACGCACCGGGGCGTCGACACGGCGCAGGTCGTCGATCCGTTTCAGGTTTTTGGGATCGGGACCGGTCACCGTGGTCATGGCGCAGAAGTTTGCGGGAAGGCCGTCCAGCCCGGTGGCGAATTCCGCCATCAATTCGGGTCGCTTGGTCAGCCAGAGCCAGAAGTGCCGTCGTCCCAGCTCGGAGGTCGCCGGGCCGATGACTTCTTCTTTGAGAAAGCCGAAGTCCTTCTTCCGGCTGAAGGCGTCGCCCATGTCTGAGACAAAGATCAACCGGGGCAGGCCATCGATCCAAGGCCGATCCGGATCGACGGTCCCAAGCAAATCCGGCCATTTGGTTGCTTCCTCCACCCGTCCCTGGTAGTAGGTGATCTGCTCGAAGGTCGGGGCGTAGCCAGAATTCGTCTTCCGGTCCGGATTGAGCAGGCTGCGCCCCCGGTTCATGTGCTGCTTCGCCGCGTAGCAGGTGATCTCCCGTTCAACCACGGCCTCAGCGGACGTGGCCGCACCCGACCCGTAACGCTCGCGCACCCGATCGACAAACTTCTCGCGCAGGTGCCAGATGTTGGTCGTCGTCACGACGTTTCGATGCCCCTCTGACGGTTCATCGATCGCGGCGTAGACCTCGGTAATGAGTGCTTTGAACCACTTTCTGGCATCTCCCGCTTCCCAATTGAAAGTCGCCTCGGCGATCGCGACATCCACCGCTTTCAACACCTCCCCGGGCGAAGGAAAGAGTTCGCAGCCAGCGCAACCCATGATCGGGTTCACCGTGCTGTCGCACCACTGGATCTTGGTTTCTTCGGACATGGAGAATGGGCGGTGTGCGTACGGAAATGACAGCATGAAGGAACGGAATTGTCATCCTGCGATTGCGAGTCTCCAAATAGGCCGATCTAGTGAGAAAGCAGAGTCAGTTTCTCTTGCTAAGTCGTCAGGATTCTGGTTCCTACTTTCTAGGATGACCCGATCGAAGCTCACCGGGGCCGACATCAAGGCCTGGAGGGAGGGAATCGACCAGCCACGCAAGTGGCTTGCCGACCAGCTCGGGGTATCCGCCAAGACGGTGGAGTCGTGGGAATACGGGGTCCGGAACCCCCGGGGACCGGCGATGCTGCTGCTTCAACAACTCATGAGCCAGCACCGACCCAAAGACCGGTGACAGCAAACCAAGCCACGAAAGAATTCCTGAACCTCCCTTGAGATAGAGTTTCCTCATCATGCCGCAGCTCGAAAACATTGAAGCCATCGAGAAACGCCTGTGGAGTGCTGCCGACCAGCTCCGGGCGAACTCCACCTACGCCAGCAACGAGTATTTCATGCCGGTGATGGGGCTGATCTTCCTGCGCCACGCCTACAGCCGCTTCCTGAATGTGAAGGACGAGATCGAGGCCTCGTTGCCGTCCCGAGGTGGGAAGAAGCGGGAGCTGAAGAAGGAGGACTTCTCGGAGAAGAGCGCGATCTACCTGAAGCCGGAGGCCCAGTTCGACTACCTGGTCGGCCTGGGGGACAAGGACGACCGGGCCAAAGCGGTGATCGCGGCGATGGAGTCGATCGAGGCGGACTACAGCTCGCTGAAGGGCGCCCTGCCGAAGAGCCAGTATCAGGAGTTGGACAACGAGGTGCTCGGACAGCTCCTGCGGACGCTGAACCCCGAGGAGTTGCAGAAGGTGTCCGGCGATGTCTTCGGGCGGATCTACGAGTATTTCCTGACGCAGTTCGCCGACCAGGGGGCGCACGACGGGGGCGAGTTCTTCACGCCGATTTCTATCGTCTCGCTCATCGCCAATGTGCTGGAGCCGACCGGCGGCACCGTCCTCGACCCGGCCTGCGGATCGGGCGGCATGTTCGTCCAGAGCGCCCACATCGTGGAGCGCCGCCACGAGAACCCGGCGGAGAAGCTCACCTTCTACGGGCTGGAGAAAAACGGCACCACGATCGAGCTGGCGCGAATGAACCTGGCCGTGCACGGGCTCGAGGGCGACATCCAGAAGGCGATTTCCTACTACGACGATCCCCACGAGATGCTGGGCAAGGCCGACTTCGTGATGGCCAATCCGCCCTTCAACGTGGACGAGGTCGATGCCGACAAGGTGAGGAAGGACCCCCGCCTGCCCTTTGGCCTGCCCGGGGTGAACAAGAAGGGCAAGGTGTCGAATGGCAACTACCTGTGGATCTCCTATTTCTACAGCTACCTGAACGAGACAGGCCGCGCCGGCTTCGTGATGTCGTCGCAGTCCTCCAGCGCGGGGCGGGACGAGGCCACCGTACGGCAGAAGCTGGTCGAGACCGGGGCGGTCGACATCATGGTGGCGATCCGGGGCAACTTCTTCTACACCCGCTCTGTCCCGTGCGAGCTGTGGTTCCTCGACAAGAGCAAGCCCGAGGAGCACCGCGACAAGGTGCTGATGCTCGACGCGCGGAACGTTTATCGGAAGGTCACGCGCAAGATCTACGACTTCAGCCCCGAGCAGCAGCAGAACCTCCTCGCCATCGTCTGGCTGTATCGCGGGGAGCGGAAACGTTTCGTCGAACTCGCAGCCGCCTACCGGATGGAATGTATCATGGCGGTCGGACAGTTGGCGCACGCCGCCTACGCCTTCCATCCCGATGGGCCTTCGCAGGATACCGAGTTCCTGCTCGCCTGTCTCGGCAAGCTCGGAGCCATGGTCAAGGCCAAGGAGGATTGGCTGAAGGTCGAACCCACCGACGAGCAGATCGCCGCCTACTTCGATCTGGTCGCAGCGGCGCAGGCGGGTTGGACCGAGTTGAAGCGAGCGTCGACCGAACTCAAGGACTACTTGGAGACTCACCGGAGCAGCCTCGACGATGGCAGCGATCCCGAGCGGGATATGGAATACGCGCTCGGCCGATACGTAACCAATCTCGACCGCATGGAGGCGGCGGCGAAACAGTTTCACACCTTATCGAAGCAGGTCCACCATTTCTCGAATGAGGTTCAGAAACTCGTCGGCTTCGCGTCCAAGGAGTTCGGTGCCCATCGCCTCAAGGTCTGGAAAGACGACTGGGGCCTTCCGGAGAAGCTGGAGTCGCTTCGCGTCGCGGTCGAGGAGACGGAGCAGAGCGCCGATTCCTACCGCTACTTCCGGAAGCAACTGGCTTGGTTGCTGGAAAAGTTTCCAGATGCCGAACTGCGGGATGTCGAGGGCCTCGTGAAGCTGGTCGATCGCGAGGAGATCGAGGCGAACGACTGGAGCCTCACCCCGGGTCGTTATGTGGGCGTGGCGCCCGAGGAGGAAGACGAGGACTTCGACTTCGAGGAAGCCCTGCGCGAAATCCACCTGGAACTGAAGGGGCTGAATGAGGAGGCGGTCGAACTGGCGGCGAAGATCCAGAAGAACTTTGAAGAGTTGGGGGTATGAGCTGGGACCAATTTTCTCTAGGTGAGGTCTGTGAGCTTCATTACGGAAAGGCGTCGAAAGCCTATTATGACGCTCCAAAGGAAGACGGCGATGCAAGAGTATTCGGAACGAATGGTCCGATAGGCTGGTGTGCTGAAGCGCTCACCGAAGACTCGACGATTGTCATCGGTAGAAAGGGCGCGTATCGAGGAGTCCATTTTTCAGAGGGACGATCTTGGACGATTGACACGGCATACTACCTCACGCCGAAATCACCAATAGCTGATCTCAAGTGGTTGTATTACAGGCTGAAGTTGGTCGATATAAATTCGATGAACTCGGGAGCGGCGATCCCGTCGACCAAGCGGGAGGATTTTTACAGCGCAAAAATTCGGGTTCCTTCTGGTGATACGCAGGCAGCCATCGCCGACATCATTTCCGCCTACGACGACCTGATCGAGAACAACCAGCGTCGGATGGCCTTGCTGGAAGAGTCTGTGCGCCTGCTCTACCGGGAATGGTTCGTCCACCTCCGCTTCCCCGGTCACGAGCACGTCCCCATCAGCGACGGCGTGCCGGAGGGGTGGGAAATGCGGCCGCTCGGCGGTTGTGCCAAGTTTTTATCGGGCGGCACTCCTAAGAAGAGCAGGGCTGAATTCTGGCATGGAGATATTCCTTGGGTGAGTTCTGGCGAGTTAACTAGACCGCGGATTTGCGATGCAAAACTTCACATCTCGAAAGAGGGGGTGGATGCCGGAAGTCGAATCGTTCCAGCAAGCACCATTCTTGCCGTGGTTCGAGGAATGTCGCTGGCGAAGGAATTCCGTGTTTCGATCACTTCAGGAGCCGTAGCCTTCAATCAGGACTTGAAAGCGTTGGTAGCTTCTGAGGGCGTCGACCCAACCTTTTTGTTCGCTGCACTCGTTGAGCGGAAGAATCAGATCCGAGATCGGGCGACGGAAGCGTCGCACGGCACGAAGAAGATGGACACGGCTGTTCTTTCGGCTGTTCCGATTCTTGTCCCTTCGCAGGAATGGCAGCAGCGTTTCTGTGAGTTTGTCGATCCCATGAATTCGCAGTGGGATATTCTGAATCGTCAGAATCAGCAGCTTGAGGTCGGTCGTGACGTCCTGCTGCCGCGTCTCATGAACGGAGAACTCGCCGTCTAATGCCGGACAAAGAAGACATCCTCAAGTGGCTTCGCCACGACGACCTCAAGGCATATCTTGAGACCGACAAGATTTCCACGCCTTGGTTTCCTCTTTTCTCCAGCTCGGAAACCCCAACGTCGAAAGAGCGCAGGTTCGCCGCCCTGGTTCCGCCTGAGAACATTCCCAAGCTGGTCGAGCGTGATGGCTGGGATCTCGGTCCACTGGACGGAGGGCCGACGACTTGGCAGAGCCACGATGGAAAGGGAAACTGGGAGGACGGCTACGATGCTGTGGGAACCGATTTTGGCATCGAGCCTCTTGTGATGTGGCGAGATTTTTTCGGGATCCGCCCTCACTACCTTGAAGTTTGTCAGGAGTTTCGGCTTTTTCACAACCTCTTCCCAGAGCCAGCGAAGAAGCGCTTCCTGAAGATCGGTCGAGATGGATCGGAGTCCGAAGCTGCGCGATACGACGACAAGAAGATGGAGGTGCGAACGGACTTGCTCCTCGAGTTCTGCGCGATCAAGCAGATGGCCCTGGCGGTCTATGTGGAGAGCTTTCGCTACAGTGACTCCACCCTGAAGGAGCTTGGTGTCGATGAGGACGAGATCCGGATCGATGAAGCCGGAGATCGGCATCACTTTTCAGTGGTGGTAGTCCCAGGAGACTCCCTCTTCGATAGCAAATTTGAAACAGAAGGACTGGTGATCGGGGCAAAGAAGTTCGTTCTACCCGGGCCACGTCCGGGATTCGGAGATCGCCCCGAAGAGCGCTATCAGGACTTCATCATCGGAACCGACGACGAGGGAAAGCCGATCCGGAACACCTGCGATCCCGATCAGTTGGCAGACTTTTTCGGAAAGAATCCTGACGCTCCCAATTATCTCACCGCGGTATTCTTTCGGAGTGAGGTGCTGACGAAATACTATTCCCATCCGGAAAAGTATGAAGTGGAGGATGGATATCTTCGATGTGGTTCACTGTGGGGATGCCGCATGGACAATGACCACGATGATTATGTGGTCGTTTGGTTGGGAGATATCGGGAGAGATCTTCCCGAGCAAGAGCGTGACTATTGGCTGAGCTTCAACATTGCCCCGGATGGCAAGGGAATCAGCAAGACGAACTTCCGCCGCGCTTTCGAGGCATTGCCCACGAATCCCGAGCGTCCGGATCATCTCTTCAAGCACGAGTATCTGAAATTCGTGCAGGAATTTCGCGGGGCCGAGGGTTGGGATTTCTTTCTGCCGCTTCATCAGGACGATGAGCATTACTTCACGAGCCTTCGCCTCCCGGTAAACGACACGCAATCGGAGTTCGACACCCAGCTGTTGGCTTTGACGAAGGTCCTGATCGATTCTCTGAACGAGAAGCAGCTCAAGAAGGGGATCGAGCTGGAGAAGGGAGACGGGGGAATCACGAAGCTCCAGAAACTCCTGATCGCGCGAGGGCTCGATGGGTGGGAACCCCACATCAAGCTGCTGCGGGTGCTGCAGGATCTCCGCTCCAAGTCAGCCGCCCATCGAAAGGGCACGAGCTACGACAAGCTCGTTGAAGACTTGGGAATGAAGGACGAAGGACCTCAGAAGGTGTTTGCCTCGATTCTCAGGGACGCGGTTGAGTTCATTCGATTTCTGCGAAAAGGGCTGCTTTCTCTTGAGAATGAGGTCCTAGACGAGACCGAAAATTCCGAGGCGGCCTCCCATGATTAGCCTGCATTCGGACCTTTAAAATTTCTTAGATTTCTCTTAAATTTTCCACATGGCCACCGCCGACCAAATCAAAGCGCTGATCCGTTCTCACTGGAGTGATGAACCGGAGCGCTTCTTCACGACCGCGCTTCAGGTGGCGGCCCATGAGGCCCGTCAGGGGCACGGCGCGCTGGCCACCGAAATCAAGGAGATGGTGGATGAGGCCCGCCGGAAGAACCACGAGTCAAAGGTCGTCTCGTTTCCGGTAGAGTTGGAAGGTTTGATCAGCCGCGAGGAACCGAGGACGGCGCTGCCGGCGTTGGTCTTGCCACGCGCTCTGGAAGATCGGATCAACAAGGTGTTGAGGGAGTACCGGGAGCGGGACAAGCTCCGCGCTCACAACCTTTCGCCTCGACGCAAGTTGCTCCTCACTGGTCCTCCCGGCACCGGGAAGACTATGACGGCAAAGGTGTTGGCTCACGAGTTGCGCTTGCCGCTCTTTACGGTGCTCGTTGACAAGATGGTGACCCGGTTCATGGGGGAGACCGCCGCCAAGCTTCGCCAGATTTTCGAGCAGATCGCTCGCGTCCCCGGTGTCTACCTGCTCGACGAGTTTGATGCCATCGGTGGATGCCGCAGTCTCGACAACGATGTGGGCGAGATGCGTCGAGTGCTCAACTCGCTATTGCAGTTCATCGAGCAGGATCATTCCGACAGCTTGATTCTCGGGGCGACCAACACTCCGGACTTGCTGGATCATGCATTGTTCCGCCGATTCGACGATGTGCTGATTTACGAACGCCCTGGTAAGAGTGAGAGACAGGCATTGATCAAGAATGTGCTTGGTTTATTTCTCGGAACGCGGTTCGGATGGAAGACTGTGCTGGAGGCCAGTGGCGGGCTGAGCCATGCTGAGATCGATCTGGCATGTCGAGATGCAATGAAGGACGCGATCCTGAGTGATCGTGAAACGGTGACCGGAAGCGGGTTGGCTTCGGCTTTGAAAGAGCGCAGAGGGGCAAAGAAAACTCCCTGATCGAACCCGTTTATGGCTGACAAGGAACGATACCCACCCCTCTTTCTCGATGACTCGCATCGAGATTCGTCCGGCTACACGCGGCAAAAAACAGGACGAGACGAGGAAGAGAAAACAGTACGCGACCGGCCGTCTCACGCCAAAAGAATCCAAGCGGGGCTTAACAAAGCTTGGGAAGACGCGGAAGGTACACGGCAAGCGGTAGGAACTACCACTTCTCACGGGGTATATCTGGAGTTTGAGGTCGATCTGAACTCTGAAGTGCCGATTTCCACACTCGACGCAAGAAGCAAGGGGGTGGAATTGCGGAACATTCGTATCGAGGGTGAAGGCGAGGAAAAGCGTCAATTCGCTACGGTCTTTGTGCCTGCCGAGCAGCGAAGCTATTTCGTGAATCTGGCCGAGGACTTTGCCAACGAAGAGAAGGACACGGACAAGGGGAACCCGAAGAACCAGAAGTTCGTTGAGAGTGTTGAAGACATCCGGGCGGCAGTTCTCGAGAGCTTCTGGACGCATGGGACGTGCGAGCTCCCCGGCGACGATCCGCAGTGGGTGGAGATCTGGCTGCAGGATCCCACGACCGATCTGGTAGTGGAGGGAGACGATATCTCCCCAGTCGTTCGCGAATTTCGCGCATTGCTGCCTGAGCTGGAGATAGAGGAGCAGGCTGACCGCGCTATCCTGAAGTTTCCTGAACGTGCGGTAATGCTGATTCGAGCCAATCGCGAGCAGTTGTCCCGCCTTGCCGCGGTATCTGACACGATTGCTGAGATTCGCCCTGCCGCAGAGTTGGCGTCATTCTTCATCGATGAGCTGACCCGTGAAGAGCAAGCCGAATTCATCTCCGACTTGCGTGACCGCATGGAAATCGACGACGGATTGGAGATCGCCGTCTGCATCCTGGATGGTGGTGTGAATCGCGGACACCCGGTTCTCGAACCGGTAATCGATGAAGAGGACTGCCATGCGGTGAAACCCGAATGGGGAACGAGCGATACTCACCCTGAAGGTCACGGGACGATGATGGCGGGCATCTCAGCATTGGGGAATGTGCAAGCTGCTCTGGAAGGTAGCGGGCCAGTTGCGATCGAACACTGTTTGGAAAGTTCCAAGCTCTTGCCTCCTCCCCACGAAGAAAACCCGAAGCGTCTCTGGGGTGACTACACAGCTCAGGCAATCAGTCGCGCTGAAATCCGGCCCCGGCGGGCTCGCGTGATCGTCATGGCAGTTTCAAGCTTGGCGGATATGGATCGCGGGCGACCGAGCAGTTGGTCCGGAAAAATCGATCAAGTTGTTTCGGGTGCGGAGGATGATATTCAAAGACTCTTCATCAGTGCATCCGGAAATACTACGGAGCAGGGCCTGCTGAACACCTACCCTGACGGCCTACTTGCCTCTTCCGTGCATAATCCAGCTCAGGCTTGGAATGCGCTCACCGTAGGGGGATTCACGGAAAAGGTGAATTTCGACAGTGATGACGACTGGAAACTTCTGGCGAACGAGAGAGAGGCGTCTCCTTTCACGTCGACCTCAGACACTTGGGACAAGAACCGATGGCCAATCAAACCAGAGGTTGTGCTTGAAGGCGGGAATGCATTTCGGGATCGCTATAATTTCGTTTCAGCGCATGACGATCTGAGCGTACTCACGACCGAGGCTGCGTTCCAGGATTACGGATACTTCTGTGCGTTCAATGGTACAAGTGCAGCCTCCGCCTATGCGGCGTGGATGGCTGCTCGGATTCACGTTTCCTATCCCGACCTTTGGCCTGAGACCGTTCGAGGACTCATCGTTCATTCGGCAGACTGGACCCCAGAAATGCTCGGGCAGTTTCTGAATGGTGGGGGGAAGACAAATTACGCTCGCCTCGCCCGGGCGTGTGGATACGGCGTTCCGAGCTTGGAGAGAGCTCTGAGTTGCCCTCGGAACTCACTTACTTTGATTTCGGAGTCTGCGATTCAACCATTCGGACTCTCCGAAGACGAGAGGCGGAAGGTGACCAACGAAATGCACCTGTATGAGTTGCCTTGGCCGAAGGATGCGCTGCTCGATCTCGGCGAAACTGATGTAAGAATGCGAGTTACCCTCTCCTACTTCGTCGAGCCGAGTCCTGGAGAGATTGGATGGAAGGATCGATATCGCTACGCATCGCACGGTCTCCGGTTTGAACTCAACACCCCCGGAGAAGAACGAGAGCGTTTCGAAAAACGAATCAATCGGCAGGCCCTCGAAGAAGATGAAGATAAGCCGACGGGATCTGCTGCGGAGTATTGGACGATTGGGTCGGCCCGCGACACTGGATCCATCCACTCTGACATTTGGACAGGATCGGCGGCAGACCTGGCTGACTCGAATCTCGTAGCGATCTACCCTGTGATCGGCTGGTGGCGAGAGCGAGCTCACTTGGGAAAATGGAATAAGAGCACTCGATATTCACTAATCATCTCAATCGAAACGCCTGACGAAGAGGTGGATATCTATACGCCAGTAGCTGCCCAAGTCGGAATACCGACGCCGGTCCCGGTGGAAATTGAGATTCAGATATAGGCGTGTGGTTCTGAGTGAATAGGGTAGGGTTCTCCGCCGAACAGGGTTTGAAACAATGCCGCTTACTTACACTACAAGCCATACCACCACGGGCCTGCTGGATGCTCTGAGTCTCCTATTCATGGAGATCGCTTCAGAAGAGCGAAAGGTGTCAACTTTAGGCAACGTCGGAGTGGACCAGAAGATCGATGAGTTTCGAGTCTTTGGCCTAAACGTCGCTTCGATTTCATTAATGGCCGCCACTCTCGAAGGAGCACTGACGCACCTCGTCTCGACAGAGCTCATGGGAGAGGAGGACCCATCCGAGCTTACGAAGAATCAGCGGATGTTTCAGGAATTTCTCAGGGACAAGATCGAGCTTGAGGGCGGCTGGTCGAAGACAGGAAATTTCTACATCATGGCGTTCGAGAAAACGCTTCAGGACATCATTGGAAGTGACTTGAATCACGTTGCGAACCACCTTTTTCGACTGCGTAACTCAACGGCACACGGGACCTCGATTGTCTATCCTGACGGTGTGATCCCAGAGGAGATGAAGGATCTCTATCCGTTCTCGTGGCAACGCCAGATGAAGAAGTGTAGTGATTATCTGGATGCGGTCCTGACACGCTCACAAGGCCTTTCGGCGCACCTGAGGAATGTCGAGCTGGCAGAGTATTTCTGGTCGAAGATCCAAGAAATCGGCGAGTTATTTGTAGACGCCCATTCGGGGCATGATGGAACGCGATTTTTCGCACAGATTGTTTCACTGGAGTTCGGATACCGATGGAACGCTCCGCGAAGAAACTGACACAATGCCGCTGAACGAAGACACCCTGGTCCAACAAACGACCGCCGACTACCTGGAGCAGGAGTTGGGCTGGGAGTCTGTCTTCGCCTACAACACGGAAACCTTCGGGCCGGGTGGCACACTCGGACGCAAATCAGATCAGGACATTGTTCTCGTACCCCGGCTGCGGAAAAAGCTGGAGGAACTGAACCCGGGGCTGCCCGAATCCGCCTACGAAGAGGCCGTGCGAAAGATCGTCGATTTCAGTGGCAGCCTCACCCTGATCGCCGAGAACCGAGAGAAGCACGATCTCCTCCGGGATGGCGTGTCGGTGTCTTTTCACAATGACAAAGGGGAACTGACGAAAGACAAGCTGCGGGTCTTCAATTTCGACGATCCCGCGAAGAACGATTTCCTCTGCGTCCGGGAACTGTGGGTGCGGGGTGTCCTCTATCGTCGGCGGGCGGACATCGTGGGATTCGTGAACGGAATCCCTCTGCTGTTCGTCGAGTGCAAGAACATCAACAAGGATCTTCGCGCTGCTTACGACAAGAACCTGGCCGACTACATGCATCCGGACACGGTGCCGCACCTGTTTCACCACAACGCGATCATCCTCCTCGGCAACGGCGAGAGCGCCAAGGTCGGGACAGTGACCTCGAAGTTCGAGCACTTCGGCGACTGGAAGCGACTTCACGAGGAGGAGCCCGGGGTCGTCGAGATGGAGACCGTGCTGAAGGGGGTGTGCTCGAAGGCCAATTTCATGGATCTGTTCGAGAACTTCATCGTGTTCGACGAGTCCTCGGGCAAGACGGCCAAGATCCTGGCACGGAACCATCAGTTCCTCGGGGTGAACCGGGCCATGGAGGCGGTGAAGGATCGCGAGAATCGGGAGCAGAAGCTCGGTGTCTTCTGGCACACGCAGGGCTCCGGGAAGAGCTACTCGATGGTGTTCTTCGCCCGGAAGGTGAGGCGGCGCCTCGGCGGTGGATTCACGTTCGTGATCTGCACGGACCGTGAGGACCTCGATTCCCAGATCTACAAGACCTTCGCCGGATGCGGTCTCGCCGACAATGACAAGGAGCGATGCCGGGCCAGCAGTGGGGAAGATCTGAAGACGCTGCTCGGTAGGCAGAACGCCTACGTCTTTACCCTGATCCACAAGTTCAATCAGGAGGTGGATCCAGAGAAGGGATTCAGCCAGCGGGATGACATCATCTGCATCAGCGATGAAGCGCATCGTTCGCAATACGGCACGCTGGCCCTCAACATGCGCAACGCCCTTCCGAACGCATGCTTCATGGGCTTCACCGGCACGCCTCTGTTCAAAGACGACGAGATCACGAAGCAAGTCTTCGGAGACTACGTATCGACCTACGACTTCAAGCGAGCGGTCGAGGACAACGCGACAGTCCCGCTCTACTACGACGCCCGGGGGGAACGGCTCGGGATTGCCACCGAGAAGCTCAACGAGAAGATTGCGGAGAAGCTAGAGGAACTGGGGACGGAGGATCTCGACAAGCTGCAGCGTCTTGAGCAGGACCTGAAGCGGGAGTATCACATCATCACCGCAGACAAGCGTCTCGACCAGGTGGCCCGGGATTTCGTTGAGCACTACTCCACCTCGTGGGAAACGGGCAAGGCGATGCTGGTGTGCATCGACAAGATCACCTGTGTGAAGATGCACGGGCTCATCGAGACGCATTGGAAGAATCGGATCGCCGAGCTGGAGGCGGACCTCGGCAACGCGAGCGATGCGCAGGAGGAGGTCTATCGCGAGCGGCAGATCCAGTGGATGAAGGACACGCTGGCTGCCGTCGTGATCAGCGAAGAGCAGGGCGAGGTGGCCAAGTTCCAGAAATGGAATCTCGACATCCTGCCTCATCGGAGGCGAATCAAGGAGGGCTTCTCGATCCCGGATCATCTCAAGGACAAGCCGGAGTTCATGGGTCGCCAGCACCTGGACGTCGATGATGCGTTCAAGGAAGAGGAACATCCTTTCCGGATCGCCATCGTCTGTGCGATGTGGCTGACAGGATTCGACGTGCCCAGCCTCTCCAACCTGTATCTCGACAAGCCTCTCAAGGCGCACACGCTCATGCAGGCCATCGCCCGCGCCAACCGGGTGAACGAGGGCAAGAACAACGGTCTCATCATCGACTACTGCGGCATTCTGAAGAGCCTGCGGAAAGCCCTGGCCACCTTCGCCGGCACGGCCGATGCAGGGCGGGAGGAAGGCGAGGAGGCGGAAACGGATCCCACCGCGAAAAAGGAGGAGCTGATCGCCGACCTGGCCGAGTCGATTGCGCTCGTGGAGCGGTTTCTCCGCGACCGTGGGGCAACGCTGCAGAAGATCATCAAGACGAAAGGATTCGAGAGGAACGGGGCAATCATCGCCGCCAAGGAGGCGGTGAACGAGAACGACGAAAGCCGGAAGCGCTTCGAGGTGATGTGTCGCGAGGTCTTCAAGAAGTTCAAGGCCTGCCTGACGATCCCCGGGGTGAATGCCCATCGGCCGCATTACGATGCGATCAACATCGTCTACAAGAGTCTTCTCAAGGACCGGGAGAAAGCCGACATTACCGACATCATCCGGGAGCTGCACGGCGTGGTGAATGAAGCGATCGAGACAAGGACTCCCACGGTCGGGGACGAGGACTTCGGTCCCTACGACATTAGCAAGATCGACTTCGACCGGCTCCGGAAAGAGTTCGAGCGCAGCAAGAAGAAGAACACCACGGTCCAGTGTTTGAAGACGGCCATCGAGCAGAGACTACAGCGTCTGCTCGCGCAGAACCCGGCGCGAACCGATTTCCAGAAGCACTACGAGGAGATCGTGGCCGAATACAAAAAGGAGAAGGATAGGGTGACGATCGAGAAGACCTTCGAGGCCTTGTTCATCCTGCTGCAGGGGCTGGATGAGGAAGAGGACCGCGCCATACAGGAGGGGCTGGACCAGGAGACGCTGGCACTGTTCGATCTCCTGAAGAAGCCGGAGCTTTCCAAGGAAGACATCAAGCGGATCAAGGAGGTGGCCGTTGATCTGCTCGCCACGCTGAAGGCCGAGAAGCTGAAGGTGGCCCACTGGCGGGAGAAGGAGGCCACCCGGGACGCGGTGCGCCTCGCCATTCACGACTTCCTGTGGAGCGATGAGACGGGGCTTCCGGTGGACAGCTACGAGGAGCCCGAGGTGGTGGAGAAGGTCGACGACGTGTTCAGGCACATCTACCGGGTGTATCCGGAGATCCCGTCGCCGGTGTATTCGGCGGTGGCGTGAAGGCCCTGTTTCCTGGCTGCAGGATCTATTCGATTGAAGATTTGAGATCCTCTTCCGTGTAGTAATTTTCGGGAATTATCCACATTTCGGTTAAATCTCCCGAGGCAAGACCCATAAAATCGTGAACGCAAAACTTAGAGTGTGGAAAGAAGTTGCTGTCTAGATTCTTGCGCACAACGTCGGCGAACTCATTCAATGCAAGAACTAGATTGCACAATAAGAGAGTGCAATTTCTTTCCCAGAGTCGATCCTCATTCAACAGCTTTTCCCGTTCCTCGAAAGCTCCCTCTGGGACATCTTTGTACGCTTTTCGAGACATGATCCTGGGATCACCAGGGGAAGAGCTTGCATTCGACATGTAGTAGTCGACGTAATCGCCACATCGGGTGACAAGATTCTCTAATGCTTGCTCAAAAGACTTGAATTCGCCGGAGAAGATTGCGCGATAGTGTTCAAGCCTGAGTTGATAAATCTCACTTGGAAAATCGACAGGCATGATTTGTCTGAACAAGCAGTCGCACAACCACTCCCAGTTTTTCAGATGGAGGGAAAGTGAGACGAGCTCGACGAACTTGAAGTAGTTTTCCAGTTTCTGGTCGACATCTTCATTCAGTTTCTCCTCAACCCAGATTTCGTGCTCTCTCTTTATGATGTGAAGCTTTTCAATGGGCCAAGTTTCTACGTCTCCGTCGATAATCGTGTGATGTTCTTCACAGAGAAGGATTAAATTTGGGTAGCTGTTCCGTTCATCGATTGTGAGAGAAGATAAGCCACGGGGACTTTTTTTACTGTTGGTTTCACCGACGATGTGGGCCATCTCACCAACAATGATGTCTTTTCCGAACTCTTCATCGCCGGATCTTGCGACCAGAGGCTTGCGGCAATCGGGCATAGAGCATCTGCTTGCAGCTTTGCCCCATAAAATTTTCTGATCTTTTGTAGGTATGGCCATGGTAAATGTTGGCGGAAAGGTCCGTGAAAGACTGCATAGCTAAAAGAAAAGCCTCGCCGAATCCAGCGCGACTTTTCTCCCGGCCCGACCAGCTCAAGCCGACAAGACCATCGAACAGCCCGTGGAGGGCCTGGGTGCGGTGCACGATCGTGTTCGGGTTGATGCCCTTCATCACCTCAGTGGCGGCGAGGATGCGGAAGAGGCGATCATCCATGACGACCTCCTCCCGTGCGTGACAGCCCGAGCACGGCCACCAGGACCGCGACGACGAGGGCCACGCCAAGGAAGCGCAGCCCATCGCCGATCGGGGGCATGCTGAATACAAAGGGACGGGTCAATAATCAGTGTACAAGTTCCGGACGCCGGAGTCGGAGGCGCGTGTGCGGGCTGCTTCGAGTTGGGCTTCGGCCATGTCGATCCCGGTGACGGTGGCCGGGGCTGCGATTCGAGCGAGGTCGGTGGTGATAGTGCTCGGTCCGCAGGCGAGATCCAATACCGCGAGTCCCGTACGAAGGTGAGGCACGAAGAAGGCGCCATGACTTTCCAGCGTTCGTCGTGCCATGAACCGGGTGGCGTTGTCGCCATGACCGGGCTTGTAGGTTTCGTTTTTCATGGTTGGAATGGAAGGGCCGGTGGTGAATGGCCGGGTCATGCGGTCTTGCTCAGCAGGTAGCTCCGCATCACGGGACCGGGCTCGTCGCGCCACTCGATGCGGAATCCGGCCCGGGTCAGCAGTCCCTCGAGGATCCAGTCGTAGGTGGAGAACTCCTCGCGGAAATGGGTCTCGGCGTCGTCCCGCAGGAAATCGCCTCCCAACGCTTCCATCCGGTCGATGAAATCCTGCACGGTTTCGAGCGGTCGCTCCTCGGCGAGCACCACTTCGTGGAGAAAGAAGCGTCCCTCCGGCTTGAGCATTGCATGGAGCCGGTGCAGGGCGATGCCTTTCCAGAAATCCGGCAAGTGATGGAAGGACAGGGAGGAGACGATGGCGTCGGCCGAGGCCGGTGGAAGTTCCGCCGTCAGGAACCCGGCGTGGAGTGTCTGGATGTTGTCGACGCCCCGTTTCGCGATACGGTTCCGCAGCTTGGCCAGCATGGCTTCGGACACGTCGATGGCCATCACGCGTATTCCCCGCTCGGCCGCCAGGAGGGCGAGGATGCCGGTTCCGCAACCGAAGTCGACGAGGTGATCACCGGGGGAGAGGGCGAGTCGATCGAGGATCGCTCTTGCCTCCGCCCCGGCATCCCGAAACTGGGCGTGCGAGGGATCATACTGTTCGACCTCCTCGGGAAGACCGAAGTCTTTCCCGACCTGCCGGAATTCATCGTATTGCCAAGTCTTCATGAGGAGTGTTTTCGAGGGGCGGTCTCAGTTCATGGCACTATGGCCCGCCGATCCGCATGCCGCATGCAGAAGCGGGAAAGCGGCTGACATTTTCCCCGGTGAGGATCGTCTCAGGACCTTTCATGAAGCTCCCCACCACCCGCTGGCAGCACATTCTCCTGGTCGGCAGCATCCTGTTGATCGCGCTGAACCTGCGTCCCGCAGTGACGGTGTTGTCTCCGCTGGCCGAGCGAATGCGGGCGGATGGCCTGAGTCGCGAAGTCATCGGCGCCATGACCACGTTGCCCCTGATCCTGTTCGGTGTCGCGGGCCTGTGGGCGGGATGGATCGGTGGAAGGTGGGGCTTGGCGCGGTCATTGGGGGCGGGGTTGTTGCTGATCGCCGCCGGCTGTCTGCTGCGATCGATGTCGGATATAGACAGTCAGTTCTGGCGTTTCGCAGGAACCATCCTGATCGGGGCGGGGATCGCCCTCGGGAACGTGTTGCTGCCGGGACTGGTCAAGAGCCGCTACCCGGACAAGGTCGGACTGCTGACCAGCCTCTACTCCACCGCCATGAATCTCGGAGCCGCCTTGGGGATCGCGGTCGCCGTGCCGCTGGCGGACCGGCTGACGGGTGGCTGGAATGCCTCGATCGCTGCGTGGGGCCTTTTCGCCTTCGCGACTGCGTTGTTTTGGATCCCCCAGATGCTGCCGCGCCCGACGGTTCGTCGTCCCGTTCACCCCTTGGCCGGAGTGATCACCCTGGCTCGACGGAAACGGGCTTGGCAGGTCGCGATCTTCATGGGACTCCAGTCGTCCGTCTTCTACTCGGCAGTGGCCTGGCTGCCGACCGTGCTCCAGGTGCGGGGCATGACCGAAAACCAGGCGGCAGGATGGGTGACTGGGATGCAGGTGCTCGGCTGTGGGGCCAGCCTGCTGGTTCCCGACCCTGGCGGGACGCCGGCGCTCCCAATCGGGTTGGATCGTCGCCACCGCGCTCCTGAACGCGTGCTGCCTGGTGGGCATCCTACTGTTGCCGAGGGTGGGAGTCGGAGTCGCGGTGATCGGATTCGGCTTGGGCGTGAATGCCTCCTTCGGGCTGGCGCTCCTGGTCATCGCCCTGAGGAGTCACGATCCGGAAACGGCGGCCAATCTGTCCTCGCTGGCGCAGGCCGCGGGCTATCTCATCGCGGCTCCCGGTCCCTGGCTGGTGGGATGGATCAGCGGGGCGACCGGAAACTGGGCCCCCGCGATCGGCCTCGTCGTGGTCATCGCACTCGGTGCGGCGATCTCCGGATGGTTGGCGGGCCGAACAGGGGAACTCTCGATGAGCGAGGAAGCGACAAGGGAACGAGGAGGGGCGGGGAGGAGATGAACTTGGGGTCGCCTCCCGTGCGCAGTCTGGCGGTTAGGGTTGCCGCTCGGTGATGATCAGGGAAATCAGACCGGTCCGCATGAACAAGGGGAAGGTCAGGATGGGACGGCTTGGGTCCCGGGGTTTCCGTTCCATGAGGCCAGTTTCCTTGGGTTCGAAGACCAGCATCAACCCGAGGAGCAGGGCGGTCGTCATATTCACCCAGAGGATCTGGACTGGCACCACGGGGAGGCTCACGCCGAGCAGGATCGCCACCAGGATGATTCCTCCCTCGCCGAGATTGGTGGGCATCGTCCAGACGATGAACTTCGTCAAATTGTCGAAGACGCCTCGCCCCTCCTCGACCGCGGCCTCGATCGAGGCGAAATTGTCGTCGGTCAGGACCATGTCCGCGGCACCCTGGGCCACATCGGTGCCGCCGATCCCCATGGCCACGCCAATGTCGGCCTGCTTGAGGGCGGGTGCGTCGTTGACGCCATCTCCGGTCATGGCGACCACGTGTCCCCGGGATTGCAGGGCGCGCACGAGGCGAAGCTTCTGCTCGGGGGCCACCCGGGCGAACACCTCGGAATTCTCGGCCACGCCGGGCAGGGCAGCATCACTGATACGTTCCAGCTCGGTGCCGGTGAGGGAATCGACTTTCGTCTCGTCGTCCGCCAACCCGACTCGCGCCGCGATCACCCGTGCGGTGGAAGCGTGATCCCCCGTGATCATCTTCACGGCGATGCCGGCTCGTCGACAGTGGGACACGGCTTCGATCGCTTCAGGGCTGGGGGGATCGAGCATGCCCTGGAGCCCCAGGAAGGTCAGCCCTTCCCTGACATGGTCGTGATCCAGGGTCTCCTGCTCACGGGGCGTGTGTCGTCGCGCCATGGAGAGGACCCGGAGCCCTCGCGTTGCCATCTCCTCTGCCGCGTGGAGGACGGCGGCTCGATCGATGGGCACGTGATCCCCATTTTCGTCCGTCTGTTCATCGCATCGCTCGAGCAGTCGCTCGAGGGCGCCGACCTGGTAGATCACATGCCCGGTGGGGCCGCCCCCGTGAAGCGTGGCGCGAAACATGTGTTCCGACTCGAATGGGATCATGTCGAGCCGGGGAGAGGCTTCGCTGATTCCCGCGTGCAGAAGGCCCCCCTTGGCGCCCGCCACGAGAAGTGCCGCCTCGGTTGGGTCCCCGACCACGACGTGACGACCGTCCTCGATCACCAGCTGCGAATCATTGCAGAGAACGCCGGCACGAAGACATTCATCGAGGGCCGGATGCTCCGAGAGTTGGACGGGAAGATCGAGGTAGGTGACCTCGCCCTGCGGATCGTAGCCGCCCCCGGTCATCCGGTATCTTCGGCCGCCCGCCCAGACCTCCTGCACGGTCATTTCGTTCTTCGTCAGCGTCCCGGTCTTGTCGGTACAGATCACGGTCGTGCTTCCCAGCGTCTCCACCGCCGGGAGCTTGCGGATGATGGCCCGACGTTTCGCCATCCGGTTCACGCCGATCGCGAGGACGATCGTGACCGCAGCCGGCAGTCCCTCGGGAATGGCGCCGACAGCGAGAGCCACCGAAGCCATGAACATGTCGAAGGCGGATTCGCCTCTCAAGATCCCCACGGCGAAAGTGAGCCCGGCGAGGCCGAGGACGATCCAGAGGAGCAATCGGCTGAATTGGGCGATCTTCCGGGTCAGGGGGGTGGAGATTTCGGTGGCCTCCGCGATGAGCCAGGCGATCCGCCCGGTCTCGGTACGATCCCCGGTGGCCCAGACGAAACCCTCGGCCTGGCCCGCCGTCACGAGGGTTCCCGCATAGGCGTGGTTCTTGCGGTCGGCGAGCGCTATGTCGTGATCGAGCGGATCCGAATGTTTCGCCACCGGAAGGGATTCCCCGGTCAGGGCGGACTCGTCGCAGTGCAGGTTGTGAACGTGGAAGAGTCGAAGGTCGGCAGGCACCTTGTCACCAGCCTCGAGGAGGACCACATCTCCCGGGACCAGGTCGGTCGAGGGGATGCGGCGCTTCCCACCGTCCCTTCGAACCTTGGCCTCGGTCCGGACCATCCGGCCCAGGGCCGCCAAGGCCCGCTCGGCCTTTCCCTCCTGCAGGAAACCGATCAGGGCGTTGACGAGGACGACGCCGAAGATGACCCCGGAGTCGACCCACTCGTGGAGTGCTGCGGTGACTGCGCAAGCGGCCAGGAGAAGATAGACCAAAGGTTGATGAAACTGGCGGAGGAATCGTCGCCAGGGCGGCACGCCAGGCCGGGCGGTCACCGAGTTGGGACCAAAACGTTTCAGCCGCGCCACCGCTTCGTCGGAAGCGAGGCCATTGCGGGCATCGGTGGCGAGAAGACGGGTGACTTCAGCGGCTTCCAGATGGTGCCAGTCGATCTCCTCTGGGTTGGAGAGTGGCTCGGTGGGCATCGGGAGGAGAATCTCCGGAAAAGGGAAACGATTCAAGGGAATGCGGGCCCGATCGAGGTCCGGGAGGACGTTTCGGCCCAGCGATGCGCAATCGTCAGCAACAGAGGCTCAACCGGGAAGGAGGGCGCCACTCTCCCGTGCTGATTGGAACCCAACGTTGATGTCCGGATTGTGGGAAAGAATGAAGAAGAGGAGAATTTTTTCCCAAGGATTCCTGTCGAAGATCGTAGCAACTGCAAATGAGAGAATCCGAGTTTGAGCCTTTGGATCCGTATTCTGGGAGTAGGGATAAATGGAAATTCCAATGCCCTCGGTGCAAGAGGGCGGTGAATTCCTTGATCCATACCGTCCAGCATGGGCAAGGGAAGGGTGATCGGATCGACACCGGGCCCCCACGCTCTAGCAAGAACTGCAACGACAATAGGTCTTTCGAAGAGTTCATCGGGTGATTGGGCTCGGTATCTTTTGTGAGGACGATGTCCACGTAGAGCTCAAGACGCTGCTTCTGACAGATCCTTCGGCGAGGCAAGAGTTTGAAGTGGCTAGTTCTCGATGTGCCCGGGATGAATCCGTCCGTTAGCAACGGGGCCATTACTCTCCAGCTGTGATCTCCCCAAAATTGCGCGCTGTTACACTCGATCATCCGATTCTATCTCTCAATGTCTTCGCCGCCTCGACCATACGTTCCAGAGCCGGACTTACTTCCTTCCAACCGCGGGTCTTGAGTCCGCAGTCGGGATTGACCCAGAGGTGTTCGGCGGGCAGGACGGTGGCGGCCCGTTCGAGTAGGGCCACGATTTCCTCGGTGGAGGGCACGCGGGGAGAGTGGATGTCGTAGACACCGGGGCCGATTTCGTTCGGATACTCGAAGTCGGCGAAGGCCTCCAGCAACTCAAGCCCCGAACGGGCGTTCTCGATGGTGATCACATCGGCATCCATGGCGGCGATGGCTGTGAGCATATCGTTGAACTCCGAGTAGCACATGTGGGTATGAACCTGGGTTTCGTCCTTCACCCCGCAGGAGGAGAGGCGAAACGCCTTTACCGACCAATCGAAGTATTCGTTCCAATCGCCGCGTCGCAGGGGCAGTCCTTCCCGGATGGCGGCTTCGTCGATCTGGATGATCGGGAGTCCCGCGGCTTCAAGATCTACGACTTCGTCCCGGATCGACAGCGCGATCTGGAATGCGGTGTCGCGGCGGGGTTGGTCATCCCGGACAAAGCTCCACTGGAGAATGGTCACCGGGCCGGTGAGCATGCCCTTCATCGGTTTTTTGGTCTGACGCTGGGCGAATTGGGACCAATCGACGGTCATGGGGGCTGGACGGCTCACATCGCCGAAGATGATGGGGGGCTTCACACAGCGGCTTCCGTAGCTCTGTACCCAACCGAATCGAGTGAAGAGGAATCCGTCCAGTTTCTCGCCGAAATACTCGACCATGTCGTTCCGCTCGAATTCGCCGTGGACCAGCACATCGAGCCCGATTTTCTCCTGCATACGAATGCAATCTTCGGTGCGGAGCCGAAGAAAAGTTTTGTACTGTTGCTCGCTCCATTCGCCCCTGCGAAATTTCGCGCGGGCGATCCGGACCTCGTTCGTCTGGGGAAAGGAACCAATGGTGGTGACGGGATAAGACGGAAGGCGGAGCTTTTCTCGCTGGAGTTCCTGGCGGACCGCAAAGGGGGATTCACGGTTGAACATGGACTCGCGGAGCGCGGCCGTCCGGGCCTGGATGGCGGGAACGGTGACGCGATCGCTCTTGCGGCGTGATTCCAGGGCGGCTTCATTGGCGAGTAGGGCATCGTTGATCTTCCCGCTGCCCGATGCCGCGTCCCCAAGGACTCGCAGTTCCGCGAGCTTCTCGTCGGCGAACGCCAGCCAGTTGGAAACCTCGGGATCCAGTTCGGTTTCCTGCGCGAGGCATACGGGAACATGCAGCAAGGAGCAGTTCGGGGAGGCCACCACGCGTTCCGGGCCCAGTATTTTTGTCGCGCGTTCGAGTTTCGTGAGGGCGAACCTCAGGTCGGTTTTCCAGACATTGCGCCCATCGATCACTCCAAGTGAGAGAAACTTTGAGGATTCGGCGAGGCCGTCGATAACGGTATCCACCTCGCCTGCGGCGCGGATGGCGTCCACGTGGATTCCGTCCACCGGCAGCGCCAGCAAGGTATCCAGATTCCCCCGCAGTTCGCCGAAATAGGTGGCGACCTGCAAGGCGAGTCCGGGAGCCTGTATGGCGAGGCTTGCGTAGGCGTGTTTCACCAGCGCCCGTTGTTCTTCGGTCAGATCGAGAGCAAGGGCGGGTTCGTCGAGTCTCACGTTGGTGGCGCCTGCATCCGCGAGATTTGTCAGGATCTCCTTGTAGGTCGGAAGCAGGGACTTGAGCAGGCTGAAGCGATCAAACCCCGTCTCGGCGTCGATCTCCTTTCCGAGAGCAAGGTAGGTGAAAGGACCGATCAGGACGGGAATGGTATCGATATCGAGGGCCTTCGCCTCCTTGAAATCATCGACGGGCTTTGTGCTCGAGATCCTGAAGGTGGTGTGTTCATTGAATTCAGGGACCAGATAGTGGTAGTTGGTATCGAACCACTTGGTCATTTCGCATGCGAACTGAGGCCCCCGATGGTCACTACAATCGCAGACGGCGAGGCTCTCGATCCCCACGTCGATCTGGTGGCCTCTGGCCATGCGAAAATAGAGATCAAGGTCGATGTCGGCCTTGCCGTTCCACTCGAATCGGGCGGGCACATTGCCTAGCAGGCAGGACATGTCGAGAACCTGGTCATAGAGGCTGAAGTCGTTGCTCGGAATCAGATCGATCCCAAGGTCTCGCTGCTTTTCCCAGTGGAGGCGTCTCAAACTTGCGGCAGTCGATTGGAGATCCTGTTCCGAAAAATCTCCTCTCCAGAATGCTTCGAGGGCCTTCTTGAGTTCACGACGAAAACCGATGCGGGGATAGCCGAGATTTTGAGTCTTGATCGATGTCATGGAACAACGACCAACCGAGCGCTGCATGAGCCAAGCGAAAGGAATTCACAATCATCTTGAAAACTGTTCAATACGGGCCGATCTGCTTCCATGATCGAGTTGAGGCATCTCGAAACCTTGATCGCCCTGGCTGAAACGGGCACTCTGGCGGCGGCGGCGACACGGATCCACCTGACCCAGTCAGCGCTTTCCCACCAGATAAAGGCGCTCGAATTGCACTACGGCTGCGCCTTGTTTGAGCGCAAGTCATCGCCGTTGCGATGGACGCCGGTGGGGGAACGGATGGTGGCGCTGGCCTACGATGTGGAGCGTCGCATTGCCGAGACCAACCGCGAGGTAGCGCGCTTGTTGGAGGGCCGAGCGGGCCAACTTCGCATTGCTGTCGAATGCCACAGTTGTTTCGACTGGCTGATGCCGGCAATGGATGTGTTTCGAGAGAACTGGGAAGGCGTTGATCTGGATCTTGTCTCGGGTTTTCATCCCGATCCCGTCGAATTACTTTCCGAGAATCGAGCCGATCTCGTCGTCGTGTCTCGGAAGAAACGCCGGAGTGGCGCCGAGTTTCATCCGCTATTCGCCTACCAGATGCCGGCGATCTTGGGAAAGAAGCACCCGCTGGCGAAAAAGAGATTTCTCACCGCCCGCGATTTTGCCGGGGAGACGCTCATTACCTACCCGATTCCCGACGAGAGGCTCGATCTGATTCGCCAAGTATTGGGACCGGCGAAAGTGGATCCAGAGAGGCGCACGGCCACGTTGACGGAGGCAATCCTCCAGTTGGTTGCCAGCGGCCGGGGGATCAGTGCGCTGCCCGCTTGGGCGATTCAGCGCTACCTCGATCGCGAGTACGTGATGGGGCGACCGATCACGTCGAGGGGGTTACGGTGTGAGTTGTATGCGGCAACCACCACGGCCGGGGCGCAGACGGCCTACATCGGTGATTTCGTGAAAACGATGCGGGATGTCTGCTTTCGCCAGCTGCGCGGAATCGATCCTTTGGCTTGACTGCGCAGACCACGGACCAGGCGATGGTTGAAGATCTTTGAAACGAGAAGTCTTCTGTTTCTCTGTAAGTGTGGATTGGCGGCTTCGCCGAAGTGCCGTTGCAAACGCCTGTTCAGGCTGCGTCTTTTTTCGTTACCTTCGTTGCAAACCGGTTAGGTGGCCGGTCAGCTCCCTGACCCGCGCCTCGTCTGACGTGGAAACGCCTCTCGGTCATTCGTTCACCAGCTTTTCGGCAGTCTCCCCGGAAAATTACCACACGGCTCTCCGTTCAGTTGAAGGAAGTCATATAGGATTCAACACCGTCGAGGAACAATTGGACGGCGATCATGACGAGCAGCATACCCATGAGGCGTTCGATCGCCGCCGAACCGCGCCGGCCTAGAATACGGAAGAGCGGCACGGAAGCTGTCAGTATCGCCGTCGACACCAGGCAGGCCAGAGTCAGGGCGAGAATCCATTGCGTCATCTTTTCGGGCTCTTTGCTGGCCAGGAGAAGCAGGGCGGCAATGCAGGAGGGGCCCGCCAGAAATGGGATCGCCAGCGGAACGATGAGCGGTTCTTCATCGGCTTGGTCGGTGCTCGCATCGATCACGCTCTTCCGGGGGAACACCATGCCGAGGGCGATGAGGAACAGGATGATGCTGCCGGAAATGCTCAACGCCGCCTCCCGTAATCCGAGGATATCGAGAAGGGGACGCCCGAGAAAAAGGAAGATGATGAGAATCACGTAGGCGATCAGGGATTCGCGAAGTGTCACGATGATTCTCCGCCGTTGATCCAACTTTCCCAGGAATGAGTTGAAGAGAATCATATTCCCGAAGGGATCCATGATCAGGAAGATCAAGATGGCTGCGGAAACGATCATCATGGTCAGGAGGGTAATTCCGGAGGATTGCGACGGCAAGGTTCTAGACGGGCCCGGGAAGTGGCGAGGGCCGTCCAGGGGAGCCACCGTTCAGGGGGATGGAAGAGGGATAAAGCACCCGGTTGGGGCATCTCGGTGATGGGCACTCGTTTCGAGGAGCCGTGGTGCGTCCTGCATGAGGTTTGGCGGCGAGTTGGCGCAGAACGGGAGATGGCTTCTCTCGATGATATTTTCATAGCCGTCGTTCGTCTGAGTTGTTTTCATGAATCTTCCTGAGAATCGCTGGCAACACCTACTGCTGATCGGCAGCATCCTGCTGATCGCGATCAACCTGCGTCCGGCCATCACGGTTCTGTCTCCCCTGGCGGAACGAATGAGGGGAGACGGACTGAGCCGCGAGGTCATCGGGGCCATGACCACCATCCCGCTGATTCTTTTCGGAGTGGCCGGACTTTGGGCCGGTTGGCTGGGTGGGCGCTTCGGACTGGCGAGATCCTTGGGGGCGGGGCTGATGCTGGTGGCGGGCGGATGTTTTCTCCGATCGGTGGCCAATTTCGATTTTCAGGGGTGGCGTTTCGCGGGCACGATTCTGATCGGCGCCGGAGTCGCTCTCGGAAACGTGCTGCTTCCGGGATTGGTGAAAAGTCGATATCCGGAAAAAATAGGGCTGCTGACCAGCCTCTATTCGTCAGCCATGAATCTTGGAGCGGCGTTGGGTATCGCGGTTGCCGTTCCGTTGGCGGATAGTCTCGCGGGAGGATGGAGCGCCTCGATCGGCTCCTGGGGAATCCTGGCGCTGGCGACGGTTCTGCTATGGCTTCCCCAGATGCTGCCCCGGCCGACAAAGCGGCGCCGTTCGCATCCGCTGGCTGGAGTGGCAACCCTGGCTCGCAGAAAGCGAGCGTGGCAAGTGGCAGCCTTCATGGGACTCCAGTCGTCGGTTTATTACTCTTCGGTGGCTTGGCTGCCGACCGTGCTTCAAGAGCGGGGAATGTCCGAAGCGGGAGCGGCAGGCTGGGTAACAGGAATGCAGGTTCTCGGCTGCGGGGCGAGTTTGCTGGTGCCGACCCTGGCGGGCCGCTTGCGTTCCCAGTCTGGCTGGATCGTTGCGATGGCGCTTCTCAACGCGGTTTCACTCCTGGGTATCCTGTTTCTCCCCCTTGCCTGGTCCGGGGTGGCCGTGATCGGCTTGGGGCTTGGACTCAATTCCTCGTTCGGGCTGGCGCTCCTGGTGATTGCGCTTCGAAGTCGTGATTCGGACACGGCGGCGAACCTTTCCTCGTTGGCACAGGCAGCCGGATATCTTCTCGCGTCACCCGGTCCTCTGCTGGTTGGGTGGGTCAGTGAATCGACAGGAAGTTGGACACCGGCCTTTGGGATCGTGGTGATTGTGGCACTCGGAGCGGCCGTTTTCGGAGGGATGGCCGGCCGATGTGGAGAACTCTCGTTGGGTGATGAGGTTTCCGGTTGATGAGGGTGAGCTTGCACCACCGGAATCCCCCCCTTGCCGGACTTCATTCTCACCCTCAACTTGCGGAAACGCTGATTCGAATCGAATCGAAAACCAGATCGATTCGGTCGATTCCCCGCTCAATGGTGGAAAGCGAAGCTCCTTCCAATCCGAGCAGATCGGTGGCAGGGCGGGGGCCGTCCTGGTTGCTGTCGATTTGATCCGAAGACAGAGCCAGGAGACAGGAGGTGAAGGTCCATGGCGCTGGGATGGCGAGTTCGCATCTCCAGCGGCGGTCCGAATCGCGCAGATCAAGATGAAGGTCTCCCCTTGGGCCAATAATCATCGCCCTGGTCACGGTAGCTCCGGGAGGAGCGATCAGCGCGGGCCATTCACCGTCGTGCTGTTGAAGTCTCACGTCAGGCTTGTCTTTCAGGGGCGAGCATCTCGAGATATTGTCGAAGGACGACGGCGTTGTTGTGTTCTTCGTCCTTCGCGGCGAAGAGAAGCGTCACGGTATCTTCTCGGGCAACCTCCGAGATCTTTCGAGCCTGTTCGCGGTGCTCCTTTAACTCGCCCAGGTAGCGTTCCCGAAATTCCCGCCAACGGTCATCCTCGTGACCGTACCATTTCCTCAACTCGTCAGTCGGAGCCAGTTCCTTGATCCAGTCATCGAGCCGGGCATCCCCACGGCTGATGCCCCGTGGCCAAATGCGATCGACGAGGATGCGAATCCCGTCATCGGGCGAGGCCGGTTCGTAGATGCGTTTGATTCGGAGGGGCATTAGGTTTCCTTACGTTCTCAGACGGAAGAATACCCGCTCAACTTCGCCTGGCCTCGCGTGCGGTGTGGCTCTTCATTCGATCTTCCCATCTCTGCAGGTTGGGAAGTGAGTCACCGAGCGCGAAATTCCCGCTGTACTGTGCGTTACCGATCACGCCAAAAAGAGCATAATCGGCAAAAACGGGTTGATCGCTGAACAGGTACTCGCAATCCCGAAGACTTATCTCGTAAGGAGATAGGGCAACTCGAAATTCCGCCGCGATCGCCTCCGCGTTCTCGCGCCATTGATCGACGCAGCCTATTCCAAGTTTGCGTTCCTTGTGGCGTATGAGCATGACGCGTTCGCCAAGGTCGGGGACGGAATCGATGATGCTGGGGTCGGTCAGTGGAAACCCGAGGTCTTCGAGATAGTCCTCGATGTGGGCGATCACGATGTCGTGAATTCCGGCGTGCCGCGCGGGAAAGAGATCGCCTTTGGTGAAGTGCTCGTCAAGATAGTGGGGCACCGCGAGTGGATCATCAGGCGTCTCGTGGACGACGCGCGATCCGTGTTCGAGAACCGGGACCTGGTAATAGGCGCCGTCGGTGAGTCTCGCAATTTCCCGACGATCCCACGCTGGCACGGGAACGCGCTCGAAGGGAATCGCGTAGGCCTCGAGGATCCTGACGATCGGAATGCAATAGGGGCTGTGGGCCATTTCATGGAGGCGGATTTTCATGGTACTGGATGTTTGATCGTCACGGTGATGATAGCACGTGATCGAGATCGGCGCAGAGATCGCCGGGATCCTCGATCCCCACCGAAAGGCGGAAGATGGCATCGCCGGCGAAATCCCGATAGGCGGATTCCTGGTCCTCGGTCAGGGAGAATGAGGTTCGCAGGATCTCGTCGGTCGGGATGTAGAAGAGGAGGGAGCGATGGTGTCCGAGGGACACCGCGTAGTGAATCACCCGCAGGCGCTTTGCGAAAAGCGCCGGCAACTCCGCGTGGTGGTCCGCCTGGAAGGTGAGCATTCCCGAGAAGTTGTCCATCTGGCGGCGCGCCAGGTCGAACTGAGGATGCGATCCGAAGCCGGGGTAGGTGACCCGTCCGATGGCGGGATGGCGTTCGAGAAACCGTCCCACCTCGACCGCGGCTGCTTCATGGGCGCGCATCCGAAGCGGCAGGGTGGCCATTCCCCGCAGGATGAGCCAGGCATTGAACGGGCTGATGACGCCGCCCATGCGGATGCCCGCCTTGCGGCGAACCTCGGCGAGGTCCTCCGAAGGGCCGAGGAGAGCGCCCCCGACCGCGTCGCCGTGCCCGCCGAGATATTTCGTGAGGGAATGAACGACGAAGTCGGCGCCGAGTTCGATCGGCCGGGTTGCGACCGGGGTGGCAAACGTCGAATCCACCGCTAGTCGGGCTCCGGCCTCGTGAGCGATCTCGGCCACCGCAGAGATGTCGGTCAGTCGAAGGATCGGATTGCAGGGCGACTCGATGTAAACGAGACGGGTGTTATCACGGATTCCGGTGCGCACGGCATCGAGGTCGGAAGTGTCGACTCGCGTCACCGCGATGCTCAGTTCGGCGAGCAGATCGTTTGCGGTTTCCGAGACGGCGGCATAGACGACATCCCCGAGGAGGAGATGATCGCCGGGCTTGAGACAGTGGAAGAAGAGCGCGTTGACCGCCGCCATCCCGGACGCGAAGGCCATGGCGGATTCGGCGTTCTCCAAGGCGGCGAGCTTTTTTTCGAGCTGGGTGACCGTGGGATTGGCCCAGCGGGTGTAAAAATAGGCGTCTTCTCCGTGGCTGCCCTCCGCGGAGAAGGACGCTTCCGGATCGGCCAGGAAGGTCGAGGACATCACGAGATTCGGCGACGAGGCTTTCGTCGCCGGGTCGGGCACTTCGCCCGCGTGGACTGCCAAGGTGTCCACGTTCCAGGACGAGGGACATTGATCGTTCGGTGATTGGGTTTGCATGATGAGAGGCCTAATCTTTGCTGCACCGTTCTTTTTTCACGAGGCGAGTGTGCGCAGACTGACGAACACGATGAGGATCAGTCCAAGCAGACCCGCGACGCCGAGTGTCCAGAGACGGGAGACCGCGCGAAGATCCATGAAGAACCAGGCGACAAGAGCGAACTTGGCCGCGGCGGTCAGGAGCGGGACAAGATCCGAAACTTTCCCGGGAGCGTGCTCCGCCGCTCCCGCCAGGTATCCGATGGTGGTGAGAACGATCAGGAACAGCCACGGGATCGTCAGGTGGCGATGAGGGGAGGTCATAGCAGGTAGATCGCGGGGTAGAGGAGCAGCCAGATCAGGTCGCACATGTGCCAGAAGATTCCTCCGCTCTCGATGTCGAAATGATCTTCGGCGGAATAGCGCCTTCGTTTCAGGGCGAGCCGGAGGTAAAGGAGGATCGCGACGCCGGCCAGCACGTGGAGAAAGTGGAAGCCGGTCAGGGCGAAGTAGGTCGTGTGAAAGTGGTCGTCCCCGAAGGTGGCGCCATGCCGGATCTTTTCGTTCCACTCGATTCCCTTGAGCGCCAGGAAGGCGAGCCCGGTGAGCATCGCGGCATCCATCCATCGCCCACCCGTCGAGATGCGTCCTCCTCGAATGGCGGTGATGGCCATGGCCATGAACCATCCCCCGGTCAGCAGCAGGAGGGTGTTGATGAAGGCTAGGGGTTGGTTCAGTCCTTTCGCGCCCGTGGCGAATTCGTCGGGAAATTTTCCCTCCTGGTGAAGAAAGACGCCGATGCCGGCCGCGAAGGTGATCAACTCGATTACCACGATGAGCCAGACCAGTATGCCCCCGGGAGGCTCGAGCGGAAGCCTCGATGAAGGCGCCGAGGGAAGAGGACTGCGGGTGGTTGATTCGGTGGATTTCACAGTGAGGGGAGTTCTTTGATCCCGAGCAGTTAGCGGAATAAAGATCCGAAAAAGAATAAATAAAGAATAATTGTTCTTTTTTCTTGATTTGATTGGCGGCTCTCTTACTGGTTTCTACAGATTGGTCGATCTCCCATGAACTCCCCCTCGACATCCGTCGGTTTTCCCTCCCTCTCTCCAGGGGGGTACTCGTTCGCTGAGCGACCTTTCCTGGTCTTCTGGGAAGTCACGCGTGCCTGTGCCTTGGCGTGTCGCCACTGTCGCGCCGAGGCTCAGCCGAAGCGGCACCCGGACGAACTGGACGAGAGGGAAGCGAGGGACCTGGTGGATCGACTCGGAGAATTGGCCCCGCCGATGCTGATCCTCACCGGTGGCGATCCGCTCATGCGGACCGACGTGCTCGCCTTGGCCCGCCGGGGTGTGGAGCGCGGGATGAGGGTCGGACTCAGTCCTTCGGCCACGGCGCGGCTCGCGAAGTTCGATTTCGGGGCGATACGCCAGTCCGGAATCGATCGTATCTCGCTCAGCCTGGACGGAGCGACGCGCGAGACTCACGATGAGTTTCGCGGACTTGCCGGAACGTTCGACCGCACCCTCGAGGCGGTCGAACGCGCGAGAGAGGCCGGCCTTTCGGTGCAGATCAACACGACGCTGACGGCCGCAAATCTTCCCGAGTTCCCGGCCTTTCGCGACCTGATGTTTCGGCTGCGGCCGTCGATGTGGAGCGTGTTCGTGCTGGTTCCCACGGGACGTGCCGGGGTCGAGGAAATTCCCTCGGGAGAACAGCTTGAGGAGGTGTTCGGCGAACTCGCCGAGCTGGTGGGCCGTGCACCTTTCGCCGTGAAAACGACGGAGGGGCATCATTTTCGGCGCGTCCTCGCCCAGCGGGGGCTCGCCGGTATTCGACATTCTGGAAACGGTAGCCGAGGCAATGTCGGAATGCGGTCGCCGCTCGGCATCCGGGACGGTCGTGGCATCCTCTTCGTCTCCCACACCGGCGTGGTTTCTCCCAGCGGATTTCTTCCCATCGACTGTGGCAACGTGCGGACGCGCCATCCGGCGGAGATTTACCGTGAGCACCCGCTTTTCGTTAGTCTGCGCGACTCCGACGCGCTGGGAGGGAAGTGCGGCCGCTGTGAGTTTCGCTCCATTTGCGGGGGATCCCGGGCTCGCGCCTACGGGCTGACCGGCGACCCCTTCGCGGCGGATCCTTCCTGTGTCTACGAACCCCTTGCCGCCTGAACTCTGAACTTCGCCGCTTCGCCATGATCAATCTCACCCGGCTTTGGACCGGTCAAACACAGCCGGCCGACGATCTTCGCTACGGGACTTCGCTCCGTTCGGCGTCAACTTCGGCCGAGCGAAAGCCAATCGTGGTGTGGAATCTCACCCGGACCTGCAATCTCCGTTGCGTGCACTGCTACTCGGACTCCATGAACCATCGCTATCCAGGGGAGCTGGACTGGGACCAGATGCGGTCCGTGGCGGAGGATCTCGCGGGCTACCGGATCCCATCGCTGCTCCTTTCCGGAGGAGAACCGCTGATTCATCCCCGCTTTTTCGATCTCGTCGATTTTGCCTCTGGACTCGGGCTCAAGCTCACCGTCTCGACCAACGGCACGCTGATCTCCGCCGAGAAGGCGGCCCGTTTGAAGAGGGCTTCCGTGGCCTATGTCGGCATTTCGCTGGATGGCATCGGCGCCGTTCACGACGAGTTCCGGGGCAAGAAAGGGGCTTTCGACGCGGCGGTGCAAGGATTTCACCACTGCGCGGAGGTGGGGCAGAAGACCGGTCTACGGATGACCCTGACCCGTCACAATGTGCAGAACATCGAACGCATTCTCGATTTCATCGAGGAGCAGGACATTCAGCGGGTCTGTTTCTATCACCTGGTGCCGGCGGGGCGGGGGAGTGAACTGCAAGGGCTCGAACCACGCGAGACGCGTCGCTGCATCGACACACTGCTGGACCGGGTGGAGCTTTGGCGAGACCGGGGAGAATCCCGCGAGGTCCTGACCGTCACTCAGCCCGCCGACGGGGCCTATCTGCTGCTGCGCATGGAGCGGGAGGGGCATCCAAACCTCGAAGAAGCCCGCCGCCTGCTGGGTTGGAACGGGGGAGGCGCCTTCAGTTCGGGACGGGCGGTCGCCAACATCGATACCCAGGGACGGGTCCACCCGGACCAGTTCTGGCAGGACGTGCTGCTCGGCAACGTCAAGCAGCAGCCTTTCTCCGAAATCTGGGACGGGAAAAACAACGAATCGGCCGACCTGTTGGGGGAGATCCGCTATGTCGCGTCAGCCGAGGAAGAGTCTAGGCGTGCAATCATGAGTGGTCCCTGTGGCTCGTGCCGATGGTTCGACATCTGTGGGGGAGGATTTCGAACGCGCGCCGCGTTCGTCAACGGTGGGGATTTGTGGGGCAGTGATCCCGCCTGCTACCTCGACAACGAAGAACGCCTGGAGGCTCTCGTGGCCTGAGTCCGCCGAGTATCCCCGATTTCCGTTCCGCCAACCCCCATCAAATCTCATCAACTCCAAAAAGCATCATGAGTCATCAATCTGTTACCCTCTCTGCTCCTGGAACGCTCACGGCCGACCGCACTGTAGGTGAACTTGTGGCCGAAGCGCCCGGTCTTTCCCGGGTTTTCCAGCGATACCAACTCGATTTCTGCTGCCAGGGCGGCAAGACGCTTCGCGAAGCCTGTCACAACAAGGGACTGGATCTGGACGCAGTCGTGGAAGCGCTGGCGACGGAGCTTGAGGCGCATCCGGCGAGCGGGGACAATCCTGCGGATCTGCCGCCCTCCAAGCTGGTCGATCACATCGTCGAGACGCACCACGGATTCCTGCGGCGCGAATTGCCGCGCCTCCACGCGATGGCGAAGCGAGTGGCCCAGGTTCATGGCGGACACACCCCTTCCTTGGTCGAAGTGTTCGAGGTTTTCGAAGGATTGTTCATTGAACTCGACAGCCACATGATGAAAGAGGAGCAGGTTCTCTTCCCTGCGATCAAAATGCTGGCAGGAGAAGCGGAGTCCGCCCAGGCCTTCGCTGGCCCCCTCGATGGTCCGATCTCCATGATGCGTCACGAACACGACGACGCGGGGGAGGCGCTGGCCCGGCTTCGGGAACTCACCCATGGCTACGAGCCGCCGGAAGATGCGTGCAACACCTATCGGGCTCTCTTTGCCGGGTTGGCCGATCTCGAAGAAGATCTGCACCGTCATATTCACTTGGAAAACTCGGTGCTTTTTCCGGCGGCGGAAGCGCTCGCGGTGGATGCCTAGCCACAACTGAGATTTGACCCGCGGCAACCTTCTCACGAAAATGTCTCGATGTTCATCTACGGAAAAATGGCCGCTGGCGCCATCGCGGTGGCGAGTTATCTCGCCGAGCACCCCGGGCGACTTTGCGGTTCTTCCGAAATTTCGCAGAAGCGCAACATTTCGCGTGCGCTCACAGCGAAGCTTCTCACTCGGTTGGCCACCGCGGGAATCGCGGAAGGGCGCCCCGGTCCCGGGGGAGGATACAAGCTGGCTCGGGAAGCGAAAGACATCAGCCTTCGCCAGATTGTCGAACTATTTGAACAGACCGGGTCAATCTCGATCTGCCCCTTCGGGCACGGGTGGTGTGGAACAGGCGAGAAGTGTCCGCTTCACGATACGTTGGTGGGAATGGTCGACGATAACAGGAAGTTTCTCGAGGGCACGAGGCTCTCGGTCTTCGGCCCGGCGGAAGCTGCATCCTGACATTGAGGCGTCGGCGTCCGTGAGATTTTTCGGATCGAAAGATCTTCAGGTTCCAAACAAGAATTCCACCCCGGCGTCAGGGGCGGGGGCGGCATGCGTGCTTCCTGCGGCCGTCCCCGTCACCTGACGCCAATTACCGAACCCATTTATCGCCATGCTTACCAAATCCCAATCTCGCGCCTTCTTCCTGGGAGGAACCATTCTCTTTTCCGGAATCTTTCTCGCCCTGACCATCGACACGCACCGCAAGGTTCCGGCCCAGACCAATTCGGATCAGATTACCGACGAGGTGATCGCCGGGAAAGAAATCTGGGAGGCGAACAACTGCATGGGGTGTCACACCTTGTTTGGAGAGGGGGCCTACTATGCCCCTGAACTCACCAAGACTGTGGAGCGCCGGGGCGAAGCCTGGCTCAAGGTCTTTCTCAAGGATCCGCAGTCGATGTATCCGGGACGTCGTAAGATGGTCCAATATGATTTTACCGACGAGGAAATCGATCATGTGATCGCCTTCCTCGACTGGTGCGGAAAGGTCGACCTCAATGGGTTCCCGGCCGATCCTCCACTCCGTGAGAAAATTGAGACCACGAAGGCGGCTGCGGTCGAACCGGTTCAACTTCTGCCGGGTCCGCCGCCGGCGATCATGGTTTCGGCCGCCTGCACCGGCTGCCACAGCGTGGCTGGGGAGGGGGGGGCGGCGGGCGCTGCTATCGGGGCGCCTGCTCTCGATGGTGCCCACCTGAGAAAGTCCCGGGAAGAACTCCGCAAGTGGATCGCCGACCCGCAGTCGGTCAAGCCCGGCACCGCCATGCCTGACCTCGTCCCCGCCGTCGTCAGCGAGGAGCAACTCGACGAGATCGTGGACTACCTCTATTCCAACGCGCCGAAAGCCTGATCCCGTTTCATCCGAGAATCCGCTCCCACACCAGACCCAAGTCCCATCATGAAATTTCAATCACAGAAAATCGCCTACTGGTTCTTCGCCTCAGCGATGGCCCTCCTCGTGCTGCAGATCGTCTATGGATTCATCATGGGGTTCGCCCACATGGGTTACGATGTCCTCCACGAGGTGATCCCGTTCAACACGGCCCGGGCTGTCCACACCAACCTTCTCGTCTTCTGGCTGCTGCTGGGCTTCATGGGATCGGCCTACTACATCATCCCGGAGGAGGCGGACCGGGAACTTTACTGGCCGAAGCTGGCGCCGATTCAACTCATCAGCTTTCTTATCGTCGGGGTGATCGCCATCGGCGGCTACCACGTGAACTGGTGGGAGGGGCGCAAGTTCCTCGAGATCCCGAGGCCGCTGGATTACCTCGTCGTTGTCAACGTCCTCCTCTTCGTCGTCAACATCGGCATGACGATCTGGAAGGGGAATCGTTTCACCACGACCTCCATCGTTCTTTACATGGGTCTGTTGTTCGCCGCGTTGCTGTATCTGCCGGGCATGATCTATTTCGACAACCAGACGATCGATTCTTTCTACCGCTGGTGGGTGGTCCATCTCTGGGTGGAAGGCGTATGGGAATTGATCATGGGTGGCCTGCTGTGCTTTCTCCTGATCAAGCTCACCGGGATCGACCGCGAAGTGCTGGAGAAATGGCTCTACATCATCGTCGGCCTGACCTTTCTTTCCGGCATTCTCGGCACCGGGCACCACTACTACTACATCGGCGCGCCGCGCTACTGGCTCATCGTTGGAGGGATCTTTTCGGCTCTCGAGCCACTCGCCTTCCTCGGCATGGCGATCTATGCGCTGGTCGTCGCCAGGAAAGGGGAGCGCAATCACCCGAACCGCATCGCGCTTTCCTGGACGGTCGGTTCCGCGGTCATCTCCTTTGTAGGGGCAGGCTTTCTCGGCATGGCTCACACTCTGCCGCAGGTGAACATCTGGACCCACGGCACGCTCGTCACCGCCATGCACGGGCACATGGCTTTTTGGGGCGCCTACGCTATGATCAACCTTGCCATGATCGCCTTCACCATGCCGCTGATGACGGGGAGAAAACTCTGGAGCCATCCTACCGCCGGGATCGCCTACTGGTGCGCGAATGTCGGCATGATCGCCATGACCGGCGCCTTCGCTGTCGCGGGCATTTCCCAGGTGAACCTGGAACGCCGCATGGGTCTGGATTTCCTCGATGTGCAGGAGGAACTGCATGTCCACTTCTTTGGGCTCATTCTCGCCGCCTGTCTATTCTCCATCGGGATCGGAGCCTTCATCTGGAACTTCTGGCTGCACGGAAGACCGAGCGAGGAAGCCTTCGAGTCGTCGGGGGGCGACGCCCGCCCGACCGATTCGCCCGACGGGGCGGGCTCCGGTGATCCCGAGCCGGCCCCGAGTGCCGGTTGAGCCGACCGTTGAACCCTCCTCTCCGCCGATCCGCCCCCATGCCGGAATCTGATCCTGTCTTCTACCTCGAAAACGGGGCCGAATGTGATGTCTTCGAGCGTGCCTGGAAGGCGCGGCTTCCTGTGCTCATCAAGGGGCCGACCGGTTGCGGCAAGACCCGATTTGTTCGTCACATGGCAAGTAGGCTGGGGCGGGAACTCATCACCGTCTCCTGCAACGAGGATACCTCCGCCACCGATCTGCTCGGCCGACATCTCCTCCTCGGCGGGGAAACCCGGTGGAGTGACGGACCGGTGACCCGTGCCATCCGGAACGGAGCCATCCTTTACCTCGACGAGATCGCCGAGGCCCGGGCCGACGCCATCGTGGTGGTGCACTCCATCACCGATGATCGTCGGGAACTTTTCCTGGATCGCACCGGCGAATCGATCGAGGCGGGGCCGGAGTTCATGGTCGTGGCCAGCTTCAATCCCGGCTACCAGCGCTCCATGCGCGAGCTGAAGCCCTCGACCCGGCAGCGATTCGTGGCGCTCTCCTTCGGATTCCCGGCAGCGAGTCGAGAGGCGGAGATCGTCGCCCGCGAATCCGGGTGCGAGGCCGGGGTGGCAAAGTCCCTCGTCAAGATCGGCACCAAGATGCGCAACCTCACCGAACTCTCCCTGCTCGATCCGGTTTCCACCCGGCTCCTGGTCGATGCCGGGCTGCTCATCGCCGGCGGACTGCCACCGCGGCTCGCGGGCCATGTCGCCATTGCCGAACCGGTGTCCGACGACATCGATACGGTCAATGCGTTGAAGGAAATCATCGATCTCCATCTCTAGGCGTGACAGAAGATGCTCGAATGGGAAGAACATACCTTTCTCGGGCTCAAGTCGCTCTACGAGCGGTTTGTGAGCCGGCCCCGCGAGAGGGCGATCGCCGCCGTTCGCGTCGAACTTGATGGGCAGCGTCAGCGGCTTTTTCTCCTCGCCCAGATGGCTGCGGGACGACCGGTCAGTATTTTCGAGACGGACGAGCCCGTCCTCTGCGACGATGAAAGAATCTTTCTTCCTCCCGCCTTTGCCGGTGGAGAGAGCCGGGAGGCCAACCTCGGCTTCTACGAGATCAAGACCCTGATTGGAGGGCTGGCGATTCAACAGGGTTGGGTCGGCGACACACCCCTGTCAGATCGGATGGTGAAAATCGGAGAGGCCTTTCCCCGTTTGCCGGAAAAGATCGAGCGGGTTTCCTTCGCCTTCGAAGATTCCGATTTGTTCTGGGAGCTTCTCGGCAAGGTCAGGGCTTCAGGAGACACCGAGAAAAAAGAGACGATCAAGAGCGGGGCAGGGAATCGAGACGAGCCGGATCGGGCGGAGGAAGAAAAAATCGAGACGGATCTCACCGAGATCCAGGGACGGGGGCAGCTCGATATCACGACCGAGGCCGAACCCGAGGACGACGGCTCCGGGCACGAGATGCCGATTCACACTTTCGAAAAGGCCGAAACCCTCGAGGAACACAGCGGACTGAGTCGACGCACCGACGAGGACGACGAACTTCGGGACCACGAGGAAGCACTTCGGCAAGTCGACATGAATCACGTCCTGCGTTCCCGAGAGCGGCCCCGGTCGATCTACCGGGCCGATGTCCTGCTGGAATCGCTCACGCTCGAGGCGGACGATTTCGGAAATCGCGGCGGAATTCCTTACCCGGAGTGGGATTTCAAAAAACGCCGCTATCGGGAAGAATGGTGCCGGGTGCATGAGGGGAAGGTCGAAGTGGGCGATCCGGAGTGGATCCAAGAGACACTGCGTCGGCACCGTGGACTCGTTCTTCAATTGAAGAAATCGTTCGCCCATCTCGCCAACGAAACCCTGCGTGCCAAGCGGCAGCCTTCGGGGCCGGAATTCGACATCGACGCGCTCATCGAGAACCGGGTGGCTTGGCATGCCGGACACACTCCCGACGAAAACATCTACCTTGAGAAACGCCGGCAACTGCACGACGTGGCCGTCGTCGTCCTGCTCGACCGGTCCTATTCGACGGATGGTTACATCGATGAGCGACGCGTTCTCGATCTGATCCGCGAAACCATGATCTGCACCGGGGAGGTGCTCGACGAATTCATCGACGAGTTCGCCGTCGCCGCTTTCAGTTCCGACACCCGTCATCATTGCGCCTTCGATTTGATCAAGCCCTTCGAGGAACCGTGGGCGCTGGCGCGCAACCGCCTGGGCTCGATTGCCGCCGCCGGCTACACCCGCATCGGACCCGCCCTGCGTCATGCTCAGGAGATGCTGGAGCGTCGGCAGGCGGAGCGCAAAGTGGTGATCCTCATCACCGACGGGCGGCCCTGCGACTACGACCGATACGAAGGAACCTACGGCGTGCATGACGTCAAGCACGCCATCTCCACCGGTAGGAACCACGGGATCGATACCCACGCCTTCGCCATTGAGACGCGCGCCCGGGAGACTTTTCCCGCGATGTTCACGCGCGATCACTTTCACGTCGTGCCGAAACCGGAAGCCCTGACCGACAGCCTGTGCGACTTGTTCGCCCGTTTGAAGGTGCGCTGATTGGCCCGATTTTTACCATCGAGAACCGAACCATTCCCATGAATGCAAAATCCGATCTGAACGGCCGCACCGAAATCGAGCAACTGGTCAATGCTTTCTACGAAAGAGTCAGGAACGACGAGTTGCTGGGTTTCATTTTCGATGAGGTCGCATCAGTAGACTGGGATTCCCACCTTCCGAAGATGTATGCCTTTTGGGAAACTGTGATCTTCCGTTCCGGAGGCTACCGAGGTAATCCCATGATGGCACACGCCAAGTTGGTTCCGCTCACGGTTATGGGAAAGGAACAGTTCGATCGCTGGCTCGAATTGTTCCGTGCCACCGTGGACGATCTTTTCGCGGGTAAGCACGCAGACCACATCAAGAGCTGCGCCGAAGACATGGCGAACGTCATCTACGCCCGCATCAACAACGTGCCGGATCCCCGCTTCGATCCGGCCAATCTCACCCCGGAACAGCGTGAACGATACGCGCGCTACAAGAGCAAGTCGGCCGATGCATGAAAGCTACATCGGCTGGCAGGAACGAAATCGGTGAACCGGCAAATAGGCCGTTTGGCGGGTTGCGCTGGATCGCGGCCGAACCCTATCGTGTCTTCTTCTATAGTGGCGCGGTGTGGAGCGTGATTGGCGTTCTGCTTTGGCCGCTCTTCTACACGAAATGGATCGGTTTCTATCCGGGCTTCGCCCATGCGAGATTGATGATCGAAGCGTTCGGCGGTGCTTTTGTCGTGGGATTCCTCGGCACCGCCGGGCCACGTATGGCAGACGCACCGAGATTCACCTTGCCTGAGTTGACTTGGCTCTTCTTCCTGCACCAAGCCTGTGCCGTGGCTCACCTGAAACTGCAACATGCGTGGGGTGACGCCTTGTTCGCCATCATGCTTGGCTCCTTGCTGGCATTTCTTATCATTCGCGTCATCCGGTTCCGGAAGGCGCCTCCACCGCCGCAGATGCTGCTGGCCGTGACCGGAGTGATCTGCGGCATTGTCGGATCGCTGATGCTCCTGTCGGAGGCAAACGGGATCGACCCGCGGCGGCTTCGCCTCGCCAATCTCCTGCTTTACCAGGGTTTGCTGCTTCCGCCGATTCTCGGGATCGGCTCCTTCGTGTTCCCGAGAATGCTCGGTGTTGAAGTCGGCGACCCCGCCACCACTCGTTTTCGCAAGGTGGATCTCGTCCGTACCGTCGCGACGGCTCTGTTGATGGTGGGCAGCTTTTTCGTCGAGGCTTTCGTGAACGCAACGCTCGGCTACGGGATGCGGGCGGTCGTGTCTCTCCTCTATCTGCTGGTCCAGGTCCGCTGGAAACCGCGGAACGCGGGTTCCCTCACCGCGGGCCTTTTCTGGGCGCTCGCGGTTGGTTGGCTCGGCTTGGCCCTGGCGCCGTTTCGTTTCCAGGCGCAGCGGATCTCGGTCGAGCATCTGTTGTATATCGGCGGCTTCGGTCTGCTGATGCTTGTGGTCGGATCGCGGGTGTTGTTCGGGCACAGTGGCGATTTGCCCGGGTTTTTTGCGAAATCGAATTGGGTAAGATTCCTCGTTTTTCTCGGTGTACTCGCCGCCGCCACTCGCGCGGTTCCCGCCTGGGTACCGGAAACCACTGTCTCTCACCATGTCTATGCCTCGCTGACCTGGGGCCTGCTCGCCTGCCTGTGGATTCTCTGGCATCGGAAGCGTTTTGCGAAACGTGGCGAGGAAACCGGGTGAACCGATTCTCATTTTTCGACTCCGTTATCAACCATACTCATGAAAACCGTCCACGCTTACGCTGCCCACGAAACCAACGGTCGACTCGAACCGTTCGAATATGAATTGGGAGACCTCGGAGGAGTGGAGGTGGACATTGAGGTCGAGTCCTGCGGTATCTGTCACAGCGATCTCAGTATGTTGGAGGGCGCCTGGGGAAGAACCCCGTTTCCGCTGGTGCCGGGACACGAGATTGTCGGGAAGATCGTGGAACGAGGTGATCTGGTCACGCATCTCTCGGTTGGAGATCGGGTGGGAATCGGGTGGCATTCGGGCTATTGCATGACCTGCGAGCAGTGCCTTTCCGGTCATCACAATCTCTGCCGCGAAGCTACGGCAACGATCATCCGGCACCACGGCGGTTTCGCCGATCTGATTCGTGCCCAGGCTGCGAGTGTCGTGAAGATTCCGGATGGAATCGAGGCCGGCTCAGCGGGGCCACTCCTGTGCGGTGGCGCCACAGTCTTTCATCCGCTGCTCCAGCACGAACTACCGTCCGATGCGAAGGTTGCCGTGATCGGAATTGGCGGTCTCGGACACATGGCCCTCCAGTTTGCTCGGGCCTGGGGATGCGAAGTCACCGCATTCACTTCAAGTGAGGAAAAGATGGAGGAGGCGCTGGAACTCGGTGCCCACGAAACGATCCATTCACGGAATGAAGCGGAAATCGCGAGGGCCAAGGGGCGATTTGACCTGGTTATTTCGACGGTCAACGCGAGTCTAGATTGGGACGCCTATCTGGCCACGCTCCGTCCGCGTGGAATTTTGCACTTTGTCGGAGCGGTGATGGAACCGGTAAACTTCTCGTTGATGCCGCTCATCGTAGGACAGAAGTCGATCTCGGCGTCGCCGGTCGGAAATCCCGCGACCATCGCGTCCATGCTCGATTTTGCGGCCCGTCACCGCATCGCCCCGGTGACGGAACATTTCCCGATGGAACAGGTGAACGAGGCAATCGACAGGCTTCGGTCCGGCACCGCACGGTATCGGATCGTGTTGGACCGGGCTCCGTGACTCGGCGGAAACCTTCGGCTTGTTTTTGGACCTGGGAATGGTCAGGAATCTGCTCTCTTTGCCAGCGCCACGCAGAAAGGAACCAATGATACGAATACCCAGGTTAGAGGATGCAGGAATCCTAGGGCGCGAAACGCGAATACCAGTCCAATCAAGGCATAGATACAAAGGGAGAAAACGGAGATCAGAGAGCGGGTCAACAAGGCACCGCCAAGACCGGCGGTGGCGAATCCGGTCGGAATCAAGACACCCTGGGAATCGGAAAGTCGTGGTCCAAGGGCCACGTAGAGTAGGATTCCGAACCCGGTGAGGAGCATGACGGTGGCGGGAACCGTGAACCAGAGAATATTTCCCGTTCGTTTTCGGCGCGGATAGGACGAACTCATAGGTAGCTGCGGTAGTGCGAAATTTCTCGGATGCGAGTTGAGGGCAGCGAAAATCGGCCGGTGGCGGTTGCCTTTTGGAGAGACCTGAGCAAGAGGGGCAGTCCTGAAAATTGGCAATACTTAGATGGCCGGATCAAAGGAATCCTGTTCTCGGTTCGGTGCGACCGGAATGATGTCAGCCAAGGTGAATCGGTTGAGAAATCTGGCCTGCGCCTCATCCGCCTGTCGCAGGATTCCGCGTAGGCGGCAGATGGCCTCGATCGCGCAAGTGCCGGAACCGGCGACGCAGTTGTGAAGCCGGAGAGGTCCCTGGAGGTCCTCGATGACTTCGCCGAGCGAAATTTCCTTAGCCTTTCGAGCCAGTTCAACTCCTCCTCCGGGGCCGCGAATGGTTCGAACGTACCCTCTGCGGGCAAGCTCGTTGACGATCTTGATGAGGTGGTTGGCGGGAATGTCGAAGCTGGTGGCAATTTCGTTGAAGTCACCCTCTTGGGGCTGTGACCTACCAGACACATTAGCGTGCGCAGAGCAAAGTCGGTGCGGTGGGAGAGAGTCATTGTCCAGCCGTAATGAGTGGGAGAGGCAAATGCCTCCGGTCGGGAGGGGGCGCGAGTTCGCCATGTCAGATTCAGGGAAATCAGTTGGCAAAAATTACTATTCTTGTACTGTGAATGCAACAATTGATGCATCATGCTATCACGAGCTTTTTTTCGCACCTCTTTGCTGGCAGGAATTTGGTCACTTGGCGCCTTCTGCTTATTCGTACCTCGGCTGGAGATTCTGGCCAATGATAGTGAGAAGGAATCCCAAACCTCGAACGGCTCGCTTCAAGCTGCCGAGAGTTTGCCGGCCAGCGAAGCCGAAGCCCTGGGGCGGGCACGGTGGATTCACGAGGCGATGCATGGGGCGCTTCAGGTGATGCACCGGGATTTCTTTGGCGATGGCAACGACGGGGACGGTGGTTTTCTCGTCCTTCCCTCGCAGTCTCTCGAAGACGTCTTCAAGGAAATGGCGCAAAGCTGGCAGGTAGAGATCCGCTGGCTGGGTGTAAACGCCACCAAAGATATCGACCATGAACCGGCGGACGATTTCGAGCGCGTGGCGGCCGAGGTCTTGAGCAAAGGAAACGAAGAGTATAGTGCTATCGAGAAGGGCCGATTCCGCTATGTCGGGGCCATTCAGCTGCAGAATGAATGTTTGAAGTGTCACGTTCCCAACCGCAGGAGCCTTGAAGACCGCGTGGCAGGGTTGGCGATTTCCTTTCCCCTCGCTGTCCCGGAGAAAAGCGAGGACTGAGATGAGAGAATCTACCACTGCAAACCTCTGGATTCTGCTGCCCCCGATCTGAACGGAGGGGAAACATTACTCCACCTGGAAATCCAAGTTTTGCCAATCTCTGTCAACCTGGATTGAACGCAGTGATTTTGGACCAATACTTGGTTCGGCCGCCGGCGCGGATTTCATGGTCAATGTCAAGCCCGCGCCAGCGGCACACTTACTTCTTGTCGATCTTCGCTTTTCGTCAACGCCTGGTGATGGTGTGAAGGTCCGGCGTAGTGGCTCGCTTCCCCGACTCTGGATGTGAGAAGGTTGGCCCAGATACTTGAGGGCTCCACGGGGGTCTTGGAAGCTAGAACCTGAAAATCAGCATTCCCAACGTGGTGAGAGACGTTCAAGACCACTATCTATTCCAGAAACGAGAAGGTTCCCTGCCCTCAGGCGGATGGGATCAATCACGCAAACTCCCACCGCAGGATCGGAAAAGATCTTGGGTCGTATCCGTGGGGTTGAAAGAGACCCAAAGCCGTGCCGATAGTTCGGCGGACACACATTCATGTGAGGCCATGACGGTCCAGGGAAATTAATGGGGAGATTGCCGACCCGGAAAATGACCATGTTTTATGATGGCACCGCTGTCGATGGTTCATTCATTGGCCCCCTTTTTCTCCTTCGGCTGGTTGGCCAGGAAGCAAATTGCAGGCACACCTTCTCAAGTCGAATCGATTTCAGCCGTGTGGGCGGAGATCAAGAAGAGAACCGTTGGGCCGGAATCTTGAGATTGTCCCGCTCAAAATCTCGTCCGTTGCCCATGCAGCCGGGGCGGGCTCGCGGTGAAATTCGTCGCTCCGCCGCGCCGGCGGGCGATCGGATCGCTATTCCGCCTTGGAAGTCTCCGGCTTCCGGTTGAGCACATCATCTTTCAGGGATCCCACTAGTGCCATGATCTCCTGAACCAAGGCTTCTTCCACCTTCAGTTCCACGAGGGTGCTCTGAAGGTTTTCCGCGACTGCCTGGAAGTCCTCCGGTCTCAGATCAAGGTTCTTGTGAGCGGTGCGCATATCCTCCCCTTTCCAGGGCTCCGGTCCACCGAACGCGGCGGAAAGAAACTCCTTCTGCTTCCGGATCTGGGCATTCATGTTCACATCCTCGAAAAAGAACGCGACCCTTTCGTCGGCGAGCATCTTTTCATAAAAAAGATCGACTGCGGCGTCGATTGCTTCGTTTCCACCGAGGCGGGCATAGATGCTGTTTGAATCGACTTTGCGTTCTTCCTCGGCATTCGCGAACGAAACGGAAAAAAGAAGGGCGGCGAGAGCAATTGTTCTCATGGGATAGGTAATTTCAGTGATTCAAATGGAAGGGGATTTCGATTCAGGTCGAGAACCGATAAGGAGGAAAGTTGTATCCGAAATGCAACAAATGTCAATGGAGCGGTCCGTATTTGAGTTGGGACGGGATTGCGCTAACCTGATGACTCTTGTTGCAGCCAGGTCACCATCTGAACTTGATGTCGTTGAACACAACGCCAATCCAACGAGAGTCCAATAGGACCTCATCCGGACCGTACTCATCGTGTTTGAGAATGAAAGAAACGCGGTTTCGCTCGGTCAGCCAATCGCGAAGAAATCACAAGAAACGATCCCGATATTTGCGCCAGGTCCTCTATACCTAGCACCCTTTGCTTGCTGGTTCTCCCCGTTTCCTTGAGATCAAATCAACAGCTGTCGCAATGCCGGTTTGGCGAGAAACCTTTCAATTCCAACGGCAAAGAGAGGTCAAGTTACTCGGCTGCGGTTGGACGATCAATTCTGTCGCCAACAAAAGACGAAAGCGAGTTTGCGGGCACCCTGACCTGCTCCATCGTGTCTCGATCACGGACGGTGACTTCTCCGGTCTCCAAGGTTTCGAAGTCGATCGTCACACAGAGCGGCGTGCCGATCTCATCCTGGCGCCGGTAGCGCTTCCCGATGTTGCTGTGATCGTCGTATTCGGCGGCGAACCTACCGGCGATGTCCTCGAAGACCTGGTTGGCGAACTCGACAAGGGCTGGCCGGTTTTTGACCAGGGGGAACACGGCAACTTTCACAGGCGCGAGGCGCGGGTGGAGTTTCAGAACGTTTCGAGACTTTCCGTCCGGAAGGGGTTCGGATCGAAAAGCCTGATCCAGAACACACAGGAACGTGCGATTGAGACCCGCCGAAGTCTCGACCACATGCGGGATGAAGGTATTTCCGTCAACGTCTTTCGCATGGAGTTTGGCTCCTGAGAATTCCCGATGCCGCGATAGGTCCCAGTCTCCTCGCATGTGAATTCCCTCCACTTCCTGGAATTCTTCGCCGAGGCAGGAAAATCGGTATTCGATGTCGCAGGCTGCATTCGCGTAGTGAGCCAGTTTCGTGTGCGGGTGATATCGAAGTCTCTCGGGGGGAACTCCCAATTCTCTAAACCAATCCCGACGAACTGTCCGCCATTGCTCGTAGAGCTCCTCCGCCTCCGTTTCCGGCGTGAAGAACTGCATTTCCATCTGTTCGAATTCCCGGGTCCGGAAAACAAATTGGCGCGCCACGATCTCATTGCGGAACGCTTTTCCGATCTGAGCGATGCCGAACGGAATCTTGAGTCGGGTGGTGTTCAGCACGTTCAGGAAGTTGGTGAAAATTCCCTGGCAGGATTCCGGACGAAGGAAGACGGCATCTTCGTTTGTCAGGGCTGAAGTGGGTGCCCCGAGGTTGGTTTTTACCATGAGGCTGAATTGGCGGGCCGGAGTCAGTTCCCGCGAGCCACAGGCGGGACAACTCACGTGGATCTCCTTGTTCGCAAGTTCCTCGACCGCTTTGTTGATTTGATCCACCGGAGCCTTGTCGAGGTCCAGCCCGTAGGTTGCCAGCAAGATATCAGCTCGATGGCGGGCTTTGCACCTTCTACAGTCGATCTGGGGATCGTCGAAGCCGTCGGCATGACCCGAGGCTTCCCAGACTCTGCGTGCGGTGCAGATTCCCGAGTCAACGCCGACGATGTCCCTCCGAGTTGTCACCATTGTTTCCCACCACCAGTTTGCGATGTTATTCTTGAGCTCCACTCCGTAGGGCCCATAGTCGTACACTGCGGAGAAACCACCGTAGATCTCGGAGGAGGGAAACACGAAGCCCTTTTCTTTGCAGAACGAGGCTACTTCGGAAATGGTGGAGAATTTGCTCGTCATCATGAGTAGTGGCTTCGTTCAGTTGGGGAATCTGAGTGACCGGTAGGGAAAGTCGGAAAGCGGTAGTCGGGTGAACTCGAACACCGTGCCGCCCATCCGGCGCACCACTCGCAGACCGTGCCTGGCGGCTGCCGAAACCAGGTTCTCCATGGGAACTGCTTCGAGTTTCGATGTATCCGCCGGACGCCTAACGCCGTGGCTGCCCGCCAGATTCATCTGACTGCTGATCCATTTCAAAAATCGGTCGAGATCGAAGGTGGGGATGGTTGGATTCATGATCAATGAGCGGGTGGCTCCGTAAAACTCGGCTTTTTCGGGATAGAAGTTCGCCGTTGGTTGGGCCGATCGGGTACCCGCAGGACTGGGGTGAAAGTGTTCTGGCGGAACCGAGAGAGGCGCCATCCCGGGCGCTTCCTCTGTCACAGGAAGACATGCGGTAGACTACTCGATTCGGTCGAGGATGATGCCGTTGCCAGACTCAATCCCGTAGTAAATCGCCACAGATGCCCAAGCTTTCGCTCGATTCCGGATGACCGGGAATCGGTGGCCGATCAGGGACGAGTCCGTCCACTGGCTTCCGGCTGACGGGAAACCCTGGCTACCTTGAAGCGACGTTTCCCGGCGGGGACCTCCCATTCGAACTCGTCTCCAGTACGATAGCCCAATACCCCCGAGCCGATCGGAGCGAGGATGGAGAACCGGCCCTCGTCTGGGTTGGCATATTCGGGGAATACCAGGACGAAAGTGAGGCGTTCTGAAGTGTCAAGATCGATGAGGGTAACCCGGGTATTCATGGTGACGACGTCCTTTGGAATCTTTGCCGAGTCGACGACGGTGGCTCGGACCAGTTCTGCGGAAAGGGAGGACAGATCGTCACGAAAATCGTTTTCGCGCTGGGCGGCGGAAATGAGTTTCTGGAGTCGGACCTTGTCCTGTTCCGTGACATGGATCGGTTTGGAGGCTGTGCCTGAGGTGATCGGATTCATGATCTTGTTGGGGTTTTGGATGCAAGATAGTGGAGCTGGGTTTATCGTCTAAGACTAATAAACGAACAGAATGATAGCTTTTTGCTATCAAAATTTGCCCGGAATGGAATTCTTCAATTATCATCACCTCCGCTATTTCTGGGCCGTTGCGAGGATTGGGAGCGTACGGGGGGCAGCCGAAGAACTTGGGGTTTCTCAACCTTCGATCAGTGCCCAGATCCGTCTGCTCGAGGAGTCGCTGGGAGAGGAATTGTTCCGTCGTTCCGGCCGTAGGCTGGTATTGACCGAAGCTGGTGAGATCGCGATGACCTATGCAGACGAAATCTTTTCCGCCGGTCGAGAACTGATGAACGCCATCAGTCGAGGGGCAGGACGATCACTGAAATTCAACGTGGGGATGACCGACTCGCTCTCGAAGCTTATTGGCTTCGAGATTCTCAAGCCGGCTTTTCACTACGTTCGGCCCACTCACCTGGTGACACGGCAGGGAGAACTCTCGGTACTGGTCAACCAAATGCAAAATCACAGGCTCGACCTGATTCTCGCGGACGAGCCCGTTACAAGCAACATGAAGCCGACGATGTTCAATCATCGACTGGGTCGTTCAGGAGTCACCTTCTGCGCTGTGCCGAAACTGGCGGTGAAGCTGCGCCGGAATTTTCCGCGGTCTCTCCATGATGCCCCGGCACTTCTTCCTAGCGAGAACATGGGAATGCGCTGGGATCTCGAAACGTGGTTCGATTCCGTGGGAGTGCGTCCCCACCTCGTGGGCGAGTTCGAAGACGCCACTCTCATGGAAGTGGCCGCATCGGGAGCTCTAGGTTTCACAACGGTTCACACGGTTGTCGACCAGGCCGCGCTGAAGCACTATGGTCTTCGGGTGATTGCCAGAGTGGAGGAATGTGGAAGTGATTTTTACGCCATAACCGGTGAACGGAAAGTCAAGCATCCAGTCGCGGCGGAGATCACAGAAAAGGCCTTTTCTTATCTATTTGAGCAAGTGAAAGATGTTGATTAAGTTTCGATCCAAAATTCTTGCTGCAAATGAGCGGACCTACTGCAATGCACGGGTTTTGGGATTTGATCGTTACACGAGTTCACAGCAACTCTTGGGGAAACGACAAAGACGCCCGCTTTGAAATGGATTTCGAAATCACGATCAAATTGAGTCATGCGCAGCGGAAGAAAGGTCCGAGAAATTTGAACCCGCTGAAGATGGCACCGGGAGAACAGGTTAATTCCTTGTTTTCCGAAAAGAATCTCCGGACTCGCCATCCAGTTCTTTCCATCGTTTGTGTTCCCTCTCGGCATCAGCGACCTCCAACCCTTCCCCGGTTTTCAGGATGGTGGCGAATTCGAAGTCGATGACGCAGAAACATCCCTTTCGTGGATCGTAGGTGATATTCCGGTCCGCTTGATCATTGTGCCGGACTCCGAACTTTTCCAGGGAGCCGAACAGATCCTCGACCTTCTTGCTGCTGAGTCCCCCCGCACGGCTTCCACAGTTACTAGTGACAAGGTAGAGTTCGTCTCCATTCGAGTCGAGAACTCTTGGAACAAACGGACACCCCCGCTTCTCCAGGAATTCAAGAACTCGACGTTCGTTCTCGAAGCGTTCTCTGGCGAGCGGCCCACGGAACCACTTGTGGACCCGCCCATCAAATCCCACTCTGACCAAAGCGACCTTGGAATTTTTGACCTCACCTTTTTGACTATTGCATGGGTGATTCACTCTGAAGTAGGGCAGCTATTAGGATTTTGTGGGGGTGACGTTGAGAGGGGAAACTCCCGGAGAACGAGTCGGTTCGCGGTGGCAATACCAGTCTGCGTAACGCAGTCGAAGTTGCCCGGGTGTCATGCCGAATGATCTCGACGGCGGCATTTCCTGAAACGGGGACGTTGTTCATCCAAGGACTGATTCATGGGCGCGACCTCTAGTGCAGCGCGAGGGATCGTGGACGAAAGCCAGATGGTTGGAAAAGGACAACCTTTCAAGGCTTGCGAATCGAAACGGCCTTGTCGCGCCAGTACTCCACTCCTTTTACCTGGGCGGCTTCCGTGATCGAATCGGGTTCAGCCGTTCCCGGCATCACACCGAAATAGTGTGCGATCCAGCCGTCGACCGTGTTGCGGCATTCCTCGATGAAGCGATCCAGTTCGTCCACCGAGCACCGCATCGGAAAGATCTCTTCCACCACCAGCGGCTTGCCGATGTCGTAGACCTTCAACGCCTCCACTGCTTCCGAGATTTTTCCGGACTCCGGATAGAAGTGAACGCTGACAAAGTCGAGATGTTCAGCCACCTCCGGCGAGTAGAACACGGGCTTTGCGTTGGGCCAGACCAGCGCCCAGGGAATGACCCCCACCGTAATCAGGCCCCGGTCGTCGACTTTCCGGATCGCCTGGGTCATTTTTTCGACCCAAGCCTGGGCGATCGCCTTGCGATCGCGGTCACCCGGATTCTTTACGATCTTCTGGACGAAATGGAAGTCCTCCAACGGCTTGCCCAGCCAGGGGAGATCGTCCCCGGACGGACCGCCGATGACCGGTTCGTTCATGAGGTCGTAGCAGAAGACGGCAGGATGCCCGGCGCAGACCCTGGCGATTGCCTCCCAGAAGCGGGCCTGCACCTCCCATCGTTCCGACTCAGGCAATTCGTCGAGCCACTCGGGAATGTGTTCGCGGTGATAGCAACCCAGACCGGTGAGGTCCAGATACAGGTCATTTCGTTCCGCGAGGTCGAGCAGTCGCTGTAAACGTTGTAGTTCCTCAGGTCTCACTTGGGTGGGCGATTTCATGTAAGTCCCCAACTGCAGGTGCACTCGGACGACGTTTGCGCCGAGTTTCTTCATGTTCGCGAAATCCTCCTCGGTGCTGGCCCAGTCCTCCGCCCAATATTCCTCAAGGACGGTGTGGTGCTCTCCCACGAAGTTGAACCCCCAGGGCACGAAAGGGCGCCCGGATGCCTCCATCACGAAACCGGTCCCTTCTGGAGAGAGGCGAACCGGTTCGAGTCCGCAGGCGGTAATAGCGATTCCGCTGAAGACGAGCGCACAGATCAGGCCGGATGCTGTCGAATGAGTCATGGCTGCAGCTTGTCAGGTCAGACCTTCACGTGCAAGGATCCGGGCATTGGCGCGAAAGGAAAGAAACCAACCTTCCGATTTTCTCGACGGAATATTTTGCGGGGCGACGCTAGGGGGGGGCAGCAGTCCTGGCGTGCGTGCGTGCGTGTTGAAGAGAGCGCGGGGCGCGACGGGAGCTTTGGCGGTATGTGCGTCGAAGGGTAGGCGTTCTTCCCTCCCCGCGAGTGATCGACGGAAACGATCTTGTCTTCGTCTCTACCCGGGTTTCATCCGGTTCCAGGAAAGGACTGGCAACCGTTTGTGTACGGGAAGTTCTTCGACCCGCGGGAAATATGTTGGGCGAGTATCGTTTGGGCGAAAAGGGAGAAAGCCACTCCCACGGAAAGGAGAAAGTTTCTGGCTCACCTGTTGCTCTGGGAATGCTTGCCAGGAATGAGTCTCGATTCCGAGTATGGTGGATTCCCAGATTCAGCTCGTGAATCTCAGGAAGTTTGAATAGAAAAACATGATGGAAACGAAAACAAGAACTCCACGAACTCCTCGCATGGCGAGAAATCCGTGGAGTGGACGAAGTGGGATTTCAGAACGTCTCAGGCATGTTTGCCTCCGACTTTCGTCCGCCAGTAGGGCCTAGGCTGCTCTTTCCTATCGCAGGACGAACGTTCAGCGCAGCAGTCCGATTTCGTACGATTCGAAATCACCCTCTTTTCAATTTGTCCGTCGTGGTAGCCGCTTCCTGGAATCTTGTTCTTCGGAACGGCGTTTGCGGTCGCCATGGTGAAAAGCAAGGCCACGGCTGAAGCCATGACCGGGAGGATGAGGTTAGGGTATTTTTTGTTCATTTTGATGGGTTTTTAGCTGGGACGCGCGGGTTGAAAAACGCGTCTCTCAAGCTAAAACACCTTGGCTGGAGAAACCCCTCAACTTTTTTAAAATCAGCGATTTGTCTCTTTCGATAGCTGGTTCGTTTTCCTTCCCTCTAAGAGGAAGGAATAGAAGGAAAATAGAAAGCACATCTACTTAAGTTCGCTTGTTTTTTGAAGTCGTTCTCGCAGCAGCTTCCTCGCTCGATACAAGCGAGTTTCGACTGTCTTTTCGGTGCAACGCAGGATCTGAGCGATCTCGTTCTGCGTCAGCTCGTTGAAGTGGAAAAGGATCACCGGGTTCCGCAATTTTTCGGGCAACTCCTGAACGGCCGCACGAATCGCCTCCGCTGACTCCGACTGCTGCAGTTCGTCGCAGGGGTCGGACTGGCTGGAATCGACTTCTATTCGGCGGATGACGCCTTCGGTCAGCGCGGCTTCGGGGTGGCGTTTTGACCATCGGAAGTGATTTCGCGCGAGGTTGGCGGCGATGGTGAAGAGATAGGCGGAAACTTTGGCTTTCGGGCGGTATTTCCTGCGGGCACGATACACGCTGGCGAATACCTCCTGGGCGAGATCGGCGGCGGTTTCGTAGTCGCCAACCATCCGATAGAGGTAGCCGAGGATTGGCTTGCGCCAGCGATCCATCAAATCATCCAAAGCGAGATCGTCACCATCGCGAAGCTGAATAAGGAGATGCTGATCGGCTTCTTCGTTGGATGGTGCTGACTCGTCACTCTCTCTCGGATTCGTCATTCTCCGAGAAGTGCTGCGCCGGGAAGATCTGGATTGGCGTGCTCGATCCTTTGCTCGAGGAATTCACCATCTGTTCCGATGTGAGGCATGCGGTTCGGCACGATGAGGCGATGAAAAATGCGTTGGCGGTATCGGACGGCGTCTTCCTGATCCATCACGGAGCTAACGTCGTACATGTGCGCGATGGTGGCTTCGCGGCATCGCCTCCGTTGTTCGGCCCATGCGGCCAAGGCATCTTCCACCTCGGTCGTGAGGCCAGGCTGTTCGGCGATCACAGCATCTAGCCGCTTCTGCGCCTTTATCAGATTCTTGCACAGTTGTTGGCAGATGATGTCGTGGGCCTCGTGCTTGGCTTGGATATTGGCGAACTGCTCCTCGTTGAGCCCATACTCATGTCTCAGCCATTCCAGTTCCGGGCGATCAGACTTCATCGCCATCGCCATCGCCGTGTCGGCCGTGATCCAGTGAAATACCCCGAAGTAAAGGCCGGAGAGTAGAACGAGACTCAGGGCGATGAAGGCAATGTTGCGATTCATGGTGTGTTCGGAGTGGGCAATTTACCATTCCTCAGTGAGTGACGTTCCGTTTGGGCAATAGGATCGATGGAAAATCTGTAGGAGAGCGCCAGTTTCTCCCATGCCCGCTCGCGATTCTGCATGCCGTGAATCGAAGCCGCAGCTAGGACTGCTAATGCGGCGGCGATCGCGGTTGGCACTGCTAGGCGTGGGCGGATCAGCCGGTCGGCGGTCTCGCTCAGCCAATCCAACGGCGATGCTCTTTCACGGATCGAAATCTCCCGCCACACGGAGGAACGGAAGTGGGGGTCGTCGGGAACGTCGATCTTCCAGCCTCTGAGTTGTTTCTGCAGGTCGTCCTGTTTCACTTTTTCGGATAGCACCTTACTCAGGTAGAACACCAAGTTTGTTTTTTCCCCTGAAAAAAATTCAGACTCTCCACCATTTGGTCGCGAGTGCCGCCGGATTTCTCCGCCCTGATGATTTTTCCGAAATGGGTGAAATTTCTGGCTAGGGGGCCGGTGTCCAGGCAATTCTGACGGGCTCGAGTAGGGCGTCGTGCGGGAAGGTTCCGAACACTATCGAGTGGGACTACGCCAAACATCTTCGGGAATCTGGCGCAGCGAGATGGGGAGCGTGTTCCAATCGTTCACAGACAATCTGGCAAAAACCGATGTCCGATACTCGTAGCCGGTGGTCCACGAGCTGAATCCGGGAACCCCAACGAATCGCGGTGCCCGAAGCATCGCAAGGAATACAGAAAAAGTGATCTGTCTGTGTCCGCGCGTTGATTTCAGCCTATCCGTCCTGGTCGCTTGCCTTGGCTCGCTACCTTGGCGTGAATCTGGAGCTTGTGGGGCAGGGAGGCGGTGAAAAGGTTGTCTTGCCAAAAAAACTCCTGATTATCCTGCTATGAAAGTTCCCCATTCTCATTGTGAGCAAGACACTCGGAAGTCGAGTCGAAGAAAATTTCTCTCCCGATCCGGGGGCGCGGCGGCGGGTTCCGTCCTTGCAGGCGTGACCATCCCCGCCGTGCACGCCGCGGGGAGCGACCGCATCCAATTGGCGCTGATCGGATGCGGGGGACGCGGAAGCGGCGCGGTCGGCAATGCGATGGAGGCGGACGACGCGATTCATCTCACCGCCATGGCGGACCTGTTCCAGGACCGGCTCGATCGTTCGCGCCAGGTCCTGGCGAAGAATTTCAAGGGGCGCGTGGAGGTGCCCGCCGACCGGCAGTATCTCGGTTTCGACGCCTTCAAGCGCGCCATCGACAGCCTGCGCCCGGAGGCGGGCGACGTGGCGATGCTGACGGGTTATGCGGGTTTTCGTCCGCAGCAGCTCGAATACGCGGTCTCGCGCGGCATCAACGTGTTCATGGAAAAGTCGTTCGCCGCCGATCCCCCGGGAGTGCAACGGGTGATCGCGGCCGCGAAAGAGGCCGAGGAGAAAGGCGTCAAGATCGCCGCCGGGTTGATGTGTCGTCATTCGGCCAATCGACAGGAGCTGATGAGACGGATCGAGGCAGGGGAGCTCGGAGACATCCAGAGCATCCGCGCCTACCGGATGGGGCCATCCGGACCGCTGCGTCCGAAGCCGGAGGGAACTCCCGACCTCGAGTGGCAACTTCGCAATTTCACCAAGTTTTTCTGGGTGTCCGGAGGCCTCTGGTCCGAAATGGACATTCACCAGATCGACGAGATCTGCTGGTTGAAAGGCGACTATCCCGTCATGGCCCATGGGGTCGGCGGTCGCGCCTTCAACAACACCGACAAGGGACAGAACCTGGATTCCTATTCCGTGGAATGGACGTTCCCGGACGGGACCAAGGCCTACGATGTGGTGCGCTACATTCCGAAGTGCCACAACGAGTTTGCCACCTACGTCCACGGAACCGAGCGGGCTGCCCAGTTCTCCGGCAACATCCACGCCGGCGACGTGAAGATCTTTCACGATCAACGCACGGAAAAGGACAACATCGCTTGGGAAGCACCGAAAGAGAAGATCACTCCGTGGCAGGCGCAGTGGAACGATTTCACGAAGGCGATCCGGGAAGACCTGCCGTTCAATCAGGCGGAACGGGCCGCCAAGTCGAACCTCGCAGCGATCATGGGCCGCGCCGCGGTTCACATGGGTCGCAACATCGCCTGGGACGAGGCGATGTCCTCGGAGTTCCAGTTCAATCCCCAGACCGACCACCTGACCCTCGACAGTGAGGCGCCGATCACGGCGGATTCCGACGGTCAGTATCCGGTGCCAGTTCCGGGCATCTGGGAAGAAATCTGATCCTTTCACCCCGAGGCAATTTCTCCCCAAAGAAAACTCCTGTTCGTCGTCCTTTCATCGGCATCTCTCCTGGTCCCGGGCAGGGCTCTCACCGGTTGGTTGTCTTACACTGGGCAAGGCGCGGGTGTTGCACCTGCCGGGGGGAGCTCTTTGTCGAGTATCAGCTCGCTGCCCAAGTGCTTCGGCCCGATCTTTTCGTCGCCATAGCCGCATACGGAGATTATGCCCCGGGATATATCGGCACGGAAATAGCCTACGGTCAGGGTGGATACGAAACCAGCGAGGGGGCGTCACTGGTCGCTCCGGAGGTGGAGGGGATTCTAATGAAGGCGGTGCGGGAGTTACTTGACACCGGAAGGCCTGAAGAGTCCGGCCAGTGAGGGACTCTTGGTTGTTCCCGAATGCCCGGGTGCTTCGTGAGAGTCACCGGGGGGCAGGCGACCGGATGCCGTTTGATCGAACTTCTTGATCGAGAAGGAACGCAGGCACAGGGAATTTGACCGGCGACCCCGCGGCGGGCTGGATCGCGTCCTTGTCGACAAGATATGCTCCCGTCATGCTCGTGCCATGCTTTCGTACCCGACCTCGACTCCTCTCTCCCGCGCCTCTTGGCGGACTACCGGTTCCACCATGCCTTTCGTCCAAGGTTTGCTTCTCGCGCTCTTGCTGGCATCCGAGATCCCGCTCCGGGCGGAGCTTTGGATCGGGGCGGCGGAGGTGGATATCACGCCTCCGCTTCCGGTCGCCCTTTCGGGGCAGTTTCACCTCCGCCTCGCCGAAGAGGTGGAATCTCCGGTGACCGCGTCGGTGGTGGTCCTGGAAAAGACGGACGAATCCGGAAAGCCGACCGACCAGGCCGTCATGGTCGCCTGCGATCTCGTGGCGATCCGCGAAGGGGTGATCGACCGGGTGCGCGAGGCGGTCGCGGAACGGGGACTGGAAGGACTCGATCCCGCGAAGCTGTTTCTCAGCGCCACTCACACCCACACCGCCCCGGTGATGCGGGAGGACGCCTATCCGATTCCCAGGGAAGGAGTCACCCAACCTTCGGAGTTCGTCGCTCTGCTCGCCGAGCGCGTCGCTGACGCCACCGAGACTGCCTGGAACTCGCGCGAAGCGGGAGCGGTGGGATGGGGGCTCGGACACGCCGTGGTCGCCTACAATCGTCGCGCCATCTACCTCGACGGGAGCGCCCGGATGTACGGGACGACCTCGAGCGCGAATTTCAAGGGACTTGAGGGCTACGAAGATCATGGGGTCGAGGTGTTGTTCTTCTGGCAGGGCGGGGAGGAAAACCCCGCCGCCATCGCGGTCAACGTGGCCTGTCCCGCCCAGGTCGTGGAGGGGCGCCGCAATGTGAGCGCGGACTACTGGCACCAGGTCCGTGAGGATCTCGCGGAGAAGTTCGGTGACGATATTGTCGTGCTCGGCTGGGTCGGGGCCGCCGGCGACCAGGTGCCGCGTCCCATGGTGCGCAAACAGGCCGAGCAGCGCATGCTCGACGCGTTGGAACTCTCCCAGATAGAGGAAGCTTCCCGTCGCATCGTGCGCGCGGTCGAGGATGCCTGGACCGCGGCGAAGGACGACCGGCGGACCGATCCGCCGCTCGAACACCGGGTGACGGAGCTGTCGCTTCCCAAGCGGATGGTGAACGAGAAAGAGGTGGCCTCGGCCAAGGGGGAAATCGAGAAGCTCCGCTCCGGGACCCCGGAGGAGATTCGGAAGAACATGAAACGCTGGCTCTGGCACCAGAAGACCGTGGATCGTTTCGCCGAGCAGGACGCCGACCCAAGCCTGCCCATGGAGATGCACGTCATCCGTCTTGGTGACATTGCCCTCTGCACAAACCGGTTCGAGTTGTTCACCGAATACGGGATGAGGATCAAGGGGCGCAGCCCCGCCCTGCAAACCTTCGTAATCCAGCTCTGCGGTCCGGGGAGTTATCTCGCCACCGACGAGGCTGAGGAGGGCGGCAGCTACAGCGCCATCGTCAACAGTTGCCTGGTGGGGCCCGAGGGTGGAGGAGTGCTGGTCGACGAGACCGTCTCCCTGCTCGAAGGCATGTGGCCGAAGCCGAAAGCAGATTGAGCAGTTGTTCTGATTTTCACAGGCTTCCGAGTCGGAAAACTAGGTGAACGGAAAAAGCATGAAGCAAATTGTCTTTCGATTTCTTCCCTTGATGGTGGTGGCTTTGTTGCCCTTTTCGATCTCAGTCGAGAGTCGGGCCGATGATGTTCCGTTGATGGGCGGTGTTTCCCAAATCGACATCACGCCGGAGGTGGGCTACCCGCACTACCGGGGCGTTTCCACCGCGATCGACGACGAGTTGTATGTCAAGTCGGTGGTCCTGTCGCAGGGTGAGATGAAGTGGGCCATTGCCGTCTGCGACCTGTTGTGGATCGAGCGGGAGTTGTCCGCGGAAGCCCGCATCCGGGTCTCGGAAAAAACTGGCATTCCCTTCGAGCACGTCCTCATCGCCGCGACCCACACCCACACGGGACCGGCCTACCATCCCAATATCTACGAGCTCAATAACCACGTCAGGAAAGCGTCCCGGGAGCAGGAACGGGAGGACATCGCCCGGGACAACTATCCCGACACGCTGCTCGACCGCATCGTGGCATCCCTCGTTCAGGCCCACGACAGCGCCGTGCCGGTGACCGTCCACAACGGGACGGCACGGATCGAAGACTTGTCCTTCAACCGACGCTTCTACCTCGCCGACGGAAAGGTCCGGACCAATCCCGGAGTGGGGAACCGTTCCATCGTCAGGGCGGCCGGGCCCATCGACCCCGACCTGGACGTGCTCTGGATTGAGCGGTCGGACGACGGTGGTCTGCTGGGCGTGGTGAGCAGTTTCGCCGTCCACTCCGACACCTACGGAAGCACCGCCTTTTCCGCCGACTATCCCGGCGTTCTCGCCGGGAACCTGGAGGAAGCGCTGGGCGACGAGGTGGTCAGCCTTTTCCTGCAGGGGGCGAGCGGGGATCTCAACCATGTGAACACGACCAAGGGCGCGGAACGACTCAAGACGTCGGCGATCGGTGAGAGATTGGCGCGGGAAGTGCTCGGCATCAAAGAGGGGACTACTTCAGTGGATGATCCGACCTTGGATGCGAGCTCCGAATTCGTTTACGCCCCGTTGCAATCATATTCCGAAGAGGAATTGCGCTGGGCCATGGATCTCGAGGCCATGCCGAAATACGGGGAAAGCGGCCTGTTTCAGCGAAGGCGTCCGATGAAGATCCGCTCTCTCGCTCGAATGCGAGCGGAGGAGGCCGTGCCACCCACCGTCGAGGCCGAGCCCTGGGCGTTGCCGGTGGAGGTGCAGGCCTTCCGGCTCAGCGACGAGATCGCCGTCGTCGGTCTGCCCGGCGAAGTCTTCGTGGAACTCGGTCTCGCCATCAAGGAGGCCTCCCCATTCCCGACCACAATCGTCGTCGAGTTGACCCAGGTGCACATCGCCTACGTCCCGACCCGGAAAGCATTTGCCGAAGGCGGGTATGAAACGCTCAACTCACGTCTTGCCCCCGGTGGCGGCGAGATGCTCGTCGAGTCCGCCATACAACAATTGCGTGCGCTGAGACGGCACAAGTCCAACGACCAACGCTGATCCAATCTCACTCGTCGGCGAATTTTTCGAATTGCCGATCGATATCCGCTTTCTTCGGCCCGTCTCGGTGAAACACGAAACGCCAACGGAAGGCGACGCTTTTTCCGTCTTCGAGTGTGAATTCTCCGGCCTTCGGATCCTCCAACTTCTCGAAGAAATGCTTCCCGAAAATGTTCGCCGTGACGAGGCCGTAGGTCCGTGAGTGCCACCAGGTGGGGTGGCGCGGATTCTCCGGATGATCCAAGATGGCCACTCCGGCCGGTTTGCCACCGACCTCACCGTAGGCAGCGACCCACCGGGCGCGCTTGCCCCAGGTTTCTCTTCCGGAGACGCCCTCGCTGTTAAGGAGATGGCCGGTCGCGGAATTCATATTTTTCGGATTCTCTTTGGTTCGCTTTTCGACCTGCAGTTCCGAAGCCAGCCGGATCGCCATGCCGGCGTCCTTTTCGTCGCCGAAGACGACATCGCCGTCGGTCGCGTGGAATTCGATTTCGATATCGATGATTCGCGGCGCCATGGCGTCCGCCACTGACGGGATTCTGACCGTCCGGGTATCGCTCATCACCGTTCGTCCATTGGAGGCGACATACTTGGTCTCGGCGACGAAGTGGCCGGACTCGTCACCGCTGACCACTTCCTTGAATCCCTGGTGAACTTGGCGACCGGGCACACGCATCTTTCCGGTTTTCCGATCCTTGTAGGATCGCACCGCCCAGAACGTCTCTCCGTTCACGTTGCTGTGAGCGAACCACAGGGACTGGTGATGCGGGTGATCCTTGTCCTCGTCCTCGATTTCTTCGAAGGGATACTTGCGGGTCATCGCCACCTCGTCCGGACCCATCACGGGATAAAAAGCCGGGAAGAATCCATCTTCTCTTTCGAAGAGATATTCGGTGAACAACTCGCCGTTCAGTTCGATCCGCAGTCGGTCATCGAGCTCGGTCAGGGAAACGGCGGTTGGTTTGTTGTCGTCCGCCGAAGCGGAAATCGTGATAGCTAAGAGAAGGCCGGTGCTGAAGAGAGAAAGTTTCATGAGAGAGTGAGATTGGGTCACCATTTCAGGATGCCAAATACGGGTTCGTGGTCCGAAGGATACCTTCCGCTCTCGCCCCTGAAGCGATCAATGCCGGCCTCCTCGATAGTCCAGTGACCTGAGCACAGCACCCAATCGATGCGTGCCTCGCCCATTTTCAGGCCGAAGCCGGTAAAGGTGATTTCGTTTGGAAGGTTTTTCGTCGGATTCGCCTCCCGGTAGGTGTCGCGGTAGCCCTTGTCGGGATCGGTCAATGTTGTGTAAGGAGGGCTTCCCTCGCCGCAGTTGAAATCTCCGGTGATTACGATGGGGAGACCGTTTGCAATGCTCCCAAGTCTACTGCGAAGTAGTTTCGCGGATTCGTCGCGAGCTTTGGAGCCTTTGTGGTCGAAATGTGTATTGGCAAAAAAGAACTCCCTGTCGCTCGTCTTCGACCGCAGTCTTACCCAGCTGACGATCCGGGGAAGGCTGGAATCCCAGCTGATCGAGGCTACTTCGTCTGGTTTCTCACTCAGCCAGAACGTTCTTTCGTCCGCTTTCTCGAAGCGATCCCGACGATAGAAGATCGCGCAACTTTCACCTCCCGCTCCTGGTGTTCTCGGGACGGAATAGACCGCGTAGTCTGGCAACTTTTCTGCGAGATAGTTTACCTGGAAGTCGATGGCTTCCTGGAGCCCCAGAAGATCCGGGGAACGCTGTTGAATCGTTTCGACGACCAAGTCGCGCCGGTATGGCCAGGCGTTCTCTTCGTCTTTCGCAGTACCGTAGCGAATATTGAAAGACATCACGGACACCGTATCGTCGGCGTCAGCGGAGAATGTCGGAATCGGATACGCGGAAAGACAGAGTGCGAGGCAGAGCAATAACTTTTTCATGGCCGGGAAGGGCAGGAGAACATGGAGTGCGACAGAAGGGGCAAGACGCGGAATGGGATTCTGGCGTATTCCTGTCAGCGCCATTTCAGCGTATGCTGCTCGCCGTGCTGGGGATGGCTTGGGTCGAGCGCGACAAGTTCGAATTCTCCGCTGGTCGCGGAAAAGGTCGCGCGGACCCAGCCATTGGGACGAGATCCGTCGAAGACGTAGGCGGTTGGTGGGAGATTTACATGGTGGATGCCATCCTTGTCGGCGGAGGATTCCCACCGATGGCTGTGCCCGTAGACGTAGGCTTTGGCGGCTCTTCGCGGCGCGAGAGTCCGGAAAAGGTCCCCGGTATCGATCAGCCCGGTGATCCGGGCAGGCTCGTCGCTGGAGGTGGGATCCTCGGCCGCCGGCTGAGGGTAGTGGTGGCCGACGAGGACGGAGGGCTTGTCGGAAGTGCTATCGAGATGGGCTGTGACCCACGCAATCTGCTCCGGGCCGATCTCGCCTTCGACCTTGTTGACGAAGCGGAGTGAATCGAGCAGGACTAGGTTTACGATCGGAGTCTCGACGATGGTGCAATGCTTGCCCTCCACCGGCGAGTCGCCGACTTGGGTGAGCGTTTTGGAGAGGACTGCGCGGTCGTCATGGTTGCCGAGTGTCAGGTGGATGGGGAGACCGGCTTCGCGAAGGGGAGCGAGGATTGCAAACAGAGTCTCGTAGTCGCCCGGTTGGCCGTCGTTGTAGGCGCAGTCGCCATCGATCACGACGCCGGAGAGAGTGTCTTTCTCGGCCACGAGCTGTTTCACGACTTTGGCAAGATTTTCCGCCATGTTCACTCCGCGAGCTTCGAGCGTTGCATCCGCCGCGATATGGGTGTCGGCCAACAGTGCCCAGGTTTCAGTAGTATTGGATTTCGCGGCGCGCGCCACGGGAGAGAGAAGGAGAGCCGAGGTGCCTTGAAGGAAACGGCGGCGGGAGAGAGGGTCGAGATGAAAGGGCACGGAATCAATGATGGTTGAGTCTGATTGTACTTGGTTGTCGAGACCGTCAGGCTTTCGCTTTCTTCTTTGCCATCCCGAGTGCTTCGAGCAGGATATCGTGGGCGTCGCGGTTTTCCATGAAGGCGGGAAAGCGGGAGCTCCCGGGACCGAGCGCGCAGAACTCGACCAATTCCCCGGTGTGGTTCTGACTGGTCCAGCCGACACCTGTGTGCTCGTAGACGGCGGCACCGACTCCGCCCTTGAGTCCTTGGGCGAGTTTGGTTTGTTCTTTTGTCAGGGTGATCCCGGTATGCTTCTGGAAGGCTGCGGCGAGTTTGTCGCCGCTGAGGGCGTCGATCTTGTTCTGTTTCATCCACTCGTAGGAACGGCGGAAACCTTGGAGCCGATCGAAGTAGGTGTTACTGCCGGCATAGCTGCCGGGGCCGAACTGCTCGTCCGGATTGGATTTCACCCCATTCATTTGGATGCCGCCGCAGCCGTGGTCGGTGGTGATCACAAGCAGGGTGTCGGGATGCCGCTCGATGAAATCGAGGGCGACCCCGATGGCGTCGTCGAAAGCGAGTTGATCGTGAATCGAGGCGGCCGCGTCGTTGGCGTGTCCCGCGTGATCGATGCGCGCGCCCTCGATCATGAGGAGGAATCCCTCGGGGGAGACTTCCAGATTGCGTAGTGCCGCGGCCGACATCTCGGCTAGCGTGGGAATCTTCGCGTTCAGTTTCGGGTCGTTGAGCCGGTCGATCTCGTAGGGTATGTGGCCCTCCGAGAACAGTCCAAGCAGCGGTTTTCCGTTGTTCCCATGGAGTTTTTGCAGCGCTTTCCGATCGTCGGCAAAGGTGTATCCGGCGGAAGAATATTTCTGACGCAGTTCGTCGCTGAAATGTCTTGTGCCGCCTCCCAGCAGGATATCCACTCCGCGATCGAGATATTGGCCGGCAATGACGGGTTCCTCGCCGCGGCTTTTGACCGTGGCAGCGAATCCGGCCGGGGTCGCGTGGGTGACGGTCGCGGTCGTGACCAGTCCGGTGCGCTTGCCGACGCCGTGCAGTTTTTGGTGCAGGGTTGGCAATTCCTTGCCGTCCGGCAAAATGTTGAGAACGCCGTTGGTTACCCGCTCCCCGATGCCCCACGCGCTGGCGGCCGCCGCGGAATCGGTCACGCAGCTGCTGGCGGAATGCGTTTCCACCAGCGCTCGCACCACGGGGCGCTCGCGGTAGAGGCGCGTCCAGTGGGTTTCTTTTCCGCCAGTTCGCGAGCGGAAAAGGTTCGCCAGCGAGAGGGCACCGAGATTCATTCCGTCGCTGACCATGAAAATGATGTTGCGGGCTTCGCCGGCGTTGCCGGATGCCTTACGGGTGTCCTGTGCCAGGAGAGCCGATTCCGTGCCGAAGATGGCGCTGGTGGCGAGTGAGGCATTGAGAAAATGGCGTCGGCTGGTGGTGGGGGATTTCATGGGGTTCGGGATTTTGTTCGGTGATAGCGACTTACGACTGTCAGTCGTAGGTAATTGGACGGAAGAAAAGGGGCCGATTCCGGCCAGTGGATTTCCCGACGGGCAAGACGAATAGAAAATGAACGTGGATCGCTTGGATAATCGGCGGGGATTTCGTTTCCAAGAAATGGTGGAAAAATCGAAACGGAAATCATGGACTGGGTTATCCGAGGGGATTTACCGGAACGCGGCGAGAGGTCTGAAAGTCCGCGAAATTAGGCCGCCGGCGGAACTCACGACTGCGAGAGAGAATGGGAATTAGGCATCCGCGAGGGCGGAGATCGAGGGCAACAGCGACTGACTGCTGACTGATTTCATCTCCCGGCCCGTCTCGGTGCAGACACGGCAAGCTCGAATCTCACCGGTGGCGGGGGATTGCTGGTCTCGCTGTTTCGGAGTGAAGGGGGCGAGTTGTTCGGTTGCCCTCGCGAGTATGAGGGACACGCGTTGCTCTCGATAAAGGGGGACAAAGGCGGGTGACGACCTGGGTCGGATCGAAGTCAGCCCTTAATCGCCCGAGACGGATCAGGCGGCCTGTCCGGCCTGCTCGTGAGTGCGGCCGTCGCGGATCTGATAAATGCGGCGAAAGGTGGGAATGATTTTTTCGTCGTGGGTGACTACGATCACGGCGGCGTCAAAGCGCCGGTCCATGTCGTTGAGGGTGCTGACCACGGCCAGGGCGCGTTCGCTGTCGAGCGGCGCGGTGGGATCGATCACCGCGCCGAGCGCTGGTCGAGTTACCCGAACTGGCCCACGGGTAACGTGAGTCTGGAGCGGTTGGGTTGTGGGTTGAAGTATCTCTCCAGAAGCGAGGGAACGTCAAGCTGCGGACGCAGGGAGGGCGTAGCCCGGAATTGAGCCAAAATGAATGACACCCGAGCGGCGAAGCCGCGAGGGGGCTTGAGGAAACGTTGCGCCAGAATAAATGACACCGGATGGGGCCCCCATCCGAAATGAGCCAGAAGAGTAAGGACGAGTACGTCGAGAAGATGCGAATGCGCTACCAGAGCCGAGGCCGCGAGGGCAAGAGCCGGCTGCTCGATGAGTTGGTCGAGGTATGCGGATTGACCCGCAAGCACGCTATCAAACTCATGAACCGACCGGTGGGATCGAACGTTGGCAGAACCGAGACACGAGGCCGTAGGTCGCTATACGGGGAGGCCGAACGCGAGGTCATCAAAGTGATCTGGCTGGCGGCCAACCAGCCCTGCAGCAAGCTTCTCGAACCGATGATCGAGATCTGGCTACCGCACTACGAGAGGCAACACGGCCGACTGGGCAATGCGCTGCGCCAGCGGCTCAAAACCATCAGTGCCCGCAGCATCGACCGCCTTCTGGCACCCGTGAAAGCCTCCGAGAACCGCAAGCGCAACAGCGGAACCAAGCCGGGAACCCTGATCAAGGCCCAGATCCTGATCCGCACCGACAACGACGACATCGATTGCCCCGGCTACCTCGAAGCCGACACCGTGGCCCACTGCGGCAACCGCCTCGAGGGTGATTTTATCTGGACGGTGGATCTGACCGATGTGCACACGCAATGGACCGAGTGCCGGGCAGTGTGGAACAAGGGCCAGCACGGAGTGGTCGCCGCGATTGCTGAAATCGAGGGAGTTGTGCCATTCGACTTCATTGGCTTCGACAGCGACAACGGGAGTGAGTTCTTGAACTGGCACTTGGTGCATTACCTCCAGGAACGCGGCGAAGAACCGGCAGTGGCCGTCACTCGCTCTCGCCCCTACCGCAAGAACGACAACGCCCGGGGGGAGCGGAAGAACTGGACCCACGCCAGGCAGTTGCTCGGCTACGACCGATTGAGCGATCCGGAAAGTCTCGATGCGATCAGCGAAGCCTACCGAACCTGGTGCACGCTGAAGAACTTCTTCGTGCCGGTGATGAAGCTGGAGGAGAAGACGCGTGTGGGAGGCAAATACCACAAGCGCTACGACAAGCCGCGAGCTCCGGCAGATCGAATGCTGAAGTGGGAAGGAATCGGCCTGGCGGAAGCCGCGTGGATCCGGAAACAGAAGAGGGAGCTCAACCGCTTCGAACTGCAAGAGCACGTCGAGGCGGCTTCGAAGAAGGTCTTCGTCTCCACGCCCCTCGAGCCTGACCCCGAGGTCCCCGAGGAGGAAGTGTCGGAAGCCCCCGAAACGCCTCCTGCTCGGCCTCCGGCCTCTCTCATCGATCGATCGCCAACGGCTCCCGATCTCTTCGCTCAGCCGAAGGCCGAGCAGGCACTAACAGCACCCTAAGCACCACCCTGATCCAGGCACCTACCTGGTGTCATTTATTTGTGGCGCAACACGGCCCGACCGGAGGCTGCAGCTTGACCAGTAAGCCTGGCGAAGGCTTTCGGCGTCTCGCATCTCAGGCTTCGGTGTGGACGGACCTGGTTGTATTGCTGGCGCCAGTCCTCGATGACAACCCGAGCCTCCGAGAGCGTCCAGAGTTGCTCTCGCTCCAGGCACTCGGCTCGCAGGCGACCGTTGAAGCTCTCGATGAACCCATTCTGCCAGGGGCTCCCAGGTTCGATGTAGAGCGTCTTGATTCCCTGCTCCTTGAGCCAGAGCTGAAGCTCCCGGTGGATGCGCTGCCGTTGTCGCTTCAGATGTGCTTCGTTGGGCCGTGGCGGCGGATCAGTCGCTCCAGTTGGCGGCGCACGTCACCGGAGCGAATCCTTCGATCCACGTGGATGAGGTGGCATTCGCGGGTGAACTCATCGACTACCGTCAACATCATGAGCCTGCCACCTCGGATGGTTCGGTCATGGACGAAGTCCCAGGTCCACACGTGACCTCGATGCTTCGCCTTGGTCGGCAGCCCGGTGCTGGTTCCCCTTCGCCGGCTCTTCGGCTTCCGGGTGGGAACCCGCAGGCCCATCTCCCGACGTAGTCGCTGGACCAGGCGCTTGCCCACCTGCCAGCCCTCATCCTTGAGCAGCTTGGTGATTTTCGCGTAACCCCACTGGCTGTATTCACCCGAGACTCGCCGCACCGCCACCCTCAAGCGCATCATCCAGGCATTTGGTTCCCGGGCCTGATAGCGGAAGGTAGATCGGTGCAGACGAAAGTAGCGGCAGGCCTGGCGTCCCGAGCAACGCTCGTCGCTGACGAAATGCTCGGCGGTGTCCCGGGCTCACAACTTTTTTTCGAGAGCCTCCTGGAGGATCTCCATGCCGAGCAACTGATCGGCCACGATCCGTTTGAGCCGGGCATTCTCCTTCTCCAGCTCCTTGAGCCGTTCCGCCTGGTTGACCTCCATCATCCCGAACTCCTTCTTCCAGCGGTAGAAGGTCTGTTCGCTGATCTGGTGTTCACGGCAGATGGACTGCACGTTGGTGCCGGTGTCTGCTTTCCGCAAAATGCGGATCTTCTCCTCGCTGGTATCGCGCTTGCCTTTCATGTTCTGGTGCCTTTCTAGCAGGCTCCAGACTCTCATTCAAACCGGGCCAGTTTCCCCGGACTCGACCACCGCCACGGTCTTCATCATCGAGTTGCTGAATCGGCTCAACTATCGCCTGATGACTCCGGTGATTCGAAACAGAAGGAAGCGGTGGGATCTCAATATCTGCTGCGGAAAAACCGACGGGGGAGGGCTCAATGTCGATATTGTCGACCAAGCCGGCGTGCCCAATCTCTTGATTGTCGACGACGTCTGCCGGTTGCCCTTCGCCGCCAACCAGTTTGAACACACCCTCTGTTCGCATTCGATCGAGCACGTGGACGATCCCGAGACCTTCTTCGATGAATTGCGGCGGGTGTCGGAACAAGTCACCCTGGAGGTGCCTCCGCTATGGGATGTGGCTGCCGTGTTTAATGTCATCGAGCACCGTACGCTTTTTTGACCTTTCGGAAGGAGCGCTATGCTCTCCCCCGACATGTTCCGCTTCCGTTGGCGCGCCGTTGCCAGGAGAAATGGGGGCAACGCATCCGGGCATGAACATGAACAACAGACGCTGAGGTTAGCGATCTACTCGGGAGGCAAAGCACCTGCTCCTCGAGTAAGGTTTCTGTTCTCCATGCGTCCTTTCGGCTTGATATGAAACCTCGCAACGTAAGGCTGGCGTTTTCGGTGGGTGCGTCCCTGATCGTAGGGCTCGGAATTTTGGTCGCCCTGCGGGTTGAAGGCCTTTCCGACCTGCAGACCAAGAAGCGTCTGCTGGAGAGGATCGACAACTTGGAAATTCCGTTCTACTCCCTGCCGGGGGACAAGGACCGCTTGGAGAATTTCTCCACCCTCGTTGAGTTGCGGCTCATGATCCTCAAATCCAATCGTTTGGACGAGGATGATCCTGCCCGAGAATATCAGGATCGGTTGATTCAACGGCTGGAGAATTTTCGAGAGGCCATGGCTTCGACCTATGTTCCGAAGGGAGCCGAGGGTGATGGCAAGTGGAAGCGCCTCCTCTACCTGAAAGCCTATCAACTGGAACTCGCGGAGTTGGAGAATGCGCTCGAGGAATCAATGCCAACCCGGCCCCCTCAACCCAGCGCGGAAGGCGACATCCGTGTTGATCTTCCCAGGATGGAACTGGGTTCCGAGAATAGGTCCCTTTGCCGCATTTTCGGTTGAGAATTGACATGGCGCCTGACTGGGCTCGATCCGGAATCCAATGGTCTGAGAGGCTCTCCATCACCAGTTGCAACAGGTCGGTGCATCCCGTAGAAGTTTTGAGACTCTCTACATTTATGAGTAATTTGCCTCGCCGAATCGCTTTCTCTAAAGCCACCTTTCTTGGTGGCAGGCCGGTGTTGATTCAGCTTCTTGGGCCCCGGATCAAACGGCCATGATCACCCAGGCGATCCTGCTGCTTGTGGGGGGATTCGTGGTTCTCGTCGCCGGAGCGGAGTTCTTGGTGCGCGGAGCCTCGCGCATCGCGGTTCGATTGGGGATCTCGCCCCTGGTGGTCGGATTGACCGTGGTGGCATTTGGCACCAGTGCCCCCGAGATGGCAGTCAGTGTGAAATCGGCCCTCGCGGATGAGACTGGAGCGGCTGTGGCGATCGGCAACGTCGTGGGTAGCAACATCGCCAATGTGCTCCTTATCCTGGGGATCTCGGCATTGTTCGCGCCTCTAATCGTCGAAATTCGGCTCGTCAGGATCGAGGTTCCGTTGATGATCGCCGCTTCGCTGCTGGTACTCGGACTCTCGCTCGATGGCTCTCTCGGCCGGGCGGATGGAGCGGTCCTGTTTGCCGGAATCCTCCTCTACGTGGGCTTTACCGTGAGGACCATAAAGCGCAGTCCCGCCGATTCTCCCGAACATTCCGAAGAACCGGTCAGTGCTGTTCCGCTGCAGGGACGGCACGGAATTGCCTGGAACGCATTCCTGTTCCTCGTCGGACTCGGTGGACTGGTTCTCGGTGCGGACTGGCTCGTCGATGGCGCTGTGTCGATGGCGCGCTCGTTGGGGGTCAGCGAACTGGTGATCGGGCTGACGATCGTTGCCATTGGCACTTCGCTGCCCGAACTAGCCACCTCGGTACTGGCGAGCCTACGAGGGGAGCGGGACATCGCGGTGGGCAACGTGGCGGGAAGCAACCTGTTCAATCTTCTCGCGGTGCTCGGTCTCGGAGGTTTGGTGGCTCCGGAGGGCCTGTCGGTGTCTCAAGTGGCGCTGCGCTTCGACCTTCCCGTGATGATCGCCACCGCGATCGCCTGCTTCCCGATCTTTCTCACCGGAGGGAGGATTCACCGATGGGAAGGGGCGGCTTTCGTCGGATTCTATGCCGGCTATCTCGTTTTTCTCATCTTGCAGGCTAAGGATCACGAATCAGCGGGTACCATGGCCGACGCCTTCGTGTGGTTTATTTTCCCGATCACGGCGTTGACCCTCGTTGTGACGGTGGTCCTGCATTTTCGGAAGACTCGGGGGGGAACTTGATCGCCCGGCCAGGTTGCGGGCCATCGAACGGGAAGGTAGAATTCAGGACGCTGCGGTCATCCATTCGGGATGCCCCCGAATTCACGAAAATCCCCAATGTCACTCGATCACCTCTTCTCCGGCATCTCTGATGCCACGGCCAATCCCCGTACCCTTCTCGATGGCGTGTTGGGCGCTCCCGGCACCCAGGGGGCCTTGGGCGGGGCCGCTTCCGGAGTGTTGGTCTCGTTGTTGATGAACAAGAAGGCGCGCAAGAAGCTCCAGAAAAATGCCGTGAAAATCGGCGGTGTCGCGGCGCTCGCCGGCGTCGGCTACGTTGCTTATCAGAAGTGGCAGCAGGCGCAGGGACCTGGGGGTACCGCGGTAGGGGCGTCCGAAACGCCTCCTCCGCTCGATTTCGATGCGGCAGCAGTCGAGGTTCGGGTCTCGGCCGAACTGCCGATGAAACTGGTGTTGGCGATGATCGCGGCGGCGGCGGCGGATGGGACCATCGATTCGGCGGAAATGGATGTCCTCGTGACCGCCATCGAGGATGCCCCCATCGAACCTGATGAGAAGGCCCGGCTGACGAGCGCCCTCAACGATCCTCCCACCGTCGAAGCCGTGGCCGCCCTTGCTTCAGGCGAGGAGGAAGCCAGCGAACTCTACGGCGCCGCCCTCACCGCCATCGAGGTCGATACTCCCGCCGAGAATCTCTTCCTTCGCCGCTTTGCCCGTGCCCTTCACCTCGATCCCGAATTGGTGTCTACGCTCAACCGAACTCTGGACGAAGCATGATCCGGGCAAGGAGGGGGTCTGCGCAACGGCACGATGGGCTCAGGACTCCGCTGATTTCTCGATCAGGTAGTCGCCGATCACGAGGGCGTGCAGCCCGGTGGTGTAGAAGGTGGCCAGCGCATCTTCGATTGAATGAACGATGGGTTTGCCCATCACGTTGAAGCTGGTGTTGAGCACGGCGGGGACGCCAGTGCGCTGATGAAATGCCGAAATCAGGGCGTGGAGGCGTGGATTCCACTGTCTCTTCACGGTTTGCAGTCGGGCGGTGTGGTCGACGTGAACGACCGCCGCGATCGCATCGCGCTTTTCCTCGCGGACGCGGAGAGTTCGCTCCATGTAGCGGGATTCCTGGTAGTGCTCGAAGTAGTCGGGGCCGTATTCGTGGAGGATGGAGGGCGCGAAGGGGCGGTATTCTTCGCGGAACTTCACCAGTGCATTCACCCGATCCTTCATTTCGGCGGAGCGTGGGTCCGCCAGTATGGACCGGTTACCGAGTGATCGGGGGCCGAACTCGGCCCGGCCCTGGAACCACCCCAGAATCTTGCCTTCAGCCAGCAAGCGGGCGGCCTCTTCATGAATGGCGCCGGGTAGATGTCGAAGGTGTGGGATCTCTCCGAAGCGCAGGACATGGTCCAGCGTCTCCTGGGAAGCCACGGAACCGAGATAGGGGCAATCGATGCCGTCCTTTGGGAGATCAGCCCCCCGGTGATCCGCCTGCCAGGCCATCAGGGCAGCGCCAACCGCATTGCCGTCATCGCCCGGAGCAGAGGGCACATGGAGCCGGCGGAACGGAACCCGATCGAGGACGGTGCCGTTGAACGAAGAATTGAGGGCGCAGCCACCGCAGAGCACGAGGTTTTCGGAAAGCCCCCGGGAGTGGAGATGGCAGAGCAGTTGCTCCATGATCTCCGAGAACACCGCCTGACCCGTGCGCGCCAGGTCGGCGACGGTTTCAGGATGGCTGCCGCGGACGCGGGCGAATTCCCGCATTTCCCGCTCGATGACGCCGAGTCGGCGCGGGGAAGCGTGGCGGAGTCTTCCGTCCCGAACCCGGTAGCAGGAGCCGAGCAGGTCGCGGATTCGGGAATCCACCTTTCCGTAGGGAGCGAGACCCATCACTTTCCACTCTTCGCCGCCCACCCAGTCGAATCCGCACAACCGGGTCAGTTGCTTGTAGAAGAATCCGAGGCTGGCAAGTCCCGGGTTCTTGTCGAGCAGCCGGATGTTGCCGCCGTGGTAGTGGTAGGATGCGAGCGCGGAGCGCTCTCCGAAGCCATCGGCCACCAGGCAGACCGCCTCGTCGAAAGGACTGCCGGCACAGGCGTAGGCGGCGTGGGTGTCGTGATGAGCAAAATGGCGGAAACGAATCCGGGTGGAGTCGAAGTCGTGGCGAAGCCGAAAGGCGAGATTCGCCCCGGTTTCGTTCTGTTTCATCTGCATCACCTGCATCCAGGCCATCAGAAACCGGGGCAACTGGAAAGAGGTCCAGCGGTCGGCACCGGGAGCGTAGATCCTTTCGCGATCGAAGAGGTGAACGATGTAACCGAGATTGAGCAGGTGGTGGTTGGTCCGACTCCAGCTGATCGCACCTGTGAACTGGCCCTCCGGATCGCAGTAGTCGCGGATCAGTGTCTCGATCCGGATGATGTGATCGGCTGACGCCCCAAAGGCCCGCTTGTCCTGGAGGTAGCGCTCCGCCGCTTCCGCGAAGAGAATCTTTCCCGATTGATCGATGATGGCCAGGGAAGGATCGTGAAAAGTGTTCGAGAGTCCCACGTAGTACCGGGCGCGCGAGGCGCTACTTTCTTTCTCTCGGGGGAAGTCGGGCATGGGGCTCTTGATTGTGGGGCTGGTTATCGAGGAGGGAGGGTGGCGCATAAGACGCGGCGCACCTCGATGCCGGTCCCGCTCCGGATTCGCAATTACAATATTCGGGGAATTTTCTCCAAGAAAGAGGTGATCAAAACGTTGTAGTGGCAACGGGCTTCGGCCGGGGGGGCGTACTGGGGTGGAATCCGAGCTAACTCCTCACCGCCTGCCCGTTGTCTTCTTTTGCCGACTATCCCTATCTCCCCATGCCCAAACGAACGGCTCGCCTTGCTTTCCTCAAATGGAACTTGAAACCCTTCACCGGCGCGGTGATCCGGACCCCGGTGGACAAACTTCTGGAAAAGCATCTTGCGAAGGCTCGTTTTTCCGTGCGCCTGCTCCGCTACTGGTGGGCCGCCCAAGCGATCAAAGAGGAGGCCCGGCGCCGAGATTGCCCCCTGCGAATCATCGACTATGGGGCTGGCCGAGGATGGCTACGCCGATTTGTGGGGGACGAGATTGACGCAGACTGGATCGCCCTCGATTGGCACCCAGAGCGCACCCTTCTGGAGGCCGCAGGTTATGACGAAATCCACGAGTGCAATTTTGACCGGGAACTGCCTTGCGCGGAGGGAAAAGCGGATGTGGTGGTGGCTCTCCATGTTTTTGAGCATCTGCCGCGTCCGGCGTTCTCCCTGACCCAGATCGATCGCGCCTTGGCGGAAGGAGGCTGCTTCCTGGCCGCGACACCCACCATGCCCGGCCTGTTGGCACGCTGGCGGCAGCGAGGCTTTCGAAAGAGGCTGGAACAGGGAAAGATTGCCCGAGGAGGGCACATCAACTGTTTTTCGCCCGGTCGGTGGCGCTCATTGCTGCAGGATTGTGGGCTTCAGACCGATCTCCTTACCGGTTCGCATCTTGTCCGACACACCGGTAACCCGCTGGAGAACTGGCTTCCATGGATCCGGCTCAATCAGGCTTGGGGTGCCCTCTTTCCATCATTGGGCTCGGAAGTGTGTCTCCGGGCGAGAAAGCCGGCGGGGCTTCCCAGGGAAGTGGTCGCGTGGGAACCCCAGGTGCTCACGGGGAGTGGCTACCGCCCCCGTTTAGCGCTCGCCTCGGCCGGTATCGCCGCCTGTCTGGGGGTACTGGCCTTGACGCTTCATGCTCGGGAGAGGCAGGAGGAAGGCGTGGAGCGGCTCATCGAACGTCAGGCTTCGCTGGATGCGGAGCATTTTCTGGTATTCGATCATCCAGCGCTTGCCGAGGTCATCGAGAGAAGTGACGTCACGATCGTCCAGGACCCGGGGGAGTTGAAAGGTCGCCTCAGAGGTGCCGCCGAGGGGACCCACATCGTGGTTCACGAAAGAAAGCTCGAGGCACTGGACAAGAAAGTGAAAGGCCTTTTGGTAGACGCCCGCATCGACGTGGGAGATGAGGACTTCTACCTCTTGCGCGCGGACGGCGAGGGGACGAGCCTCCGTCACTTTCTTTCCGAAAAGTGATCAGAGGCCGGGTGCCCGGCTCCAGGTCCTTTCCCGCCGAAGCTCTTCTTTTCTACCTTCCCCATGTCCAGATTTTCCAGACTCCAATGGTTCGAGGCCATCCGCTGGAGACGATTTTCACGTTCAATCCTGCGGCTTTCGCCGTTGGGTGTAATCACCGCTGTCGCCTGGGTGACGCAGGAATTCTATCCACTTTCGTCGTTCCCGATGTATTCGAGCTTCGACGACCGGACCTACCTTACCTACCTGCAATCCCCCGACGGGGAGCCACTGGCGACGGTCACGTCCGTCAACATGGTTTCCTCGCAACTGAAGAAACGCTATGGCGACGGGCTCGAGGAACTCGACGAGCAATACAAGGGATCGCATTTCGATTGGTCCGCCGGGCAGAAGCGACCCGCCGGACTGGCGACGATCGACTATCTCCGCAACGTGCACGCCCCTGCAGCTTTCGAAGGGGGGGAACTTGACGGCGTTCGCTTGATCGACGTTCGGCTGTTCCTCGAAGAGGGGAAGCTGGTGCGCCAGGAAGAGCCGATTGCCGAGGTTCGCTGATCCGGAACGGTTGCCGCCATGTGGAGAGCCCTGTTTTCCAATCGGATCGGTGAGATTCGATACCTGTCCTGGGAGTGGGCCTTCATGCGATACGCATTCGCGATCTGCGTGTGGATGGCTACCTGGAACACCTGGAACCCCTTGGAGATCGGGATTCGGAACAACTATGTGGTGGAGGACGCCAACGGGCTTCCGTCGCTGGTGGATCTTTCGTGGCTGGGACAGCCGGTTCCCACCGCGATCCTGGGCATACTGATGGTGGCCCTGCTGGTGCTCTACCTCGGTAACTGCTGGATGCTGCCGGTCACCGGAGGACTGCTCCTGATTCATTCCCTGGTGGGCGGAATCTTCTCCTCGCCGGCAGGGGATCACCATGCGACCCAGGTCGTCGGCATGGTGCTCCTGGGGCAATTCGGGTGGTATGCCTGGAAGCGATGGCGACCCCGGCGTTTTCGAAGGGAGGGACTGGATTCTGCCAGCGGAGTCATTTTCTGGTCGCAGCAGATGATCTGCGCGGGCTACCTGGTCTCGGCCATCAGCAAGTGGGTGAATTCCGGGGGAGGTCTCGTGCCGGGATGGAGATGGGTGGAACAGCTGCCGAACATCGCCGTCCAATTCGAGAAGAATCGGCTGCAGGTCTACTACGATCTGCTGCAGGAGCCCGCTTCGTCAGGATTGAATGCCTGGTTGACCGCGCAGATCACAGAACATCCGTGGGTGGCGATGCTACTTCTCGCTCCGGGCTTCTACCTCGAGTTCTTCGCTGTCGCGGCGCTGATGAACCGGCGAGCTGCGTTGCTTGTCGGGCTGGCCCTGATGGCGCTTCATGGCCTGATCCATCTGGTGATGCACCTCCCATTCTATTACTTTCAGGCGGTCGATCTGATCTTTCTCGTGAACCTGCCGTTCTGGCTTTCCTGCCTGTTCGGGAAGCGGGAAAGCCGTGAGGCGCTGGCACTCCGATGAGCGAAGGAGGTCTCCATCCCGCACCGCTGATTCCCTCGGTCGGATCTGACCTGCGCAAGGATTGTGAATTCCCGAACTTCGGTTGGTGAACGGAATCCCCATCCGTTGAATTCCCTTTTCTTCCGCGGACTCCCGTCCATCTTCCCGCCTCTCGAACAGAAATGGAAATCCTCTTCGCTTCCCTGACGGTCCTCAGCGCCCTGGCCTGGGTGGGCTTCCGGCACTCGTTCTTCGTGGTGCCGTTCGTGCTTTTCCTTTCCCTCTGGGTGGAGGACTTCTTTCCCCTCTCGCATTTCCCGATGTACAGCGACCCGGATGAAAGCGAGAACTACTTCTACGTCGCCTCCATCGACGAGGGGGGCGAGACGAGGCCCATCCCGATCAGGGCGCTGACGGAAGTGACCGCTCCCAAGATCAAGAAGATGTACAAGAGCTGGGTTGACGATTATGCCGCGGCCCACAGCACCGATGACGATCGCCTGACCGAGGCGCAACAGGCCGAAGTCGGAGGAGAGTTGCTGACTTTTCTACGCGACCAGGCGGTGGCGCACGAGCAGGCTTGGCCAGAGCAGGCGGCCCTGGTGGAGGTTTGGATCGTCTATGGGGACGAGGGCTTCCGCGAAACTCCGAGGGTTGTCGCCACGCTGCCTCCCTCGATTCCGACCAAAACGCCATCCGCTCCCGGTATCGAGAATTCCGAGCGAACCAGTGCCCGAGTGATCTTACCGGGAGGGAAGAGGGACGGTGGAAAAGGGAGCCTGAATACGCAACTCCCTGGGAGGCCTTGACGTTTCATTCCTGCCTTGCAGGCTGTCTTGCCGCGTCTACAGGAACGGCTGTCACCGTGCATCGCTCCGGCGCCAGAGGTGATGCGAATGAGGTTGGGTGGGCGAACGATTTCCTGTCGATCTTGGCAGGTCGCCTCAGCCGGTGATAGGCTCCCGCCGCTTCTTTGCCATCGGAATCAATCTATCGTGTTCGAATTCATCAGCCTGCGAGAATCATGAGTGCCGGTCTTTTTGCTCTTCTCGATGACGTTGCCGCCATCGCCAAGGTGGCGGCCGCCTCGCTGGATGATGTCGTCGGACATGCCGCCAAGGCGAGTGCGAAGTCCGCCGGGGTGGTGATCGACGATGCGGCAGTCACCCCTCGATACGTGGTGGGATTCGCCGCCGAGCGGGAATTCCCCATTGTGGCCAAGATTGCCAGGGGTTCGCTGAAGAACAAGCTGCTCTATCTTCTGCCCGCTGCCTTGGCCCTGGCGACCTTCGCGCCATGGGCGGTCACTCCGCTGCTGATGCTGGGAGGTGCGTTTCTCTGCTACGAGGGAGCCGAAAAAATCTTCGAGGCAATGTTTCCTCACAAAGCCCATCACCACGAATCCAAGCTGATACCCGAGGACGCCGATCCTGAAACGCTCGAGAAGATCAAGGTGGCTGGAGCCATCCGGACGGATTTCATCCTATCGGCCGAGATCATGGCGATTTCGCTGGCCGCCATTCCCGACGGAAGCTTTTGGGTGCGGGCGGTGGCCCTCGCGCTGGTAGCGATCCTGATCACCGTCGGCGTGTATGGTGTGGTGGCTCTGATTGTAAAGGCGGATGACCTCGGGGTGGCGTTGGCTCGAAACGAGTCACGAAACTTCATCGGCTCGCTCTCCCGGGGTATCGGCATCGGTCTCGTCAAGGTCATGCCGGGCGTGTTGAAGCTGTTCGCTGTGATCGGAACTGCAGCCATGATCTGGGTGGGCGGCGGCATCATCGTCCACGGGATGGAAGAATTCGGACTTGAGTCCCTGGGACATACCATCCATCACTGGGCCGAGGTGGCCGGACACACCATTCCAGCAATGGAGAACTTGGTCGCGTGGTTCGTTGCCGCCTCTTGCGCCGGAGTCTTTGGTCTGATCCTCGGCTTTTTGTTGATTCCCTTCGTCGGCAAGGTGATTGCCCCGGTCGTGCGCCGCTTCAGGAAGATCGGAGCGAAGTCGGAGTCGGTCAGTATGCCCTGAATGGGGTAGGTGCCGCAGAGAGGAGAGATCGAGTCGCAGATTCGGTCGACCTTCGATTTCGAAGTGGCGATGATCGCCTCGGTCTTCGCCATTGAATGCGGCGAACTCTTTCCGGGACTGGAGGAGCTTCAACGGGATCTGGAATCCCTCATCGAGGGGAGGATCTGATAGATAAAAAGAAAACCCGCCCTGCGACGGAGCGACGGGCTTTCTTCGGCTGCCTTTCCTCCTTCACGCATTCGGGAGGGGCGACCATTGTTGGGGAGCGCCGGGGGAACGATGCGGATTAGCTCAGATCGAGCTTTCGCACTCCGTGACGGGGAGGGTTGCTATCGGTGGCGTTCCGGGCGCGGCCCTGGGACCAGTGGCGCAGGCGCTCGATGGACTCGCTCATGGTGGTGGCGAGCGGAACGGAGTCGGACAACACCTTGCCCAGATCCAGCTCGGTGGGCTCGCGGTCCTCGGTGAAGGCGCGGTGGAGCGCCTCCACGAAGGCGGCCTCGATCTCGGCTCCGGTATGCAGTTCGCTGGCCCGAGCCAAGACGACCGTGTCGTAGGTGGTTCGTTCGCGACCGAACTTCTCGATCACAATGTCCCAGATGACGGCGCGTTCCTCGGCGTCGGGCAGATCGACGAACCAGCATTCGTCCCAGCGCCCCTTGCGGAGCAATTCGGGCGGGAGCTTGCTGATGTCGTTGGCGGTGGCCACCACAAAGACCGGGGAGGTCTTTTCCTGCAACCAGTTGAGCAGGCTGCCGAAGACGCGAGCGCTGGTGCCGCCGTCGCTGCTCCCTGAGGAGCCCGATCCGGCGAAGGCCTTCTCCAACTCGTCGATCCAGAGCACGCAGGGTGCGATAGTCTCGGCGGTTGCGATGGCGGTCCGGAGGTTGGCCTCGGACTGGCCCACCAGTGAACCGAAGAGGCGGCCCGCGTCGAGCTTGATCAGCGGAACGCCGAACACGCTGGCGGTGGCCTTGGCGGTCAGGCTCTTTCCGGTGCCTGGAACGCCCAGCACCAGCATGCCTTTCGGAACGGGCAGGCCGTAGTCGCGGGCCTTCTGCGTGAAGGCTTCACAACGCTGCAGAAGCCAGCCCTTGAGCGCGTCGAGGCCACCAATCGAATCGAGGGATTCCGTGGTCTCGATCACTTCGAGCAGGCCTCCCTTCTTCAAGGCATGGGCCTTTTCCCGGGCGATACTAGACGGTTGGATGGTGCCGGTCTCAATCACGGACAGGGCGAAGGCGTTCTCGGCCTCCAGAGTGGTGAGCCCACCGGCGGCATTGAGCGCCGCCTCCCGGATCTCGGGCGACAGTTGGCTCAATTCCGCCGAGGCGAGGATGCCCTCGAGCACGGCACCCAGCGCCTGTGAGTCGGGCAAAGCCAGATCGAGACGGGTGATCTCGCGCTCCAGCTCTGGTGCCACCTGTCTCCAAACGCCGAGGAACACGAGCAGCTTCCCGGCAGAACGGGCGCCGCGGAGACTGTCGCGCAGCTTGCGGATCAGCACCGGGTCGTTGTCCTCGAAGTGAATGCCGAAGTCGCGCAGCAGCACGACGACCTCGCCCTCCAGGTCGTCGACCTGTTCGAGGGCGGCGATGGGATCGGGACAGGCACGGATGGAACCGGAGGCGGTATCGACAAAGCCCTCGGTCAGGCTCCAGGCATGGAGTGGGCGTTGGAGTTCGTCGGCGGCCGCCTTCACGATGGCCTCGGCCCGGGCCTCTTCCGGAGTGCACAAAAAAAGGCCGGCGTAACCGGCCCTCGCGTAACAGATGAGTTGTTCTTTCATGGGGAATCGGTGTTTCGGTTATCGGTTCGGGGTTTTCGGTTGGTTGGTGGTGGTGTCGGTTTGGTTGAAGTGCCGACGTTCCCAGCGGAGGCAGGCTTCGCGGGACGGGTCGGTGAAGACCCGGGCGCCCGTGTAGTCGAAGACTTCCCACTGCTGGGTGTCGGCATTGAACTCGACCTCGGAGGCGCGGTTCACCGCGAGGACACCGATCTGCTGGAGATCGATGGCCTCGGTGTAGAGACCGGCCCCGGTGCCGTCGGGTTGGAAGTGCAGGACTTCCGGGATGGTGGTGTCGGATGTCATGTCTGTTGTTCCTGGTGGTTGTCGTTGTTGGTTTGATGATGGTTGCGCCGATACCAGTCGCGGGTGCGCTGGCGCCGGCCGATGCTGCCGAGTTGCTCCTCGAGGAAGCGGGTGGCTTCCTCGCAGGAGTTCCCGGTGTAGCCGTGGGCCGCGACGGTGATCGCTCCCTCGGGACTGACCCAGACCTCGATGCGTTGCTTGGATTTCATGGTGAGCATGAGGTCGGGATCAGGCGGCGAGGGTGAGGCGGATGGATCCGTCGGTTTCCTGGCGGCGGGTGACGCGGAGCCGTTTCCTGCTGGCCTCGCGCATGGTCTTGTGGACGCCGTAGAGCTGGAGCAGCCGGCCGTAGTTGGGCCCGACCTCCTTCTCGACGTGGCCTCCCCACCAGTCGGTGGTGAGGGTGTAGGGCGCGGACTCGGACTGGCTGCTTTCGCTGTCGCGATTGGCGGCGATGTCGTAGGGACCCTTGAGCCGGATGACGAGATCGCCCCGGCGGGTCTGGTTGGCGTAGCCGCGAGCCTCGGCGTTGCGGAGGAGTTCCAGGCCGAGTTCGGCGCAGGCGTCCTCCAGCGCCGCGACGTCGCGGATCTGGGTTTGAATGGTGACGAAGTGACTCATGTGATGGTGGTGGGTTGGGTTTGGGTTCTTGTGTGGATGTGGATGTGGATGTGGATGTGGAAAGGGACAGGGTTCGATGCGGGACCGAACCCTGTTGAGTGGGCGACGGAGGACGGGGCTCACCCCGCCATCTGCAGCTTGCGCCGGCCGACCTGGCCGAAGCGCTCGACCAGTTCGCGGGCGTCGCGGGTGGCGAGTTCGTGAGCCTGGTCGCGCAGCTGGGTCAGGCCGTCCTGCAGGGAGCGGGTGGCGGTCGGGCTCTGCCGATAGTCCTCGGCACTGCGGTCGAGCAGTTCCGTTCGGACGCGGTCGAGCTGTTGCTCCATCTCGGTGTCGCCGGCGAAGTTCAGGGATCGGAAATCGTCGATGAACTTCACGAGCCGGTTGAGCGTCTTCTGGTGTACGCCCTCGGTCTTGCCGGAGCGCATGGCGGCGAGCATCTCGTCGCAGAGTTGGGCGGTCTGGTGGCGCAGCTCGGTGACGCAATCGCCAACGAAGTTCTCGACGCCCTCCCGGATCTGCCGGGCGGCGGCATCGGCGGCTTCGTGACGGGCACGGCGCACCTCCTGTTGCTCGGCGAAGCTGACCAACTCCATGCCGAGGTTCTCGGGAACGGCGATCTGGAACAACTGCACGTCGAAGGAAAACCGCCGTTCGAGTTGTTCCCTGGGAGGGAAAGAACCTTCGATCTGGCAGAACAGCCGTTCTGCTTCCTCGTAGGTTTTCGAAATTTGACGGGTGGCATCGCGCCACTCGTCGAGGGCCTTGGAGCGGAGGTCGCGGTAGTCCTCGAGAAAGCGATCCCTCGCTTCGCGAAAACACAGGTTCTGGGCATTCAGCCGTTCCTGGACTTCGATCAATTTGCCGTTGGGCAGGAAATGACCGATGCCGCCGAGAAACGGAAACGTGCCTTTTTCAATGATGGCGTGGGTGCGACTCTCGACCAAGGCCAGCTCGGCGAGAGCTTCCTTCGGGAGGAGCCGCTTGTGGCCCAGGCTCATGAGCCGCTCGCTGACCTGCTCGGGTTCGAGACCCAGGTCGGCGGGGCTGAGCTTCTTGTGGAAGCGCGGGTAGCGCACCGAGGCATTGATGAGGACGCCTTCGCGCGTGAGCACGGCGAGGAGATCGGGGTTGGATGAATGATTCATGAGATGGTGGGTGTTTGGTGTTTGGAATCGAAATGGGGAATTGGGATGAGAATGGGGATGGGTGAAAACACGGAGGCCCGACTCGTGGTGAGCCGGGCCTCCGTGCGTTGGTTGCGGTTGGTGGTGCTTGTCGTTGCGGTGCGACTCAGTTGGAGCCGGTGGCGAACTTCCGGATCGAGGAAAACAGCGACCGGAGCCCCTGGAGTTCCTCCCGGTCTTCGCCACGTTGACGGCGGGCCGTCTTCAGCGAGCCGGTGGCCTCGTGGAGCTGCTTGCCGGCGGAGACGAGAGCCTCGTTGGCCTCGGCAATGCGGCTTTCCACCTCGTCGATGGTATCCGCCGCATTGGTGGGGCTGAGCTTGGCTTTCGACTTCTTCCTCGCGGGCATGGGGCGCCGGGAACGCGGCGATTTGGACTTCTCCCGCTTCACGGCAAAAGGCTTCACCGCTGGCTCCAGCTTGGGCCGCTCGATGTGCTCGGGATCGATCGCCCGAATGGGCATCACGATCATGAGGTCGCCCTCGCGACTGAACTGCACCGGCGACATGGCGTCGATCAGGCAGATCTCGCCGAGCCCGAACGCAGCCGCCTTCCGCAAGTAGTCGCGGTTGACGAAAGTGCAGAGATCCGGGCCTTTACCATGAACTTCATCGATGGGATGAAGGATCCACGGCTCGTCGTTGGTTTCCCGGGCGAGCAGCCCAAGGCGGCCCTTTTCCAGGTGGAGACCGACGGGCCGGTTCGCCAGCTTCCTCCCCGGCAGCCGGGGAACGAGCCGGGCGATTGCATCCAGGGCCTCATCACCCACGGTCAGGTGGGTCTTGAACTCCTCGGATCGCGGGACGACCTGCCGATAGTTGGGGTAGTTGCCCTCGACGGTCGTTCCGCTGATGGACCAGTGTGGCCCCTCGATCCGGAACGGCGTCTGGCCGCCTTTCTCCGCGCCGAGGCACAGGGTCCACGGACGGGACTCGGCGAGCGGTTTCCACTGCCAGAGCTTGTGGTCCGGGAGGATGACGGGAGACGCCACCTCGGGCAGGTGCAGCGAGTTCGAGCTGAACAAGTGCCTGCCGTCGGTGCCGACGATGCGGTGGGCATTCTTGCCCTTGCCGCTGGTGTCGAGAAACGCCCCCTGGAGGACATGGCGACTGGTGTCATGGGAGGCACAGGCGAAAGCCTGCACCAACCCGGAGGCGGCGGAGTCGGGCAACCGGATCGGTGAGGACCGGAACAAAGCCGTTTCCGGGAACTCGCGGATATCGGGCGCACTTTTCACCGGGCCGAGGCCCAGTTCGTCGCCGGCCCGCGTCTGTCGCACCAGGTCACGGAGGCGCTCCAGCGGAAGGAGGAAAGGCGCAACCTTCTTCTCCAGCGCGGCGGGCAACTCGAGGGTGAGGGTGACGTCCAGATCGGTGGCGGTGAGGCGCAGGGTATCGCGCTTCGGGGTTTCGACCTTCACGCACTGAAGCACGGGAAGAGTGCCCTTGTGGGGAACGAGTTTGCCGAGTCCGGCGACCGCGGGTCTGAGGTCGCCGGCCCGGACTCGGATGGGTGGTGGTTTCATGATGGGTAGATCGGTTTGGAGTGGATGGTTGAACCCGGTCATTGCCAGGATTCGTCGTGTCCGTAGCCACGGCTCATGAGGCGCCTGCGCCGGAACCGGCGGAAGAGCACGAAGCCGAGGTAGAGCACGCCGAGGGTGACGGCGACCGGCGGAAGGCTGGTGATCACGGCGACGAGTTCGCCGAAGATCTCGCCGAGCCAGTGACTCGACCGGGCGATTTCCTCCAGCACCCGGGTGACCGGGGGCAGGAGGAGCAGACCGGCGCTGGCCAGCGCGATCGAGACGACCAGGTTGAGCCGCAGCCACGCCCGCAGCCAGCCGCTTTCGCTGAGCCAGAATTCGAGGCGGGCGAGCCACCAGCCGACGACCTCGGCCCCGCGCTCGACCCAGCTGTCCGGGGTGAGCTCGAGGTCGGGGGTCGGCCGATCGATCGGCTCCTGTTTCCAGAGCCGCCGCAACTCGCGGTAGTCGGGGAGTTCGGAGAACGATTTCATGCGGTGGGCGCGTCGTGGGCTGAGGGTTTGCTCCGGGCATCCGAGGGAGCCAGGAAGCCCGCTTGGTCGCGGCGAGCCCGGGAGCCGAGCGCGGCGCCGCCGACGAGGGCGAAGCCGGCAAGCACGAAGAACACGGCGGCGAGAGCCTGCCAGAAGACGACTCCGCCGAGGCCGGACTCCAGCTCGTCGAAGCGACTCTGGAGCTTCTCGATGGCCTCGGTGTTGTCCTTGGCCCGTCCGCCGAATTCGGGACCGGAGCAGCTCACTGAGGTGAGCAGGACGATGCCGAGCAGGAGGGTCTGGGCGAGCCGAGCGATCCGGGACGAAGGAAGAATGGGATTTCGTGATTTCATGATGGGTTGGTTTGATCTGAGGTGGTTGTTTCGAGGTTCAGGGTGAGAATGCGAAAGGCCGGCTCCCCCGGGGATCGGGAGAACCGGCCTTCAGCGGTGTGGGTTGGTTTTGGGTGGGAAGCGAGGCGCACCGGCCAGCCGATGCCGGACTGCGCCCGGCATCGGCTGGCGTAGTCGCACCACGCGCAGTGCTGTCCCGGTGACGGAATCCAGCGTTCGGCAGCGATGCCGTCGAGGTAGTCATCGATCAGGAAGAACAACTCGGCCTCCTGGGCCGGGGTCATCGGGTCGAGACGGTGGACGGCGATCTTCGGTTGTTTCGTTTTGATGAGGTAATGCAACTCGAAACCGGTCTCCGCCCGGCCGGTGGCCTCGCGAAACAACAACGCGTAGCAGCCGAGCTGCGTGACGTGCTGATGCGCGGCCATGGCCGGATCGGGGGAACGGGCGGTCGTCTTGTAGTCGATGATGATGCCGGGTGAACGGACCAGGTCGATGATGCCGACGAGGGGCGGGATTCCGCGGCCCAGGTCGCAATCGACCCGGACCTCGACGCCCTCGGGTTTGCCGGGAGCATCGATGGGCGGCTGCTCGAGGTAGGCCTCGAACAGGGACCAGGCTTGCTCGCGGGTGGTGGCTTCCTCTTCCGAGGTCCTCCACCTGACACGGGCGACTGGCTCCTCGCGCTCCCACCACTGGTCCAGCTCCACAAGAAGCTTCCCCCGTTCGAGGGGGCCGTCCTTCCAGCAGCTCCAGTTATGGAGGCGCAGGAGTTCGTGGACGGCTTGACCAAGGAACAGGGCCGGCGCGGTGGGCGTTTCGATGCGCTCGACGTACCGGTAGTAGAACTGCCGGCGGCAGCCCTGCCAGCATTTCAGGCGCGAGGCGCTGAGATACTCGAACACCCCCTTCTCCTTGTAGGCCGGGTCCGGCAGCACTCGGAGATGGGACGCTAGTCGATCGGAAGTCGGAGCTGTCGCCGCAGCGGTGGCGGGAGAAGCGGGAATCGCCTTCATGCTCCACCTCCATTCCGGTGGGTGGGAGAAGCCGGAGCCGCAGCCTGGGAACGCGGGTGCGCACCATTGCCATTGCCCCCATTCCCGTTCCGCTGGCGCTTGCCGCCCGCCTCGGCGAGTAGATCGCTGATGAGGCCGCTGGCCGCCAACTTGTTGAGCTGGTGGGCGGGCATCTGGAACAGGCGCCGGGACCGTGCGTCCAGTTGGTCGTCGGTCAGGTGCAGTTCCGCGGCGAGGTCATCGAGGAGCTGGCGCTGCTTGTCGGAGCAGTTCCAGGTGACGGGGGTAGGCGCCGGGGCCGGCGTCTGGTTGTGTCCGTTGATCGGAACCTCGCCGTAGTCGTGACCGGGCACGAAGCCGGTCTGCTGGATCTCGTGGTCGACCGCTCCCTGCAGGAGCTGGTAGAGGCGCGAGACTTCGGTGGGGACCTGGGCGAGATCGGTGAGCTCGGTCTGGATGCTGACCGAGAACTGGTGAGAGGAGAAGCCGGGTAGTCCCAGCTTCTTGCTGTAATCGGATGTGAGGGTGATGGCCATGGGATGGGGTTCCTTTCTGGTTGGATATTCGTGATGGTTTTCGGATGAGGTTGGAGTTGGCCGAGTCCCGGACACGAGAAAGGCCCGGTCGCCAAAAGACGACCGGGCCTCTCGGGCACGGGGAGTTCGGATGTTCGGGTGATGGGATCAGCCGCGAGGGCGATCCGGACGTTGGGATGCCGCCAGTTCGGGCCAGTCACGCGATGCTCGTGTCCATCCAGGAGTTCCTTGGAGGGAATCGTCGATCAGACGATTCACGAGCCGGGTCATCGGGATGCGACGACGTCGAGCTTCGTGGTAGAGCGCCGCGATCAACGGCCGCGAAATGGCTGGCTGGTAGCAGCTAGGTCTTGCCATTGCACAATCATATGCCGCGGTTTCCAGGGCTGTTGCGTCGGTTGAAACTCGGAGCGCTGGCGAACCTCTAAGAATCGCCCTGGCTGCTCCGTTTGAATGAAACGCGCAATGTCGATCCACCGAAATTCTCAGTTTAGACCTCCCTCGAAGCAGAGATCGGCGTCGTACTACGTTCAACCGATCTTGAGAATCCACGGACTCGTGGAGCTCAAGAACATCCCCTGGAAGAGCTTCCACAGAGCTCAGCAGAACTTGTATAGAACTAGCTCTGAAGTTACCGGGGTGTCCACGAAAGGGGCACTATAATGGTCTGTAGCCTGCACCTCCATTTTCTTCTGGCTCTCCTTCGGATCCGCACCGAAGAAAAAGTAGGAGCTAAATAAGGCGATGTCGGCTTGACAGCCTCCAACGCCCTGCTCCGGTTCCCTCCGCCCAGACGGCCGTGAGACGGCCGTCTCAGAAGGAGATCGGTAGGTCCGGCCACATTTCCCCGGCCACTCGATTCCCGGAACCCGTCACCTGCGGCGAAGGAGGAAAACGGTGGACTGCCCGGGCGAAGGCTCACAACGGTGCGGCGCCCGCCGCCGCCGGCCCCTTCGAAAAGTCGCTGAGAGCCCTCCTGAGCGATCGGAGGGTCATTAGGCCGTCCTGATATTCTGAAAGGTGGAAAAAAGATTTCAGAGCTCCGTGGAGCTCGGGAGAGCTATCCGTGAGTCACGCGATCTCATCTAACAGGTGGATTCGTGTCATCCCAGGATCACACCGCTCGAATCGACTGGCGGATAGTGCGATTCGCGAGCGTTCTCATCCGGTCCGGCGGGCCATTTCCGCTTCCAAGCTGAAACCGACCAGCAGAAGAAGACCGAGGGCCAGCACGAAGAGGGCGATTCCGGTCCAGGCGAAAACCACCGCGGTCGGTCTTCTTCCTGCGATTCCCGGAATACGCAGGAGTTTTATCGCATTGACCGGCCCGAATAGTCCGATTGCGAAAATGAGTAGGAAGATGAGAAATGCGGTTCCCGCGGCTCGTTGAAAAGCGAACATGATCGGATTGGCTGCCACTGCCAGGGTCAGGATGATCATGATGACGGGAAAGATGACAGCTGCGGCGGCGGCGGCATGGGCATTCGTCTCTGTCTTGGTCTGGCCGTCGGTCAGTTTCGTGGACCGCTCCGGTGTTTTGTTCGCAGGGGGAGTTGGCGGGGGCGAGGCGATCAGAAAATTCAAGGGAACCCAATCGTCCCCCCCTTCCGGGCAGACCTGGGTATCCGGATCGATCACGCCCGCCGAATTCATTTTCTCGAGGTCCTCCATCGCGAAGGGACCTACCGGTTGGTTCCGCGCGTCTGCGTAGTAGTAGCGGATCAATGTCATTTCGGGGAGCGGAGGGTCAAGGTGTCGGGATGCGCGCGCCGTAGGCGACTGCGATTTCCCTCAGGTCACGGTAGGTTGCGTCGATGTTCTGGGCGGCGATCCGGGCTTGGTAGTCGGTATATCCCACGCCCGAGAAATCGTTGGCCAGGCCGCCAAAGAACCCTTCCAGAAACCAAGTCGCAGGGTTGTTCGCCTCGAAGTAGGGTGCCGCAGTTTCCCAGGCATCGATGTTGCGCTGGTAGGCTACTCTGAATTCGGGGGGGCAGCCTCGCGTGTCGATCTTCTGGAGTGCGGACGCGATGAAGCGGGACTGGCTTGCGGCATCATCGGGATAGCGCTTCGCTGCGTCATGGCCGACCTCGATTCCCTTCCTGAGGGCGCGCTCCATTTCGGCCACTTCTCCGCCTCCGGGGATGAGCATGCCGAGGAACATGCCAAGGAGAAACAGCAGCGCAGGCAGTGCTCCAAGGCCGCCTGTCAGGACGGCGGCAAGAGCGAAACCTCGTCGCGGCAAGGCGGGATGTCTCAGGATCAGGATGCCCCCCACGATTGCGGGAACGGCGATAAGAATCGCCAGTGCGGGCAGAAAAGTCGTCAGGATGGAAAGAATCCCGGCCCCCATGGATGCGGGCGCAAGCCAGTCGGGCAGAGCGTGCGGAGATGATGTCGGACGTGCCGACGATGCCAGTGTCGACGGGGACGGGCGGGGAGGGGGCGGCACTCGCGGAGGACCGAGCGACTTGGTCCCGTCCTCGCTCCACTCTCGCAGCGATTTCCACTCCTCTTCACCTGCCGGACAAACCAGGACTCCGGGATCGATAACTCCCGCCTGCACCAGCTTGCGGATCCCGTCGAGTTGCATCGGACCAACTGGTTGTTGCTCGGAGTTCAGATAGTAGAAACTCGGGGATGAGTTCATGCATTTGAGGGCCGGATGAATTATCGATATCCCTGCTGGTGGAGCACCTCGTCCGAATAGCCCTGCTCCCGAAGCCCGTCGTATGCCCGGCGCTGGGCATCACGAAATTGGGGAGGCACATACTGATTGTAGGGATTCGCAGAGAATGGATTTCCGCCCTGCGGATGTTGTTGAAGATTGCGTTCGATTTGCTGACGCAGCAGGGCGTTCATTTTCGCAATCTCTCGCTGCTCGCTTCTCTCGCGAATCGCCTCCATGGCGAGTTCGAAGTTCATATCCGCCGATTGCTCGATCCAAGACCACCCCGCATCCCTGTCACCGGGAACGCCACGACCTTCGATCAGGCAGACCCCCACGCAATACTTGGCCCCACGGTCACCGGCCTCGGCCGCGCGGAGATACCACTCGAAGGCTCTTTCCAAATCGGGCTCGAAGCCATCGATTTCACCCGACAACAGGCGGGCCAGACCATTCATGGCGAGAAGATTTCCCTCCCGGGCCGCACCCTCCAGAAGACGCTCGGCCAGTCCGAAATCCTGCGAAACTCCAAACCCATTGGCATGGCACCATCCCAAGTGCGTTCGCGCTTCGACATCGCCCGCCGCCGAGGCTTTCTGCAGCCACATGATGGCTTGCTCGAAATCGACAGGGACGCCGCCACCTTCCATAAGATAATCGATGGCGACCTGCGTCTGCGCGCCGACATGTCCCGATTCGGCGGCGGTGCGAAACCAGCGAAAAGCTTCGGCGGGATCTGCTTCGATACCGAGACTGTCCCGATAGCAGGCAGCGAGGCGAAACTGGGCGAAACTGTCACCGCTTTTCGCCGCCTCGCGGAGAGCCGCTGATTCTCCCTTGTGATCTATCCAGACAGAGGCAACGCGATCTTCTCTCCAGCCACCGGTCGCGATCAGAAAACCCGTGCCAGCCATGATGGCCACGCCAACACCCGCCAGCGCAGGCGCTGCCCAAGTGGGGAACCGAGCGGTGAAAACGCGATGCCCCGGGTACACAGCCTCTCCAGATCGGGACAAGGCGGACCCATCGTCCGAGTGATCGATTCTTCGTCGGCGACCGATTGCGACCGCAAGTACGACGCCCATTCCCAGCACCAGTGCGACCAGGACCATGGTTGTGCCGATCAGAATTCGAATAGGGAACAGGTCGCTACCGTTTCTGACACGTTCACTTGGGATCGGAACAACTTTGCTCTCGGCGATATCCATCTGTTCATCGGTTCCCTCCAAAGAGTCATTCTCCGTGGCGAAGTTCCCGTCCGAGAGCGCATCAGGCACACCGACGAGTGTCGACCCGCTACCGTCGAGACGAGTTTCGGCCACCTGCTCCGCAGATGTGATTTCCTCGGGAGCCAAGGCGACCCGTTGGATGGGGATTCCAATGGGCTCCGAAGACTCGGTCTGGCCGGGGCGATCATTTGGCATCGAATCTTCGCGAGGTTTTTCGTCGAAAACCGAAGCCGAAATCTCGGGTTCTGCAGTTCGTTCGACGCCACTAAACCAGGCGTCCGATTCCGTGACAGGTGGTTCAGCTACGGCAGCGACTTCCTTGGGCTTCTCGATCTGAGTAATGCTCGAAGTCGTGTTTAGCCGATCGATTTGGTCATCGGACAATTTGTCGATGGGAACCGAGGCGACTCCTCCCGAATGCATGATGGAGACCATGCCTTCCCGAGCCGAAGTAAGTCTCGCTTCGGTGTAGCTCCTTCCGTCTACCGTGAGGTTGGTTGTCTTCGGCGCGGAGGCCTCCACCTGCTTCTCGTAATCGCCCCGTGACATGAGGCGTCCCTGCACAAGTACGTTTCCGCTCTCGATGGTCTGAACCAATCCCTCGATCCTGGTGGCCAGGGGCTCCAGTGCGGCTTTTGCTCGCCGATAGCGTTCCTGCATGGAACGGATGGAAGCAGCTTCCAACCGGAGCTTGCCGACGCCGGCGTCGTCCACAACCGTCAGACGGCCAAGGTCGGTTGGGCGAACGAGTTCCTTGAGCTGGTTGTTCGTCACGCGAACAGTTCGGCCGTCCGAGGTCGTGACGTTGGTGACAAGAGGATGCCGTTCCGCCTTCACGAAGGGCAAGGCGATAGCGATCTCGTCCCGGGCGTGGTCGATCTCCGTGTAGATGATGATCCCCGACATTGGCTCTTCGGCCTTGCCGGGTGAGATCGAGGCAAGAACCAGGAGTGGGATGATCCATCTCGCAAACCTTCCGGCTTGAGAAAAGACAACGGGGCTGCGTGAAAGCCACCGCAATAGAATGGAGATGATGGTGTTCCCCATAGGGAACCTATTGTCCTGGATTTCACGCCAAGGTCAAGTTCCCCAACGGGAACTTGAATGCCCCGCCGCTATCGAAACTGCATCGGTCCCCAGGTGCGCCGTCTTCGCATGGAGAAGGCGCTCACCCAGGACCAATTCGCCGCCCGCCTCCAGTTGGCCGGGTTGCACTCTCTCGACCGCGTGGGTGTGGCCAAGATCGAGTCCCAGCTTCGCAGCGTGTTCGACTTTGAACTCGCGATCATTGCCAGTGAGCTGGGGGTGGAGGCGGCGGGTCTGCTGCCTCCCCTGCGAAAATTGGAGCCCGAACTCGATGATCTGATCGCTGGCAAGAAAAGCGGAGCTGCGGATTGATCAACGCGCTTTCACCCCAGCGACGGCGGCATCGCTGCGTGCTCGAACAGGTCCCAGGCATTGAGATTGATTTCGCCGCGAAGAACCTTTTCCCGGGACACGTAGAAGACCATGGGCCGGTCTTCGGCCACCACAGCCACGGTGGTGGATTGGGAGTTGCGCACGGTCTCCAGGTCCTCTTCCCCCCGATAGATTGGACCATCGAACTCGGTCCCCACGCGTTCCAGGAGTGCATTGACATGAAACTCGTAGAAAAGTTTCCCGTCTTCGAAGTCGACATCATCCATACCCGATGACTTCCTTACAAATCTGAAAATTCAAGGTAATTCTTGACCGGCCCATCGGAAGTTGGAACCGGAGACCTATGCAGGTAGCTGCACCTCCTGTTCGGGTTCGCAACGCCTGGTTACTTCGCGGTAGAGTTTGCCGTCCCTTTTCTCGATCAGGTTTCTTCCCACCAGGCCGGCGAGGATCTTGTCCCGCTCTGCCCGATTCAGCTTGTTGAATGATCGACTCAATTCCGAAGGACTGAGGCCGGGGCGCTCGCAGATCCGGAAGTAGATCTTCCTCTCCCGGTCCGACAGGCCCTCCGTATCGGGCACTTCGCTTGGGGCAACCGGCAGGAGCTTGGCCAGCGTCTGCAGATGCCGAATGTGAAGTCGCTTGGCCAACTCCAGCCCCATGAGGGCAGCGACCCGATCCGGCTCCGATTTCTTGTCGAGGATGGTGAAAAGCAGGGCGAAGCGAAGAGCCAACTCTGCAACGCGGGACGGGCGAACCGGGGACGGCGTCTCGAACTTCATCTGCCAGCGCTGGGCCTCGGTGAGAAACTCGTGCAGAGGCTGAAAGGCGCGGTTGGTCACGGCGAAGGTCTTCGACCGTCTCATGGCCTGGTGACGCATCACGAAAAGCTCGAAGCATCGACGTTGGATCTCGCACAGCCCCTTTCCCTCCACGTCGAGGCCCGGGACACCCGGTTGCACCGACTCCAGCATCAGGAACGGCAGGCCGGAAAGCCACGGTTCCTGCTCGAGAAGCTGCCGGGCCTCGTGCCGGTCCACCTGCCAGTAGAAGCACGGCGCCGCTCCTGATTCCTCTCCACCGGTCGGCGGCAGGGGCGTGTTCGAACTCAGAGCCAGCTCGAGACGAAACTTTTCGCTGGAAGACAGTTTTTGAAACGCGCGCCTCAATCCCGCGGGAGGAGTGGTGAGCAAGGTGTGGTGGTCGAAGGGAACTCGAGGAAACGGCGCCACCAACGAGGAACTGGAGATCCGCTCGGAGACCTTGTCAGCGTATACCGCCTTAGCCGTTTCCACAGTGCGGGCGATCTGGGCCACCTCGGGAGTTTCGGAAGGTGCTTCCGAGTCGCTGTCTGCATCCGGGTTCTTCGGGAAGTTCGCGCTGGCGAAGGCACGCATCGTGTTTTCGAAATCATCCACGAGGAAGCGGATCGGGATCCGGGGCCAGATCGCATCGGATTCGGGGGTCACCAGCAGGAGCGAGAACGGCGGGCGCACGATTCCGAGGGCACTGTCGAGCTCGAAGGCTCCCCCAACCGAATGAGCGAATCCGGCCAGCAAGGAGGCGAAGGCGATCTCCTGATCGACTTGAAACTCGTTGGCGAACCGATCGAGGATTTCGAAAACACCTAGGATGCGGAAGGCACCGATCCCCTGCACCGAATCATCGGGAGCAAGGAAGTTCGGGATCTGGACGCGGGCGCTCATCCATTTCCGAGTGTTCCCCGGGTTTCAAGAATCGCCACAAGAAAACGGATCGTGAGCGTGATAACTTGTCCGTGATGTCAGTCGGTCAGTGTTCTTGCGAAAGCCCACCCAATGAACGGAATTTTCTTGCCCCAAAGCCAATTCTCCTCGCGAGCTCTTCGCGACTGCCGCTGCACGAATTCACTGCAATTTCGCAGCATTCCGCATGATAGCCGAGATGGATCGCGCGATTTCACCCCGGAATCTTGATGAAGAAAATTCGTGGCGCCCGAGGGCGAAGGGAAAAAGCGCTTGAGACAAAATAGGAAACTCCGCGCGGGTTCCGTGATTGGATGATTGTCAGTCCGGATCGGACATTGGCGAGGTTCTCACACTGACGCTTCGGCAGGGCTTCGAGCTCATGGAATGCGATCAGTTCGCACCAATCGGTTCGAGCAGACGGCGCCCTTCTTCGGTAACCCGAAAGAGGCCGTCTTCGACTTCCTGGACCCGCTTCGACTCGAGAAGGTATTCAAAGACCGGGCGATGTAGGGAGACATCCTGATCGGCGTACTTTCGGTAAAGCTCACGGAACCGGCACGGTTCGTAGCGAAGAAGTTTCCGAAGCATGATTCGCCCCGCTTCCTCCAGTTTCTCCCATTCACCGGCTTCCAGCCCGTCTTTAACGAGCTTGAGGTGGGTCTTCATGGCCGTTTCGGCGAGATGGATCGCTGTCGGGATCAGTTCCTGAAATCCACGGTCTTCGCAGAGTTGATCGAGCGACCAGAGCATGGTGGCGGGCAGGTGAACGAAGGCGGCGGCGTAGGGTTTCAGGGGTGCCGCTACCTCGGCGATTTGCGCTTGAAACTCACGCTGTGCATGAAAGAAGAGCTCGGCGGTCTTGTTCCCCAGGATGGGACTGATCCCGGGCGCATCGAGGCGGCGCAGGCGGAGGGCGTCCTGCACGGATTTCCGATACTGCGCGTAGCCCCTTCGGATCGTCTCGACATCGCACGGGGTTCCCTCGTCACCGTTCTGATCGGTGGGGTCAACCAGCAGCGCTCGGCGCAGGTGGCGGCTATCCTCGCGGTTGCTCATCCACTGGGCGAGGCGTTGGCGATCGGTGATCGAGAAAAGGATGCCACGTCCTTGTCTCACGCCGCCTCCACCGACGGCCAGGTTACTCCGTCCAGAAAGCAGCCCCTCGATGACTTCGGCGGCCTTGTGACGGGGCTTACCGAAGATCCCGGCGAGAAGGTGTCCGCTGGAGTCCAGGACCAGGGGCGATTGGCGATCGACTTGGTCCATCCCCCTCAGAAGCAGCAGGGAGTCCGGGTTCTCCAGCAGCACGAGAGGCTCGCGCAGGCAGCGCGCCTCGTTGTGTGTGAGCACCGTGTCGTAGTCCAATTTGGAGAAGAGGCACTCCTCGGCGAGGCGGGTGGCCTTGTGCCGCTCCTCCTCCGACATGGAGTAGTCTCGCCTGAAGTTTTCGTAGCGATCGACGGGGTGGCTGGCGGATTTCACCTGCGTCGATTTTTCGGCCTGCCCGGTTGCATGCCTGAGTTCCGCCTCGGCACGATCATCGTCGAGCACGGCACGGCGAGTTCCGCAGTCCTTGTAGTGCGGGTCGGCCAAGGTGGTGGCGAGGCGATCTCGCAGCCCGGGCTCGACGCGGCGGCTGTAGTCGATGAGGTCTTCCTGGAGGTATCGCAGCGGGGAGAACAGGAGCTCGGTCAACCGCTCTTGCTCCGGGGAGTCACCGCCGACGCTGATCGCGCTCGAACCGATCGGTTGAACTTCTCCCCCGAGGCCTACGAGCCCTCCTCGAGGTCCTGTCAGCGCAGCCAGGAAGAGTGCCACTTGGATGGCGGTCTGGTCTTCAGGGGCACCACTGAGCGCGGAAATCGCTTTGACGCCGTCGGGGGCGTAGAGTCGCGAGGGGAGTGGTTTGCGGGCGGTGGGGGGGGATTGCGTTCATCATGAAGTGGAGCTGGGTGTTTCGGCGATGAGGAGGCTCGGAGCGACGGGAGCTTATCTCGGTGCTTTCCATGATTTTTTTGGATGCACGGTGACTCGGAATTCGCGGCGCGTTCTCGGGCTCCCGGTTCCTGCAAGCTGGTAGATTCGCTTCCGGTGGTTGCCGTCCCCCTGGTGAGCCGCGCACCCGTATTTGCCGTCGGGATAGATGATCAGATGGTTCATCTTCTGGTCTCCGCCGGATTCAGCGCAGGCGGGGCACCGGGCGATTCGGCGTCCGTCGGGTAGCTCTTGGCAATTCTCCAGCTTCTCAAGGTTCAAGCTCATCATTCTATTCTTGAGATCACACGCCAAACACGGCGGTGTGGACGTGGGGTGGTAGTGGGTGTGGGTACGTCGGGCGTCCTCCTTGTTTTCAGTGTATCCAGAACCTCCGTATTGCCGTGTTATCCGTGTGGTGGGGAATTCTCGGAGGTCCTCGGCTTCAACACCAATCCTCTGTACCCCCTCCCTCTGCTCCCTTCGCTGAGAAGGTTTTCGGTATACTGAACACTGTCCCCGTAACGCAACTCAATGATCGATCTGATCTTCCGATAGAACTCGGCCGGCGTCACTTCGGTGAGGGCAAGGGATTCGCAGAAGCACAAATACGCATTGAGGAGCTTCTGGCTCGACACCCCGCCACCACATGCCGGCACGAGGCATTCGTCGGCAAAGAAGGCGACCGAGTCGGAGGCGCGGACTCTGGCATCCACCCTGGCCTCCTGCTTGGCGGTGAGCGCAATCGTGCCGTAGGTCTTGATGTCGGAAAAGGCGAGCAATGCTCCATCAAGCATCCATCTGAGGATGCCCGGCCCCTCTTCTCGGAGCAGCTGTTCTTCAAACTTCTGAATGATCTTGAACGGCCGTTCCGACTCGTGGAAGGGGACGATGACGAGCCGCCGCCGCCAAGCGCTGGAGTCCTCGTCGATCCGCAGCAGCAAGGGAGAGTTGCTCGTAATGATCACGTGAAAATTGCCTTCGATATCCTCGAATTCATTCGAGCCCTTGCTCTCCGTGCTGAGGCGGTCGCCACCCGTCAGCGCCTTGAGGCGAGCCGCCGAGCTCGAGCGGAGAAAGTCCGGATTGACGTCGCGCCCCGCCAACAGGCGCTTGCCCCGATATCGGTTCGTCTCAAAACGGCTTCCCAAGTGATCAGTGCGAAGCTCTGTGACCAGCTTCGGCCCCAGAACTCGATCGTGCACCCGAGTCACGACTCCCTTCGAAGTCCCCCCCGGGCCTTCGAGCAACAGAGTCTTCTGGAGCTCATTATCGCCCGCGAGCACCAGCCCGAGCATTTTCTGCAGCAAGACGATGTCGTCGGTCTCGAGGAACGGCGCCAACACTTCGTTGAGGAAGCGAGGACAAGCTGCGCCCGCCACAAAATCGACGTACGATTTTTCAATCAGACGATCCCCCGGGGAGAACGGCAACTCGCAAAGCTGGGCGGGCAGCTCGTCCGAGGGGAGAATCAACGCGACCTTCGTGTTGCGGGCCGCGAAACTCCGCCACCTTTGTGGGGTGTTGGCGCGATAAAATTCACACGCCACCTCCGCCTCCAACTGTCCCCGGACAGAGTTGATTACTCCCGCCCTCTTCTTGAAGTGGACGGCGCCGAGATCGATCTCGCGAGCCAACCGAGCAAAGTATTCGGCGATGAGCCTGTCCACTACTTGCTTCGGCAGCACCTTCCAGATCCCTTCGGATTCCTCGTACCGGTAGAACTTCTGGGTCTCCAGCGCATACAGGATCTCTGTCTCGGCTGCGATCCAACCCGCCAAGAACGACTCGTTGAGCTGGAGCCCGCCCTGCTTTCCTTCGAGGACAGGCGGGCCATATTCCTCTGCGAGAACGTCGAAGGGATCGACCCGCCCGGGAACTTTGGTCCAGTCTTCGGGCCATTTGATCTGGTCAAAGCTCACCTCCAGCACTCCGCCCGGAGAAGAAACCTCATATCGTACACCGCTGGGGTGCTGTCCATCGACGATGGTGATGCCGTTCCCGGCACGCCATTCACCGACCTCCTTTCCAGATTCATTGACCAGCTTGCTCACCCCCTCCGGATATTCCCCCTTCAGTCGATACCAGAGGTTGCACCCCCGGGATGCTCGGGTCATCACAGTTGAGCAGAGTTGGGGGTTGCAGGCGCGGAATTGCTCGTAGGCAGCATCATCATCGAAATCGATGGAAATGAGATTTCCCGACTTCGCGCCAGTGAGGATGGCGAGGTTGTGGCGCTCGAGGAGAGCGAGGTGTTGGGGATCGCTCATCTTTTCGAGCGTGAAGTCGGTGTATCCTTTCTGTATCGGTTTCTTCGTACCCCATTCGGTGGGGACCAAGACCGTGTCATGGCCGAAGATCTCGCGAATCCTCGGCACACGAGGGGCAGGAACTTGCGGCAGGCCGTGATAGATCGTAGTATTCATCGTCTCATTAAGGGATTTGGCCGGCTTTCGAGGTAGGACTTGGAGCCGGCCAATTTTTCAACTGGTATTTTTCATTGAAATTCAGAGCGTTTATTCAGCAGGGGCGGGCCGTCCTAGCCAGCGTTCTGGGAAACTTTCCCCGGCCACGAGACCGGTCTGCCCCACCACTGCCGGATCCACTTCGCGACATCAAAAGAGTTAGAGAAAATGCCGTGATCAACGATCGATTGAAGGCAGGCGTCACGCAGTAGGTCTTTGTCAGGCCAGAGCTTCAATTTGCCCCCGAGACCAAGGTCACCTGCCACTGCCTCGAAATTACGGAGCGACGACATTGCATAGGTTGCCCAGGTGCCGTCTCCTTCGAAAACCTCGGCCTGAAATTCGAGCCCGCGCTCCGACATCGACCTCGCCATCAATTTGACGTTGGAGCCGCGGCGGTTGATCGGTTCGTGAAAAACGGTCACTGGTTCGAGAGGGGCCACGGCCGTCAATAGGCGCTCGTAGTCTTCCGAATCCTGCTCCGGGAAAGTCGGTGCCGCGGCGAGGTAAATGTTCAATCCCGATTCCTTCGCCAACCGGAGAGTTTCGAGGCGTTTTTTCACGCCCGGCGCATGTGGTTCGTACTTCCTGGCGATCCGATCGTTGAGCGTCGGTATGCTCATCCCAAAAAGCAGGCGATCACCAAACGTGCTCATCAGTTCGAAATGATTTCTGGCCAGGGGGGAGCGAGTCAGAATCCGCACCAACAAACTCGATTCATCGCGAATCATTTCCATGGCCTGGACAAACAGGAATTCCAACTGGGCATTCTGCGCGCTCCGCGTAGCCGCGTTTTCGTCGCGCGACGTCTGGAATGGGTCGCATGTAGTGCAGAACATCACCGCGCGTGGGGCATCCCAAGACAACTCGCTGGCCGGGGTCCGCATGGCGCGAAAAAGCGAGCTCCGAAATCGGTTCTCGTCGAACACCCGGGGGAACATGTATTCCCCCCACTGCATCTTCAGATCGTGTATCCCGCGCTCCTGGAGCGTCCGCTGCTGCTGCAATGCGATCCACTGGGCGTAGCAGAAGGCGCAACCGTGCGCGCACCCACGGCTGAGATTTACATAGAATTGGGCGAGCGCCTTATGCTTGAAGTGCGAGACTCCGATCTCGAGCGGGTTGTCCAGGAAGGGGTCCGGTTCATCGATGAAGTCGTTCAAGTTCATGGTATTCCTAGTGGGATGTTGAGTATGAGGGGTCAGGCGTCGTCGAGGATTCCGATCTCTCTCGCAGTCTTCAGGAGCTTCTTCAGGCTCATCTTGAGACGGGCCTTCGCGTTGTCGTCCCACTCCTCCCTCGCGGACAGCTTTCCGCACAGGCGATCGAGGGTGGAGAGGTCCCGGTCAGAATCGTCCGCGGCCCCTTTCAACCCGATGCCACGGACTTCGTCTGCGGCTTTCCGCACCAAAGGCCCAGTGACCTCGCCGTTCTTGGCGTTCTTCTCCGCCGACCTCCACGCCTCGACCGCCTGATCGTCGGACAGCCCGACGAGAGGGCGAACCTGCGCTTCGATGGTCGGCGGAATGTCAACAGCTGTTGACAAAAGGTCCGCCTTTTCGGCGCTCCCGATCAGCTGAAAGGCCCGCTGCCGGGAGAACCCCCAGCGGTTGCGACAGTAATCCTCGAACGTCTTGTAGCGCGCCCTGTAGAGCCTTTTCTCCTTGATGTCCTCGAGCGCCTTTCCCATCTCGACAAAAGACAGCAACGTGCTCTGAATCACTCGTTCGTTCTCCGCGAGCCTATCTTTTTCGGCCCGGGTAAGTGCGTTCGTTTCACTCAAATTCGGACGGGAATTCGATGTCGTTTCCATGACTCAGCCTCCTTTCTGATTGAGCTGTTTGGTCGAACCTGCGCCTCCATCCTCGATAAACCGCAGCAAGTCATCGGGATCGAAGCGGAGAGTCTGGTCGGAAAGCCGAATCGGCTTCAGCCAACCTTGGCTCACATATCGGCAGACAGTGCGGGTCGAGACCTGCAGGGTTTCCGCCACCTTTTTTTTGGTCAGCAACGTTTTCATAAATCGTTGCTGACAGTCTCTGACACAGTATGTCAGAGGGCGACCCTGACGTTGGTTGAGCCGCCCAACGTCAGGGGCTTTGACGCTGGGTTAATCGTCCTTGACTTCATCGGGCGATGTTTCCAGCACTTCCGAGATCGAGGCAACAAAGTCTGATATCCGTCTTGCCATTTCCGAAAAACTTTCGGCAACGAAGTCCTTGACCCTGGCATCGCGAGATTCTTGGAGTTTTAGGTCGAGTTTCGCAACATCTTCGGGAAACTTCTTTGCCAAGTCCGGATAAGCCGCTGCGAGACTCTTTTCTTGTGGAACGGATGCGTTGACCAATTCTTTGAAATCCTTCTTGTGTCTCGCCTCACTTTTCTCTACTTGGCGAACCGCGCCCTCAAATCTTCGCTCAAGCGAGCGCTCCGGCATTCGGAGGACAACCTCAGCTGCCAATTCTAGAGAACCGCTCTTCGATAGTTTTCGAATCAGACTCCATTCCTCTACGCCGAGGAGGACAAGGAACTTGAGTTGCCCAATCTGATTCTTCCTCTTGGGGTCGTCCGATATCTCCAGCCGCATGAGTTCATTACTCTCCTTCCGGAATTCATTACTAAGCCATGAAACTTCATCTGGCATGTGATCGAAAACACCAAGATACCAAGCGCTTTGCCCTGAATTGGCGTCCTGGGGGAAGAGAAAATAGTCGGCAAGTTTTTCAACGACCGAATAGACTTCGAGCGTTCGGGCACCCGGATACTGGGAAATAAACCTCGGCCAGACTTCGCCCACGACATAGCCCGTGACCCGGCGTTTGCTTAATTCTGGGCGTCCACGCGTGCTCATCTAAGCTCTGCTCTTTTTCATTTTTCGTCCCTTCTTCTTAGCCTTTTTCTTTTTCTTCTTCGGAGGCGTCAACAGTAGGCTCGGGGTAACGCGGCGTTTCTTGTCGAGATAGACCTGGCTGGTGATCCGAATGTCCGAATGCCGGAGAAATCGGCTCGCCTCGAAGATGCCGTATTCTGCGGCGACGAGCGAGCCGGCTTCCTTTCTCAATTCATGAATCGGGCGCATCTTGTCGCCGCCCTTGGTCCGAAGCCAGTCTCCAAGTTCCTTGAATACGAGATTGCAACGGTAGTACCGGGTTCCGGAATCTGTGCGATGCGGCTCGTGGACGGACTCGATTACGAACTTGCTCGAGGCGCGCTGATGGAGGGTCCTGAAAGCGTCATTGACCTCTCCGCTCAGATCGATTTCACCAGCCGAATCCTCGGTCTTCAACTCATGGTAGCGAGTGTTCTGGATCCGTAGAATCTTCCGATCAAAGTCGAAGGATTCCCAGAGCAAGTTGTCGATCTCGCCCCGACGAAGACCACAAACAAGCGCCAAGAGAAGCGCCTTGTATCGCTCGGGGTGATCATTTTCGATTTCCTTTCGTGCATCTGCAATAATCCCGTGTGCGTCGATCTTGCTGTGGTATCTCATCGAGGGCGGTTTCAGGAGGGGGACATTCTCCAAGGGCAGGGGATCTGGCAGCCGCATCCGCTCCTTCAAAAACGGAAGGTGCCTCTTGGCCATGAGACCCCGCGCATTCCGGATGAGCGTGTTCGAGGTATTGATGCGCCTCCGTTTCGTGAGCGGGTCGTCGCCATCTTCAGTGAGGAAAAAATTCCGCCACCTAATCACGAGTTCCGCGCTCAGTTGATCGAGATAGATCTGGTCGACTCGCTTTTGCCAACGTGCTGCTCCTCCGGAACGTCCGTCGAACTTCTGCGCCCCAGGGATCTTCATGGCGTCTGCGTAGATTTTGCGAATCGCTTTCGCGTAACTGTTAAAAGTTGACTGGCGCACCGTCGAGAATTCTGCTGCGATGCGGATGAGGTCTCCCACCGTAGGACGCTCGATGAAGGCGGTGTCATCCTCGTCCTGACCGGCTTTCTTCCTTGCGCTCTTGTGCTTCGCGACAGCCTTGTCCCATCCGAGTGTTAGGATATCCAAGTAGATCTCAAGGGCTTTCGATGCTGCGGTAGTCTTGTTTCCCGAGTTGAGCGGGAAACGGGTGCGCCTACCTTGGAGCTGAAGTTGGACGCTATAGTGACGGTCGGTGATCAATTCTCCTCCGACCAGTCTCTGACGACGGACTACCTTGGTCTTCCAATATCGGACATCGGTCTTCCCGAAGACGACCTCTTTTGGACTCGTTTTGGACTCACTTTTTTTGTCCATGGGTGACAAAGGAAAGCACGGGGTGTCACGAGTATCAACATCATAAAAAATTGAATTTCAATTAGTTAAGTGTGACAAAGATTGCCATTGGATGACATCCCTTGACACCTCTTGAAGCCGGAAAATTTCGCTGTAAATCTGCTGGCTATGCCTTCACAGGTTCGAATCCTGTCCTGCCCACCACTTTTTCAAATCAGGGGAGTGAGCATGTCGCGAATCCCGTGCTTGGTGGATGAGTGCTGGCGACGGTTTCGGGCTGTTACTCGACCGAATAGGCGTCAACCGATCCCTCCGGCAGGCAATCTCTCTCACTTCAATGTCGGAAGTGACGGGGATATCCGATCAATGATCTGTTGGCTTAACAAATCGTAGGCCGGCGCTTGCCAATGATATTTGTCACCGGCGGCCAGATCCAGCCGGGAGGCCAGGAGGGCATAGGCATCGATCACCTCAATTTTTTCCTGTTTCATTACCCGAGCCGACAGCGTGTTGAGTCGGATCACCACGTCATTCTTGTCGCCCAAGCCTGAAACTGGCTCATCCGGCGCGGGACGCGACGCCGTGTGCGGTGTCGTCATGAGATAGAACAGGCGAGCCTGTGGAGCCCCGTTCTGGAAGCACCTCGCCAGCTTCCGCATCCGCTCCAGGACAACCTCGTCGGAGATCTTGTCCGGCGTCCAGCTCAACGAGTGCAGACCGTTGTTGAAGACGATCACGTCATACGCGTAGCGGCCCGCCATCTCGGTGAGAGCCGCTTCCGGCACTTCCCCTCCCACGAAATGGACGCAGTGGAACACGTAGATGTTCCGTTTCAGCATCTCCGGGATGAAGTGGCGGCGATAGCCCATTGAGATGGAATCCCCATAGATCAGGACTTTGGGCCACTCCGGATGCTCAATCTTGGGGACGTCCAGCGCCCAACCTTTGCCGGCGACAGCGCCACGGGGAAATTCGCCCGTCGATTCCCGCTTGGAAACGTAGCGATAACCCGGTCCGTAGACCTTCACGCTGTGGACCGTCACCGGCAGATGCCCCGCCTTGGGATTCGCGTTGCGCCCGATCCACATCGGTTCCCGGTTCGCGATGAGTTCCATGAAGCATGTCTTGACGGGTACTTCGTCGAGGTAGAATGTCGCCAGCCCATCCCGGACGGCCACGGTGAAGGTGTAGGGGCGGTCGGTCTCCGGCCCCTGTCGCCCGCCGACCCCGCCGCTGGTCATGAGGATATTGTTGACCACGGAACTGACTTGCCGCGCGTGGTAGGGATCATCCTTGTAGTTGAAGAACAGGGAGAACCCGTCATCCTTGTCTCCGCTCTGCTTTCGCATCACGGTGAATACGCCGTCCCGCACCAGCCCCTTGAGGGACAGTGTGATCTCCACAGTAAAATTCCGCTGATCGCGAAAAGCGTCGGCCGGTATGGCGAAGGCGGCGCCGTCGCGCAACGTTACCGCCCCATCCGCCATCTCGATCCCGCCTGACCTTAGCTCTGTGGGAATTTCATTCCTGGCCAGATCCCAGACAACGGCTTCGTCAGCCTGGGAGGCAAGGCCAAAACCCGGCAAAAGGCAGCCTGCCAGAATCGGGAGAATGGGCTTCATCATGGGAATATTCGGTTGGGGGGCGATTCTAATACAAAAAGCCGGAATCCACCCGGGGCGATGGAGTTCTCCGACATGCGTAGTTACGGCCTGGTGGATCCAACTTCAACCCAAGCCTCGTTTGAATGCCATCACGGGTTCGCATGCTGGCCCGCCCTCCTCTCTCCTCTCGATCCCCACAATTTCCGCGAAAGACGCCCTTTCCCAAGGTGGGCTGATCGTGGTATCTCCCTGAGTCACCCATGAAACCGCTCTCCTTTCCCGTTCTACTCTGGCTGGTAACCATGATGTCATCCGGCTTGAGTTTCGGGACGGCGGAGCGACCCAACATCGTTCTCATCTTTTCCGACGACCAGGGGTGGAACGATGTCGGCGCCTACGGATCGGAGATCCCCACGCCGCACATCGACAGCCTGGCGGCGGACGGGGCGAGGTTCACCCAATTCTATGCCGCCTCCTCCATCTGCACACCCTCGCGATACGGACTGCTCACGGGGCGCAATCCCAGCCGCTCGCGGGATCGACTGCTCGGAGCGCTCATGTTTCTGGCCGAGGCGGACAAGTCGCGCGGCCTGGGCGCGGACGAGACCACCATCGCGACGCTCCTCTCGGCCCGGGCGGGCTACGACACGGCGCTGATCGGCAAATGGCACCTCGGTCACGGGAGCCCCGACTTCCTCCCCCCGAACCACGGGTTCCAACTCTTCCGCGGTCACGCCGGCGGCTGCGTCGACTATTTCACCCTGACCTATGGCAGATTGCCGGACTGGTGGCACGACTTTTCCCTGGTAACCGAAAACGGCTACGCCACGGAAATCATCACCGGGGAGGCCGTCAACTGGATCGAATCCCGCGCCCGGAGCGGGCGACCGTTTTTCCTCTATCTCCCCTACAATGCGCCCCATTTCGGCAAAGGCCACAGTCCCGCGGATGACGCGCCGGTGAACCTGATGCAGCCCCAGGCCGCCGAACTGAAGCGGGTAGCGAAGATCGGGGACAAGGTGCGGCGCGAGTTCGCCGCCATGACGGTGAGCCTCGACGACGGGGTCGGCCGCGTGCTGGAAACGCTGGACCGCACCGGACTGAAGGATAACACGCTGGTCATTTTCCTGACCGACCACGGTGGCGATCCGGTCTACGGCGGCAGCAACACGCCGTTGCGCGGCAACAAGGCCACGCTCTTCGAGGGCGGCATCCGGGTGCCCTGCCTGATGCGTTGGCCGGGAAAAATCCCCGCCGGCACAGTCATCGACACGCCGCTCTGGTCGCTGGATCTTTTCCCGACTTTCCGCGCCCTGGCCGGGGTGGAACCGGACGCGAACCGGCTCGATGGACGCGATCTCTCCCCCCTGCTGCTGGCGGGCCGGGAGGACGCGACACCGCCCGGGGATCGGGAGTTTTTCTGGGAACTCGGTCCCCATGCCGAATTGGATCGGCTCCCCTGGGCGGCGCTGCGGGTGGGCGATTGGAAATACGTGCGCTCTCCGGAGGAGGGCGAGTTTCTCTTCGATCTATCGGTCGATCCCAACGAGGCCACCAATCTCGCCGGGAGCGAAGCCGGGCGCCTCGCCACGCTGCGGGAGCGATGGACCGCACTGGCAAAAGGGTATCTGGAGACGCCGTGAGGCGCCTGGCAGGGAGCCGCTCGGATCGGCCCATTACCTGACCGTTATCCTCGCTTTCACCTCCACCGGCGCCTCCCCGGTGGGCTCTTCGTCCCTGGGCCAGTTATCTTTGGGCTTTCCCGGGTCCTCGAATCGCTGGAATGTCAGCGGTTTGGCGAGCCATTTGACCTCGTAATCCCCCGGAGAAAGCCTGCCCAGATTAATGGCCAGAACTTCGTAATAGGTGAATGTCTTGTTGTAGTATCCGCGCCAGATCGCCTCGCGCATCACGATGGTAAACGTGTCGCCGCTCCGTTCGATGGACTCGATCCAGACCCGGTCGTTGTCATCGAGCTGTCGGGTGCGGTAGATGAGCCAAGTATCTTCGCCGGACCCGGATATCGTCGGCGACGCGGCCAGTTGATCGGCCCAATCATCGAGGGACATATTATTGGGCTTATGCTCGAGAGATGGCGCCCGCAGGAGGATAGCGTCGTCATTCCACTTTCCGGAGTCGCCCCGCACCATCTGTCGACGATCAGCGATCTTCCCGCGTTCGGCGCGATCACTCAGGGACTTCAGTACTACCTTGCCGTTCTCCGGGGCGGCCAAGGCCGTATGGGCGGCGAGAATCAGGACCGGGAATAGCGCGGAGATTTTCATGACAAGCGGGCGGGCTCAACGATTCTGGATCCGGTAGAGCCATGCGTAGGTCCGGATAAACAGACTGCCTCGCGCGATAGCCGGGGTGGCCCAGGCAACATCGCCGAGGGAATTTTTTCTCAGCAGTTGATATTCCGGGCCGTCCTCGATGACCCAGGTATCGCCGTTTTCGTTGAGCATGAACACGCGGCCGTTGTAGGCCCAGGGAGAGGCATAGAACCGCCCCCCCATCGTGTTCAGACGTTGCTTGGGAATCATCTCCGCGCCGGTTTTGGCGTGAAAACTAGCGAGCAGTCCCGAGTCGTAGCAGACATAGAGACGGTCCCCGCTGACGAGGTAGCAGGGATGAATGCTGGACCCCCGCCGCTGCGACCAGACGATCCATTCGATGCTCGACTCGCCCGATGGCGGGGAAATGTCGCCAGTGGCGCCGGGCCGGATCGCGTAGAGCGGGCCATAGTGATAGCCCGCGCCGACATAGAGCAGACCATCCTTGGCCAGCGGCATGAGGCTGACCAATCCCGAGGTGCCGCGCAGTTCCCAGTACACCGAGCCGTCCTCGACCGAGTAGGAGCGGATCCGGTTGCTCCCGATGGTGACCAGTTCGACGCGCGAGCCGCTCTCCCAGACGTAAGGGGTGGACCAGGTGCTTTTCTCCTCCCGCGACACCCGCCAGAGGGTCTCGCCGGATCGTTTGTCGAGTGCCTCGAGGAAGGATTCCCGTTCGTTGTCATTCTGAATGAAAATGCGGTCACCATGCAGGACGGGCGATGTGCCGGTGTTCCACCCATCGCGCATGGGATAGCTGGGCCAGCGGCGTTCCCAGAGTTTTGCGCCGTCCATGTCGCAGCAAAACAGTCCGATGTTGGCAAAGTAGGCATAGACCCGCTCGCCATCGGTCACGGGAGTCTCGGACGCGAAGGAGTTCCGCGGATGCCGCGGTTGGGGAGGGATGCCCCGATGAGCCTGAAACTCCCAGAGAATCTTCCCCGACTCATAGTCGAGACAGTAGAGCATCCATCGATGCGACTCTTCCGCCCCGATATGCCCGCCCGGATAGCCTCCGACATGGGGCGTCGGCAACTCCGTCTCCCCGACGGCGGAGGTGACGAAAATCCGGTCGCCCCAGACAATGGGCGAAGACCATCCCCAACCAGGTACGCGAACTTTCCAGACCACGTTCTCGGTATCACTCCAGATCTCCGGCAGCGACGCCCCCTCGCCCAGTCCGTCGGACTGGGCTCCCCGATACTGGGGCCAGTTTTCGGTATCGCCCCGCACCGGGACCGCTGACACCAGGAGACCGGCCAGGAGCAGGATCAGTGGCCGGGTGGATGCGTTCATCGTCTCCGGGGTTGGCGCCATTCGGTTCTGGAACGGGATAGCCACTCCCCAGTATCATCGCGAATACCTTCCGATGTAAATCATGAAAACCCCCACGCTCATTCTCCCGCCTGTTTCCGCATTGCCCGCGAGTCACGGCACCCGCTATGCTCGCGCCATGAGATTCCCGACTTTCGCCCTCGCCCTCCTCTGCCTGATCCTCGCACCCGCGTCCGCCCGCGCCATCGACGCCGGTCGTTCGCTCTACATCGAGGGCTACTGCGGGGACATCAGCTACGCGCCAGGCGATGAGCTGGCGCTCCATCTCTCGACCACCTCGCCGACCTATGATCTGGAGATCGCCCGGATCGGGAAGGAGCGCGTCGTGGTGTTTGAAAAAGCGAAGAACGAAGGCGGCCTGGAATACGGCGTCCCCGAGAAGGCGTCCGCCGAGGGCTGCGGCTGGCCGGTCGGATTCACCCTGAACATTCCGGCCGAGTGGCGGAGCGGCTACTACGAGGTGACCCTGCGGGTGCGGGACAACGGCGGGAAATTTACCCAATGGAACAACCGCACGGCGGAGTCCACCTGCTACTTCGTCCTTCGCTCCGCGGCGCCGGGCCGGGACGCGAAGATCCTGCTCCAGCTCGCCACCCACACCTACAACGCCTACAACAACTGGGGCGGCTCCAGCCTCTACGGCTACCACGGCCGGGCCGGACTGCAGGGGCACCAGGTCTCCTATCTCCGCCCGCCGCGCTCACAGTTTGGCCGCTGGGAGCGCCCCTTCGTCGCCTGGGCCGAGGAAAACGGTTACGCCGTCGATTACGCCACCAATCTCGATCTCGAGCTGCGACCGGAGATCGTGAAACCCTATCGCCTGGTGCTCAGCCTGGGTCACGATGAATACTGGTCGACCCCCATGCGCGACACCGTCGAGGGTTTCGCCGCGGCGGGCGGCAATGTCGCCTTTTTCTCAGGGAACACGTGCTGCTGGCAGGTGCGCTGGGTGCCGGAGTCGAAGTCCCTGCTCTGCTGGAAACAGTGGTTCAATCAGGACGAGCTCTACTCCTCCACCGCCGGGGAAATTCCCACCCTCGCGACTCTCTGGGGTCACCACCTCATCGGTCGGCCGGAGAATGAGATGACCGGGGTCGGCTTTCTCCACGGCGGCTACCACAAGAGCCACGGCCAGCTCATGGATGGCAGCGGCGCCTTCACCGTGCATCGCCCCGAGCACTGGCTTTTCGAGGGCACGGGCCTGAAGGCGGGCGCCGAATTCGGCGGCAAGGACAGCATCGTGGGCTACGAGTGCGACGGCTGCGAGATCGAGTGGCGCGACGGCCTCCCTTTCCCGACTCACCGGGACGGCACGCCGAAGACCTTCACCATCCTCGGCACCGCGCCGGCCAAATGGGCGCCCGGCGACAGTTGGTGGTATGAGGAGTGGCCCGGCCCCGACCACAGTGGCCATGCCGTGCTCGGCCTTTACACCACGGAAGCCGGCGGCACCGTGGTCACCACCGGCACCACCGACTGGGCGCATGGATTGCAGGGCAAAGACCCCGCCGTCGAACGCATCACCCGCAATGTGCTGGATCGGTTGGGGAAGTGAGCCTCACCACCGCGGCTCAGCTCAGCACCAGTTCCACCGGGCAGTGGTCCGATCCCAACACGTCGGGATGGATCCTGGCCGACTTCATCCGGTCGCCCAGTTTCGGCGACACGCAGAAATAGTCGATCCGCCAGCCGACGTTCCGCTCCCGGGCGCCGCCGCGAAAGCTCCACCAGGTGTAGTGGTCGGGCTGCTCGGGATGGAAATGGCGAAAGCTGTCCAGGTAGCCCGCGCCGACGATATTGTCGAACCCGGCGCGCTCCTCGTCGCTGAAGCCCGCGCTTTTGCGGTTCTCCTTCGGCCGGGCCAGGTCGATCTCCCGATGCGCCACGTTGAGATCCCCGCCGAAGATGACCGGCTTCACCCTCTCCAGGCTGCCGACATAACTGAGAAAGTCGCGATCCCAGCACTGGCGATACTCCAGCCGGCGCAGTCCATCCTGGGCGTTTGGCGTGTAAACGCTGATCAGGAAAAAGTCCGGAAACTCCAGGGTCAGCACCCTGCCCTCGCTGTCGTGCTCCGTCATCCCGATCCCCGTGGTCACATTCAGCGGGTCCTCGCGGGTGAAGACCGCCACCCCCGAGTAGCCTTTCTTTTCCGCCGAGTTCCAGAAGACCTTCCAGCCATCGAGCGCCGGGGTGAACTCGACCTGGTCCGGATGCGCCTTCGTCTCCTGCACCAGCAGCAGATCGGGACGCTCCCTGACCATGTAGTCCTCGAATCCCTTCTTCTGCGCCGCCCGGATGCCGTTCACATTCCAACTATGGAGTTTCATCCGGCCATCATAGAAGCATCGGCGCCACGGGCAACGAAATCATCCGTCCCCCCGTCCCCGGCGGCGGGAAAAAACGCCAACCCCATTCAGCGACACCGATTTCCGGAATTGTCTTGCCGAAAATGCGCCATTGTTCGCGGCGAATTCGGGGCTACAGGTGGCTTTACGATGTAAATTTTTTCTTGCGAGGTCCCAGTTTTGTGGCAAATGAAAATCGCTCGAGATTTCGTTTGTCCGCTTGCGAACTGGGTTCTCCACCGGAGAAATCCGCGGCCGCGCTATTGTCGCGGAATCAGACGCCAGTTCCCATCATGATCGAAGTCAAAAACCTCAGCAAACACTTCGGAGAGAAAGTCGCGGTCGACAACATCTCCTTCACCGTCGAAAAGGGCGAAGTCCTCGGCTTCCTCGGCCCCAACGGCGCCGGCAAGTCGACGACCATGCGCATGGTCACCGGTTATCTGCCTCCCACGGACGGCAGCATCACCGTGGGCGGCGCCGACATCCTCGACGACGAGATCATCGCCAAGTCGAAAATCGGCTACCTGCCGGAAAACGCGCCGCTCTACTCGGACATGACGGTGGAGGATTTCCTCCGTTTCTGCGCCGAGATGCGCCGCGTGCCCGCCGCCGGGATCGAGGCGGCCGTCGACAAGGCCATCGACACCTGCTTCCTCCAACGGGTGCGCCAGCAGAGCGTCGACACCCTGTCCAAGGGCTTCCGCCACCGCACCTGCCTGGCCCAGTCCATCATTCACGATCCCGAAGTCCTCATCCTCGACGAGCCCACCGACGGCCTCGACCCGAACCAGAAGCACGAGGTCCGCAATCTCATCAAACGGATGGGTGAGACCAAGGCCATCATCTTCTCCACCCACATTCTGGAGGAAGTCGAGGCCGCCTGCACCCGCGCCATCATCATTGATCGCGGCAAGGTCATCGCCGACGGCACCCCCGATCAGTTGAAGGCCAAGGCCAAAAACGCCGGTGCCGTCTACCTCCGCGCCACCGGCCTGGCCAGTAGCGGCATCCGGCAGGAGCTGGAAAAACTTCCCGAAGTCCACGGCGTCAGCGTGCTGGACTCCGGCGACAATGGCATCACCGCCCGCGTCATGCCGAACAAGGGCAAGGACAAGGCGCTGCCGGAAGCCATCTTCCAGCTCTCCGTCGCCAAAGGCCTCAAGGTCCACGAACTGCGCGTGGAGGAGGGCCGTCTCGACGAGTTGTTCCGCGAGATCACCCGCACCGACACGGAGGACTGAGCCAACCGCCGCCACTTTTCACTCCCCACCGGAAAACCCAAAACCCACTTTTCCCAACATGGAAGCCACCATCGCTCTCCTGCTCCACTTCGCCATCCCGACGGTCGTCGTGTCCGCCGTGTTCATCGCGCTGCTGCTCTTCGCCCTGCCCCGCGAAGTGCGCACCATCTTCAAACGCGAGGTGAAAAGCTACTTCAACTCGCCCATCGCCTACGTCTGCGTGGTCATCTTTCTGCTCATCTCCAACGGCATCACCTTCTGGTTCGGCGGCCTGCTGGAATCGGGCGAGGCCAGCCTCTACATCTCCTACTTCCAATACCTGCCCTGGTATTTCATCGTCGTGGCCCCGGCCGTGGGGATGCGCCTGTGGTCGGAGGAGCAGCGGCTCGGCACTCTGGAGCTGATGCTCACCATGCCCATCGCGCCCTGGCACGCCATCGTCGGCAAATACCTCGCCGCCGCCGTGGTGCTCTTCGCCATGCTGGTGCTCTCCTTCCCCATCGTCTGGGTCATCAACTACCTCGGCAATCCCGACAACGGGGTCATCATGGCCGGCTTCGTCGCCACCTTCCTCACCGGGCTCTGCTTCCTGGCCGTGACCTCGGTGGTGTCCGCCTTCACCCGCAGCCAGATCGTGGCGCTGCTGATCTCCATCGGCCTCTGCCTGCTGCTCTGGCTGGGCGGACTTCAGCCCGTGTCCCAGGCCGTCGGCAGCCTCAAGGGCGGATGGCTCATCTTCTGGCCGCTGCTGAAATTCGTCAACATCATCGGCATCATCCCCCACTTCTCCGAGCTGGCCAAAGGCGTGCTCGGCTTCCGCGATATCATCTTCTTCGTCACTTTCATCGCCTTCTGCCTGTTCAGCACCGCCGTGGTGCTGCGCGTGAAGCGCGCCTGAACGACGCGACCGGGACACCCAACCCTGTTCACTCACCGACCCAACCCTGTTCACTTTTCCCCCACCCACCTCTGAGACCATGAGCGAAGCCAAAGCCTCCTCGAAATCCCCGGCCGCCCGCGATCACCACGGCAAGCTGGGCCGCATTCCCACCGCGATCATCGGCGTCGTCGTCGTGTTCCTGATCGCCGTGTTCGTCAACTTCATCGTCGGCGCCATCGGCCTGCGCGCCGACCTGACGGAAAACAACCTCTACACACTCTCGGACGGCACCAAATCCATCCTCAAACGCCTCGATACCCCGGTGGAGATCCGCTATTACGCGAACGACACCTCGGACTTCATGACCCCGGCCGAGCAGGCCTATTCCCTGCGGGTGGAAGAGCTGTTGTCGGAATACCAGAAAGCCGCCGGCGGCACCGTGACGGTGAAGAAACTCAACCCCGAACCCAGCACCGACGCGGAGGACTCCGCCATCCTCGACGGTCTGCAGCGCGGCATGTCGCAGATGACCGGCGGCGAGATCTTCCTCGGCATCGCGGTGAGCTGCGTCGACGAGACCGAGACGCTCCCCTTCCTCCCCGCTCGTCCCGAGACACTCCTGGAGTACGATCTCACCCGCGCCATCGCCCGCGTCCACGACGGCGCCGGCTCAGTGGTGCGCATCATGACCACCATGCAGATCGGCGGCGGTTTCTCCGGCAATCCCATGGGAGGTGGCGGCGCCACGCCCCCGTGGTTTTTCGTCGAGGATCTGCGCAAGGATTTCACCGTGGAATTTTTGCCCGCCACCGCCACCGAGATCCCGGCCGACACCGAGACCCTCATCGTGCTGCATCCCTACGATGTGGCCGAGGAGACCCAGTTCGCCATCGACCAGTATCTGCTGAAGGGTGGCAAAGTGATCGTGGCGGTGGACCCGAGCTTCTTCTACGCCCGCGCCATGGGAGCCGGTGGCGGCAATCCCATGATGGGCGGCGCCGGCGGTCCCGCCCCCAGCTCGAACCTGGCGAAACTGTTCACCGCCTGGGGAGTCGATTACGACGACACCAAGGTGGTGGCCGATCTGAAGCACAGCACCGAAATCATGCGCCAGGGCTACTTCGTGCCGACCTTCATCACCCTGAATCAGGACTCGATGCCGGCGGACGATCCCATCGTGAACTTCGTGTCCAACGCCCAGTTCCTCGCTCCCGGCGGCTTCCTCATCACCCCGCCCGAGGGTGTCACCAAGACCGATCTGGTCGTCACCAGCACCGAGACCCAGCTCGTGGGTGCCTTCGAGGCCGATCCCACCCAGGAGGAGGCCATCCGGGGGCTGAGAGAGAATTTCGAGCCCTCCGGCACGTCCTATTCCATCATCAGCCGCTTGTCCGGCAACTTCACCACCGCCTTCCCCGAGGGCGATCCCACCGCGGCCGGTGACGAGGAAGGCGCGGAGGACGACGCCGAAGAAAAAGCCGGTGACGAGGAGAAAGAAGGCGAAGAAAAAGCGGACGCCGAGAATGCCGAGACCAAGAAGGACGAGTCCCTCAAGGCCAGCGAAAAAGAGGGCATCGTGCTGCTGATCTCCGATGTGGATTTCCTCTACGACGCGGTCTGCGTGCAGTTGAGCACCATTCCCGGCCTCAACATCCGCATCCCCCAGCCGCTCAACGGCAACCTCAGCCTGGCCCAGAACGCCATCGACCAGCTCTCGGGCGATCCCGCGTTGATCAACATCCGCAGCCGCGGATCCAGCCGCCGTCCCTTCACCAAGCTCAACGAGTGGCTCAGCGAGGCGGAGTCCAAGTTCCGCGGTGAGCTCTCCGAATTCGAGGACAAGGCCCGCGACGCCGAACAACGCATCAACGACATCCTCAGCCAGACGCCCGGCAATGTGCAGGACGCCCTGCTCTCCCCCGAGGTCCAATCCGAGCTGGAGACCCTCCGCGAGCAACAGGTGGAGATGAACCGCAAGGTCCGCGAGCTGAACAAGGAGATGAAGCGCGACTTCGACCTCGCCCAGATGCTGATCAAGCTCGTCACCACCGGCCTCATGCCCGCGCTCGTCATCTTTGTCGGCGTCTTCCTCGCGTTGTCGCGCCGCCTCAAGACCGCCGCCCGCTGAACGCTCCGAGCCCGGATTTTTTTCCCCACCCCAACCTTTCCCCAGAACCCCAAACTCACGCCAGAACCATGGGACAGAAAGCCCTGATTCGACTCCTCGTCATCTTCGCCGTAGTCGGCGTCCTCGCCCTTATCCTCAAGCTGACCGGACCGGGCAAGGTCGAGACCATCACCAGCACGACCGACAGGGAGAAAGTCCTCCCCGACTTTCCCATCAACGACGTGGCCCACATCCGGATCAAGTCGGTGTCCGGAGAGCTGAACCTCAAGAAATCCGAGACCGGCTGGACCGTGGCCGAGCGCGACGGCTACCCGGCCGATGCCGGCGCGGCGGCGGAATTTCTCCGCACGGTCTGGGATCTGAAGATCGTGCAAAGCCCCGAGATCGGCGAGTCGCAATATGGTCGTCTCTCCCTCATCGATCCCGACAAGGGCGGCTCGGAGAACACCGCCACGGTGGTGAGTTTCCTCGACGCCGGGGGCAAAGAGCTGAGTTCTCTCTGGCTCGGCAAACCGGTCGAGCGCAGTTCCGGGCAGCCCAGCCCCTTCGGCGGACCCAGCACCACCGAGACCGGTCGCTACGTCAAGACCGGCGACGAAGCCGCCGTGCACCTGGTCAGCGAGACATTCAGCGACATCGAGACCGAGCCCTCGGAATGGCTCAAGGAGGACTTTTTCAAAGTTGAAAAGGTCAAGACCATCGCCCTCCAGACCGGCACCGCCGCCGATGATTGGAAGCTGATCCGCGAGGAGGAGAACGGCGACTTCACCCTCGTCGGCGCCAAGGAGGGCGAGGAACTGGACCCGGTGAAAGTCGGCAGCATGAAGAACGCCTTTTCCAGCCCCCGCTTCGAGGATGTGATCGTCGGAGACGAGGCCAAAGAAAAAGCCCCCGACAAGACGAGCTTCGTCATCGAGACCTTCGACGGCTTCACCTACACGGTGAAACTCGGAGAGAAGAACGACCTCAACGAGTACTTCCTCAGCTACCAGGTCGATGGAAAATTCCCCGAGGCCCGCAAACCGGCCGAGGAGGAAAGCGACGAGGAGAAAAAAGAGCGTGACGAGACCTTTGCCGCCACCCTGCAGGGCCTGAAAGACAAACTGGCCGCCGAACAGGCGATGGCCGGGCGCGTCTACAAGGTGCGCAGCTACGTGGCCGACTCCCTCGTCAAGAAGCGGGACGAGATCCTCAAGAAAGACGAGCCCGCCGCCGGTGCCGACGCCGCCCCCACCTTCACCCCCGGCGCGGCGCCACCCGCCGCCCTGAACGATACGCCGCCCGCCCCCGGCGCGCCCGCGGGAGTAATCCCCGCCAAGCCCGAGCCCCCGAAGCAGGCACCCGTCCTCGCCCCCGGCGCCAAGCCCGACGACACCCCGAAGCCCAAGATCGAAGCGCCAAAGGCCGAAGAAACGGCAAAGCCTAAGCCCGCCGAAGCCAAGCCCGCCGAGGACAAGCCCGCCGAGCCGGCTCCGGAAAACTGAGGCTCTGATCGCGTCTTGTCGACTCGATCAGTTCTGCTTGATTGACGGGCCACCCGGTCTATTTTCGGCCTGTGATTGTCGCGGCCAGACTCTTTGTCGCCTGCGCGCTGATGCTTTCCATCGGCGCCCAGTGGGCCGTGCTTCAGGGTGTCGCCTGGATCGGCATGGCCGTTTCCTACTCTCTTGAAGAGGGTTCTGTCGGCGAGGGACTCAGCAAGACCTTCGACGGGGATCACCCCTGCCCACTCTGTCAAATGGTCGAGAAAGGCACCCAGGGGGACCAGTCTCCCGACTCCCCCGCCCCGACCGCCAAACCCATTCCCAAGGTCGAGATCTGCCAGACGGAGCGCATTTTTCTGAACTTCCCGCCGGCCCTCCGGCTCCCCGCGGTATCGCATGATCTACGGGCCGCCTCACGCCCGGTCCGCCCGTCTGCCCGGCCTCCCGAGTTCCAGGCCTGACCCCGGCACCGTTGCCTGATCCCACCGCCTCCGCTATCGGGGCGGAATGCCGTGAGCGTGACCATGTCGCGCCCGCCTGATCAGGGCAACACGCGTCCACCCGCGCCCCGCGCCCTTGCCGGGCTCCGCGCACGCTTTCCGGTACCCAATCTACTGGGTCAGCAAAGCCGGAAGCCGCCTCGTGGCGGCCGCCCGTCAGTCAGGCCCCGCGTCGACTGGCGGGCGAATCCCGCCAGCCAGCCCTCGACACCACACATTTCTCCCCCAGATACCCCGATGATCCACAGTCCCCAACCGCCCTCCCTCGTCAGCGTCGCCCTGTTGGCGGTCACGCTCGCTCTCGTCTGTCCGGACGGCCGGAGTGACGCCCAGGAGCCCGATGCCTACTCGGGCTTCGAAGCTCGACACACCCATCCCGTCACCCTCACGCCCGACGGTACCCGCTTGCTCGCGTTGCACTCCGAGGCGGCATCTCTCAGCGTCTTTGATGTCACCGGACCCGCGGCCGCCCCGTTGAAAACGGCGGAAATTCCCGTGGGACTCGAACCCGTCAGCGTGCGCGCCCGCACCAATGACGAAGTCTGGGTGGTCAATGAAGTCTCCGACAGTCTCACCATCATCCTGCTCCAGCCAGACGGCACCGGGACTGTCGCCGCCACCGTGACGACCGGCGATGAGCCGGCCGACATGGTCTTTGCCAACGGGAAAGCCTTCGTAACCTGCGCCCGCTTCAACGAAATCTGGGTCCACGAAGTCACCACCGGCGCCGTTCTCGACACCATCCCGCTCGACGGCATCTACCCGACCGCCCTCGCCGCGAGCCCTTCCGGGGACAGGATCTACGCCTGTTTTCTCCACTCCGGCAATGGCACCACCGTGCTGCCGCGCTCCGCCGCTCCCGATCCCTCCGAGCCGGAGAATCCCTCTCTGCCAGCCGCGCCACGCACCACCCGGATCGTCCCCGCCGACGATACCGCCATCCCCTACACGGTGCTGGATCACGATCTCGCCGAGATCGACACCACCAGCCATGCCGTCCTGCGTTACTTCGGGGGGCTCGGCACCAACTTCCTCGGTATCGCCGTCGCGCCCGATGGCTCGGCCATCTGGGCCAGCCACACCGAGGCGCGCAACCTGATCCGTTTCGAGCCGGCATTGAACGGAAAATTCGCCCTCAACCGGCTCGCCCGTATCGCGCTGCCCTCGGGAGACCACACCCCGCACGATCTCAACCCCGGCGTCAATCTGGACCTGCTGCCCAATCCAGCCGCCGCCGCCATCGCCCTCTCCCAACCGTCCGCGATCATTTTCGAACCCGGCGGCAGCCATCTCTGGACCGCCGCCTTCGCCAGCGACCGCATCGCCCGCGTCTCCGGCGCGGACGGATCCGTCACCCATCGCGTAGATGTCCGCATCGGAGGCACCGGGGAATCCGACGAGATGCGCGGCCCTCGCGGTCTCGCTCTGCACCCGGCCACCGACCTTCTCTATGTGCTCAACAAACTGGGTGGAAGTCTCTCCGTCATCGACACCGGGTCCACCACACCCGCCGTTGTCGCCGAAGTGCCGCTCAGCGATCACGAGCCCCTGCCTCCGGCCGTGAAACGCGGACGTGGCCACCTGTTCGACGCGCGGCTTAGCGGCAATGGGCTCGTCTCCTGCGGCACCTGCCATCTCGATGCCGACCGCGACGGCCTGGCCTGGGATCTCGGCGATCCGACCGGCGAACTCCAGACCGTGCTCGGGGCGAATCTCTCCATCCACGACCTCACCCCGCGCACCCGGGTAATGCACCCGATGAAAGGCCCCATGGTCACCCAAACCCTGCGCGGTCTCGAGGGCGGCGATCCCTTTCACTGGCGCGGGGATCGCGCCGAGATCGCCGACTTCAACCCCACCTTTCCCAAGTTGCTGGGCGGCGAACCGCTCGACGAGGACGACATGGCGGACCTCACCACCTACCTGATGACGCTCCGTCATCATCCCAACCCGAACCGCAACCCCGACCGCACCCTGCCCGCCAGCTTCGGACCGGGCAACCCGATCACCGGACGCGACCTCTTCAACAACCACAACAAATCCCACTGCATCACCTGCCACGCCTACCCGAACGGTTCGGACGGGAATATCGACCTGCCCCAGGAGACGGGTCTTTCCCAGCCGGTGAAAACCGCCACCCTGCGCACCGTTTACCAGAGGCTCTTCTTCGATCCCCGTCCCGGCGCGGTCTCTCCCGGCGGATTCGGCCTGCTCCATGATGGCACCGGATTCGAACTACCCATCGGTCATCCCTACGTGCTGGACAATCTGCGCACCCTCCAGGAGTTGCGGGATGTCACCGCCTTCCTCCTGTGCTACGACACCGGCACCGCGCCGGTGGTCGGTCGGAGCGCGACCGTCACCACCGCGAACCGTGTCGACCAGGGCCTGGTGGATGCGCTCGACTTTCTCGAGGGACGCGCCGCGGCGGGAGATTGCGAACTGGTTGTCCGGGGCCGCTCTGACGGGCAGGATCGCGCCTGGCTCTATCGACCCGCCACACAGGACTACCGATCCGACCGGACTGAAGAGGGTATGGTCTCGCGCTCAACCCTGTTGAATGCGCTCTCCGGCTCGGAGACGCTCACCTTCCTCGGCGTGCCGCCGGGCCAGGGCAGTCGCCTCGGTGGCGATGTGGATCTCGATGGTGTCCTCGACGGAAACGATCCCGACCCGCGGGCCTACAACGGAGCGCCCCGCGTCATCGACGAACCCGACGACACCGCCGTGGCGCCGGCAGGCACTCTGCGTCTGGAAGTGGAATTTCTCGGGACCGGGGCCGACTTGCAGTGGTTTCACAACGGCGCGCCGCTCGCCGGCCAGACCGGCTCGGTGCTCGAAATCCCGGGCGTGACGAACGACGCGGCCGGCACCTACCAACTCACGATCAATCATCCCGAAGGCGACACCCAGAGCCGCGTCATCACGGTAGAAGTCTATCCGGCGCCCGTCATCGATCAGCAGCCGACGGATCGCTCCGTCGTCGAGGGTCGCTCCACCGGCTTCAGCGCCCGGGCCTCCGGTTCGGGTCTGAGATACCAATGGCTGCGGGGGGGGCAACCGGTCGCCGGCGCCACCAGCGCCAGCCTATCGTTCCGCAACGCCCAGGGAGCGGACACCGGCACCTACGCGCTCCGCGTCTCCAACGGAGCGGGCAGCGTGACGAGTGATCCGGCGACACTCACGGTGATCCAGCGCCCCGTCATCGACACCACCACGCTCCCGGTCGCCATCGTGGGTCAGGAATATAGCGGTCCCCTCTCGGCGAGGAATACTCCGACACGATTCATCGCCGCCGCCCTGCCTCCGGGGCTCCTCGTGCCGCGCGGGGCTTTCGAAATCTCGGGCCGGGCGCGAAAGGCGGGGAATTTCCCGGTCCGCCTCACCGCCTTCAACGCCGCGGGATCGAGCGGTGCTCCGGCCACAGTCATGCTGGAGGTGCGCCCTTTCACCGAAGAGGCGCTGGGCGTCTATGAGGCCATGCTGCCGCGCGACGCGTTGCTCGATGAGAACCTCGGCGGTCATCTCCGTGTCGTCACCAGCCGCCTCGCCAACCACAGCGGGATTCTGCGACTAGGACGGCAGCGGC
>CAYTNL010000008.1:0-117500 GCA_964439145.1 uncultured Verrucomicrobiales bacterium
AGCCGATTCTCCGGGCGCGGACCCAACAGGGTCGACCCGCCGACCCAACCCTCTTTAGCCGGGGACCGAACCCTGTTGGGTGGGGGGGAATCGCGTCGTGGCGATCCGAGATGCTTGGAGGGGCTCCCGATTTTGGGAGTGGCTTTCGGGACGTCGGGAAGGGAGGGGTTGGCTGGGCGGCTTGAGCGCGGTGGATTCGCGGCGGTGTGGCGGAGGGTTGAAAAACCAGACTTCGGGAGGATATCGGCCGGGGAAATGGGGACGGTTTTTTTCCGAGGGGGGCGGGACGACTGAGTAAGGGCGCCCGGAGTAGACTGGGGCGGGATCGATGATCCTACCCTGTTGAGTCACATTTTCGAGCTTGTGGGGAGGTCGGGATTTCGGATAGGCTCCGGGAATGCTGAAAACGGGGGGACGAACCGTGGCGTCGCTCGGGCGGCGTGAGTTTCTGCGCCAGGCGGGTGGCGGATTCGGTTTGGCGGCGCTGGCGCCCCTGTTGGCGCGGGGCGGCGAGACTCCGCATTTTCCGGCGCGCGCCAAGCGCGTCATCTATCTGTTCATGCACGGCGGGCCGAGCCATGTGGATCTGTTCGATCCCAAACCGGCGCTGGCACGCCACGCGGGGCAGCCGCTGCCGGAGTCTTTCGGCGAGGTGATGACGCGGCGCAAGGTGGCGCGCAATCCGCTGCTGCCGGCGATCCGGCCTTTCCAGCCGCGGGGTCGTAGCGGCCTGGAGATTTCGGATTTTCTCCCCGGGATGGCGGAACTGGCCGATGACCTGTGCGTGCTGAGATCCTGTCACGGCGACAGCGTGAATCACCCGCAGTCGGTCTATCAGATGAACACCGGCTCCATCCTGATGGGGCGGCCCAGCCTCGGCGCGTGGGTGAGCTATGGACTCGGCACGGCGAATGAGAACATGCCGGCCTTCGTGGTGATGCCGGACCCGCGCGGAGGGATCAAAGGCGGACCCCCGGCCTGGGGCAACGGCTTCCTGCCCGCCAGACACCAGGGGGTGCCGATGCGCGCGGGCGGCTCGCCCATCCTGAATCTCAGCGCGCCCGCGGGGGGAGACCCCTCGCGGGACCGGGCGGCTCTGGATCTGAGCCGACGTCTGAATCGGCGTCACCTGGAGGAGCGCGATCACGATGACGAACTCTCCGCGCGTATCGCGGCCCACGAGCTGGCCTTTCGGATGCAGGCGGAGGCGCCCGGGCTGGTGGATTTGTCGGGTGAATCGGAGGCGACTCGTCGGCTCTACGGCTTGGATCGGCCCCATACCCGGGAGTTTGGCACCCGCTGTCTGCTGGCCCGCCGGATGCTGGAAAGCGGGGTGCGCTTTGTCCAACTCTACTCGGGTGACACCAATGGCTGGGACGCGCACCAGGATGTCGACAAGAATCACTCCGAATACTGCGCCGCCACGGATCGACCGGTGGCGGGACTGCTGCGGGACCTGAAGAGCCGCGGTCTGCTGGAGGACACCCTCGTGATCTGGGGCGGGGAATTCGGACGCATGCCGATGAGCGAGCAGGGCAAAGGGCGGGATCACAACCCATGGGGATACTCGGTGGTGCTGGCCGGGGCCGGGGTGAAAGGCGGCCATGCCCACGGTGCCACCGATGAGCTCGGCCTCCGGGCGGTGGAGAATCCCGTGCATGTGAACGATCTGCACGCCACGCTGCTGCACCTGCTCGGCTTTGATCACGAAAAGCTCACCTTCACGCACCATGGCCTGGAGGCCCGCCTCACCGGAGTGGCGGGCCGGGTGGTAAGCGACATTCTTGCCTGATGCTGACGACGTGCCACAGCTTCCGTCGATGGGTGATCGCGCTGTCTCTCGGGTCGGCGCTCTCGGCGGTGTCGGCGGATGAGGAATCAGGTTACACTGAGCCGGCGCTGAGCGGGCGGGACGCGCGTTTCTGGGCATTTCAAGCGCCGCGGAGGCCGGAGATCCCGCCCGGGTTGGCGGAGAATCCCATCGACGCCCTGTTGCTGGAGAGACTGCGCGAGGCCGGCATTCCCGATTTCGCTCCACAAGCGGCGCCGGAAACCCTGCTGAGGAGGTTGTGCCATGATCTCACGGGGCTACCGCCGACGCCGGGGGAGATGACGGCTTTCCTGGCGGCCCACGCCCGGAGTCCCGAGAAAGCGTGGCGGGAAAAAGTCGATGCTCTGCTGGATTCGCCACGCCACGGGGAGCGTTGGGCGCAGCATTGGCTGGACGCGGCGCGATGGGCGGAGACGGACGGCTTCGAGCATGACAAGGTGCGCCGGGAGGCGTGGCGCTATCGGGACTGGGTCATCCGCGCGTTGAACGAGGATCTGCCGATGGAGCGCTTCATCGCGCTGCAGATCGCGGGTGACGAGTTGGAGCCGGAATCGCCGGAGGCGGGGGTGGCCACGGGATTTCTTCTCGCGGGACCGGACATGCCCGACATCAATCTGGAGGAGGAGCGACGGCATCAGTTGCTGAACGAACTCACCGGCACGGTGGGGGCGGTGTTCCTGGGGCTGACGCTGGAGTGCGCGCAATGTCATGATCATCGGACGGACCCGCTGAGTCAGGCCGATTTTTACCGGCTGCGGGCGGTGTTCGAGGATTTTTCCCTGCCGGCCAAGAATCAGAGTGTGCCGGTGGTGTATCCGTCGCGGACTCCCGCGGCCGAGTCCCGCCTGTTCCTTCGCGGGGATTTTCGCCGTCCCGGTCCCGCGGTGGCGGCGGATGTGCCCCGAGTGCTGAACCTGAAAGACTCGGGCAGGGTGGGGGATAGGGCGGCGCTGGCGCGCTGGCTGACGCGGGCGGATCATCCGCTGACGGGGCGGGTGATGGTGAACCGGATCTGGCAGCAACATTTCGGAGTGCCTCTGGTGGGGACGCCGTCGGACTTCGGCAAGCTGGGGGATCGACCGACGCATCCGGAGCTGTTGGATTGGCTGACGACGGAATTGGGAAATCGCTCCGGTTCGTTCAAGGCCATTCACCGGGAGATACTCCATTCGCGCGCCTGGCGTCAGGCTTCGCGCGCGGAGACGGACGACGCGCGCGGCGACTGGTCCCGGCGTCTTGAGCTGGATCCCGAGAATCGTCTCTATTCCCGTCAGCATCGTCGTCGGCTGGAGGGTGAGGCCATCCGGGACACCATGCTCTCGGTGGCAGGCGGATTGAACCTGAAAATGGGAGGCCCGGGGGTGCGGCCCGAGTTGCCTCCGGAGGTCACGGCGACGCTGTTGAAGGATCAGTGGCCGGTAACGGCGGATGTGACCGAGCATGACCGGCGCAGTATTTACCTGTTCGCGCGGCGGAATCTGCGGTTCCCGTTTTTCGAGGTCTTCGACCGACCCGACGCGAATCAGAGTTGCGCCCGCAGACCGGTGTCGACCACCGCGCCGCAGGCTTTGACCCTGTGGAACGACGCCTTTGTCCGGCGCATGGCGGCGGCCACGGGTGAGCGGCTCGGCGCGATGCCCGGGAGCGAGCGGGTGCCGCATGCCTACCGGTTGCTGCTGGGTCGCGAGGCGACGGCGGAAGAAGTCTCGCTGGGGGAGGAATTCCTCGCCAGTCAGCCGCTGGAGACCTTTGTGCTGGCGCTGTTCAATCTCAACGAGTTTGTCTACCTCGATTAATCAGCCGATCCGGTCTTTGTTGCCGGGGCGAAACAGGCGCCCGGCGCGTCGAGTCCATTGGGAGAGGTAACGCGGGGCGAGGGCGGGATTTCTCGCCACCAGGGCGGGATCGAATCGCACCAGGCCGAAACGCACGAGATGCTCCATGAGGCTCCGGGCGGTGACCGATTTGCAGAAAAGCCTCTCGGCGCGATCCTGTCCGGCGCGCGCCATGGACTCGGTGCTCTCCGGAGCGAGCAGCATGGCTTCGAGGATGTCGGCGAAAGCGGCGGGCTGGCGTTCATCCACGAGCCGGCCGGTCTCGCCGTCCAGCACCATCTCGGGCACTCCGGCCAGCCGGGTGGATGCGCAGGCGACCCGGGCCGCCATCGCCTCCATCAGCACGGTGGGCAGATTGTCCTTGCCGCCCTCGCGCTCAGTCACACAGGGCAGGGCGAAGACGGCGGTCTGCTCGAGCAGTTCGAGGATCTCGGCCTGGGATTTCGGTCCGGCGAGGACGACGCGCTCGCCGAGGCGGGATTGGGCGATGAGGGTGTTCAGTTCGTCCTCCATCGGTCCCTCCCCGACGATGACGCAGCGGAATCCGTCCACACCGCGATCCCTGAGCAGGGCGCAGGCTCTGACCAGATCATCGAAGCCTTTTTTCTCGATCAAGCGCCCGACGCTGAGGATGAGGCGTTCGTCTTTCCAGACCAGGCTCGGGTTGCGACGCTCCGCCGCCTCGCGGAAGGGCGACAGATCGAGGCCGTTGTAGACGCGGCGCACCCGCGGGGCGGCGACGGGGAATCGGGACCGCAGATCCCCGGCGGAGTACTCGCTGACGGTGGCGACAAGGGCCGCGTCATTCATGAGGCGCTCCAGAGTGAGCGGCAGGTCGTTGCGTTCCCAGAGATCGTTGGCGTGACCGGTGAAGCTGTAGGTGACATCGTGAAAAAATTTCAGCCACCAGGCGGTGCGGGCGCCGATACCCGCGAAATGGGAATGCACGTGGCGGACCCCGGCTTCCGCCAGCCGTTGTCCGATCCAGGCCGCTTCGTAGACGCGCTGTTTGTCTCTCTGATCCGCTTTTTCCTTCCAATGCCGCAGGGTCAGGATCACGGAGGGGGATAGCCGGCCCTCGGACTTCAGGCGTTTCACATCCTCCACCAGTTCCTTCTCCGGGGGGAGAAAGATGACGCGCTCGTAGAGGGATTCGGGGAAATGTCGCGGCCGCTCGTCGCGCGTGTCACGGATGGAAAAAATCAGGGGGCGCAGTCCCTGGCGCTCCAACTCCAGTATCTCCCGCACGCAGAAAGTCTGGGTGAACGAGGGAAATCTCTCGAACACATAGGCGAGGTGGCGGGAGCGATGCTTGGGATTTTCCGGCATGGTCGGGCACTGCGGAGAGATCACCGGTCTCCGGTGAGAGCGATGGCGTCGTCGATGAGGAGAACGGGGAAGCCCTCCTCAATCGGGTATGCCCGGAGGCCGTCCGCGCGGATCAGGGCGCCCGTCAGTCCCCCCCGTCCCGAGTCGGCGACGATGCGCGCCAGTTGCTCCGCGCCTGCCAGGCTCAGTGGCTGCCGGGTCTCCGGGCAGCGGAGTTCGGCGATCAACTCGGGGGATGGTGATGACGGCGTCAAAGCGGGTCGGCGTGACGAGTGAAACTCAGTAATGGGGCACCGAGGGATCGATTTCCTTCGACCAGGCGTTGATGCCTCCGGCCACATGGCAGACGCTATCGTAACCGTTGGCCATCAGCAGTTCGATCGCTTTCGCGCTGCGACCGCCGGCTTTGCAGTGGACCACGATGTCGGCGTCGCGATCAAGTTCATGGAGGCGTTCGGCGAGTTGGCCCAGCGGAATGAGGATGGCGTCGGGCAGGCGGCATACGGCGTGCTCCTCCGGTTCGCGCACATCGACGAGGGTGAACTCTTCGGCGTTGTCGAGGCGGGCTTTCAGGTCGTGAACGGTGATTTCAGGGATCATGGTGGGTGGGGTGGAGGGGGAGTCGCCCACGCCGCAAAATGCGTCGTAGTCGACCAGTTCGGTGAGAGTGCGGTGTTCCCCGCAGAGAGGGCAGGAGGGATCCCGCCGGAGTTGGAATTCGCGGAAGCGGAAACGCAGGGCGTCGAAGTGGACGAGCCTGCCGACGAGCGATTCGCCCAGGCCGAGGATGAGCTTGATGGCTTCGTTGGCTTGGAGGCAGCCGACGATGCCCGGCAGCACGCCGATGACGCCGCCCTCCGCGCAACTCGGCACCATGCCGGGCTCGGGAGGTTCCGGAAAAAGACAGCGATAGCAGGGGCCGCCGAGGTGGGGGGCGAAGACGGAGACCTGGCCCTCGAATCGATAGATAGAGCCATAGACGTTGGGTTTTCCCGTGAGGACGGCGAGATCGTTGCTCAGGTAACGGGTCTGAAAATTGTCGGTGCCGTCGATGATGACATCGTAGGGTTCGGCGATCTCGCGGGCGTTCTCGCTGGTGAAGCGGACCCGATGGAGATCGAGGGCGATCTCCGGATTGATCTCGCGGAGCGTGTCGGCGGCGGAGTCCAGTTTGGGGCGGTCCACGTCGCCGGTCCCGTGCAGGATCTGGCGCTGCAGGTTGGAAAAATCCACCACATCGAAGTCCACGATCCCGATGCGGCCCACGCCGGCGGCCGCCAGATACATCGTCACCGGACTGCCGAGGCCCCCGGCGCCGATGCAGAGTACTCGCGATGCCTTGAGGCGCCGCTGCCCCTCGATGCCGACATCCGGGATGGTGAGATGTCGGGCATAGCGGCTCAACTCCGGGGCGGAGAGGGCCACGCCTTCGAGGCGTTCGGCGGAAATGAGCGGACTCATGCGCGGTCGGGAAAGCTGGGCGATGCGGAGTAGAGATGACTAAAAAAACAGACAGAAATTTCCGACAGCATCGCTTTTGACGATGAAACCCGCCGGAAAGCCCCCGCTGGGAAAATTCCATCCATGTCGTAAGCTACTGAAACCCTGCCCTGAAACTATTTCAATGACACTCATGAAAACGAAACAAAAACTCGCCGGTGCTCTGATGCTGACTCTCGCCACCGGACTGGCGGTTGGCCACGCGCAGAATGCGCCCAAGGACAACGCGGAAGAAAAGCCCAAGGCCAAAGCCAAAGTGGAGGCCAAGGCGAAAGCCGAGGACAAGGCCGCCGAGAAGGCCGAGGACAAGTCCGCGCTCTCCTTCACCCAGCTCTCGGACAAACTCATCTTCGACAAGGAGCCCCTCAACACCGACGCCCCACACGTCACCTCCTACGCCGACGCCCTGGAGACGGTGATGCCGGCCGTGGTGACCATTTTCTCCACCAAGGAGTCCGAGGCCCAGCCGCGCTCCCCGATGTTCGAGGATCCGATGTTCCGCCGCTTTTTCGGCATCCCCGAAGACCTCGACGAATTGCCGCCCCGCCGCGAGCAGGGCCTGGGATCCGGCGTGGTGATATCCGAGGACGGCTACATCCTCACCAACAACCACGTCGTCGGGGGAGCCGACGAGATCATGGTCTCCCTGCCCACGGACAAGAAAGACTACCGCGCCACCCTCGTTGGCGCCGATCCCCAGACCGATGTCGCCTTGATCAAGATCGAGGCCAAGGGGCTGAAACCGGTGACCATCGGCGACAGCAGTCATCTGCGCGTGGGCGACGTCACCCTCGCGGTGGGCAATCCATTCGGCCTCGAGCAGACCGTCACCCTGGGCATCGTCAGCGCCCTCGGCCGGAATGATCTCAATATCACCGGCGGCGGTTACGAAAACTTCATCCAGACAGACGCCTCGATCAACCGGGGCAACTCCGGCGGCGCCCTCATCGATGGCAAAGGCCGGCTCATCGGCATCAACACCGCGATCCAGTCCGGCATCTCCGGCGGCAACATCGGCATCGGCTTCGCCATCCCCATCAACATGTCGCTCAATATCGTGAACCGCCTCCTGGACAATGATGGCACGGTGAAGCGCGGATTCCTCGGCGTATTCCTCAAAGAGTTGGACAGCAACATGGCCAAGGCGCTTGGGCGCGACGACAAATCAGGCGTCCTCGTGACCGAAGTCGGCGAAGGCACACCCGCCGCCGAGGCCGGCATCAAGCCCGGAGACCTCATCGTCGGCTACAACGGCATCCCCGCCGACAGCATGCCCAAACTCCGGCTCGACATCAGCAACACCGCGCCGGGTGCCAAGGTCGCCTTCGACGTGATCCGTGGCGGCAAGCCGAAGACAGTCGAGGTGACTCTCGGCGATCTCTCCGACGCCGGCGGCCTGGCCATGGCCGGACCACGCGGCGGTGGTGACGGCGAGCAGTCCGTGCCCAAAGCCCGCGTCTTCCTCAAGGGCGTGGAGATCGGCGATCTCACCGACGAGATGCGCACGGCCCTGAATCTGCCGGAAGACCTCGACGGAGTGGTGGTGCGCGATGTAGCCGCCGACTCGCCCGCCGCCGAGGCCGGTTTGCGCGCCGGCCAGGTCATCACTCAGGTCGATCAGCAGCCGGTGGACGAGGCCGGGCAGGCCCTCGATCTCAGCGAGGCCTTCGACGGCGAGGTGCTGCTGCTGCAAGTTTACGCCGAAGGGCGCCGCGACATCCTAGCCATCCCGGTCGGGGAGTGACGCCGCCAAACATCGGTTGAGAATTCACGCGCCCCGTCGGAGGTTTTCCCCTCCGGCGGGGCGTTTTCGCGTTGATCGGAGATCCCCCCCATGAGCGCGCGCCCATCAGAATACGGCATCTGCCGACTCGACCTGGAGGGGAGCGGCACCCGGGGTTGGCTGGTGCGGTTTCAACGCGGCGGCGTCAGGTTCTCGCGATTTTTTTCCGACCAGAGCTGGGGAGGCGCGGAAGGGGCACTGGAGAAAGCTCGTCAGTTTCGTGATCGGGTACTGGCTCGGCTGGATCGGCGCGACAGTGGCCGGGTGCGGCGTCATGCCGCGCCCGCGGCGAGGAATCGCTCCGGTGTCGTCGGGGTGGCACGGGTGGTGAATCTGGGCTCCAACGGGATCGAGTACGCCTTCTGGCAGGCCTCGTGGACACCCGAGTCGGGCTCGCGGCGGCGGGTGCGCTTCTCCGTGCTGAGACACGGGGAGGACGAGGCGTTCCGTCTCGCTTGCGACGCGCGGCGCAGGGCCCTCGCGGACGGGGATGACGAGGGGGAGTAAAGAGGGTTAGGTCGCGGACCCGACCCTCTTCAATCGAGGACCACGGAATGGGCATTCCGTGGCAGGGGGGTATCGTGGAAGGGATACATCCATTCGGCGCGCGGTTCGAAAACCGAGATTTGCGACAGATCGAGGGTGGACGGGAAATAGACCTGTTCCGGTCTGCCATTGACGGAGATGAAGCTGTGGGCGTGGACGGAGTGGGGTTTTCCGTGCCTCTTTTCCAGATCCTCCCCGAGATGCCGGGCAAACTGGAGCAGCATTTCGGGTCGGGAAGCCATCTCATCGATCTGCCAGGGCAGCAGGTATTGGCCGAGATCGACCGGACTGGCGACCTCGGAACCTTTTTCCCGCACGAACAGATCGAGGGAACCGTCGCGGCTGCGCAGTTTCATTCGCCAGGCGAAGCGATGTCCCTCCTCCGTCCATTTCACATCGCCGGGATAGACCCAATGACGCAGGGGCAGGAGAACCTGGCAGAGGCAGTAGAGCAGGATGCCGGTGATGGCCAGGCGACGCGGCCAACCGACGACGGGTAGTGGGGTGGTGCGGTAGCGCGGCAGTCGGAAAAAGCGGCGCGGCCAGTCGGGTGAAAAGTAGAGAGCGGAAAGCGCCAGAGTGAGCCAGGGAAAGATGCCGATGTTCCAGAGGACGGCGTTGGTGAGGTGAAAGCCGGCGGTGGCGAGGATGGCGGGCACGCGTGTCGGTTTCCACAACAGAAGGAAGGGGATGGCCAGGTCGAAGAGCATGCCGCCCCATGCCAGTGTCATCACCAGGGGCTCGAGGGTGAGGAAATCGCCGATGATGGGGTAGTGCGATCTGCCCGCCAGCCAGTCGCGCAGGGGTTCTCCGGCAAGCCAGTCGCCGTTGATTTTCGCGATCCCGCCGAAGAAGTAGACCACTCCGACCTGAAAGCGCAGGATCCACAGGCTCCAGGCCGGCGCGGTGTCGGAGGGACGGGTCAGGCCCCACTTGGCGTCGACCGAGCAGCAACGATGCGCCGGGACGAAGATCATGAGAAACGCCAGCAGACAGACGAAGTAGAAGTGATTCAGATACTGTCCCTGCTCCAGCAGGAACATGTAGGTGAATCCGAGGAAGAATGCGACGGTGGAGACTCGGTAGAGAAACCCGATGGTGATGAACACCGATAGGAGGCCGAGCCCGGCGAAGAGCCAGTACATGCCGTCACCCGGCAAGGGCTGGAGCCAGTGGAATCCGGGATAGGTAAAGTGGTAATCCGGCTCGATCCAGTAGCGGTAGATCCGATTTTGATCGAAGTAGCGCCAGACTTCCCAGAGCATGACCAGGCCAAAAAGGACTCGGGCATACACCAACGTCGCGATATCCAACGACGCGAACAGCCTGTCTGACAGGGCATGAAAGGTTCGGTTTTTCATGTTGAATCAAAAATATTATAAAAACCATAATTTACAAGAGGCGAGTTTTTCAGTGTTAAACCCCGGCGGGTGTGGGAGGGAAATGGTCGCCATTGATCATGTCCTCCACTATTCATCAGATCCTCACCCATCCGGGCAGTGCGCATAAGGACGACTTCCTCGCCTGTTGCGTGTTGTTGCACTTTCACCCGGTGACCATCGTCCGCCGAGAACCGACAGAGACCGACCTGGCGGATCCGGGAATCGCGGTGGTTGATGTGGGCGGGGAGCATTCACCGGAGCGGAGGAATTTTGATCATCATCATTTCCCGAAGGACGATCCACCTGTCTGCGCGCTGAGTCTGGTGCTGCGTTATTTCGGTCTCTACGAGGACGCGAGGGAGTTCTGCGACTGGTTGGAGCCGGCGGAGTGGCTGGATTGCCGGGGACCGGTGGAGACGGCGCGATGGCTCGGCGCACCGCGGGACGCGATCACGAAACTGGTATCGCCCATGGATGTGACGCTGCTGCGTCGTTTCGCGGCTATGGGGGAGCTGACGGATTCGAACCCTCTGTGGCGGGTGATGCGGATGATTGGCGAGGATCTGGTGGTCTACATCGAGACCCTGAGGGACCGATTGGCGTTCATCGCCGAGCACGCGGAATTTTGGATGATCGAGGGGCCGCTGGGACCGTTCGAGGTGTTGTTCATGCCGCGCACGGAACCGTTACCGGATGAGCCTTCGGGCGGCTTGCCGCGTTTCATTGGCCGGGAGGGCAGGGACGAGTCGGTGATCGCGATGGTGTATCCGGATCGCCGCGGGAGCGGCTATGGTCTGAGTCGGCACCGTGATAGCGGGAGGATGGATTTTTCGAAGTTGGAGGCGACCTGCGAGGATGTGCATTTCGCCCACGCGCGCGGATTTGTGGCCAAGACCACGGCGACGGATACGCGGCGTCTGCGCGAGTTGCTGGCGATGGCCCAGGTCGGCTGAGGATCGAGAGGTAGTGGCGCGGGTTGTGGATGTAGCCGGTGAGTCATGCGGGTGGCTGGCCGGGGTCGGTGCCCCCGGCTACAGCTACAGGATGGGCGAGTGCTGACCCATGTCATTCACTTCAGGCTCACCCCGAGCACCCACGCCGGGCCTTCGCCGGCTTCGTAGGTATTCAGTGCCTGGAGCGCTCCGGTCTCGGGATCGCGTGCGTAGACGACCAGTTTCCCCGATCCCTGGCCGGCGGCGACGAGGTAGCGCTGATCTTTCACCGGCATCAGGTTGAATGATCGCGGGGTTTTCTCGGTCGGTGTCTGGCCCAGGGCAGTGAGGGTACCGGCGGCGGGATCGATGGCAAACACCGCGAGACTGTCATGGCCGCGATTGGAGGCGTAGACGAAACGTCCGTCGTCGCTGATCTCGATGTCGGCGCAACTGCCGGATGCCGGGTCCCAATCGGGCGGGTGGGTGGAGAGGGTTTGCCGCATGGCGAGGGTCCCTTTGTCGGCGTCGTAGTCGCAGAGAGTGACGCTCTTGGCCTGTTCGTTGACGAGGTAGACCCATTTGCCATTGGGATGGAACTGGAGGTGGCGCGGTCCATGGCCTTCGCCGGCAGTCATGGCCGGTGGTGTGCTGAGGCTGAGTTGTCCGCGCTCGGGATCGAACCGAAACTGATCGACCCGGTTCAGATCCATGGTGTGGGGACAGAAGGCGAAGCGGTTGTCCGGCGAGGTCTGGATGCAATGGGCCTTGGGGCCGACTTCGAGGACGGATACCGGCTCGCCGGTGACGATGCCGTTCCGGATGGCGGTGACGCTGACGCGTCCTTCGCCGTAGTAGGCGGCCAGGAGCCAGCGTCCGGTGCGGTCGGGGTAGACGTAGGCGGCGGAGCCGACGGCGGGTGCGGTGCCGACTACGGTAAGTGCGCCGGTCCGGGGATCGATGGCGAGGGTGGCGAACTGGCTGGCGCTGCGAACGGCGGCGTGGAGATGTTTTCCATCGGGACTGAGCGCGAGACAGCCGGGCGCGCCATCGAGAGGGATCTCCCCGAGTCGGGCGAGTGCGCCGGTGGCTTCGTCGAGCGAGTAGCTGGCGACGCGTTTGTCCTTTCCTTCGGCAACGTAAACGATGGTTTTCCCGTGGGCGGGATGCGCGAGAAGGAGGGCGGCCAGGAGGAGGATGGGGGATTGGGGGAATTTCATGGCGGTGGATGGGGTGAAGAGATACGGAGGGATCACTGCGCGGCATAGCAGACCAGTCGCTCGCTTCTGGTCTCGCCCTGATAGTCGGCCACGCGCAGGAAGATTTCGCCGCCGCAGATGGCGGGACTTGCGTAGATTTCGTCGCCGAGGGCGTTTTCGGCCAGCACCCTCAGACCGGTGGGATTGGCGATGAACACGTAGAGGGTGCCGGACTCGTTGGCGGCGTAGATGTGTTCGCCCACGAGCACGGGCGAGGCGGTGAAGTTTCCCCCGAGGCGGGCTTTCCATTTCTCCTCGCCGGTGGCGGAGTCCCAGCAGATGGCGACGCCGCTGTCCATGACGGCGTAGAGGTGGCCGTCATGGATGAGCATGGAGGGCACGTAGACGCGGTCGTTGGTCTGCCAGACGATTTTGCCGGAGCCGTCGGCGGCGATGGCGGCGACGTGGTTGGTCGGGTAGCCGCCGCTGGAGTAGATGTGGCGGCCGTCGGTGACGGTGCTGGTGACGCATTCGGTGGTGGCGCCGTCGATTTCCCAGAGGGTCTTGCCGGTGAGGGGATCGAAGCTGGAGACCTTATCGGTTCCGGTCATGAACAACTGGGGCCTGCCCGCGGCCTCGAGGATAATGGGCGAGGGGTAGTTGGGCAGCGGGGCGCGCGCGTTTTTCCAAATGATCTCGCCGGTCTGGCGATCCAGGCCGGCGATGGCACCGCCGGATTTGTTGTCGGCGGAAACGATGACGAGGTGTTCCCAGATGGCGGGGGATGAGCCGTATCCCTGGTGAATGGTGTAGTCGGTGATTCTGGTCTGCCAGAGCTGGCTGCCATCGGCGACTGACAGGGCGGTGGTGTGGACGGCGTCTTCGTTGATGAAATTGATGAAGACCCGCTCGCCATCGCAGGCGGGTGATCCGGAGGCCCAGGAGGCTTTCTTGTTCGATTTCTGGGTGAATCCGCCCCGATGCACCACAGTCTTCCAGAGTTCCCGGCCGGTCTGGCGATCAAAGGCGTGCAGGGCCTGGATCTGCTCGCTTTCATCGGCGGTCACGATGAAGACGCGCTCCCCGACCACGCTGGCGGATCCGTGGGCGCGTCCGGGGAGATCGACGGACCATTTCACGTTCTTCCCGGAGCCGAAAGCGACCGGGGGAGGTTGGCGGTGATCGGCGACGCCGTTGCGTTGCGGGCCCCGCCACCAGGGCCAGTCGTCGGAGGCGGTGGCATGCGAGAGCGAGGCCATGGTCAGGAAAGTGGTGAGGAGAAACGGGGATTTCATGGCCTGATTCTGAAACAGAGGGGGCGGGTTGTCAGCGGCGGGAACGCGGGTTTTCCATTCCCTCAACGGGCGAAGCCAAACGGTTCCGAGAGTTGTCCGGCGGCATCGAGATTACGGACGGCGATCTCGACCGGGGCGTCGGGTAGCATGAGTTCCGGCGCGGCTCCCGGCGCCAGCCTGAGGGTGAACCAGGGGCCGCCCGGCTGGGGACGGGCCTGCACGAGCCGCCAGCGGACACCCTCCTGTTGCACCCCGAACTCCACGATGGCGCGTCCGTCGCGCACCCGCACGGCGGGTTGCGGAGGGGCGGGCGCCCGACCCGGACCCAGCCAGGGTGAGGCGGGGGGGATGGCGACCGTGCGGTAGAGCGGGGCGATGTGGGAGCGCAGGCCTCCCCGGTCGGATTTTACGGCGGCGAAGCTCCAATGCAGATGACCGGCGCCGAGTCGCCCTGTCGCGGTCTGGCGGGTGACCTCGATCTGGCGGGAAATTTCCGACGCCGGTCTGCCGGGATCGGTGTCGCTCATGACCCGGCTGGAGGCGATGCCGGGCCAGAGGTGCCGGCCTTTGATATTCTCCTCGTTCCACCATTTCGCGAGAGCGGAAAAGCTGTGCGGCTTGTCATCGATGCGCCAGTAGAGCTGGGGCGAGAGGTAGTCGACCCAGCCGGCACGCAGCCAGGCCCGGGAATCGGCGGCGATGTGGGCGTAGGAGTCCAGATCCGCCTCGATGCCCCGGGGATGGCCGGGACGCCAGATGCCGAATGGGCTGACGCCGAACTTCACCGTGGCGCGGGTTTGCTTGATCGCGGCATGGAGTCGCTGGATGAAGCCATTCATCTCCGCGCGGCGCCAGTCACCGATCTCCAGTTCCCCGCCCGCGGCGCGATAGGCTGCGTGGGTGGCGGAGTCGTCGAATTGCGGCACCATTTTCCCGCTGATTTTCTTCGGGTAGGGATAGAAATAATCGTCAATGTGGATGGCGTCGACATCGTAGCGACGGACGACGTCGACCATGACCTGGATGGCGCGATCCTGAACCGCTCGCTTGCCGGGATCGGCCCAGGTTTTTCCGGTGCCGGGAAGCAGCCAATCCGGGTGGGTGCGGCTGAGGTGGCCCGGTGAGGCGGTGCCGCTTTTCGACGCGCTGGCGCGGAAGGGATTGAACCAGGCGTGGAGTTCGATGCCGCGACGATGGGCTTCGCCGATGGCGAACGCGAGGGGATCGTAGCCATCGGAGGGGGCTTTTCCCATCACTCCGGTCAGCCATCGCGACCAGGGCTCTATTTTCGAGGCGTAGAGGGCGTCGCCCTCGGGACGTACTTGCAGGATGATGGCGTTGAGACCGGTGGCGGCGGCCAGGTCGAGATGGGCGATGAACTCGGCGCGTTGCTGGGCGGGGGAAAGTCCGGGACGCGAGGGCCAGTCGATGTTGAACACCGTGGCCACCCAGGCGCCGCGAAATTCCCGGAGCGGCTCGGGTGGTTGGACCCGGGCCGGGCGATAGTCGGCGGCCGGCGATGTGGCGTGAATGCCGAGCGCGATGAGAAGGCAGAGGGAGCGGGAGCGGGGAGCGAATTTCATGGAACGATCAGGCCAGCCTCGCTGAATCGCGGGACGAAATCAATCCGTCCGTGTTCCCGCGTCATGTGGGAAGTAAGCCCGGCGCGAATCCTGCGTCGTATCCCTCACCATGAGTATCCGAGCCTTTGCCGCTTCCGCTGTCCGCGAACCGTTGAGCCTTTTCGAATACGATCCCGGCGAACTGGGCCCCGACGAGGTGGAGATCGATGTGGCCTACTGCGGTCTGTGTCACAGCGATTTGAGCATGTGGGCCAATGACTGGACCATCTCCCGCTATCCTTTCGTTCCCGGACACGAGGTGGTGGGCACGGTGTCGGCGAAAGGCGCCGGGGTGGGACATCTTTCCGTGGGTCAGAAAGTCGGGCTGGGCTGGTATTCGCGCAGCTGTGGCACCTGCGATGAATGCCTCTCCGGTGACCAGAACCTGTGCGCCGCGGTCGGCCAGACTATAGTGGGCCGTCACGGGGGCTTCGCGGAAAAGGTGCGCGCCCAGGCGCTGTGGGCGACACCGCTGCCGGACTCGCTGGACCTGGCCTCGTCGGGGCCGCTTTTCTGCGGGGGGATCACGGTGTTCAATCCCATCCTCGAATGCGGGGTATCGCCGACCGACCGGGTGGGGGTGGTCGGCATCGGTGGTCTTGGACACATGGCGATCCAGTTTCTCAACAAGTGGGGCTGCGAGGTGACGGCGTTTTCCTCCACGCCCGACAAGGAGGCGGCGGCCCGAGAGTTGGGGGCGCATCACTTCGTGGATTCGCGCGATCCCGGGGCCATCCGTGGCCTCTCGCGAAGTCTGGATCTCATTCTCGTGACGGTAAATGTCCAATTGGATTGGGAATCCTATCTCGCCGCCCTCCGACCAAAGGGGCGGTTGCATCTGGTCGGCGCGGCGGCCTCGGTGGGATGTCCGGTATCGACGCTGCTGGAGTCCCAGCGATCCATCAGCGCCTCGCCCCTGGGCAGTCCCGCGGCGGTGAACCGGATGCTGGAGTTCAGCGCCCGCCATCGCATCGCGCCGAAGGTGGAGGTGATGCCCATGTCGGAAGCGAACCGGGCTTTCGAGCGGTTGATTGGGGAAAAGCCGGCGCACCGGCTGGTGCTCGCGGCGGATTTCGGTTGATCAGGGAATCTCGGCGCTGGTCTCCACCGCCCGCGCCAGGTAGCGGGCCACATCTTCCTCAAGCAGGTAACCCGCCTCGACCAGATCGACGAGGGTTTGGCTGATTTTTCCAAGGTAGACCTCGCGCGAGGGGTAGCGCTCCGCCAACGAGGGGCGGGGATCGCCAGTATCCGCGCGCGCTTTCTGTTCCCGGGCAAAAGGAAACCAGCCGCCGTTGAGATCGGCGAGCAGACCGCCGGCTCCGTGGGCATCGGCGCGCAGGTTCCATCCCGTGGCCGTGCCGAGCGGGACCGCGATATCCGGCAGGCGGATGCCGGCGATCTCGTTGCCGTCGGCATCGACAGCGGGCACCAGGGTGACGTAGGGATCGCCGACCAGGGGCGGCACCTCGTCGGCGATGCCCTCCGATTCCCAGCGCGGCCCGTGATCGAGCCGCCGGGGTTGATAGACATGATCCGGGGCGGCGACCCCGGGGATGTCCGGAAATTGGGATTGAAATGCTTCAACCGGGACGAGCGAGCCGTCATCGAGGCGGGGGTGACGACTGGCGGGCGGAGCGGCATTGTCATCGATCACCCAGCGATCCAGCGCGGTCAGCAGGGCGCGCAGCACGGGGCCGCGATGCTTGACCGGATTGAGCGGATGACGGCAGACTCCTTTCGCCCCGGGATCGTCACTGCCACCGAGATGCTGGGTGCCGGCGATGAGGTATAGGCGCGTGTTCGGGTCGGGTTCAAGGTCGCGCTTGCCCTCCACATCGGTGTGCAGCAGCGAGGCGCCGCGCGACCAATATTCGGTGGAGGTCTGGACGAAGAACACCTTAGGCAGGCCGGCCCCGTTCCGGAGCCGAGCGAGAGAGTCGCCCGTTTCGCCCGTCACGGGATCGGTCTGCGGCACGGGAGCGAAGGGAAAAAAGTCTGCCCCCGACAGATTGCCAAGCCGGTGGGTGCCATAGACCGTGGCCATGCCGAAGCGGGAATTGAACAGGCCTTTCCCAGCGCCCGCCACATGGATGAGCGCGCCGTCGAAGACGCGTCGCCCCGCCGGATCGAGATTGAAACCCTCGTGGAGAAAATGATGGATGAGGCGTCCCGACTGGGAGACACCAAAGATGAGCGCCCGGTTGAGCGTCCCGCGCAGCGGATTTCTCGCCTCCTGGGTGGCGCCCGATTCGTGTCGGAAAAAGGAGACCGCGTCCCGCAGCCCGACCAGTCCCAGACCGGAGATCCTCGGGTTCCGGGCGGTATAGACCAGATCGTAGATCCAACCGGGTTGGAATCCGCCCGCGAGATAGACGCTGGTGGCGTCGGGTACCACCGCGCCCTCTTCCCGGCGGGCGAATTGCCAGGCCTCCCGGGGAACCACCTCGGCGGGAGCGCCGCGATGGGCGCGTCGGGTTAGGATGGCGTCTTCCTGATCCAGCGAAGCCGCCGGATAGGCGTCGGCCGTGCCCCAGGGACTCCAGAAAAATTCGCGACTTTCGGCGGGTTCATCCACGGTGATCTCCACATGGGCGCGTCCGGTGATCGGCTCCCCGTTTTTCCCCGCGGCGGTTGGCAGCCATCCGAGTAGACGGTGGGTGTCGTCCGGGCGTATCTCGCCACTCCAGCCCGTCCACAGCAAAGTGTGGCCCTCGCGCATCAGGAAGCCATTCCCGGCATGCTCGGCCGTTTCCGGCAGGTTGCTCCGGACGCCTTCGTTGAAAGTCCAGAGGGCGAGTTTGTTGCCCCGATTGTGAACATCGTAGAGCAGACAGCCACTGCCCTTCTCGGGATGGACCGGTTTGAGCAGGAAGAAATCCGCCCAGAACGCGACCCTCCCGTCGGCGTTCAGGGGAGCCAGCGAAAGATCGGCCACGCGCGCGTTGGCGGGGTCACGGGGATCGATCTCGAAATGGAGGCGGCCCGCGATGGATTCGTAGGCGCCGCTGAGGCCGAAACTCCGCCCCTCCGCGAAGGGTTTGCGCTCTTGTATCTCCACCCGCACCACTTCGGCGCGACCAATGGACAGGCTGAGCAGGAGGACGAGGAGCGGGCGTAACATGGCGGGACCGATCATGACGCCCCAGATTAGCGCCGATCCCGGACCCTGCGCAATGGCCGCGATGCGGTCTCGAAAGCGTGGCACCCGGCCCGTGACTGGCGTATGTTCAGCGGGCTGTATCCCGTTCGACCATGAAACTGCGCACGCTTGTCCGAATCGAGAAAAGCGCTCGGCGTTTTGCCGAAATTGTCGCGACCATGGCGAAATACGGTTTTGCCGACTGGCTCTCGGGGGTGGACTACGACTGGCTCAAAGGTTTGCTGAAAAGCTCGGACGGCGACATCATACCCGACCTCAAGACCGAGTGTCGCATAAGGATGATGCTCAGTGATCTGGGGCCGACTTTCATCAAGCTGGGGCAGATACTCAGCACCCGCCCGGATCTCGTGGGGGGCGATCTGACGACAGAGCTGTCCAAACTCCAGAGTCAGACCCGTCCCGATGCCTGGGAGCGCGTGGCGGCGACCATCGAGGCGGAGTTGGGGCGGCCGGCATCCGCGTTGTTTCGCGAAATCGACCAGACTCCCGTCGCATCGGCGTCGATTGGACAGGTTCACGCCGCCACCCTGCCGGGCGGGGACTCGGTGGTGGTCAAAGTCATGCATGACGACATCGCCGAACTGGTGAAGCGGGATCTCGATCTCCTGCTCGGGCTGGCCGAGCTGGCGGAAAAGCACGCGCCCCAGTTGAGGCGTTACCAGCCCGTGGCGACGGCGCGCTACTTTCAGCGCACCCTTCTCCGGGAACTCGATTTTTCATACGAGCGCCGGCATTTGGAGCGCTTCGCGGAGGATTTCGCCGACGACGGCAGCGTCCACTTTCCGGGGGTATTCCCGGAGTATTGTGCCGAGAGAGTCCTGACGATGGAGCGGCTCGTCGGCATTCCGGTCACGGATATCGGGGCGCTGAAGTCCTCCGGCGCCGACCTCAACGAGTTCGCCCGGCGCGGCGGCGATCTCTATCTGGAAATGATCTTCGGTCACGGCTTCTATCACGCCGATCCTCATCCGGGAAATCTCTTCCGGCTCGAGGGCGATGTCGTGGGCATCATCGACTGTGGCATGGTGGGCCACATTGATGAAGGGCTGCGGGAGGACATCGAGGAAATGCTGCTGGCGGCGGTCAGCGGCGACGCCATCGGACTCACCGACGCCATCGTGCGGGTGGGTCAGGTGCCTCCCGAACTCGATGAGGATGAACTCAGGGCCGAGATCGAGGAATTTCTCGCCGACTACACCGGCCAGAGCGTGGCGGAGTTCGATGTCGGGGGTGCCCTCCAGCGCCTGTTCGATCTGGTGCGGGAGTTTCACATCCTCCTCCCCCAGAGTTTCGGCATGCTGGTGAAAACTCTCGTCGTACTCGAGGGCACCGCCCGCCAGCTCTCGCCCGACTTCAGTCTCGCGGCGATGATCCGTCCCTACTACGGTCGCGCCGTCAGGCGGCGCTTCGCGCCCGGGCGCGTGGCGGCGGAGCTGGGACGCGGCTATCGCGACTGGCGACGCCTCATCGGCGGTCTGCCCCGCGACCTGACGGATATCCTGGGTCGGATTCGACGTGGCACCTTCGAGGTTCACATGGAGCATCGCCGGCTCGAATCCACCGTGGACCGTCTGGTGACGGGGTTGCTCACCGCGGCGATGTTTCTGGGATCCGCCATCATGTGGAGCATGAAGGCACCTCCGACCCTCTTCGGTGTGTCGCTCTTCGGCGCGCTGGGATTTCTCGTCAGTGTCTGGCTGGGCACGGGGCTGCTGCTGTCGATCCGTAGGGCGAGAAAACGGAACGTGAAGTGACCCGAGTCGCGTCCGCGTCACTCACGCGTCATCGCCGAGGGGAGTTGCAAATTCCAGCGTATCGCCGCCAGTCTCAGGCCCACAGTGGCCGCAAAAGCCGCCACCCAATTCCACGGAGAGGATACCCCCAGCAGGGGCAGCATCACCAGCAGCGAACTGCCCAACAATGAGGCGGTGGCGTAGATCTCCCGGCCCAGAATCATGGGCGTCTCCGCCGCCAGCACGTCGCGGATCGCGCCGCCGGCGACTCCGGTGGTGAGTCCCATCATCGCCGCGATCACCGGATGCGCGCCGAGTGTCAGTGCTTTCTCCGCACCCAAAATGGTGAAAAACCCGAGCGCGAGAGCGTCCGCCACCCTCAGCGTGCCGTGGGGAATCCTGAAGTAGCGCATCCAGACGAAAGTCGCCAGTCCCGTGCCCGCCGCCGCCAGCACGTAGACCGGTTGCCGCATCCAGAAAACCGGGGCGTCCAGCAACAGATCACGCAAGGTGCCGCCACCGACTCCGGTCAAGAGGGCGAAAACCACCGCGCCAAAGAGGTCCAGGCGTTTTCGAGCCGCCGCCAGACAGCCGGTCACCGCCGCCACCATCAGTCCGAGAAGATCGAGGGCAAACCACCACATGAGATCGATCCTACACGTTCGCGATACCCATTTCCGCGACTTTTTCCGCGCATGACGCGCCCCGAGTCCACGGTTGACCCCGGGCCGTGGCGGTTGCTTAATGCCTTGCCTTTATTCCTTCCGCGATGAGCCAACTCCACCAGATGCAGGTCACCTACGCCCCGGTCGAGGATCGGTTGCTGTTTCGGGTGAACACCAAACAGCGGCAGGAATTCCGATTCTGGATGACCCGTCGCTACGTGGCCCTGCTCTGGAAGACCATCCTCAACCACCTGCGCGACACCCACGGCGAGGTGGCGGCAAAGGAGGAAGGCGCTCCCGCCGTGCCGACCCCCGAGCCGCTGAAAGACGCGATCATCGCCAGGGAGCACGAGGAACAGGTCGCGAAATCCGACTTCAAAACCCAGTATCAGGAGAGCTCCTACCTCCCGCTGGGCGAGCAACCCCTGCTCCTCTTCGGGATCGGCATCAAGAAACCCGCCGATGCCGCCGCCATCCTCTGCATGCACCCCCCGAAAGGCGAGGGCATCGAAATCTCCCTCAACGAGCAGATCACCCACTCCCTCTGCCGTCTCCTGGCCGACGCCACCAAGAAAGCCGAGTGGGGCCTCGACCTCGAGTTCAGCCAGGCCAGCCGCTATTTCCCCGGAGGAGACGCCGGGCCGGGGCTGAATTAGAACGCGGAGCGCGGAACGCGGAACGCGGAGAGGGAAGGGTGCTACTCGATCACTTGTATCGCGTCCCCCCCTGGCGTGAGCGCTGCCGATTTCAGACCTTTTCTGCCTTCTGCCTTCTGCTCAGCCCGCTGTCAGGGCCGCGCGCTCGTCGCCGGAACCGGATTTTTCGATGAAGTAATCGTAGTCGCCGTGGTAACGCTGGAGCTGTCCCGAGTTCACATGGATCACGTCCGTGGCCAGTTTGCGGATGAAGTGGACGTCGTGCGAGATGAACACCAGCGTGCCGGCGTACTTTTCCAGCGCCAGGATCAGTGATTCCACGGTGAGAATATCGAGGTGGGTCGTGGGCTCGTCCATCAGTAGGAGATTCGGCGGATCGACCAGAAACTTGACCAGGTTGAGTCGGCTTTTCTCCCCGCCACTCAGCACCTTCGTCATTTTGTAAACCTCCTCCTTGCGGAACATGAAGGATCCGAGAATACCGCGGGCCTCGTCCTCGCGCAGCGTCGGGGCGGCGTCCATCACCTCGCTGAGCACGGAGTTGTTCGGGTTGAGCGTGGCGGCCCGGTGCTGGCTGAAATAGCCGATCTTGGCGTTGTGACCGAGCTGGCGGGTGCCTTTCTGAAACTCCAGCTCACCGGCGAGGATCTTGAGCAGGGTGGATTTGCCCGCCCCGTTGGGCCCGACCAGCACGGTGCGTTCCCCGCGCTCGATGGTCACTTCCATGTTGTCGTAGATGACGTTGTCGCCGTAGGCCATGTGGATGCCCTCCAGAGTGATGGCGCGCTGGCCACCGCGCGGTGGTTCGGGGATCTGGAAGCGGAAAGGCTTTCGCGGCGGCTTCGGCTTGTCGATCTTGTCCATCTTCTCGATCTGCTTCAGCTTGCTCTGCGCCTGGGCCGCCTTCGACGCCACGGAGCGGAACTTGTCGGCGAAATCCTGAAGCTGTTCGATCTGCTTCTGCTGGTTTTTGTAGGCCGCCAGTTGGCGCTGATAGTTTTCCTCCCGCTGTTCCTCGTAGGCGCTGTAGTTGCCGGTGTAGGGGATCAGCTTCTGGTCGGCGATCTCGTAGACCGTCTCCACCAGTTCGTCCATGAACTGGCGGTCGTGGGAGATCATCAGCAGGGCGCCAGAGTAGTTTTTCAGGTAGTCCTGGAGCCACAGCAGGGACATGAGGTCGAGGTGGTTGGTGGGCTCGTCCAGCATCAGCAGGTCGGGCTCCATCACCAACAGCCGGGCGAGGTGGGCCCGCATGATCCAGCCGCCGCTCATTTCCTTTGCCGGACGGTCGAAATCGCTCTCCTTGTAGCCGAGGCCACGGAGGATTTTCTTCGCTTTCGCCTCGGTCTGGGGATTGCTGAGGGCGTCGTATTTCGCCTGGGCCTCGAAATACTCAGGCACATCCACCGTGCCCGCCTCCTCGAACTTGCGGAGCGTCTTCTCGAGTTCCACCACGATCCCGGCCTGTCCGGTGGCCACCTCCAGCACTTTCTCCTCGCCCACGGCCTCGCCTTCCTGGGGGAGAAAGCCGACCATCGTGTATTCATCGCGGTCCACCGTGCCGGCGTCGCAGTCCGTCTCTTTGAGAATAATGCCGAAAAGCGTCGATTTTCCCGCGCCATTGGGGCCGACCAGAGCCACGCGTTCGCCGTAGTTGATCTGCATGTCGGCGTCCTCGAACAGGGTCCGGCCGCCGAAAGTTTTCTTGAGTTTGCGGATGGTGAGCATGGGAAAAGAGGTCGATCAGGGAAGCGCAGACTGAAAGCCTGTTTGTCCGGCTCCGCAATACCGGGCTTTCGGAGAATGCGGGAGATCGCGCCGCATCCAAGAGGGTAAGGTCAGCGACACGACCCTGTTGGGTGGAGGGAGGTGCTGGAAATTGGTTCAGATTTTTTCTTGAAAAAGTCGGCCGATGCGGACACCTTCCCGCTCGCTCGCCGGGTAAGGTGGGCAACGGTTCCAAGATTCCTGCGTAGCTCAGCGGTAGAGCGGGTGGCTGTTAACCACTAGGTCGTTGGTTCGAACCCAACCGCAGGAGCCATTTTCAGGATCACGCTGGTTCTCCCGAGGTGTTCCGGGGTAGGGGAGACGGTAAGGTTTCCTCCCCACAGGGATACCTTGGACAGGGATCGAGTCCGGTGGTTTGAGGTGGGCAGAATTTCCCCGATTTCCATCCGGTGCGGGAATGGATACATAGTTTCTGTCAGGTTTCCGCATCCGAGACGTTTCCCCTTGTGCGATCCCATGCCTCTCGACCACGAAGCCATCCTCCGCCTGCTCTTCGCGGCCCGTTCGCGCTTGAGTGCCGCGGCCTACGTGGTGGTGCGCGACTTGCAGGTGGCGGAGGACATCTTTCAGAATGTCGCCCTCAAGTCGGTGACGAAGGACGTCAGCTTCGAGCACGAGGGCGCGCTGCTCTCGTGGGCGATGGTGACAGCGAAGCGCGAGGGCATCGACTGGCTGCGGAAGCGGAAACCGGAAACGGTCGGGCTGGAGGAGGAGGTGCTCGACCTGCTGCATCGCGAATGGAACACGGCTGGAGCCGGTCCGGCGGCGCCGGGGGAAGGTGATCGCATGACGGCGCTGCGGGATTGTCTCGACCGGATTCCCCGACACTCCCGGCAATTGCTGGAGATGAGGTATTTCGAAGGAAGATCCTGCGGCGAGGTCGCCGAATCGATCGGGATCGGACTCGACGCGGTTTACCAGCGGCTCTCGCGCCTCCACCGGCAATTGAGGAAATGCATCGATCAGCGACTCGGCGCGCAGTCGCTCTGATCGGGGGACGTTTCTCTTTCACCCTTTCTCCATGAATACTCCTCCGACTCCCGACCCGGTCACGGACATCGTGCGCTATCTCGATGGGGCGATGACCGCCGCCGAAGTGCGACGTTTCGGCGAACGCCTCGCCGCCGACGAGGAACTGCGCGACGAATTGCGGGAAACCGCGGAACAGGCTGTGGCGATGGGCGACCTCGGACGCGGGCGGCAGTGGAGCGTGGTGTCCCCTCCGTCGGGGATCGGAGCGGGTGACGGCGTGAGGCGGGCGCGGTTTCCATCTTTCCGCGCCGTGGGATGGGCCGTGGCCGCGTCCCTGGTTCTGGGAATCGGCGCGGCTTTCTGGCTGAGGATGGAGGGAATGCCGGATCCGATCGCGACGCTCGATTTCGCGGATGGCGCGGTGCACTGGAGCGGCGCCGAACCGGGATCGGGGGACGAACTCGCTCCCGGCGCGCCGCTTCGACCGGGAAATCTCATCGTGGAAAGCGCGAACGGCGCGGCCCAGATGACGTTCCGCGACGGAACCCGTCTGACGGTCTCCGGTGAATCCGAGATCACGGTGACGGAAACCGATCGCAAGCGCCTCACGCTTCGTCGCGGCAGCCTGACGACCGCAGTGACCCCTCAACCGGATGATCGCCCGTTCACCATCCTGACGACGTCCGCCGAGATCGAGGTGCTGGGAACGGTTCTCTCCGTTTCGAGCGACGGCGACAGCACCACGCTGGCGGTCGACGAGGGCCTGGTGCGATTGAGAAGACTGGCCGACGGATCGGTCATCGAGGTGCCCGGCGGGCACCGCGTCACCGCCACGCTAGATTCCGCGAGTCCTCTCGCTCTCGAATCGGCCGACGCCTTACCGGAATCGTGGGAGCTCGCGTTCGACGCCGCCAGCGCCCACGTGACCAAAGGCGACAGGGTTGGAGTCGCGGGCCTACCCTGTTTGCAGGGGGTTCCCTACATCGCCGGGCGCGGCGACGGCGACACGCGCGTGATCCGGCGCGGCGTGGCGATCAACAGCCCGTCGGAGAGCGAGGCGTCGTTCGTGCAGCTGACTCCGGATACCCGCGTGCGATTGCGCTACCGCAGCGACTGGGGACCGCTGCTTTTCCTGAGCACGCAGAAGCCGGACGGAAGTTTCGGCGGCAATTTCGAGTACCGGGTGCGGCAGGGCGATGCGACCCTCGATGAGTCCGGATGGCGTGAGATCGTGGTGCCGATCAACGAGTTTGAGTTGCTCCGTCCCCTGCGCTCCGGAGGACGTCACTACCAGCTCAACGAAAACAAGCTGTCCAAGATACTGATTTCGATCGAGGAACACAAGCGCCTGCAGGTGGCCGAGGTGGCGATCGAATCTCCCGCCAACTCCGACTTCGAATGAGTGATCATCGTGCCCCGCTTTTCCGTTTCGTTTGTTTCCTCTTCCTCATCGGCATCGTTTCGACGCCACTGATCGGGATCGGTGCCGAGGTCCTGCCCCTGTGGCCGGAAGGGGCCATGCCGGGGCTCGCGCCAAAGGTGGAGGGGGAGGAACGTGACCTCACCGTGGCCGATGATCGCCTGATCGCGGGGAAACGAATCATCAAGTTGGGCCACGTCGCCCGCCCCGAGATTCACGTGTTCCTGCCTCCGGAGGAAAAGCGGAATGGGAGCGCGGTGGTGATCTGTCCTGGCGGCGGATTCCACATTCTCGCCTGGGACCTGGAGGGAACCGAAGTGGCGGAATGGCTCAACGGACTGGGGATCGCGGCGGTGGTGGTGAAATACCGCGTGCCTACCGCGGAACATGGGAACGTGGTCGAGACTGCGCCGGGTGATGCGGAGGTGAAAGCGCCCGTCAAGGCGATCGGTTCGTTGATGGACGCCCAGCGCGCGCTTTCGATGACGCGAGCCAACGCCGAAGCGTGGGGGATCGATCCGGAGCGCGTCGGCGTGATGGGTTTTTCCGCCGGGGGCGAAACCGCGGCCCTCGCGGCGGTCTCGCTCGGGAAACGCGCCTTCGCCCCGATCGACGCAATCGACGAAGCCTCCTGCGCGGCGGATTTTGCGATGCTGATCTACCCGGGCGGGCTGGCCGATCGGGAGACGGGAGAGCTACGATCGCATTTCCCGGTGAGCGAGGCCACGCCGCCGATGTTCTTCGTCCACGCCGCCGACGACCGGGTCACGCCCTTGGCAAGTTCGGCACTTTTCGAGGCGCTCGAATTGTCCGGCGTGCCGGCCGAGTTGCATATCTTCGCCACGGGTGGACATGGCTACGGCTTGCGTCCCACGGAAGCTCCGGTGACGCATTGGCCGAATCGAGCGGTGAAGTGGCTGCGGGAAATGGACCTGCTCGGTGGCGTGGGTTCGGTTGCTTCGGGAGACGGTGTGCCCGGAGAGAAACGAGAGGGGAATCCCGCCGACCATCTCCCGCCGTGGATCCGGCGGCTGACCTGGATCGGGGAGCGTCCGGACTGGCGCCACGACGGGGAGCGGGTTCTTTTCGTGAGCAAGGTCTATGGTGATGTCTACGAATACGAGATCGGGACGGGGCGGATCCGGTCGCTCAGCGATCACTTTCTCCACTACGGATTCACCCGGGCGCAATACTTGGCCAGCGGCGACGTACTCCTGGTGGGACCGGCGGAGTCGTTCGATCGCAAGGATCGCGAAGATCGGAAGCGGGCTCGGCATGAGGTGGGGAGAATGTATCTGCTGAAGCAGCCCTTTGATCGTGCGCCCCACGATCTCGGTGTCGAGGCGGACGAGGGACCGGCGGTGTCGCGGAGCACAATGAAGATCGCGTGGACCCACGGGGAGCAGGCGGAAATTTCCACGGCGAAGATCGTCTACGATGACGACGGAACTCCCAGGCTCGCCGAAGTTAAGAAGGTGATCGACCTTTCCGATTTTCCTACCGGCACCCGGATGATCGAGACGCAGAATTTTCTGCCGACCGATGATCGGGTTCTCACGGTGAGCGCCTACCAGATCGCCGGAACCGACGACACCGATTGTTTCACCTTCGACCTCGGCACCGGCGAACTGGTGAATCACACGCCGGTCGACGGCTTCTACAACGAGCCGGAGGGTGTGTTTCCCGATGGCGAATCGACCTTGGTCGAGCATGGATCGGTGGCGGAGAGCCATTGGCCCTTGATCGATCTCTATCGGCTGCGGCTGGATGGCTCGGGTGCGATGGAGCGGCTGACCCACTTCTCCGAATTCGCGGGCTACAAGGCCTCGCAGGGGGTGATCAGCGACGATGGGCGTCAGATGATTTTCCAGATCGGGAAATCCGGAGACGAGGCCGGGCAGGGCTACGGGTTTTTTCTCTACGATTTCGAGAGGCGGGCCGAATTTCGGGAGAAGGCGATCACGGCTTACGCGAGGGAGCAGGCGAAACGGAAGCAAGCCGGTGAAGCGATCGGTCAGTTCAGCGTGGCGCATCCCGACGCGACCGCCGACGAGGCGGAGACGACACAGCGGGTCTATGTCTCGGCGCTGGTCGCGGGCGGCGAGGAGATCGCCGGGATCAAGGGCGCGGTCGTCGGGGAAGGCGGGCAGAAGTTCTTCGGGATCGACGGACCGCTCAGCGCCGTGCTGTTTCGAAGCGGCTGGCACGAGGCCGGGCAGCAGGTTGTGCGAGTTCCGGTGCGCGAGGGGGCGAATCCCGGGATCGAGACCGAGTTGGGAATCATTCTGGATCAGCCGATTCGAGAGGAGGTGGCGTCCATCGAGGAATTGAAGGAAAAGGTTCGGGCCGTGGTTGCGGTCATCGAATTGCCCGCCGGAAAGCACGACTGGCCGGAGAAACCGAAGGCCATCGATCTGGTGGCCGCCAACGTCGATAGCGATCACTACATTGTCGGCATCCCGGCGGAGGTGGGGGCAGTCGAGCTCGATGCCTTGGAGGTGCGCTTGTGGAAGGGAGACGAGTTGATCAACGAAACCAACGGTGGCGATGCTCGTCGCGGGCAGTGGTGGAATTTCCTCCACCAGGTCAACTGGGCGATCAGGCAGGGCTATCGCCTGGAACCCGGGCAGCTCGTCATTACCGGCGCCCTGGGAAAGATCGCCAAGGAAGGGCCGGGCCGTTATCGGGCGAACTTCGGAGAGTTGGGTGAGATCGCGTTCGAACTTCACCAAGACGGAGATCGGAAATGAAACGGACGATCGTGAATATGCCGAATTCTGGGGAGCGGTGGGAGCGATCCGTGGATTCGGTCGGCGCAGACGGACGCAATCCTTTCAGGATTGATCGTTGGTTGGATCGAAGTTCCCAGGGTTCGAGAACCCTGGGCTGGAAGACCGAACCCCGTTGGGGTTCTGTAGAGGAGGTGGGGGTGTTTGGGGGGGCGATGATCGATGGTTGGCGTGGCTCAACAGACCCCTCGAAGTCCGACGCTGCGACCTCGCCCCGCCATGGAGTGTCGGTTGGGGCGGCCCGAATCGGGCCGGATGGTTCCCACTCTTCCGCAAGAGAGGCAGAGCAATCGCAGCCCTTTCGAGAATCGCGACGGCGCTTTTTCCACCCGCCCGGCTTTCGCTGTCGAGAATCGCAACGGTGCTTCTTTCACGGGCGCCTCCATCAAGAACCCCAACGGGGTTCGCTACACCAGCCCAGGGTTCTTGAACCCTGGGACTCATGTCACGCTTTTACCAACAACCCTGAAGGGGTTGGGTCCCGAGGAGATCATTCACCTGTCCTTTCCAACTCCCTTTTCTCTCAGGCGTCCTTGACAGAAACCAAACTTCGCGATGGCATAGCCAGGAAATCAACCGCGTTTCCCGATGCCGCAATCCCTGTCCCGCATTCTCATCCACACGGTCTTCTCGACCAAGAATCGCCAACCGTTTTTCTCCGATCCGGATGTGCGGTCCGAAATGCATGCGGTCATCGGCGGAATGGTAAAGAAGCTCGGATGCCAACCCATCCGAATCGGGGGGATGCCGGATCACGTTCACCTGCTGACGACATTGTCCCGCACCTTGTCCGTGGCGGACTTCGTCAAGGAAACCAAGCGCGCTTCCACCGACTGGATTCGTCAAAGGGACGAACAACTCTCGGGATTCCACTGGCAGGCAGGCTACGGCGTCTTTTCCGTTTCGGAATCGAACGCCGCCGCCGTGGAGGAATACATTCTCAATCAATACGAACACCATCGAGCGACTACCTTTCAGGACGAGTTTCGGGCCTTCTGCCAGCGACATCGGGTCGATCTCGACGAGCGCTACGCCTGGGATTGATCCTGACGGTCTTCGCTCTTTCCGGGCATTTTGGCCTCGCCCGCGAGTTTCCCTCCGCCGTGTCGCTGTCTCCGTTGCCGGAGGCGATGGTGACACATTGTTTCGAATGCCACGATTCCCTCTCGGCGGAGGCGGAGCTCGATCTGGAGACGCTGGAATCGAAACCACAAAACGTCTACGCCCTGGCCCGAACCCTGGAAGGAATGCTCCTTTCGGTCGAGAGCGGCGACATGCCGCCGGCCAAGGCGGGTTCGCAGCCCACCGAGGAAGAACGGGCGAACATGGTGGACTGGATCGCGGGACAACTCGATCAGCTCGCGACGGTGTTCGAGGACGATCCTGGCGTCGTCCTCATGCCTCGACTCACGATATACGAATACCGGAACGTGATTCGCGACCTCAGCGGTGGCGTGGTCACCGATGCGGGGAAGTTTCTCCCCAACGAGGGCGGTGCCGGCGAGGGTTTCGCCAACGTGGGGGAGGCCCAGGGAATGAACACGCCGCAGCTGGAGAAATACCTCGAGGCGGCGCGCGGCGCGCTCGCCCATCTCACCGTAACGCCGCATGATGGAATTTTCTGGAGTCCGATCCCACACGACGTCACCGACGATCCGAAGGACGCTCGGTTCCAACTGGTCAACGAGATCATCGCCTGGCATGTCGCCCAGCAGCAGAAGTGGGGGCAGGAGCACCGCGACGATCTCCAGGAACGGCTCGGTTTCGTTCACGCGGCCTACCTGGATGCCGCCTGGCGTTTTCGCTATCGGGCCAAGCTGGGAAAACCCAACGCGGAACTGGCGGACTTCGCGGTCTGCGATGGCGTGTCCCTTTCCCGCCGTTCGTTGGAAAAGTGGTGGGACATTCTCAACGACGAAGATCCCGCTTCGCCCTTCGCCGACTGGGCGGACGCGTGGCGCTCGTTGAAAGGTCCGGCGGCGCTGGATGAGAAGGAACTGCGCGCGGAATGTATCGCCATCGCGGCCGGTCAGCGGGGCGGTTCACTCGAGGAGGTGTCCGAGGATTTCGCGCCGCCCTACGAGATCAGTTTCCATGAGGCGAAGGAAGAGGTTATCGAGGCGGCGGAGAAGGAGGGTCACTGGCCGTTCCGCATCGACATCGGCGAGGCCAAGGAACTCTTTCTCGTCTGCACCGACGCGGGCGACGGGGGTCGCGGCGAATATGCGGTCTGGCGTCGCGGACGATTCGTCTTTCAGGATGGCTCCTCGAAACCCTGGCAGGAAACCATCACCGTGCTCGGAGCCAACAGCGGTCGCGAGTTTCCGTGGGGCATCGATGGGGAAGGATCGAAGAATCTGCCGCCGGACAGTATCGGGGTAAGACCACCCGGTGCACTCAAGTTTGCCGTCCCGGAAAATGCGATCGTCTTCGAGGTGGATCTCACGCTCGACGAGAACCGCACCGAAAAGGCCAGCATCCAGGCGCTCGTGCTCAGGGAGAAACCCAAGTCGCAGAGTTACATTCCGGGACGCTACGTCTTCGGCGGAAAGAAGCGCGCCGCCGATGCGGGGCAGGAGGAAAACAAGGAGCGCAATCGCATGCTCCGCATCCGCAACGTGGCCGAAGCCAATCGCACCAAGATCGGCCTGAACGCCGAGCGCAACGTCTTCGCGAAGTGGGATCGTTCGCCCCTGGAACACCTCGGCGGTCCATGGCCGGAGCAGGATGAGGACGAAGCCCAACCTCGCGCGCCCTACCACTACACGGTCGATGAAGTGATCGCCAACGCCACCGACGAAGATCTCGCGGAGCTGCATCGACTGGAGGATCGGCTCGGGTCCATCGTGCAGTCACCTCATCAGGAACTTCTCGCCTTCGCGGTCGAGCGCGGATGGGAGACCGGTCGGGAAGGGGTGCTGCCGCCCGAGTCACTGGCGCAGGATTGGGAGGAGGCGGATCGACGCCGGTTCGAGAAACTGCGGGAGCGGGTGGAGTGGGAGGAAAGAAAACTCGCCGACCGGGCCGGACCGTGGATCGAACAGTTTGCCCATCGGGCGTGGCGACGTTCGATTGATGGCGACGAACGCGCGTTGCTTTCCGGTCTCTACCGGAAATCCCGAGCGAGAGGCTACAGTTTCGAGGGCGCGGTGAAATCGGCCCTCATGTTCGTGCTGGTGTCGCCCGACTTTCTCTATCGCGGAACGGGTGTCGCTCTGCCGGATGAGGTGACCACCTCTGTCGTTCCCGTGACCGGCCACGAACTCGCGAGCCGGCTTTCCTTTTTCCTCTGGGCGAGCCTGCCTGACGAGGAACTGCTGACCCTCGCCGCCGAGGAACGATTGCGGGAACCGGTGGTGCTGCGCGAGCAAGTCCGGCGCATGCTTCATGATCCGCGGGCGAAATCGTTGGCGACCGATTTCGCTTCGCAGCTATGGGGATTCGGCGACTTCGAACATTTCGCCAATCCCGATCCCGAGCGCTTTCCGGAGTTCGACGCTGAGTTGCGCGCTTCGATGATCGGGGAGGTGACCGCCTATCTCGACGACATCTTTCGGAACGATCGTCCGCTCTCGCGCCTGCTCGATTCGTCCACGACTTTCGTGAACAACTCGCTCGCCCGACACTACGGGATCGATGGCGTGAGCGACGAGGAATTCCGTGAGGTCGATATCGATCGCGCCCGACGCGGTGGTCTAGCCGGGATGGGGCTCTTCCTGACGAAGACCTCGCTGCCCTTGCGAACCAGCCCGGTCCAGCGTGGCAACTGGATCCTGGAGTCGGTGCTCGGTGTGGAACTCCCCAATCCGCCCGCCGATGTTCCGCCGCTCTCGGAGGACGAGAAGAACGCGGAGGGAGAGAACATTCGCGAGCAGTTGGAGCGTCATCGCGCCGACGCTTCCTGTGCCAGCTGTCATGACAAGATCGATCCCCTGGGGATCGCGTTGGAAAACTTCGATCCGATCGGCCGCTGGCGGGAAACTGAGCGCGACGGCAGCTCGCTCGCCAACGCGGCGAAGACCCACGACGGCGTCGAGTTGGAGGGGATGGCAGGTCTCAAGGCCTACCTGCTCGAACAGCGCGGTGAAGTCTTCGATCACTTCAATCGCAAGCTCCTCGGATACGCCCTCGGTCGTGCTGTCGGTCCGGGCGATCGGCGGTTGTTGGAGAAGATGAATCGCTCGCTGCAAGCCGACGGGGAGAGGTTTTCCGGTTTGGTGGAGCTGATCGTGGAAAGTCCGCAGTTTGGGAAGAAGCGGGGATTTGCACCGCAGAGGGCGCGGAGAACCGCAGAGAATTTTTGAGAGAATCAGGAAGGCAGCCTTTTTGAAAAAGATGAAGAAGAAACCTCTGCGTTACTCTGCGCCCTCCGCGGTGAGTTCCTCTTGCCCTCACCGACTCGCCATTGGGCCGGGCGATCGGCGGTTTAGTGAAGCTGATCGTGGAGAGTTCTCAGTTTACCAAGAAAAGGGGAATGAATTAAAAGGGGCTCAATGAAGATCAATGATGTATCAGGACAGGTCATCGATGCGGCGATGAAAGTGCACACGGAACTTGGGCCCGGGCTGCTGGAATCGGCTTATGAGGCGTGTTTGGCGCACGAGCTTTCCAAACGCGGATTGAAAGTGTTGAAGCAAGTCGGTTTGCCGGTCGTTTACGACGGGGAGCATTTGGATGTCGGGTATCGGATCGATCTGTTGGTCGAAGACCTGGTGATCGTTGAGATCAAGGCGGTGGATGGCTTGGCGCCGATTCATCAAGCCCAGTTGATCACCTATCTGAAACTCTCCGGGAAACGACTCGGCCTGCTGATCAATTTCAACGTGCCGCGATTGAAGGATGGGATTCGGCGGATCGCGAATGGGATGTGACGATGAGTTTGTCTACCGCAGAGAGCGCGGAGAAGCGCAGAGATTTTTTGAGGAGATCGTAAAAAGAAAATTTTGAAAAAGATGAAAAAGAAACCTCTGCGGACCTCTGCGACCTCCACGGTGAATACCTCCCACTGCAACCGCCGTGCCGTCCTGCGCGGACTCGGCGCCACGCTTGCGTTGCCCTTCCTCGAGAGCTACGCCTGGGCGGCGGGTGGAAAGACGTCGACCGCCGCGAACGCGAAGGCCCCGGTGCGTTTCGGCTGCCTCCTCTTTGCCAACGGGGTGAATCCTCACCAGTGGTGGGCAAGAGGCGAGGGCGATACGATGGAACTGTCCCCGACCTTGCAGCCGCTCGCGCCTTTTCGCCGGGACATCACCGTTCTGAAAGATCTCCACGTCTTCAACAACACCAGTGGTCCGCACTGGCCGCTGTTTTCGAATTACCTCAACGGCGTGCAGTTTCAGCAGTCGCTGGTACCGAAGGGCGGCATCTCCATCGACCAGGTCATCGCCCGACACGCCGGGCGGGAGACTCCCGTTCCCAGCCTGGTGCTCGGCGTCGAACCGGCGGAACACGGGCTCCGCGGCGGGGTGCCGAGCGTCTACTACGGCACCGTTTCCTGGAGCAGCGAGAACACGCCGATCCCGCCGGAGATCTATCCGCGCGCGGTTTTCGATCGCCTCTTCGACACCACTTCGCTCTTGCGCGACCGCAGCGTGCTCGACGCCGTTCTTGATCGCGGCAAGGACCTGCGTCGCGGACTCGGAAGTGCGGACCAGCAGAAGATGGACGAATTCCTCCAGAGCGTGCGCGATCTGGAGCAGCGCATCGAGCGGGCCACGAAGGAGGAACGACTCGAAGGCTGGCGGCCGTCACTCGTGAAGCCGAACCTGGAGCGACCGCCGGAGACGCTGCCGCAGGACGTCACCGATCACATGCGGATGATGCTCGATCTACTCCTGCTCTCCTGGCAGATGGACAAGACGCGTGTCGCCACCATGGTCTTCAATCGCGACGTCTCGCACATGAAGTTTGGTTTCCTCGCCGGCGTGCTCAACGACCAGCTCCACGGCATCTCCCACCACAAGGAGAATGCGGACAAGCTCGCGTCCTACCAGCGCATCAACCAGTTCCACGTCGAGCAGCTCGCTTACCTGATAAAGAAGATGGCCGCGATCGACGAGGGGCAGGGGACGACCCTGCTGGACAATGTCATGGTCATGTTCGGCTCCAACATGTTCAACGGAGACAGCCACGACGGTCGCAACCTGCCGCTGGTGCTGGCCGGCCATGGCGGTGGGACCATCGATGGCGGAAAGATCCTCGATTTCGGCAACCGGCCAGAAGAGCAGCAGCGTGCCTGCAATCTCCACGTGGCCCTGGCGCAGCGGATGGGGCTCGGGATCGAGCGCTTCGGTGACAGCGTCGAGGCCTTGCCGGGACTCGGCGAGTTTGAATCGCGTTCCGTTTGAGCGAGAAACCTGTCAGGAAAGCCGCTTCGTCCCCGTTGCCCTCGCAACCATGCTTCGTTTCCTGCTATCGAGTTGCCTTGTTCTTTTCTGTCTCGGAACTTCCGGGATCGATGGTTTGGCCGGCGCCGATTTCGAGAAGGACATCGCTCCCTTTCTGGAAACCCATTGCTACGAGTGCCACGACGATCTCTCGACGAAGGGCGAACTAGACCTCTCGCGTTTCTTCACCGAGGACGAGGTCATGGCTGATCGTCCGATCTGGGCATCGGTCTATGAAAAGATCGAATCGCACCAGATGCCGCCGCCGAAGGAGGGCAACCAGCCGAGCCACGCGGAACGGGCCGCAGTGCTCGCGTGGATCGAGGACATCGCCGCGCGACCCGATCCCGACCTCGGCGAGCGCGACCCGGGGAAGCCGGTTCTGCGTCGACTCACCCGGCTCGAATACAACAACACCATTCGCGACCTCTTCGGACTCGATCTCGACGTCTTCATCTTTCCGGAGCGGCTCAAGTTCGCCGATCGTTCCTACTTCCAGCCCGATACCGGAGCGATGGGCGAGCACGTCCGCGTTCCCATGCGGGAGTATGGCGGGAAGTATCGCGTTCTCCTGGCGCAGGCCGGTCTCCCGGGAGACAACCGCGCCGCCCACGGTTTCCGGAATCGGGGTGAGGCGATGGACTTTTCCCCGCTCCTCCTGGAGAAATATGTCCAGCTCGCCGCCGACATCGCCCAAGCCGAGGAACTTCCTCTCCGCAGCCGCAAGTATGCCGAATTGCTGGGTCTCGATCCGGCGAAACTGCCGTCCCTTTCCGATCGCAACCCGCGTCCGCCCGGCTACACCGACGCGCCCACGGTGCCGCTGGCGACGGAGTTCGCGCCCGACATCGACCGGGCGAAGAAGCCGGACGATGCGCCCGATTGGATTCAGGGATTTCGCGAGGAAATCAGCGCCGCGGCGGCGGAAGGCCGGGGCGGGGTGATCGACATGCCGGCGTTGCTGGGTGGGTCCACGATCGCTGGCAAAGGAGGGTTGCTGAAGGCGCAGTTCGGTGACCGCATCGTGACCGTGAATCCGAACGAGGATCTCTGGCTCGTCGATTTCGGGACCGCCGAGGAAAGCTCGAAGCCCATCCTGATGGCGAACAAGAACAAGGGTGAGAAGGTACACGAGCTGACTTTCGAGATTCGAAGCGCCGACGAGGATGAAGGTATCGCGCGCCTCGGTGTCTGCGTCCTCGGGCGAAAGGGACAAAGCGGACCGGTCACCCTGACCGCCAAGTTCACCGACGGCACCGAGACCGCGATCGCCGCCGAGATCGAGGAAGGCTCCGCCGGCACCACCTTCTTCTCCTTTGCCACCATTCCGGGGGAACACATCCGACGCCTCCATATCGACGGCAGACGGTTCAGCGGCGACTACGTCTTGATCGATGACATCGGTTTTCTCACCGATGGTGATCCCCAATCGTCCGCCCTGGTGACCCAGCGTGCCGATGAGGTGCGTCAGGCCGCGTTGAATCACGGCAAGGAGCCCGAGAAAAGGGAGGAGGCGAAACCCGAGCCGGGTTCCGCGCCCGCGAGGAAGCGGGCCCCCCGTGAGCGACTCGCGGCCTTCGTTGCAGAGGCCTTCCGGCGTCCGGTGGAGGCCGCCGAGGTCGATCGCTTCTTCGCCCTCTTCGAGGAGGCCCGGAAGTCGGGGCAGGACGAGCCGGCGGCGATGAAGCTCGCGGTGCAGGCGGTGCTGGCGTCCCCTGGATTTCTCTTCCACGAGATGAACGGCGCGCCGGTCGACGGCGCGAAGGTGACGAAGCTCGAGGACTTCGAACTCGCGAATCGGCTCTCGTATTTCCTCTGGTCATCGCTTCCCGACGACGAGCTGATGGCGGCGGCCAAGGCCGGTCAGCTCACTTCCGATCCGGGCGAACTGGAACGACAGGCCCGCCGCATGCTTCGCGATCCTCGGGCCAAGGAACTGAGCGAATCCTTCGCGGCCCAGTGGTTGCGCCTCGACCAACTCTACACCGCCAAACCCGATCGCGATCTGTTCAAGGCTTTCTACTCGGGGCCACAGGGGAAAAGCACCCTGCATGCCTCGGCCTTGCTGGAGCCGCTGCTGCTTTTCGAAACCGTCATGGTGGAGGACCGGTCGATTCTCGATTTCATCAATCCGAACTACACGTGGCTGAACGCTTCGCTGGCGGAACTCTACGGTCTCGGAGACTCGGCGCGGGCGCAGATCCGGGCCATCACGGGGGAAATTCCCGATGACGGCGATGGCATCGCGGAGGCGGCCCAGGGAAATCGCGAGGTGCGCCACAAGCGGGACGAGGGCGCCGAATGGTATCGCATCGCGTTGCCCGACGCCAACCGCGGAGGATTCCTCGCCATGAGCGGACCGCTCACGGTGACCTCGCTGCCCTTCCGCACCAGCCCGGTGAAGCGCGGCGCCTGGTTGCTGGAGACCATTTTCAATCGCCCGCCGACCGAGCCGAAAGAGGCTTTCGTGATCGAGAACGATACCAAGGAAGCCGCGCTGGCGATGAGCATTCGGGAAAAGTTCGAGGAACACCGGAGCCAGGCCGCCTGCTACTCCTGCCACATCCGTCTCGATCCGCCGGGGTTCGCGCTGGAGAGCTTCGATCCCATCGGGGCGTGGCGAGAAATGGACGGCGGACAGCCCGTCGATGCCGGCGGCGAATGGGGTGGCGAGGCGTTCCAGGGACCGGCGGAGTTCAAACGGCTCATCGGCGAGAACCCGAACGAGTTCACCCGCGGCTTCATCGAGCACCTGCTCAGCTACGCGCTTTCTCGAAAGCTGGAGATCTACGACATGCCGGCCGTCACCGAGATTCAGCAGGCCGCCGGAGCGGACGGCTGGAAGTTCGCCACCGTTGTTTCCGAGATCGTGAAGAGCTATCCCTTCTCCCATGTGAGGAGTGCTCAGGCCCAGCCGAACCAGCTTGCTCAGCAGAAATGAAAACCGACCGCCGCCAGTTTCTCCGCGCTTCAGGCGTGACTCTCGCGCTTCCTTTTCTCGAGTCGTTCGGCTTCCGTTCCTTTGCCGCGGCATCGGAGGCGGCGACACCACCGACGCGTTTCGGGTTCATCTACACGCCGAACGGCTACCGGCAGGATACCTTCGTGCCGAAGGGCACCGGGACCGACTGGGAATTGACACCTGCCCTCCAGCCTCTCGCGGGAATGCAGCAGGATGTCACCCTGGTCACGGGCCTGGATCGGCAGTTCGTTCCCGGCACTGGGGTTCATGCGCAATGCGGCTCCTGCTGGCTGACGAGTTCGGCGCCCGACGAGACCCTCGACGGCGGCTTCCCCACCAACATCACGCTCGACCAGCTCATCGCGAAACGGATCGGCGGCGACACCGCGTTGCCCTCGCTTGAGCTGAGCTGCAATGACTTCACCGACAACAAGGAAACCCGCTACTTCGAGTGCGTTTCCTGGTATGCGCCCGGATATGCGGCGAACACGGAGAAGAATCCGCGCGAGGTCTTTCGGCGCTTGTTCGGTCAGGCCAGGGGAGGTGCCACGAAGTCGGTGCTCGATACCGTGCTCGACGACGCCCAATCGCTGCGCCGCCGCCTGGGTTCGGATGACGCCGAGAAACTCGACGAATATCTCGAGAGCGTCCGTTTCACCGAGCAGCGGATTCAGCGAGCCGAAGCCGCCGCCGCCCGCATCGGCGAACCGCCCATTCCCGAGCCGGTCGGCGTGCCTGAGAAGCGCGGCGATTACCTCCGCCTCATGGGCGACCTGATGGTGCTGGCCTTCCAGAATGACCTCACCCGGGTCGCCACGCTGCTCGTCGATCCGGAGCGTTGGGACAGTCCGCGGATGTTCCACGAGATCTTCGACAAGCCGCAGAACCATCACGTGCTCACCCACACCAAGGGAGACGAGGCCAAGGATAAGCTCACCGTGATCGATCGCTATCACGTCGAGTTCTTCCGCTACGTGACCGAGAAACTCAAAGCGACGCCCGAAGGCGAGGGGACGCTCTACGATCACGTCGCCGTCTGCATGGGCAGCGGGATCAGCGACGGGAACTCCCACAACTACGCCGACCTCCAGGTCCTCATCGCGGGCCGCGCCGGAGGGGCGATCGATCCGGGCCGACACCTCCACTACGAGGGCAAGCGCCCGCTCGCCGACCTCTGGCTCAGCCTGTCGAAGACGGCTGGAGTCGAGCGCGAGCGTTTCGCCGACAGCACCGCCATCCTGCCCGAGCTGAAAGCCTGACCCATGTTCTCGCCACGGACGGTTCCCGCAATCATCGCCATCGCCCTGTCCGGCGGGACGATCGCGTATTCCGGGGCGACGGAGATCGACGCGAACGATCTCGAGTTCTTCGAGTCGAAGATTCGCCCGCTTCTCGCCGAGCGCTGCTACGGCTGTCACTCGAAGGAGGAAAAGGTGAAGGGCGAACTCCTGCTCGACAGCCGCGACGGTTGGATGGTCGGCGGCACGATCGGTCCGGCCATCATTCCCGGCGACCCGGAGAAGTCGCTGATCATCGAAGCGATTCACTACGAAACCGAAGACCTGCAGATGCCGCCCAAGGGCAAGCTTCCCGATCACGAGATCGCCCTGCTCGAGGAGTGGGTGAAGCGAGGTGCGCCGGACCCGAGGATCGACGAGAGCGTGAAACCGAAGGAGGGGATCGATCTCGATGCGGGACGCCAGTTCTGGTCCTTCCGGCCGGTCGAAAAACAGGAGCCGCCCGCAGTTTCCGACGCCGATTGGCCGTGCTCCGACAGCGACCGTTTCGTTCTCGCCAAGCTGGAGGAAAACGGACTCGCTCCCGCCGCCGATGCCGATCCCGCCACCCTGCTGCGTCGGCTCAGCTACGACCTGACAGGGTTGCCTCCGTCACCCGACAGGGTCGAGTCGTTTGTCGCTGCCTACGAGACCGATCCCGACGCCGCCGTCGCTGCGGAGGTCGACGAGCTGCTCGCCTCACCGGCCTTCGGCGAAAAGTGGGGCCGCCACTGGCTCGACCTGGCTCGCTACGCCGACTCGAACGGGTCCAGCTTCAATGTCGTCCTCCGCTCCGCGTGGCGCTACCGCAACTGGGTCATCGAGGCGACCAACGAAAACCTCCCCGTCGACGATTTCATCCGCAAGCAGATCGCGGGCGACCTGCTTCCGTGGGAGACGCAGGAGGAGCGCGACGAGAACCTGATCGCCTCGGCCTACCTCATGATGGGCAGCAAGGTGCTCGGGCTCTTCGACAAGGATCAGCTCCAGATGGACGTGGTCGACGAGCAGCTCGACCTCTTCGGCAAGGGGCTGCTCGGGATGACCCTCGGCTGCGCGCGCTGCCACGACCACAAGTTCGACCCGGTCCCCACCGCCGACTACTACGCGCTCGCCGGGATCTTCACCAGCACCCGGACGCTGAACGGCCGGATCAAGAGCCCGCTCGACGACGAGTCCGACCTCACCATCCGCGGACTCGGTCCCGGCGGCGACGAGGCGCTCCAAGCCTTTCTCGCCGAACACCGTCACGATTGGCAGAAGACCGAAGACCGGATCTACGGACGCCGCGCCGACATCGAGCGGCTCGAGCGACAGCTCGAGAAGAAGGGCGGCACCGATCCCGGGATCGAGAAGGAACTGGCCAAGAAGCGGACCGAACTCGCCGACTACGAGGCGAAGTGGAAAACTTTTCCCGAGCTGCCCGAGTGGGTCATTGCTCCCACCGACGAAGCCGAGCCCGTCGACACCACGATCCGGGTGCGAGGAGGCCCCACCGCCCACGGTGACGTGGTCGAGCGCGGCTTTCTCCAGGTCGCCTCATGGGATGGCCAGCCTGCGGTGAATCCCGAGCAGAGCGGGCGACGGGAGCTGGCCGAGTGGCTCGTCGCGCCGGAGAATCCGCTGACCGCCCGCGTCTACGTGAACCGAGTGTGGGAGAAGCTCTTCGGCGAGGGAATCGTCCGCACCGTCGACAACTTCGGAGTCCGGGGCGAGACACCGACGCATCCCGAGCTTCTCGATTTTCTCGCCGCCGACTTCGTCGAGAACGGCTGGAATCTCAAGTCCCTCGTCCGCGAGCTCGCGACCTCGCGCGCCTACCGGATGGCGACCACGGTGGAGAGCGGGTCGACCGAGGCGGGGATCGAGAACCGTCTCCTCCAGCACCAGAACCGCCGCCGGCTCGAGCCCGAGGAGATCCGCGACTCGCTGCTCGTCTTCGCCGGGCGACTCGAGCGGGGAGCGAGAGGCGCCGTGGTCGATCATCTTCCCCTGACCGAGGTCAACGAAGGGATCGGTGACAAGGGCGTCGTCGAGACGGACCACCGCACCGTCTACCAGCCGGTCATCCGCAACGCGACGATGGACGTGCTCGAGATCTTCGACTTCGCCAACCCCGCCATGCCCACCGGCAAGCGGGCCGACACCACCGTGGCACCCCAGGCGCTCTACCTGATGAACAGCCCCTTCGTCCACGAGACGACCGCCGCCTTCGGCGAACGCATCCTCGCGCCGGAGCACGGCGAAACCCCGGAAGCGGTGCTCGAGACGATCTTCGAGACCGTCCTCTGCCGCCCGCCGACCGAAGCGGAGATCAAGGTGATGCTGCCCTACTTCTACCAGCAGTTCGAGGGCGACACCATGCCCTCGAAGCACGACCGGGCGAAGATGGCGCAGGCCCTCGTCGCCTCGACGCTGTTCCAGTATCTCGATTGAGTACGCAGCCGAATGAGGACGACACCGCAACCGTTGAACCTTTGCCCGCGTGATGATCGCGGCCGGTTCGGCGTCGGTGTGATTCGCCGCCATCGGAGCCTTTCGGTGATTTCCATGCTTCTCGTCTCGACGGGACTCCTGAGCGACGTCCGGGGAGGAAAAGAACTGGAAGTCACCACGGACTTCCCTTCTGGCGGTTCGGTGGAAGCGCAGGTCTCCGAGGGGAGTTCTCAGGAGATCAATTTGAAGACTTCCGGTGGCTGGTGGGCGCTCCGCGTTGAGAACTGCGATCCGGGGCGACCGCTTGCCATCGCCGTCGAGACCAGTCGCCCGCAGCAGCAGCATCCCTTCGTGTTCCAGCGTTCCAACGGGGAATGGGGACTGCTGCACGAGGGGCGTCCGCTCAACCCGGTCGGCACGAAGTTTCTCTACACGGCGCCCGATCCGGCGGAAAGCTGCGTGGTGGCCCGCTACGCGCCGTATTTCCTGCCGGAAGCGGCGTCTCGGATCGAGGAAGTCTCGCAGAAGCTCGAGGGAGCGGAAAAAATCGACCTCGGACCGAGTCGCGGAGGGCACCCCGTTCCCGGGATCCGCATCCGGTTCCCCGGCGTGCCCGACGACGAACGGATCGGGGTGTGGATCCAGGCGCGACAGCATGCCTGGGAAATCACGGGCAGCTGGGCCACGGACGGCCTGCTCTCCTGGCTCGCCGGAAAAAGTCCGGAGGCGCTCGACCTGCTTCGCCGGACCGAGATGGTCATCATTCCCGTCTTCGAGCCGGACGGAGTCGAGGAGGGCAAAGGCTGGATGTCCGATCCCAATCCCAACCGGACCTGGTTGATCGACCGGGAATCCGAGTATCCGCAGGTGGAGCGGGCCAAGGCCGCGATCCAGGAACTGGCCGGGAAGGGTCGGGGCATCGGTGTCTTCATCGACATGCATTGCTACACGGTCACGTCGGAAGGGGACGCTTCCGACTGGAGCCACTGGGCCACCTGGTATCAGGGCGAGGAACCGGATCAGCGCGCCATCGACACTCTCGCGCTCGCGGGAACGGCGGTGGCGGGCGTTCCGGCCGGCGATTTTACGATTCACATTCCCGAGACCTACAACACGGCCTACGCGGGAGCGGGGCCGAGCAGCGCTCCGCAGATGGCTGCGCTCTGGGTGCGTAGTCAAGCTCCCGACGCGTGGTGCACCACACTCGAACACAGCATCTTTTCGCGGACGCGCCTCGACGCGGGACATCCTTGTCCGGTCCCGGACGACCACACCGCACGCGGTCCGCTGATCGGCCAAACGATCCTCGCCTATCTCGATTCTTCTCCCTCGAACCCCCGGATTCCATGACCACATCCTGTCACCGCTTCGAAAGATCCGTCACCCGCCGCGACATGCTGCGACGCAGCGCCTGTGGTTTCGGATCGCTCGCGCTCGCCGGGCTCGCCCAGCGGACCGCCTCGGCCGCGGCGAGTCCCTACTCGGTGCCGATGACCCACTTCGCGCCGAAGGCGAAGCGATGCATCTTTCTCTTCATGCACGGCGGGGTCAGCCAGATGGACTCCTTCGATCCCAAGCCGCGCCTCAACGCCGATCACGGAAAGCCGCTGCCCTTCGACCTGCCCGGCCTGATCCGGCCCGATCGTCTCGGAAAGGTCTTCGGATCGAAATGGAAGTTCCAGCAGCACGGCGAGTGCGGCCAGCCGGTCTCCGAGCTCTTTCCCCACACCGCGAAGCAGGTCGACAAGATGTGCTTCATCAAGTCGCTCCACACCGACGGCGAGGCCCACGGCCAGGCGGTGCTGCGGCTCCACACCGGCGAGGCGAACTTCGTCCGACCGAGCCTCGGGTCGTGGATCAGCTACGGACTCCAGAGCGAGAACGAGAGCATGCCCGCCTTCGTGTCGATCGACTACCCGGCCATGCACGGCGGGGTGCGACTCTACGGCAACGCCTTTCTCCCCGCCGAGCACCAGGGCACCCAGATCCGGCTGCGGACCTCGTCGGAGAAACTGCCGCAGGTCCGCCACCTCGACGGCGATCTTCTTTCCACCGAGCGACAGCGGGAACAGGTCGATGTGATCCAGGCCCTGAACCGCACCCACCGCGACCGCGCCGGCGGCGATCCGAATCTCGATGCGGTGATCGCCTCCTACGAACTCGCCTACAAGATGCAGCGAGTCGCACCGGGGATCATGGACATCGAGTCCGAGCCGCAGCACTTGAAAGATCTCTACGGCGTCGATGACAAGTGGTGCGACGGCTACGCCCGCCAGTGTCTCCTCGCCCGGCGCATGGCCGAGGCGGGAGTGCGCTTCATCCAGGTCTCGACCGACTACCACTGGGACCACCACGGCAACATCGACAACGACCTCCCGGAGAGCGCGGCCAAGACGGACAAACCCGTCGCCGCCCTGCTCGCCGACCTCGACCAGCGCGGGCTGCTCGAAGACACCCTCGTCGTCTGGGCCGGGGAATTCGGACGCACCCCGGTGGCCCAAATCGACCGAGGAAATCCCGGCCGCGATCACAACCCGCATGGTTACACCATCTGGATGGCCGGCGGCGGGGTGAAGGGCGGCTTTTCCCTCGGCGAGACCGACGAATACGGCTATCTCGCCGTCGAGAACAAGGTCCACATGCACGACCTCCACGCCACCATCCTCCATCTCATGGGGATGGATCACGAGCGGCTGACCTATCGCTACGCGGGCAGGGATTTTCGGCTCACCGACGTCTATGGCCATGTCGTGAAGGAAGCGCTGGCGTGAGGGAGTGGGTCGCGCTCTCCGGCACGGGAGGAGATGCGCCGCCGCCCCAATTGAAGCGGATTCGGATACGGAGCGATTCGTGCCATGTTCTTGCTGAAGCTGCCGGAGGCGGGTGACTGTGGAATCCGCCCAACCCGCCCCGTCGTGGTTGTCGCCCCCGCAGACGTAGCAACCGCTCGACGCCTACTTCTTCTTCAAAACCCGCCCGGCTTGCCCATCCCGATTTCAAGGCGCTTTGCCAGGTCGGCGACCACTTCGGCGTAGGCGGGATCGTCGGCGACGTTGACGTTCTCGCCAGGATCCTTGGCGTGATCATAGAGCATGTGGCCGGTCTGCTTGTCCTGGTTATCCCGATAGACCGAATAGCGATACTGGGCGGTCCGGATGGTGTCGCCAGCGCCGAACCGGCTGATGGCTTCCTCCTTCACGGAGACGCTCGGGTCTTTCAGAATCGGGATCAGTGAGGTGCCCTGAAGATGATCCGGTTTCGGCAGACCGGCGAGATCACAGAGCGTGGGGTAGACGTCGATAAATTCGGCGATCGATTCCGTGGCGTTCCCGGTTCTCAGCCCCATCGACGCGGGCGCGGCGAAAACCAGCGGGGCACGGACCGAGGTCTCGAAACAGCTGTGTTTGCACCACATGGTGTGCTCGCCCAGGTTCCATCCGTGGTCGCCCCAGAGCACGATTATGGTGTTTTCACCGAGGCCGAGGGCGTCGAAAGCATCAAGCAGGCGGCCGATGTGGGCGTCGGTGTAGCTGGTGGACGCGTAGTAGCCGCGGATCAACTCGAGGGCCTTGGACTCGGGCAGGAGTCCGTTTTTCGGGATGTCGGTGTAGGCGCGGAGTTCGCCGGAGTTGTGCACCGCCCCTTCCGGCGCTCCCCGGGGAGGGAAGTAGTTGTCGGGCATCGAGATCGAATCGGCCGGGTATTTCTCGAAATAGGAATCCGGTGCAACGAAGGGCAGATGAGGCTTCAGGAAGCCGACGGCGAGGAAGAAGGGCTCGTCTTTTTTCGTGGCGAGGGCGCGAAGTTTCTCGATGGCGTGGTTGGCGAGTTGCCCGTCGGCATAGGTGTCGTCGGGAACGTCGCCGCCGTTCTCCCAGGACGGTCCCCGCATCCGGCCCTTGTTGTCCTTGGCGCGATTTTTCATCGAAGCCTCGGTGACATAGGCGGAGGCACCGGGGCGCCAGGGTTTCTCCGACCAGCCATCGAGGTTATCGGCGGTGTGGTGGAAGATCTTGCCCAAGGAAATGGTGGTGTAGCCGTGATTCTTGAAATGGGTGTTCAGCGTGGTGATGCCAGGCACGTCCTCGTCGGCGCGGGTGAGGTGGGTCTTGAAGCGGTCGCGGGCTGGACGGATGCTCGACATCAGCGCCGCCCTCGAGGCGCCGCAGGTCGGCACCATGCAGAAGGCGCGATCAAAGCGGACCCCGCGCCGCGCGAGCCGGTCGAAATTCGGCGTTACCATCTGCTCGGCGCCGAAGACGCCGAGTTCGGGACGGAGATCGTCCACGGCGATGAATAGCACGTTCGGCTTGTCCGCGGCGTCGGCGATGAGGGCGGCGCCCAACAGGGTCAGGGCGGCGAGCAAAGAGGGTTTGGTCATGGAAGCAACAGGGTTACCCCGACTTTTCGGCTGGGCGGGCAGGAGGCACAAGGCCAAACTCGCGCCATGACGAGGCAATGGCTGACGAGTTCTTCTCATGCTGTTCTCGACCGCTTGGCGGCAGGCGGCGAAGTGAGAGTTACTCCGAGGTCTTGCTTTCGATCCAGATCACGTGGGCGGTGTTGTCGTCGAAGACGTTTCCGGAAAGGTCCAGGACTTCGGGGCCGAAGGTGTTGATGTGATCGACCACGCCAGATGTCGGTTTGCCCCAGGCTCGCCAGGTGCCGTCAGCGAGTTGGACGGCGCTGATATCCAGGCCAACCCGGCACTTTCGGGCCGGGCCCAGGTCGTCGGGTACCGCGACCGCGGCAGCTTGGCCATCGGGAATCCCGCCGGCGTGGAGCGAGCCGTCTTCGGCAATGGCCAGCCAGTGGGGAACCCATGGAGCGGTGCCGAGATCCCGGATGCGGCCGAGTGAATTGAGGGTCTCGATGCGTCCCTGCTCCGTTCCAGGGTGGAGGGCGTGGAACTTGCCCTGGAGATCTTCGCCGAAGATCAGCGAATCGAGCGAATGGAGCCGGACGAGGTCCTCGGGTAGCCCGTCGGTGTCGATGACATCGGGCGCGAGGTTGGTGTTGCCGTCGCGGTAGCCCCAGAGGTGGAGTTTTCGATTCCGGTCGATCACGGCGGCGGCGGTGTTGTTGGAGGCGACGGAGATGGCCCCATCGAGTTGCCCCAGGGTGGCCGACGAGGGGAGGGAGGAATGGGCGTTTTCCCGGGAGCGTGAGGCGGTGCCGTCCGCATGGAGAAAGAGGGGCACGAAATAGCCGAGCGAAAAATCGATGATTGGGGGATGGTTGGCGGCCGGGTCGGGTTGCATGAAGCCTTGGAATTCTCCATTGGATCGGAGAGCGTGGGGCCAGTGGGGCATGCGGGAGAGGCGAACGAAGTCGTCATGGGCTGCGAAGTCCTGATGCTTCCCCTCGCCATCGACGGGCATCTCCCCGCCTCCGGGCAATTTCCCGAAACCGAAGATGCCGCCCGAGGGCATGGTCTGGAGTCGGGCTAGCGTTGGTCGGGAGAAAAGCTGTTCCGTGCCCCCTTCCTGAACGATGGCGATCAGGACATCGGGGGCGGCGGGGAAGGGAAATCTTCCCGATTCGAGGGCGGTCCGCAGGCTTTGGAGGAGGCGGGCGTCCACGGGACTGTTCTCAGTCTCCTCCGACAGCTTAGCCAGTTCAGATTCGAGCGCGCCAGCGTGGGTGGCGAGTTCGGCTGTGTGATCCTTCTGGATATCCTTCAGTTGCTCGCGGTAGAAACCGCGAAGCGTGGCGAGAGGAGCGGGGAGGTCAGCGTCGGTTTCCGGAAGCGGGGCGCCTTTTTGGACGCGTTCCGCCTCCTCGGCATAGGGGAGCACAATATCGAGGTTGCCCTCGGCGGCGAGTTTTTGTTGCTCGCGCTCAACGGCACCGAGGTAGCGTTCGTTGAGGTCCCCGACTCTATTGCGCATGAGCGACAGGTGTTCGTCGCGATACCGTCTCTCGTGTTCGGCGGTGATCTTCGCCAGCGTCACCTCGAAGGGGGGTGGTCCGGCGGGGGCCGATGGTGACGGCGGTGTGGATGCGGGTGGCTCGGCGATGGTGGCATCCGAGTGATCCGCTTGCGGCGGCGGTGGAGTGCCGGAAATGGCGAAATCGTTCAGTCGACCGGTGACCCGGCGGCCGACCCGGAGATCGAAAGGGGCCAGAATCTCGTTGGCGGGATGGTCCTCGCCTTCGTCCCATTGGAAGTTCCAAGGTGTGAGCGCGAAGATCACGCCATCGACGGTGGGCAGCCTATCGTGAACCCGCTCCCGTTGGGCGGGGGTGAGAATGGCCGCCTTGTAGTGGAGAATCAGGATGCCGCCGCCGCTCGGCGGGGGTTCATCGACGACCTCGTAGCCTTGGTTGCGCGCCCATTCGGCGCTGTTCCAAGCGGCCTCCGGGGCAGAGATCAGGACGGGCGTGGTCTCGCCGGGGCTCATCCATTGGAGGAGATTGTCCAGGAGTTGTCGAAGGCCGGCGCTGTGTTCGAGGTTTTCCATCTGGAGAAGACTGCCGTGGGAAAAGAGAGCCAGACGCGGGAGCGTGGGATCGGGAGGATCGGCCACGGCGAGAAAGGTCTGGTCGGTATTCGCGGAAAGGATCGGAGTGGCCAGTGGCCCCGTGATTTCGAGGATCCCCGGAATGGATTGGCCGAAGTTCAAAACGGAGACATCGGCGAGGAGTCGCGAGCGCAGTTCCGAGGGGTCGGAGATTTCCTCGACGGAGGGCGATGGCTCCGGGGTCTGGGTGACGGCGGGTGCGGGTTCCGGTGCCGTAACCTCTGCTTTCGGAGCAGGTGCGGGAATCTCGTTCGAGGTCGCCGGCACAGTCGCCGTCGTGGTCTCGGTCGTGATCTTGATCGCTTGATCTGGTCGGCTCTTCTTCCATAGGAAACCGGCCGCGCCCAGGACGGTCAAGGTTCCGATCAATGACCAGACCAGGAACGCATTGCCCGAACGCTGTCGGGGAACCGATCGTGAGAGCGGACGCCCCCGAGAGGTGGTGGATCCGGAGCGGGGATTGCTGATGGCGGGAGCGGACTTCGTTTCCGGTGTCCGGGTGGCGGGAAGCGCCGGTTGCGGAGGCATGGCGGCGGTGCGGATGGCCTCCAACTCGCGGGCGATCTCCGCCGCCTGCTGTTGTCGCCGGGCCGGGTCGGCATCCATGGCGCGGTCGATCAGGGCGTCGAAGCGGGGATCGAGGCCGGGGCGAAGTTCGGAGGCGTTCTTGTAGACGCCCCGGGGTCGTTTCCCGGTGAGCATCTCGTAGATGATGATGCCGAGGGCGTAGAGGTCGGCGCGGTGATCGATATCGATTTCGTCATCGAGGGCTTCGGGAGCGAGGTAGTCCGGCGTCCCCAGGGCCACGTTGGTCATGGTGAGCCGGTTCGCCGATTCGCCGGTCGAGAGCTTGGCGAGACCGAAATCAGTGATCTTGACCGTGCCCTGTCGATCCACGAGCAGGTTGCCGGGCTTGATGTCGCGGTGGATGATGCCGCGATCATGGGAGTATTGAAGCGCCGCGCAGACCTGTGGAAGCCAACCGAAGACATGGTCGGGCGTCAGTTCCCCGGTCCGGATGAGCTTGGAGAGATCGGAACCATCCACGTACTCCATCACGAAGTAGAAATGGCCATCAGTAGTCTGGCCGAAATCGTAGACCTGGACGATGTTCGGGTGGCCGAGACGAGCCATCGACTGGGCCTCGCGCTTGAATCGTTCGAAGAGGAGAGGATCGGCCACTCCCAGTTCCTTGGGTAGTATCTTGATGGCGACCAGCCGGTCGATCGAGGGCTGCCGGGCCTTGTAGACCGCGCCCATGCCGCCCTGGCCCAGGGGCTCGATGAACTCGTAGTTCACGAGCACCGCGTCGAGGTGTTCCACGGAGGGAGGGGAGAAACTGCCGCCAACGGAAGACGGGGAGGAGTCTTGGTTCGGGGAACTGCTCACGGTGCTGAGAAGCTGGCCCGTGGTGGGGAAGAACGCCAGCGCAATTCGGGACTTTTTCTAACCCGAGGATCGGGCAATGCTGGCTCGTTCACCTGATCCCATGAGACCTGTTTTCCTCCTTCTTGGCACCCTGACCGTTGCTACCCTGTCCATTCAGCCGCTTCACGGTGCGCCGGAGAATGAAAAGGCGTCGCGCTGGTGGGAACCCTATCTGGGAGACGAAGCGAGCGATTCGCGCGTGCTGGGCCTCTGGAGGTTCGATAGCGAGGAGTCGGTGGGAGCGGATTCAGGTCCTCATGGGATTGGGGGAGTGTTGCGCGGGGCGAGTTGGAGTGAGAGAGGGCGTTTCGGGAAGGGTTGCCTGCGGGGAGGCGCCGGCTATCCGGTGATCGATGATCCCCACGGTTTCGTGGTCAAGCGCTCCCCGATTCTCTCGCCTGGCGGGGCATTTACCCTGGAAATGTGGCTGCGACCGGACGCGGGAGAAGAGGCCTTTCCGGTTGAGGTTTCGCCGGTGCTCGCGGACTGCAAGTACGTGCGGGAAAACCACAGCGGGTTTACCTGGACCCTGCTGCGCCAGAGCAAGGCCGGCACGCGTCAGTTTCAGTTGGAGATCGGGCTGGGCGCGCGAACGGAGCGGTGGTTTTCCGATCCGCTGGAACTCGAGATGGGCAGTTGGCATCACGTCGCTTTTACCTACGATGGCATGGGTGCGGTCGAGTTCTACCTGGATGGAGCGGCAATCGGGCGCTCGATCAGGCCCGGCGCGGGATCGATGGCGGCCGCGATTCGTGATCTCTCCCTCGGTGACCGAATTGGCTCTCTCTACCACGGGTTTCCCGGTCTCATCGACGAGATTCGTTTCAGCGATGGCGTGAGGGAGTTCCGCCCATCGCGAGTCACGACCGAGTCCGAGCGTCCGGCGTTTCTGCGGATGAGCGCGGGCGCCACCATCCCGATTGAAGTGGTGAATCTCTCCGCCGCCCCGCTGGACAAGGTCGCCATCACCCTGCGGATTCCGGAGTCGGCGAAGGAGCGGGAGGAAACGCTCGCCAATCTCGGACCGGGAGCGATTCACCGGTTCGCCGTTCCCGTGGATACCACGCTGCGACCGGGGGAATACATGATCGATCTGACCGTCAAGGTGCCCGGCTGGGGAGGGGAAGGGGGCTCCTACGAAACGAAATCGGAGCTGCCGTTCGTGATCGTGCCCCGGCCCCTGCCTCATCGCATGCCGGTGGTGATGTGGGGGCTGGGCGGGACCGAGGGAGTGCTGAAGGAACTGTCCCGGGTGAAGGATCTCGGTTTCACCCACTGTCTCGGACTCTCGACCGACTACGGGGCAATCTGGGAAAAGGGCGCCGAGGCGCTCCCGGCGAAGCCCGAAGAAATCCGGGCCGCCCGCGACATGCTGGACCGGGCCTTGGAAAACGATCTCGGCATCATCGCCACAGTGGCGCCGGGTCGATGGCTGCGTACGGCGGAAGTCGGAAAGCCCTTCCTGCGAATTGATCGGGAGGGAGAGCACTATGCTCGCGAGGACATCAGCGGGCTCTTTCCCCGCGTGCGGCAATTCTGTTTCGACACCGGGGCGGCGCTGGGGCGTGCCTACGGCGATCACCCGGCCTTCGCGGCCGCCCTGCTCCACACCGAGGTGCGAGGCGAATCCCAGGTGTCTTTTCACCCGAACGAACGCGCGGCCGCGGAGAAGGTGATCGGTGGAAAGATTCCCGACGAAGTGGTCATCAAAAATGGCGTCGATTACCAGAAGCTGCCGGATTTTCCCGATCATCGGGTCATCAAGGACGATGATCCGATTCTGTCCTACCTCCGCTGGTTCTGGACCGAGGGCGATGGCTGGAACGGCCTCAACACGAAGCTAGATCAGGGACTGAAGTCGGAAATCGCTCGGAACGATTTCTGGACCTTCTACGATCCCGCGGTGAGAGTTCCCAGCATACACGGTAGCGGTGGCGGCGCGGACGTGCTCGCGCACTGGACATACAGCTATCCGGACCCGATCCGCATTGGGCTTTGCACCGATGAGCTGTTCGAGATGGCCCGCGTCAACGGTCTCGGGCAGGAGGTGATGAAGATGACCCAGATCATCTGGTACCGATCCCAGACCGCTCCGGAGAACGCGCCCGACAGTGTCGAAGCCTCGCCCTGGGTGGACCAGGATCCCGACGCGGCCTATATCACCATCGCGCCAATGCACCTGCGCGAGGCCTTCTGGTGGAAACTCGCCCGGCCGATCAAGGGGATCATGTATCACGGCTGGGGTTCGCTGGTGGAAAGTGATTCGCCCAGCGCGTATCGATTCACCAATCCCAACACCGCCGGGGAACTGCGTCGGCTGGTGAAGGAGGTGGTCGAGCCCCTGGGACCGACATTGCTCCAAGTGCCGGACGCGCCGTCCGATGTGGCCTTTCTCGAAAGCTTCACCTCGCAGATGTTTGCGAGGCGCGGCACCTACGGCTGGAATCATCGCTGGGCCGGCGATCTCTACCACGTGCTGATGTGGGCGCAGTTGCAGCCTCGGGTGCTCTACGAGGAATCGTTGCTCGCGGAAGCCGGTCTCGACGGCGTGAAACTGCTGGTGATGGGCGACTGCGATGTCCTCACCGAGTCGGTGGTGAGAAAAGTGAAGGCCTTCCAGGAGGCGGGCGGGATCGTCATTGGCGATGAGGAACTTTGCCCCGCGATACAGCCCGATGTCGTGGTGCCGCGTTACGACCGGACGAAGCGGGCGGTCGAGGACAAGGCGGCCTTGCAGGAACGGGCGGAGAAACTGCGCGCCGACTTGTCCGGAAAATACGAGTGGTCGCTGGCTTCGGACAATCCCGACGTGGTCACCCGCCGGAGGGTTGCCGGGTCGAGTGAATACCTTTTCGCCGTCAACGACCATCGCGAGGCAGGCGCCTACGTGGGCAACTACGGAATGGTGATGGAGAACGGCTTGCCCTCGAAGGCAAAGCTGACGCTGCGGCGCGAGGAAGGGCACGTTTACGATCTGGTCCGTGGACGGGAAATCACCGCTGGGAAGACCAACGAAGGCAGGTTGGAGATCCCGGTCGAACTCGGCCCGGGCGAAGGGAAGGTTCTGCTCGTCACCGATCGACCGGTGGAGCGGGTTCGGATCAACGCTCCGGCGGTTGCGTCACCGGGAGAGTCGATCGCGCTCGGGGTGGCGGTGACGGATTCGCAGGGAGAGCCGGTTGATGCGGTGATTCCCCTCGAAGTCACGATTTCCGATCCGGAAGGCGTGCCTGCCGAGGGCAGTGGATTCTACGGCGCGGTTGGTGGAAAGCTCGAGATCGGCCTGGACATCGCCTCCAATGATCGCCCGGGAATGTGGGAGATTCGGGTGAAGGAGGGGGTGACGGGGCGCGAAAGTCGAGCCTATCTGCGGGTGAGATCGATGGCGAAGGAGTAGCCGAAAACTGTTCCGTGGGCCGGCGACACTCTCTGGTTCACGACTCCCGGAGATTGATGTCAGGAATGGCGGGGTCGTCGCGTTGTTCTGGCGCCTCGACCAACCCACGAGATCCCACCATGTGTTCCCCCCATCGTTCTTCTCTGCCGCTTTCCTGCCTGCTTCCGATACTCGGCATCGCGGCGCTTGCCCTCGCTCCGCTTTCGGGCGCCGATCCGCTCACTCCCGAGGCTCAGCGGGCGCTGGCGCAATCGATGGGGGCAAAGGCCCAGCGTTTCGAGATGTGGACCGACGCTGACGGAAATGTGACCGGGCTGATATTCATCAATCATCAGGCATTGACCAAGGAGGTGGGCGAGAAACCGGGGATCGACGATGGCGATCTGGCCAAGCTGACACTGTTTCCACGGCTTACGGCATTGAACCTGGAGGCGCAGGCGGTCGGGGACGCGGGGCTGGCGGTGTTGAAGGATTTGCCGCAGCTGAAACAGATCGGCTACCATTACATGGGCAAGAATCCGGAGGCTGCGGCCACGCCGACGAGCGCGGTCTTCCTCGACGGCAAGCCCGATCTGGAGATCCTCGAGATCAAGCACAATTTCCGCATGGACGGGTTCGACATCGAGGCCATCACCACGCCGATGCCGAAGGTATGGCGCCTGGTGCTGGACACGCCCCTGACGGCGGAGCAGACGATGCATCTCGTGAGGCTGTGCCCGAATGTCCGCGACCTGCAACTGCACCGCACCTTCGTGTCGGCGGAGCAACTGGCCGAGATCGGCAAGCTGTTGCCGAAGCTGGAGGTGCTCTGGTGGAAACCGAAAGGCGCCCTGGAGCCGGGCCATCTCGCCGCGCTGGTAAATTTCCCGAAGCTCCGCATCTACAGTCCCCAGCAGTTCAAAAATCAGCTGCCTTACGAAAACGGCTGGGACGCGCTCACAAGGGTCCCCTCATTGGAGCGGGTAGAGATGTCCTTGCGCGACGATGAGAATGCCGTCGCCTTGAAGAAGTTGCGCGAGGCCAGGCCCGGACTGGTCATCGATCCCGACCTGACCCGGTCGCGCAACTACAATGGACTCTGAGGGCACCCGGGGACGGGTCGTCGACGATGGGGTGTGGCGTGCCGGCAGGCATGTCCGCTAAAATCGCTGATCAGTCGGGATACCATCGCGGGAACCGTCCACGGATGGCGAGGATGAACACCGGGTGGCGCTGGTTCATGGACCGTTACGGCGGTGAGGCGCTCTGATGATGCGGCTTTCCAAGGCGCGGTCCGTGGGATAGGGAAATGGCCATGAAAACTTGGATCACGTCGTTGTCCTGGTGCGTCGCGGGCGCCGGGTTGTTTGCCCAGGATTCCGGGAAAATGCCGGAGGAGACGTATCCGGAGCATCCCGATTCCGTACGGCGGGAGGGGGTGCCGCGCGGGGAGGTGACGCGTTACCGTTTCACGGAAAGCGCGATCTTTCCGGGCACGGAGCGGGACTACTGGGTCTACGTGCCGGCCCAGTACGACGGCTCGGAACCGGCTTGCCTGATGGTGTTTCAGGACGGAGGCGGGTATGTGAACGAGAAGGGCTCCGACAGGGTGCCCATCGTGTTCGACAATCTCATCGCCAGGGGCGAGATGCCGGTGACGATCGGCGTGTTCGTGAATCCGGGAGTGGTCCCGGCGCCTCATGAGCGGGCGCAGCCGAGATACAACCGCAGTTTCGAGTATGACGCGCTGACGGATCGCTATGCCCGGTTTCTGCTCGATGAGCTGTTGCCGGAGGTGGAGAAAAGTCATCGATTGAGCGCGGATCCGAATGATCGGGCGATCAGCGGGGCGAGTTCCGGAGCCATCTGCGCGTTCAATGTGGCCTGGCAGCGTCCGGACGCGTTCCGCCGCGTCTACAGTGTGGTGGGGACATTCGTCGGGTTGCGGGGAGGCAACGAGTTCCCGGTGCTGATTCGCAAGACCGAACCCAAGCCACTGCGGGTGTTCTTGCAGGATGGCAGCCATGACAACAATCTCTATTGTGGTAGTTGGTGGGTCGCGAATCAGGACATGCTGGCTTCGCTGGAATGGGCCGGTTACGAGGTGAACCACGAGTGGGGCGAGGGCGGGCACAATCACAAGCACGGCGGGGCGATCCTGCCCGACGTGTTGCGCTGGCTCTGGCGCGACTGGCCCCGGCCGGTGGCCACCCATGTGGGGGCGGGGCAAAGCAAGGCGGGGGAATTTTTGATAGAGGGTGAGGAGTGGGAACTGGTCAGCGAGGGGCACGGTTTCACGGAGGGACCGGCGGTGGCGGCCAACGGGGATCTTTATTTTTCGGATCTGGAAAACGGGACGATTCACCGGATCTCGGCGCAGAGTGGCGAGCGCGCGGAATTCTGGCGGGCGGAACCGTCGACCCCGAAGCCGGCAGTCAATGGGCTGGCCTTTGGTCCCGACGGGAGGCTATTCGCCTGTCTGCCCGGGGCGGCCCGGGTGGTGGCGTTTGATGTCGGGCGGGGAGGCGGGAGCGCCGAGATTCTCGCCGAGGGCGTGCGAACCAACGACTTGGTGGTGGCCCACGATGGCACGGTCTATTTCAGCGAGCCGAAGGAGAGGCGCATCGGCATGATACGGCCCGGCGAGAATGTGGCGAAAGTGGCGGGCGAGGGGTTTTCGGGGGTGAACGGAGTGGTGCTGAGTCCCGATCAGACACTGCTCTACACCGCGGACTACGGCGGTCGTTTTGTGAGTTCGGCATTGCGGATGGACGACGGCGAACTCGCTTATGCCCAGCCCTACTTTCATCTGCACACGCCTCCCGCGGACAGCGACATCCGCGGTCAGGCTGACGGGATGTGTGTGACGACCGAGGGCTGGCTGCTGGTGGCGACGGCGATGGGGGTGCAGATCTGCGATCAGCCGGGCCGGGTGCAGCTCATTGTCCCGATGCCGGTTGGTGCCCGCCATCCCTCGAACATCAGCTTTGGCGGCGAGGACGATCATACCCTCTATGCCACCTGTGGTGACAGGGTGTATCGTCGACGCCTGGTCTTGACGGGGGCTCCGGCCTGGAGGGCTTCGGTGATGCCGCCCAAACCGAGGTTGTGAGGGGTGCGTGTCAGCCCTCGGGCTTGGCCGCCAGTTTCGCGCTCATTGCCCGGAGGGCGGCGAGCACGGTGGGCGGGGTGGCCGGGGCGGGGAGGTGGATCTCGATGGTGGGATCGATGGGGGCGCCGAAGGCCCGGATGGCCTCGCGGGCGGCTTCGCGCGCGGCGGCGGCCAGGAAGACGGCGCTCTCGGCGCCACTGGTGGCGGCGAACTCGGCGGGCTGATTGGGGGCCGGCACGAGATCGACCCTCCAACGCAGAGGCGCGTCGGTGTGGCCGGGGATGCCGGACAGTCTGGCGGAATCCTGCCGCAGGGCGCCGTCATCGGTCCAGTCGACGACTTCGCGCAATTGCCAGCCGAGTCCCATCTGAAACGCGCGGATGATCTGGGCGCGGTCGTGCTCCCTGTCCCCGGTGGCGTGTCCCTGGTGCAGGAGATCGACCCGCAGCACCTGGATTTCCCCGGTGAAGGCGTCGAGCTGAGCCTCGACGACGGCGGCGCCAAAGACGAAGCCGGTGAAGGGCCAGCCGGCGCCGACCTCGCGATCCCACCAAAGATTGGGGGTGCGGTGAAAACCGATGGCGGACATGTTGGTCCGGCGTCGCCAGGCCGCCTCGACCAGATCGCCGAAATCGAGGGTGGAGGAGGCATGGGCGCCGGCGCCGACCTTGCCGTCGGCAAAGCGGATGGTCTCGGCGTCGATCTCGGTGACTCCCGCCGCCGCGAGGAGCTGGGCGGCCACGGGGCGGAGGCGGGATTTCAATGACTCGCACGCTTCAGTGACGGCTCGATGCAGCAGTCCGACGGTGTTGCTGCCGAGTCGGGCGCTCATGTGGGGAGTGCAATGAAGGTCGCCCCCACGGACCAGGACCCGGGAGGGCGCGACGCCGAACTGGGCCGCGACGGTGGCGGCCAGTTGGCGGGGGAGACCGTCGCCCGCGTCGACACAGCCGAGCCGGACGCAGATGGAGCCATCGACGAGCAGTTGCACCAGAGCCATGGCCTGGTTGCGTTCCGCGCGGGGATCGCCGACACCGAACTTGGCCGGGACGATGGCGAGTCCACGTTTGTAGCAGGGATTGACGGCGTTGGCCCGATCGATGTCGGCTTTCCGGGCGTGGAAGTCGGACTGCCTGAGCAGATCGTTCCAGATGCGGTGGAGGGGATCGCTGCTCACCGGCTGCCCGTAGGGGGTCGAGTGCCGGTTGTCGGCGTCGCGGTAGAGATTGGCTTCGCGGACTTTTTCTGGAGCCAGGCCGAGGCGATGGGCGACGCGGGTGAGGATCTCCTCCATGACCATGGCTCCCTGGGCGGCGCCCTCGGCCGGGAGGGCGGCCCCGGTGAGGTGATGCGTCTGGCAGAGTCGGCCGCTGACGCGAAAATCGGAGACAAAATAGGCGCCGTCGGCGTGGAGGAGGGCTTGATCCAGGGCGGTGTCGGAATCTCCGGCGCGGTGGCCGGCGTCCAGCGAGAGGTGGAGTTCCGCCCCCAGCACCCGGCCGGTCTCGTCGTGGCCGACGGTGAAGGTGGCGCGCATGGCGTGGCGTTTGGCGGTGAGCGCGAGATCGAGCGCCCGCGGGAGCGTCAGGCGCACGGGGCGCCCGGTGCGTCGCGCGGCGATGGCGGTCAGCGAGGCCATGTGGGCGGACTCGGACTGACGTCCCCCGGTGAGGCCGGCCAGGCGGGTGGAAATAATTTCGATGTGGCTTTCCGGCAGTCCCGTGGCGGCGGCCACGGCGGCGCGCACCCGGGAGGGGAGTTCGGCGGGGACGCGAATGATGAGGGTGTCGTCCTCCGCCGGCCAGGCCGTCGCCCAGAGCGGCTCTTCGGGGAACGAGAGTTGGCTGCCGATGTCGAAGGAGCCCTCCAACTGACGCGGCGCCTTGCCGATGGCGGTTCCGGGATCGCCGCGTGAGATGGTGATGGCCTCTCCGTGATAACGCTGGAGAGCGATGGCCTGGTCCAGATCGATGGTGGCGGGGCTGGTGTGATAGCTCGGATCCAGTTTGGCGGCGGCGGCGGCAGCCTCGGCGGGACTGTCGGCGACGATGAGGGCGACGGGCTGACCGACATAGTGGACGGCGGCATCGGCGAGAAGTGGTTCGTCCGGCTGGAGAGGGCGGAGACGATTGGCTTCCCCCAGGTCCGCGCCGGTCAGGACGAGTCGGACGCCGGGCAGGCGCCGCGCTTCGGTGGTGCGGAGAGCATTGATCGTCGCCGAGGCGTGGGGCGAGACCACGAGGTGGGCGGACAGTTCGCGGTCAAGCGCCGGACCCGATCCGGGTGGCGACATCTCCTCGCGGGTTGCCTCCGGCGGGAGTTGGGTGGTGGGCAGGGACAGGTTGGAATCCAAGAATCTGAGGGTGGGGGAAAGCGGGGCGGTCAGCAGGCGTCGACGGGCTGAAAGAAGGGGCGGTCGGGATCGAGGAATTCACCAAGGTTGCCCAATTCCCGTGAGCTGCCGTCGGTGCCGGGATGCTGATAGAAGAATTTCTGGAGCAGGGTGATGACCAATTGCTGCCGGTATTCGCGCTCGGCCGGGGTCGATCCCGGGGAGGTGGCATTGACGCCGGGGGCGGCTTGGATTTCCCGGCTCAGCGGGGTCAGCACGGAGAACACCGTGTCCTCATTCCAGGGTTTTCCCGCGAGGGCGCTTTCCGTCTCACGGGCACGGAAGGGGCGGTCGGCGAGACCGGCGTAGGCGATCCAGGCTTTGGTGATCTTTCCGCTCTCGCTCAGCTCGACGGCGAATCCGGCGGTGACACTCCCGCCACCCGCGGCGCGGCGGGTCCCCGCCTTGTAGACATCACAGATGCGGGTGCGGCATTCGCGGGTTTTGAGCACTTCGTCGGTGTAGCGGGGCAAAATGATGTCGGCGACGAACTCCGAGCGTCTGAGGTTGGTTTTGCCTTTTCCCTCGAAGAACCGGGCCACGGGGATGTCGCGTTCGCCCTCCAGCGAGATGACGCGGATTTGGGCGTCGAGCGCGATGAGTACCGGTACGAGGTCTTCGTCGGCGCGGGCGGAGGTGAGGCAACCGCCGAGGGTGGCGCGATTTCTGACCGGTCGGGTGGCGTGGCGGCGAAGGATTTTTCTGATCGCGGGATAGTGGCGACCGATGACTTCGTTGACGGCGGTGAGCGGCGCGGCGGCGCCGATGTCCCAGTGATCCGAGTGCTCGTAAAGCGCGCGGAGATCGCCGACGCCTTCCGTGGTGATGAGGCAGTCGGACGTGTCAGTGCCTCGGTCGCTCATGAGATCGACGCCTCCGCCCACGATGGTGGCGTGGGGGAATTGGGCCATCAGTCGGGCGAGATCCACGATGGTCTGGGGGCGATGGAAGCGGCGTTTCCCGGCATCGACGTAGCTCAGTTCCTCGGGTTCGGCAAGGTCGCCCGCGAGCAGGGCGGAGAACTCATCGCCAAAGACATCGACGCGGCCCTGGCGGAAATCCTCCTCCCGTCCCTGGGCGCGGGCGCTTTGCTCCATCTCGTATCGTCGCGATTGGGCGGCGGAGAAGAGCTCGATCGCGACCGACTGGAGGGCCTCGTGTTGCGTGGTCCGTCCGAGGCAGCCGTCGAGTTGGTCGCTCAGTTGGCCAAAATGTTGCAGATCACGACGGTAGTAGCCCTCGACCAGCGCGGTGAGTACGCGGGCGCGTCCCGCCCAGCCGCATTCCAACTCGGGATGGAGATCGAGCATCTCCAGCGCCGGATGAGTCTGCCCGGTTGCCGAGCGGCGGATCAGCCCCTCGGCGGACCAGAATCGGCGCCCGGCGACACAGGGCAGAGCGATGAGCGCGGCGTCGACGGAGCGCAGGGCCGGGCGGCCGCGTCCGTCCGCGTCCAGCAACAGCAGTGGGGCGCCCCCCAGCCACGGATCCGGTTGGCGGAAACGATCCTCGCGACCGATGCCCCGCAGCCGCAGGCTTTCGGCGAAGGAACGATTCACCGGTTCGCCATGGACGTGGTGGATCTCTCCGTCGAGTTCGAACGTGAAGCTGCTCTGCATGCCTGGGGTGATATCGAAAAAACAATGGCCGCGGAGGCTGGGGCGACACGTGACCCCCGCGAGGCGCAAGCCCGAAAGCTAGCATGGGAGCCTCTGTTTGGCTTGTCAAAACCGCAGTCGCCAAGCTTCGCTGAGGTAGCGGGAATCCCTCAACTGAATCGCTTCCCGCAGGAGGGCGGCATCGGGATGATCGAGTACATTGATCTGCCCGCCCGGCTCGATCAGGCGGCTGGCGAAACGCGCGATCCAGGGATGATCGAGGCGGCGGAGGGAGGTGGGCAGCCGGGCGCTGCCCTGATGCAGCAGGCCAGTACGCGAAAGTCTCTGGGCACCGCCCACGCTCTTGGCGCCGTCCCGGGTGTCGATGACATCCCAGGAGACGGGCGAGCGGAAACAGTGTCCCGGCATGGACCGGTTCTCAGGCGGGGAAGGCTGCGCGGCGAAGTGATCTGTCCCGGTGTCCCGGAGCGCGGCCACCAGCGCCTCGTGGATGGATCGGTAGCGGTCGGCGGCCCGACATTCCCGGCTCAGGAAGCTTCGGGGAATGATGAGGGAAAAGGTGAGGTCGTCCCCGTGCTCCACCACGCCGCCTCCGGTCCATCGTCGCGTGACGGGTTCACTGAGGGATGCGACTTGAGCGATGGGAGTGAAAAATCCCAGAGTGATCTCGGGAGCGCCCCATTGGTAGCACCTCAGCAGGGGGAACTCCATTCGCCGGACCAACGCCTCATCGATGGCCATGTGAAAGGCGCCGTCGCGCGGAGCGTCGTCCCGCCACAGCTGAAGGCGGGGGAGGCAATCAGCAAAAGTCGTTGAATAAGAGGCGTTCAAGGCTGCGCTAGCCGAAGGTGGATACTGGCCCAATCAGGAGCTGGGTTGCTGCTAACGAAAAAAAAATCAAAAAATAACAATATTCCTTTGAATTATGATAAATATGGTAAATATTGTTTTATCGCACTTCGGGAATAACCGCGCTGCCAAACGGTCAAGTTTCGAATGTGATCATGAATTTGTGTTGAGGGGTTACAGGGCGGCGTCGAGGAGGATGAAATCCTCTCGGCGTCGCCCTCTTTTTTTGTCTCTGGAATGGGGAAAAAATTGGGATTCATCCGCCGATGGCGTGCCGATTCAGCAGCCAACCGAGCAGCACTATCTGGGGCACGGTGACCAGGGGGAGGAATAGCGCGATCTTCCAACTGCGGGTCGTTTCCCTGAGACTGAGGATTTCGGTGTAATCGGTGGCGACTCCCGCCATCAGGAAGGTGAAGGCATTGCCGGGCGCGCCTCCGCGATTCAGCAGATCGGCGGCGATGGGACTCGAGCCTTCGGAGCAGACCTCGATGATGGTGGTGGCCAGCAGGGTGAGGGCGAGGCCCACGAGGGTGGGGCCGAACCAGGTCCCGAAAGTTTCCGCGGACAGGCTCGCGCGGATTACCCCCGCCAGCACGGTGCCAAAAAAAATCCAGCGCAGGATCATCCGGGACTCCGAGAGGCCATTGCGCGCCATCTCGCCCAGCAGGGCGCGACTCATTTTCAGTCCACGCAGTCGTTTCCGGATTTCCGAAAAAAGTCGAAAGTCGTCGGGGAGATCCACGCGATTGGGATTGGCTGGCAGGGTTCCGTTTTTCACCAGGCCCTCGAAGATGGCGCCGGAGATGAGAGCGATCACCAGCGACAAGCCCAGAAAAACAAGCGTCCACTTCAGCCCGATCAGGGACACGAGAATGATGGTGAGGGACAGCGAATTCCAGGGACTGGCAATCAGGAAAGCCATGGTCTGACCGAGGCTGGCGCCGCGTCGATAGAGCTGCATCCCGACGAGAAGGATGCCGTGGCTGCAGAGGTCGAGCAGGGTGCCGGCGGCGGTGGCGCGGAGCAGGCCGCCGAAAGTTCCGGTCTTCCCGAGCACGCCGATCACCAGATCTCGGGGGATTTTGGCGAGTATACCGACCGCCGCGATGCCGATGAGCAGTCCCCACCACATCTTGTTCATCAATTCGAAGACCGCGGTGGTGAATGTCTTCAACCAGGCCAGGCCGGAGACGGCGTCGGCGGCCAGCCAGTGGATCAGGTAGGCCGGGACGATGAGCATGGCCGAGCCCCAGAGGAGCCAATCGATGGAGCGCGCATCGGGGCAACACGAGGAATCCGTCCCGGATTGGCTGGGGGAGCCTCCACAGCACGGAGAGGACGTTTCCCGGGCTTCGGTTGTCGCTTTGTCTTTTCCCGAACAGCAGCCGTGCCGGGCCTGATCGTGTTCGCTGGAATCGGAATCCGTCATCAGTCAGTGTCCTCCTCTCTCAACTCCGCGGAGCCGTCCGCTTTCAGGATGAGACGCTGGGCAAAGGGATAAGCTTTCCGTTTCGTCATGTCGAAGGCCCAGGCCCGCACGGTGAGTGGTCTCTCGGCTGGCAGCAGCGCGCCATCCAGCCGGTGACTCCAGCGCATCCACGAGCCGGGGTCGCCCTCCAGCAACTCCAGCATGGGTGAGAACTGAAGATCGATCCGATAGCGCGTCGGCAGCAGCGTGCCGTCACAGTCCGCGAGTCCGATGATGAGGGGAGAGGTTCTCGCCGCGCTCTCCGCGGTGATGAAGACCGCGTCCGCCGGGCGACTCGGCCGACGCAGGATGGCGTGGCCTTTCAATTCCCAGGTCGATGGCGACGCCGGAAGCGGCTCGGCCGAGGCCAGGGTGCCCTTGGAGAGGGGCAGGGCTTTGTCGGTGGTGGAGAACTGGCTCAGTTCCAGGGTTTTCACCAGCGGGGGATCGAGAAATCCGAGATCGTTCAGGATGGGGGCGTAGCGTTGCACTTCCTGATGGGTGTATGCGAGGACGCGCGAGGGTTCCGGTTGGAAATGCTCGACAAACATCACCCTCGCCTGTGCCTGGAGCCGAGATATGCGCCAGATCTCCATCAGGCGCGCGCCGTAGAGCCAGGGCTGGCATTGCAGAGCCACCAGAATGCCCCAGATCGCGATCCCCCATGACGCGACACGCGGTCGCCAGATGGTCAGGCGGGGAATGTCGCGGTATTTTTCCCAACCAATCAGGTAGATGGCCAGAAAACTGATCGGCAGGTAGAGGCTCACGCTCAGGAAGCGCGGTACCGTGGCCCGGGCCGATGCCAGGATGGCCGAACGTCCCGCGCTGGCGCCGAAAGCGATCGCGATCACCGCCCCGCCCAGTGCCAGCCAGGGCAGCAGGCGAGCCCAGCGTCCGGGATCACGTCGGGCAAGGCTCAGCGCCCAGAGCCCGCAGGCGGCGTAGGCGAAGAGCGCCAGCCATCCAGCGGCGCGTGACGCGTGCAGCGGATCGATGGCGAATTGCCGGGCAAAGGGGCCACCGAGTATCGTGAGGAAGAACTCCCACATGCGGCCCCACTCGGACACCGCCTCTCTCCAGAACGCCATCATCGGCGTGGCCTCGCCCCGTTGCTGGCTATAGGAGTATTCGGTGGCGACGGTGTAATCGATGCCGAAATAGCAGCCGACGATGATGGCGGAAATCAGCACCCAGAGAGCCACGAAGCGCCATTTGCCCTCTCCACCGGGCGCGTTCACCGGCGTCAGAGCCACCAGCAGGAGGATGGCCGGCCAGAGAAAAAGCCCGTGGGAAAAACTGTGGGTGCCAACAATACCCAGCACCGCGGCCATCCCGCAGCGCGCGCCCCAGGACCAACGCGGATGCGAGGCCGCCACCAGAGCCCAGACGAGACAGGTCATGGGCAGGAGATAGGCGGTCTGGATGGGCCAGAGCCAGTTGTCATACTGCAGCGGGGAGAAGATCCACAGATTGACCAGAAAGACGATGCCGGGGGTCCACAGCGACTCGCCCAGGGTGCGGCGCGCCAAGGTCCAGACGCCGAGCCCGGCCCCGAGTCCGATGAGCCAGTTGGCCCCGATCTCCCATCGCAGATCCCCCTGGGCCACGGAGGCGACAAAGAGGCTGATGATCCGGGGAAACACCATCCGGTGGTCGATGTGAGGCGCGTAGAGATCGGCGAATGTCAGCGTTCCCTCACTCCATTTCTGCAGTAACGCGGCCCGTTCCCAGCCGTCCCAGACGGGAATGTTGGTCGCGTGCCCGGCGATGAGTATCAAGAGAATCCAGGCCGGTGAGAACACGAGCAGAAAGCGCAGCCCTTTCGCCGCCATCTGACGGGAAGGGAGGGGCGGGACGCGCGAAAAACTCATGGAGCCTGGGTGGGGGACCGGAATAGGGGGGATCAATCGACCCGATTCAATCGTTCCCCGGCGAGAAAGGCCAGCACGTTGGCGACCACGCCGTCGAGCAGGCGGCGGCGAGCTTCGCGTGAGGCCCAGGCGGTGTGGGGAGTGACCAGGAGATTGGGAATGGCGGGGTCGAGCAGGGGATGGTCGGCGGCAGGTGGCTCCACGGAGAGGACGTCGAGTCCGGCTCCCGCGATGACGCGGTTTTTCAGAGCGTCGGCGAGCGCGGCCTCATCGATGAGCGGTCCGCGGCCGGTGTTGATGAGAAAAGCGCCCGGTTTCATCAGTGCCAGGGTGTCGCGATTGATCAGATGGTGGGTGTCCTCGGTGAGGGGACAGTGGAGTGTGATGGCGTCGCATTCGGAGAAAAACCGCTCCCGCGACAGACGGGGGTAGTCGCCCTCGGAGCTGGAGCCGGGAGAGGCGCCCTCGCGAGCGAGCCCGACCACCCGCATGCCGAAGGCTTCGGCCACCGCCGCGACGGAGCGTCCGATGGCGCCGAGTCCGGCCACGCCCAGGGTGCGGCCAGAGAGTTCTCCGATGGGGTGGTCCAGTCGGGTGAAAATGGGGGAGTCCGCCCAGCGGGGAGCTTCGGCGGCGTAAGCATGGACATTGGAGATGAGATTGAGGAGCAGGGCGAAGGTGTGTTGGGTGACCGATGGAGTGGAATATCCGCTGACATTGCACACCGCGATGCCACGCGCACGGGCGGCGTCCAGTTCCACATTGTTGATGCCCGTCGCCACCACCTGGATGAGTCTGAGCCGGGGAGCGGCGTCCATGATCGCCGCGTCGATGAGGACTTTGTTGGTGAGGATGATCTCCGCCTCGCCAACCCGGCCCGCCCGCTCGTCCGCCGGAGTGCGGGGGTGGTAAGTCACCGGACCGATGGACTCGAGAGGCGCAAAATCGATGTCGCCGGCGTCGAGGGTGTCGCGATCGAGGAAAACCAGAGTGGGAGAGGCGCTCATGAATGGCAGCATTCCCCCGTTCTCCGGCGGGGGTCAAGCGGGTTTCGGCGGGGGATCCGACGGATTGACCGTGACGGAATCGTTACTTCCGCCCGGGCCCGGCGAGCGCGACAATTCTATTGTGCCTGGGCTTGGAATTCGCTAAACAATAACGATCCGGGGACGACCCACCCACTTTAGGAGTCACTCTTCCCCTCATGCTTCTTACCCCATGACCACGCTCTGGCAAGCCTGTGAGCACTATCTCGAACAGGCTCACGCATTGGCGGATCGCTTGGATCCGGTTCACTACGCGACGCCTCACGCGCATTGCTTCGGCGGGACCATCGGTGGGCATCTGCGGCATTGCCTGGAGCATTTTGATTGCTTCCGGGCGGGGCTCGGGGATGGCTTCGTCGACTACGATGCCCGCAAACGCGGCACTCCCGAGGAGACTGATCCCACCGCCGCGGGCGAGCGACTCGCATCGTTGCGCGAATGGTTTGGCGCGGCGGATGAACCGATGGAGAGGGTGATTCAGGTCAGTGTGGATTGCGGTCTGTCCGGCCCCGACCGCTGGTCGCAGTCGTCGATCGCCCGGGAGCTTCAGTTCTTGATTTCCCACACCGTGCATCATTTCGCCATCATCGCGGTGATGTGCGCCGCCCAGGGGATCGCCCTGCCGGAGAATTTCGGCGTGGCTCCTTCCACGTTGAAATATCGAGAGAAGCTCGCCTCGCGGGCGTGACGTCAAGGTCGCACCAACCGGGGACCATGAAAGCTACGACCGCGGAGCCACATTCTCAATCGGCGCCCGTGGTGCCGGTGGCCGATCCGGTGGATGAGGCCATCCTACGCGACGAAGTGGCCGGACTCGGCGAGGCGGAAATGGTGGCGGGTGACCGGCGTTTCAGTGTCTATCTCACGACTGCGGACCGGGTGCCGACGGTGTTGACGGAGCTGGGTCGGCTGAGAGAGATCGCATTTCGCTCCGTGGGTGAGGGCACGGGGATGGCCCGGGATCTGGATCGGTTCGACGAGCATTATCGGCATCTGTTTCTCTGGGATCGCGAGACAATGCGCCTGGCGGGCGCCTACCGGCTGGCGCCCACCGACGAGGTGCTCTCGACTCGAGGCGCGGAAGGTCTCTATTGCTCGACCTTGTTCCATTTTGAGCCGGAGTTTCTCGATTACCTGACTGCGGGAATCGAACTGGGCCGCTCCTTCGTGGCCCCGGAATATCAGGGGATGATGCAGCCCCTGGCGCTGATGTGGAAAGGGCTCGGGGCCTGGATCGTGGCGCGGGGGCGCTACCGCCACCTCTTCGGACCGGTGAGCATCAGCCAGGATTACTCGACCATTGCCCGCTACCTGATGGTCCAGTTCATGACCCGTGAGCGCTCTCACCCGACATTGTCGCGTTGGATTCAGCCGCGAAATCCCTTCACCCTGACCGACTCGCTCGACGGACTCACGGCCGCGCAGATCAGCGAGTCCCTCCGCACCGCTGCCGAGGTCTCGCGCGCGGTCGCGGAGATCGAGCCGGACGGGAAAGGCATCCCCATCCTGCTGAAGCATTACCTGAAACTCGACGCGACCCTGCTGAGCTTCAATGTCGACCCGGATTTCAACAACGCTCTCGACGCGCTGATACTTATCGATCTGGCGAAAGCACCGTCACTGGTGCTGCGTCGCTACTTCGGACGGGAAGGAGTGGATTCCATCCGCCGGCGATTCGGGACGGATATCGCGGCCTGAATCCGGCCCCGCCATTGCCAGAGCGAACCGATCACCGTGAGTAGAAAGACTCCCGCCAGCGGAAAACTGACCCAGAGCCGTCCGCCTTCATTCTGATACCCCAGCCAGGGATGGGGAAACTCGTGGGCGATCACCGGCTCGCAGATGAAGCCGCGACGGGTGAAGGCGGAATTCCACGAGAGATAGAAAATTCCTTTGCCCATGCCGGAAACCAGCGCGATCCCGCATTCGGGTCGATGCCTCCGGGCGGGTGAGGCGAGGGGATTCGGCGTCGCCGCCGTGAAGCCCAATCCGTAATGATGACTTAGCGGCCACCAGACCCCGGTAGTCAGCAGCGCCGCGACCCAAAGCGACAGCGTCAGGCGACGAGTGCTCACTCCTTGCCCCCGGCGGAGGGGACCGTTTTGCGGAAAATCATGAAATGCTGGCTGGGCAGGAAGTCGCGCGTTTCCACATGCTCCAGACCCACGGCGGCCATTTCCCGGATCGCCTGACGCTGGGTCATCTTGTGCAGCGGCTTGATGGCGACGGTGGGATCCTCTCCCCGGTATTCGATCAGGATCACCCGTCCCCCGGGCTTGAGACCTTTGACGATGGAAGTCATCATCTCCCAGGGATGGGAAAACTCGTGGTAGGCATCCACCATGAGCACGGCGTCGACCTCACCCTTGGGCAGGCGGGTATCGTCCACCTCGCCGAGCAGGGTGACGACATTCTGGTGGCCGGTCTCCTCCTTCCGGCCCTCGATGAAATCGAGCATCTCCTGCTGGATATCCACCGCGATGACTTTTCCCCCGGTGACCACCGGAGCCATCCGGAAGGTGAAATACCCGGAGCCGGCTCCGATATCGGCCACGGTGTCCGTGGTTTTCAACTCCATGTTTTCGATCACCGCTTTGGGCAATTCCTCGCGCTCGCGTTCGGGACGCTCCAGCCAGCGGACGGCACCGTGGCCCACCACCTGGGCCATTTCGCGACCGAGATAGACCTTTCCGGTGCCGTCGCGGGAGGGGACCTTGCGCGTGTAGCGCGGGTTCGCCTCGTCCGGCGCGGCGGCTTCCTGCGCCGGCAACTGCGACAGGGCCAACGAGAGAGACAGGGGAAGAATCAGGGACAGGACGGGGGATTTCATGGGGATAAGAGATCGGAGGGGTTCACTCGACAGGATCGATGTCGCGCAGTTTCGCGTGCACTTGGGCGACCCGGCCCATGTAATGATCCATGCGGTACCGGCCCGCGGAAAGCGCGATGTGTCGGGCGCTCTTTTCCTTCTCACCCATGGCCTCGTAGTAGAGCGCGAGATAGAGATGGGCGTAGCAGAGACGATTGCGCAATTCGGCTTCCGAGGGCGAGCCCGCGTTGGCGGCGGCCAGGATTTCCTCCTCCGAGCCGTGTCCGGCGTAGAGCGCCCAGATCTCCTTCATCGGCACCCGGGGATCGGACTCGATGGTGATGAAATCCTTCCGCGCCTTTTCGGCCGTACCCCCCGGCTCGCGGGCCGCGCAGATGAAGTGGAAAACGGCGTTCTCGACATCCTGCGAGTTGACGGTCTGATGCCGCTCGAACTGCGCTTTGCCTTTCCCGAACTCGTCGGCGTAGTAGTAGGAGATGCCGCGCTGCCAATGGTGGGGATCATCCTCGGGAACCAGCTCGAGGTAGGCGTCGAAATCGCGGATCGATTCCGCGATCTTCGCGTCGAAGAATCTGGCCACCCCGCGCTGCTGGAAGGCTCCCGCCCGGTAGCGTGCCAGCGGTGAGGTGGCGGGAAGGTCGCGGGTCAGGTCGATGACCCGGTCGTAGTCGCCATTCGCGTAGGCCTGCGCGATGATGGCGTCGTCAGGCGCGGCGGGGACGGGTTTCTCCTCGGCGAGCATGACAGGACACTGAAGGAGGAGCATCAGCAGCGCGAGGCCGCTGGCGGGGAAATGGGGGAGGGGAGAGGTCATGGGTGTAGGGGGGATGCGCGGTTACGCCGCTCACCCTGCCACAAAATCGGGGAAAAGGAAAAGCCCGGCTCGTGAACGAACCGGGCCCTCCTTTGACCACTCAACGATGTCTCAACAACCTCGGGAGACAAATCCTGACGCTAACTGAGACAAATTTTTATCCGCCACCATTCAACCATTATTGGCCAGCTTGTGATGCTCCTCATAGCGGGAGGTGGGCACCACCAGATCCTGGCCGGGCTTGAGGGTGGTGCTGTTGCCGAGACGATTGAGACGCTGAATCTCGGAGGCGGAGGTGAAAAAGTCGCGGGCCAGGGAATAGAGCGTGTCGCCGCGCTCCACCGTGTAGACACCGTAGGACTCATCCGGGCGGAGCAGCTTGTCGATTTCGTCGGCGTTGGCCACGGTGGCTTCCTCCTTGTCTGCGGGAGCGCCGCCGGCACCGGGAATCTTCAGCTTCTGGCCTCCGTTGATGAGATCGCTCTTCAGATTGTTGGCCGTTTTGAGCGAGGCGACGGAGATACCATGCTGGCGGGCGATCTTGGTGAGCGTGTCACCGCTTTTCACCACGTAAGTGCCGCTGGTGGATGGGGTGGCCGGCGCCGGCTTCTTTTCCGGAGTCGCGGGTTTCGCGGCGGGAGTGCTGTTCTTGGCGATCGCCTTGTCGGCGGCGGCCGGCTTCGGCTGGGGCACCAGGAGTTCGTCTCCGATGTAGATCTGCTGCCCCTCACGCAGCGAGTTGGCTTCCATCAGCTCCGCGCGGGGCACCCCGAGCTTGCGGGCGATCTCGCTGATGGTGTCGCCTTCCTGAATCTGATACTTGGCCAAGTCCATGGCCGGTTCGGCGGCGGGCGCCGCGGGAGCGGTCGGCTTGGGCGCTTCGGCGACCGGTTTCTGCTCCGGCTCCGGGGGTGGCGTGGGCGCCACTTTCTGGGTGGGCGCGGGCTCGGCCGCGACCTGCGCGCTGAGCTCGTTGAGCGCGGTTTCCAGCATTTTCACCTTGCTCTCAAGCGAGGCGATGCGGCCCTGCAGCACATTGTAATCAAGTTGGGGATCCGTTCCGGCCGCCTCCACAGAGACGGAAGCGGCGACGGCAAACGTGGCCAGGGATACGAGAAAGCGTGTCATGGAGGTATTTTAAAATTTTTACCCCCTTTGCACAAGCAGAATTTTAACAAACCCTAAGTATTTTTATGAAATTTGTTGTCGATACGGTTCGTGATGATGGGATGGCATCACCAAACTCGACGAGCGCGAATGCAGCGCCTCCGAGGAATCCACCGGGTCGCGTCACGGGAGGGGGAGGAATCGCACACAAACCGGAGCCGGGACCGCCTGCTGGATGCCGGTGTCCTCAAGTGCGCCGGTTTCGGGATGGATCGCGAAGACGCGGACGCTGTCCGAGCCCTGACCCGCCGCGATGAGATGACGTCCGTCGGGCGAAATGCCAAAACTGCGGGGGGTTTTGCCCTGGATGGGTTCGTTCTCCACCAGCGACAGCCTTCCCGATTCCTCATCCACCACAAACACGGCGATACTGTCGTGACCACGGTTCGACCCGTAGACGAAACGACCACCAGGATGGGCGATCACCTCCGCGGTCGAGAAACCGGGAGTCCCCCGATCCTTCTCCGGGATTGTGGAGACCGTTTCGATCTCCCGCAGCGTGCCGGAATCCGCCCCGTAGTGAAATCCCGTCATCGTGAGAGTCAGCTCATTGATCACCCAGGCCAGCGGTCGTCGGGGATGAAACGAGAAATGTCGCGGCCCCGAGCCGGGAGCCAGCCTGGCCGAGCCGTGGGGGGTGAGCCCGGCGGTCTTCTCATCGAAGCGATAGATCTCGATGCGATCCGTGCCGAGATCGGCGACAAAAACGAAACGGCCGTCCGGGGAAAAGTTCGCCGAATGCGCGTGGGGTTCGCCCTGACGCTTCGGATTGACGCTTGAGCCCGAGTGCTGATGAAAACTCCCGGCCTCGGTCAGGGAACCGTCGCTATCGGCCAGACCGAGCGAGGCGCAACTGCCACCGCCATAATTCGCCACCACGATGGCTTTCCCGCCGGGATGGATGGAGACATGGCAGGGACCCGACCCGCCGGTGGAGCGGGTGTTGAGTGGACGCAATCCGCCCGATGCGGGGTCGAGGGCAAAGGCCGATACGGTTCCCCCCGCCGCTGATCCCGGCGCCGGGCGCTCGGAGACGGCGTAGAGATTCTGTCGGTTCTGATGGATGGCGAGAAAGGAGGGACTGCTGATCTCGGCCGCGAGTTCCGGGGGAGAGAGTTCACCGGACTCGAGATTGAATCGCGACACATAGATTCCGCGGCTCTCCGATTTCCCTCCCGTGTAAGTGCCGAAATAGACAAACGTTTCGGCGGCGGGAAGAGAGGCGGCGGGCAACACGAGCAGCGAGGCTCCGAGGATCAGTAGCGGGAGAGATTTCACGATCAACATCCTAGCCGACCCGAGCCGCCGCGCTCCGGCGCGCATGCGGGAGTTTTCCACCCCCGGATCAATCGGGGTTTCCCGCACCACCGCCATTCAACAGGGTTCGGTCCAACACCCAACCCTCTTGGCTCGCCCCACTTCCCGGGCCGGACCGTCTTTACTTTTGACCTCCGGCCCGGCATGGCGTAACTCGCTTTCACGAAATCCCGATCCCCGACTTTGCCCCGCCATGTCTGACACACCGACCATCATCTACACTCTCACCGACGAAGCTCCGGCCCTGGCCACCCGCTCTCTGCTCCCCATCGTGCGGGCGTTCACGAAGTCATCGGGGATCGCTGTGGAGACCCGGGACATCTCCCTGGCGGGGCGCATCATCGCGGCATTTCCGGAATTTCTGAGGGAGGATCAGCGGATCGGCGACGCTCTGGCGGAACTCGGCGAACTCGCCAAGACTCCGGAGGCCAACATCATCAAGCTGCCCAATATCAGCGCTTCGGTGCCGCAGATGAACGCGGCCATCGCGGAACTGCGCGCCCGCGGATACGAGTTGCCCGATTACCCGGAGGAGCCGAAAACCGACGCCGAAAGGGAGATCAAGACCCGCTATGACAAGATCAAGGGTAGCGCGGTGAATCCCGTGCTCCGCGAGGGGAACTCCGATCGCCGCGCCCCCAAGGCGGTGAAGGAGTATGCCCGACAGAATCCCCATTCCATGGGCGCGTGGTCGCCGGATTCAAAGACCCGCGTCGCCCACATGTCGGCGGACGATTTCCGCTCCAATGAACGCTCCGTGACCCTGTCTGCGGCCACCAGCGCGCGGATCGAGTTCGTCGGCGGGGAGGGGGAGGTCACGGTGCTGAAGGACGCGCTTCCGCTGCTCGAGGGGGAGGTGTTTGACGGGACGAAAATGGGCCGCAAAGCACTGGTGGCCTTTCTCGACGACCAGGTGGCGGCGGCCCGGGAGGAAGGGGTCCTGTTTTCGCTTCATCTGAAGGCCACCATGATGAAAGTGTCCGATCCCATCATATTTGGGCATGCGGTGCGGGTGTTTTTCAAGGACCTCATCATCAAGCACGGCGCGCTTTTCGAGGAGATGGGGGTGGATTTCAACAACGGCTTCGGCGATCTGGTGGCGCGCTTGGAGAAACTGCCCGCCGAAAAGCGGTCGGAGATCGAAGCGGACATCCAAGCCTGCTACGAGCGGGGACCCGCCCTCGCGATGGTGAACTCCGACAAGGGCATCACCAATCTGCATGTGCCGAGCGATGTCATCGTCGACGCGTCCATGCCGGCGATGATCCGCGCCTCTGGACAGATGTGGAATGCCGAGGGACGGACGCAGGATACCCTGGCGGTGATACCCGACAGCAGCTACGCGCCGGTCTACGATGCCACCATCGAATTCTGCAAGACGCACGGCGCCTTTGATCCCCGCACCATGGGAACGGTGCCCAATGTGGGTCTGATGGCGCAGAAGGCCGAGGAGTATGGCTCCCATGACAAAACCTTCGAGATTCCCGCCACCGGGGTGGTGCGCGTGGTGGACGGTGCGGGCGGGGTGATGATGGAGCACGCGGTGGAGGCGGGCGACATCTGGCGCGCCTGTCAGACCAAGGATCTGCCGATACAGGACTGGGTGAAGCTGGCCGTGTCTCGCGCCCGCGCCACGGGAGCGCCCGCCGTTTTCTGGCTGGATGATTCGCGCGCCCATGATGCCGAGATCATCAAGAAGGTGAACCGCTATCTCACCGATCACGACACCGCCGGACTGGATATCCGGATCATGTCACCGGCGGCGGCGACGGAGTTCACCCTCGCGCGGCTGAAAGAGGGGCTGGACACGATATCGGTCACCGGCAATGTGCTGCGCGACTACCTCACCGACCTGTTCCCGATTCTAGAGCTGGGCACCAGCGCGAAGATGCTCTCGATCGTGCCCCTCATGAATGGCGGCGGCTTGTTCGAGACCGGCGCGGGAGGCTCCGCGCCCAAGCATGTGCAGCAGTTCGTGGAGGAAAACTACCTGCGCTGGGATTCGCTGGGTGAGTTCCTCGCGCTGGCGGTTTCGCTGGAGCATCTCGGCGAGACCTTTGACAATCCCCGGGCTCGGCTGTTGGGCGCCACGCTGGACGCGGCCACCGAGAAGCTGCTCATCGAGGACAAGTCGCCCACGCGTCGTCTCGGGGGCAATGACAATCGGGGCAGTCATTTCTACCTCGCGCTCTACTGGGCGAGAGCCCTGGCGGAACAGGAGGAGGATGCCGCGCTCCGGGCGCAGTTCGCCCCCGTGGCCGAGGCGTTGACGGACGCGGAATCGCGCATTCACGATGAGTTGATCGCCGTGCAGGGCGGCCCGGTCGATATCGGTGGTTATTACCAGCCCGACGAGGCCAGGACGGTGGCGGCGATGCGTCCCAGCGCGACCCTGAACGCCATCATCGACACGATTTGATCCGGGGCGCCAATCGAAAAAAGCATCGATTTTCTCATCGCCAATGGCGGTCGGGAACGCGATGATCGCTCCCGTTCCTCGAATTCAGCCGCGATGGCCTCCCCTGACGACAATCCGACGACGTATCCCACACGGTTTCAGAGCAAGACACTCTGGTCGGCGATCACGGCGGTCTGTTTCGTGGTCATCGCGGGCATCACCGTGGGGGCGGTGATACTGGGCAGTTGGGTGTTGGGATATCTCAACCCCATCCTGGTGCCGGTCGCGGTGGCCGGTATTCTCGCCTATCTGCTGGATCCGGTGATTGTCTGGCTGGAGAAAAAGGGTATGGAGCGCCGACCGGCGGTCTATGTGGTGTTCGTCGTGTTCGTGAGTCTGACCCTGTTGCTGGCGTTTCTGGTCATCAAGCCGGCCGTGAGCCAGGGGAGGGAATTCTGGGGCAAGTATCTGACGGCGCAACCGGTGGCCGAGATCGCCGTGCCGGAGGCGGTCAATGAGGGCGCGGCCGAGGCGGCGCCGGAGACCGGGGATGCCGATCCTTCGTGGTTTTCCCGCACCCGCATGGGGCGGCTCGCGGTGGAGAAGCTGCAATGGATCGATGAGAAGATCGGCAGTCTGCCGTTCGCGGAGCAGTTCAAGCGAGCCGACGAGAGTTGGGATATCGAAGGCCTGCTCGGGATGGCGTGGCAGCGGGTGAGCGGCTTCGCGGATGAGGCGGCCGGCTTTTTCGGTCGGGGCTTCTCCAGTGCCACCTCCTTTCTGGGTTACCTGCTGGGCCTGTTCCTGGTGCCGTTGTATCTGTTCTTTTTTCTCCGGGAGAGTTCCACCATTGCCAACACCTGGTCCAGCTATCTGCCTCTGAGGCAGTCCCGGTTCAAGGATGAGGTGGTGGACACCTTGCGGGAGATCAACCAGTATCTGATCGCTTATTTCCGGGGACAGATGGTGGTGAGCATGATCGACGGCGCTCTGGTGGCCATCGGCCTGAGCATCATGGGGCTGGATTACGCGCTCCTGCTGGGGGTGTTCCTGGCGATTCTGGGGCTCATTCCTTATCTTGGCAATGTGCTGGTGATGATCCCCGCGATCCTGATCGCCTTTGCCCAATACAGTGATCCGGCCGAGCAATGGAGTTGGCTGCCGCAGGTCTGGGCGTATCCGCTCATCGTGCTGGGCCTGTTCCTGGTGCTGCAGCAGATCAACGGTCTGGTCACGGCTCCGAAGATCGTGGGAGATTCCGTGGGGCTGCATCCGTTGACGGTGATTTTTTCGATGCTGTTCTGGTCGCTGCTGCTCGGAGGGCTGCTGGGAGCGTTGCTGGCGGTGCCGCTGACGGCGTCGATCAAAGTGTTGTTCCGGCGTTTCTTGTGGGAACGGCGACTGGAGCCCGCGGTGGAGGCGCGACTCGGGGCCGGTGGCGGTTGAAGAGGCTTGAACTCGCGGCGTTCTCCTCCATGCTATCGGTCTTCCGCGCGGAAGGTTTCTCCGAGTAGATCTGATTCCGCGCGCCTTGTCCCATTTTTTCTATTCCTTTCCCGCACCCGATGACGACCAGCTACGAGATCGACACGAATCAACTTTCGGAACAGATCCAACATCAGGGCGCCTGGGTCCACGCGGTCCGCGAGGAGATGGCCCAGGTCATCGTGGGCCAACTGGACCTCGTGGACCGGCTGCTCATCGGTCTGCTCACCAACGGCCATGTGTTGCTCGAGGGCGTGCCGGGGCTGGCAAAAACGCTCACCGTCAACGCGCTCGCGGGCGCGCTTCACGCGGATTTTTCCCGCATCCAGTTCACGCCGGATCTGCTGCCGGCGGATCTCATCGGCACCCTGATCTACAATCCGCAGACCAGCGAGTTCTCACCGAAACTGGGACCGGTCTTCTCCAATCTCATCCTTGCCGACGAGATCAACCGCGCCCCGGCAAAAGTGCAAAGCGCCCTGTTGGAGGCGATGCAGGAGCGCCAGGTGACCATCGGAGACACCACCTATCGCCTGCCCGATCCCTTCCTCGTGCTGGCCACGCAGAATCCCATCGACCAGGAGGGGACCTACCAGTTGCCGGAAGCGCAGCTCGACCGTTTTCTCCTCAAGGTGCTGGTGTCCTACCCCTCGTCGGAGGAGGAACGCACCATTCTCGACCGGATGAGCACCTCGTCGCCGAAGACCCGCACTCGCGCCATCGTGGAGCCGAAAACCGTCCTCCAGAGCCGCGAGCTGGTGAACTACGTCTATGTCGATGACGGGGTGAAGGATTACATCGTGCAGATCATCCACGCGACCCGCTATCCCGAGATCATCGATCCGGCGCTGAAAAGTCTGATCCGCGCCGGTTCCTCCCCCCGCGGCACCATCAATCTCACCCTCGCGGCGAAGGCGGCGGCTTTCCTCGCCGGTCGTGGCTACGTGGTGCCCCAGGACATCAAGAATCTGGTCCGTGATGTGCTGCGCCACCGCATCCTCCTCACCTATGAGGCGGAGGCGGAGGAGGTGACCAGCGAATGGATCATCGACCGTATCCTGGAACGCACCCCGGTGCCCTGAGCCTCACTGGCGATCCAATGAGCGACGACTCCACTCCTCCACGCTCCTCTCCGCGGCCGGGCGGCAGTCTCTCTCCCGCCCAGTTGATCCTGGCTCTGGTCGGGGTGGCGGTGGTGGTGTTCGCGTTGATCCTGTGGAAAGGGCAGCGGCGCGAGTCGGCCCGCGAGATTCTGGAGACCCGATTCGCCGCCGAGATCGAGGCAGATCCCGGCGATCCCGAAGCGCTGATGGTCATCCTCAGCCACGAGTCGCTCACCGATCTGGTCACCGTGGCGCCGCTGATCGCCAGTCTGGGGCGGGTGACCCTGCTGGATCTTTCCGGCAGCCCGAATCTGGAGACCCTCGATGGCGCGTCCGCGATACCCACGCTGATTCACCTGCAGGCCATGGATTGTCCCCGGCTGCGATCCATTTCCGGCATCTCCGGGTTGCCGGAGTTGAGCGTGGCCACTATCCAGGCTTGTCCGTCTCTGGAGCGCGTCGATGATCTGGCGAACCTGCCCGGGCTGGTGATGCTCGATCTGCCCGGGGCGACCGGCTTGCGCAGTCTCTCACTCGCCGGATTGCCCGCGTTGAAAGGCCTGACCCTGAGCGAAGCCTCGGAGCTGTCCGTCCTCGATCTCACCCCCGCGCCTCTGCTGGAGCAGCTCTATCTTGAGGGATGCCGCTCACTGTCGAGCCTGACCGGGCTGGAGAAAGCCGCCGCGCTCACGGACCTGAATGTCAGCACCTGCCATCAATTGCGGCGTTTGGAAGGCTTGGGGGATTTGGAGTCACTCATCATGCTGGATGCGCGGAACTGCCCGGCCGGAGCCGCTCTCGAGGCCATCGGGCGCCTGCCCGCGCTCAAAGTACTCCGTCTCGGGGGGCAGCCGGAACTGGTGGACCTCACCCCTCTCTCGCGACTGGAGCAGCTTGAGGAAATCCACATCGAAGGCTGCGAGAATCTGGAAAGTCTCCGCGGAATGCCGGCCTCCCTCACCGGATACGCCGCCTTTTCCCACAGCCCGAAACTCGCATCGGCCGCGGGAGTGGAGAACGCGGTCGCGCTGGAGCGGATCGACTTCTCCGGTTGCTCCGCGTTGACCGACATCGGGGCGCTGGCCTGGTTGAAGTCCCTGCGGGAAGTGAATCTCGGGGGATGCCGGGCGGTCATCGATGTCACCATACTTTCCAAACTGCCGGAACTGGAGATCGTCCAGTTGGGAGGATCCGGCGTCGCGCCCGCCCTGCTCGCGGATTTGCAAAAAGAGCGTCCCACGGTGATCTTTGATTTCAGCGGTGGCGGGGAATTCTGAATCCCGCCGCCGAAGAGATGGCCCCCATCAGGTAATCATGACCGCCTTGTTAGACTTCTGCCTCGACAGTCCCGTCCAATCCTTCGCGCCCGGAGAGGCGGTGATCCTCGAAAACCTGAAGGACGGGAAGCTTCGGGTGCTGAAGAAAGGCGTCGTCGATATCACCAAGCGCGGCACCCGTATCAATCGCCTGTCCTCACCCGGGTCGGTCCTCGGGGAAGTGTCCATACTGCTCGACCAGCCCTTCGGCGCGTCGGTCACCGCCGTGGAAGCCACGGAAGTTTATGTGATCGATGAGGGCGCGCGCTTTCTGGCGGAGAGGCCGGAGCTGGTGTCGCTGGTGGCGCGGTTGCTGGCCCGGAGATTGAAAAACCTCACCGATGAACTCGTGGAAATCCGCGAGCAGGTCGAGGCGCGGTCGGGCGACGAGGACTCCGCCTACCTCGGTCAGTTTGACAATGTGCTGCGGCGCCTAGTGGACCACCACCTCGATCGGGAGTACTGAGCCACGGCTTAGTTTCCGCCGGAGGCGGCGAATTTCCAGAGGTGTCCGTCGCTGCGGATGTAGAGCGCGTTGTCCGAGATGGCGGGCGTGCCGAGTATGGTCTCCCCGAGTTCGATTTCACTGACGATCTGTCCCTCCTCGCCGGCGAGATTCACGCATTGACCGATGCCGGCCTCGTTGAAGATGTAGAGGTGCTGGTTGTCCGTCGCGACCGGCGATCCCGAGAAAGGCCCCTTCAATCGACCGCGCCAGAGCCGCTCGCCGGTGGCGCGATCCGCGCCGTTGAGCACGCCGGCGTTGTTGAGAATGTAGACCCGGTCGCCGATGATGAGCGGGCTGGCGGTGCCGGGACGCTGGGCGCTTTCGTTCCAGAGTTCCGCGGGCTCGCCGCCGCTTTCTCCCGGCTTGATGGCGGTGAGGCCGTTGGAGGGCACGAACAGCGTGTCGCCATCGGCCGCGCTAGAGGGAATGGTGGCGGCTCCCTTGCCGTATTCGAAGATCTCCGATCCGGTGGACGGCAGCACGCCGAGGATGCCGGCGCTGGATTGGAGGGCGACGACCAGTTGCTCGCCCGATTTCATCGGCACCGGTGACGTCCAGTTGGCGGCCTTGGGGCGGTCGATTTTCCATTTGTTGGCCCCGGTCAGCAGATCGAAGCCGGCGGCGAAGGACTCGGAGTCGTTCTCGATCTGGGCCACCAGAGTGCCGTCCACGATGATGGGGGAGGAGGCCATGCCGAGGCTGTTGGAGGCGTTCGGGTAATCCAGCGTCAATCCGCGAGTCCAGATCAGATTGCCCTCCAGATCCAGACAGATGAGATCGTTCGACGACCACAGCGCGTAGATACGCTCCCCGTCGCTGGCGGGAGTGGGGGCGGCCACGCAGGTCTTGTTGTGGCACATGGTCCGGCCGGTGGCCCAGAAATTACGCCGCCAGATCAGGGAGCCGTCCGTGTTGGAGAAGCAGAGTACGTGGAGCTGATTCTGCTCCGGTCCGCTGGCGGCGGTGACGAAAACGCGATCCCCCACAATGATGGGGCTGCCGAGGCCGCGACCGGGCAGCTCGACTTTCCAGGCGATGGTTTTCTCGCTGAGTTCAGTCGTCAGGCCGGCGTTGCCGGTGACGAAGCCGTTGCCGTCGGGACCACGGAACTGACGCCAGTCCGCCCGCAGCGGGGTGACGACCAGGAGCGTGAGCAGCAGGGAGAGATGGGTGAATTTCATGAGGAGAAATCGGCAGGGAATAAAAGGTGGGCGGGGGTAGAGTAGGCTCACTCGGCGTCGTTCGGGCGGCCGCGTCGGGTGGGGGCCGCGGGTTTCACGGTCTCGGGGCGATCCACCGCGAGGATGGCGGTGCCGGTGGCGTCACAGACGCGGAGCTTGAACTCCCACTCCACGGTCCAGTCCTGGGTCTGTTCGTTCTGGCACAGTTTCACGAGCAGGGTGTTCTTTCCCTCCCTCAGTTGGACCGGCAGCTTGTATTGGTCGATGCGCTGTCCGCGATGGTATTCGTCGCGACCGAAGAGCAGTTCGCCGTTGAGCCAGATTTTCCAGGCGTTCTTGCAGCTGAGGCGCAGTTCGGCGGGTTGGGTCCGGGCGGAGTGGAACTCGGTGTGGGCGTAGCCGGTGACTTCCTTGAGCGGACCGAAAGGCTGGTTGAGATCGATCTTGCCGTATTCGTCCGTGGAGACCAGCGGCTGCCAGGCCACCTCCTTGCCTTCCTTGCCGGGATAGGCGGCGTCGAGTTTGATCTCCGTCTCCGGCGCGAAGACGGTGTCGAATCCCTCGCGTCCGGTGTTGTCGAAGGGGCCGATGACGTGCCAGTTCATCAGGAAACCGAAGTGACGGGGCAGGTCCAGCTCCTGCTCCAGTTTTTCGCTGAGTTGCTTCGCGATCTCCTGGATCTGGTCGACATCCCGCGCCGCGTTCAGGGCCTGACGATAGAGCAACACGGCGGCGGCCTTCTGGTCGGAGTCGGTCAGCGCCTTACCCTCATCCATCAGCCGTCGCACCGCGTCGCGACGCAGGTCGGTCGAGGGATCCTCGAGGAATCCCGGCACCAGCTTGGCGGATGTCTCGGGATCGATGCGGGAAAGCGTGTCGAAGGCGAGTCGACGCGCCTGGGGGGATTGACGGGTATCGAGCAGAAAGGCGCCCAGCTCCGTCATCGGCAGGGGAGCCCCGGCCTTCAGTTCGCGCTCCACGATCACCTCCACCGCCGAGCGCAGCCAGTTGCGGGCCAGGGGCGAGCTTTTCTCCATGGCGATCAACAGGGGCAGGACCGCGTCGGCATCGGCCTCGCTGAGCGTCTTCCACGCGGCGGCGGCTTCGGGATTGCCCACCCCCTCGGGACCGACGGCCTGGATGGTGCTCACCGCCGCGTCGAATCCGCCCGGCAACGCGGCGCGGGTGGTGGAAAAACAGAGTGCGACCAGCAGGCCGAGGAGTGAAAGACAGGGGACGGAAAGCGAGCGACGGAAGTTCATGTCGGCGCCACCTTAGCCGATGGCATGCGCGGCTCAAGATCCGTCTTCACGCGTCGGAATCCAGGCCGCGCCAGAGGCTCTCCGACCAGTAGTCGTCGCAGCCGGACCGGATTTTTCCATCTTCGCGAAAGTAGAGCCGCTCCGGATCAAAAATCTGTTCCGGCTGGTACTCCGTCGCGGCCTCGGCCACCGGTCGCGGCTCCGGGGTTACCCCGTCCTTGAGTTGCAGGGTCGACTCCAGCACCCACTGGCGGTCTCCGATGCGGGCCACACACCAGGCGTGCTGGCCGATGTGGACATTCCAGCCCACCGCCACGCGCGCCTCGATCCCGGCGGAGATCAGCGCGTCCGCCAGCAGCAGTGAGGTGTCCTCGCAGTCGCCCGCCGCCTCGCGCCATGTCTCCGAGGGGCGCTTCCAAGCCTCTCCGTGGCGGTCGCCCGGTCGGTCGTGCTCGTAGCGGCAATGACTCAATACCGCCGTCCAGATTTCTCGTAACCGTTCCTCGGTTCCATCGGCGGCGGACTGTATGGGAAGCCGGAATCCATCGAAAAAGTCGGTCGCCCGACGGTAGTGGCCGGCGGTGTCCGTCGCCATGATGTCGTAGGGTTTCCGGCATTCGGGACAAGTCAGAATCACCGTTTGCGATTTCCGGTCCAACGTCACCAGATGTGAACTGTCGCATCTCGGGCAGAGACGGTAGCCGGTGGAGCCGTCCCGATTCACCGCGTCGAGATCGAAGGCCGGTAAGCGTCGCGCGAGTACCGCCACACAGCCCTTCCTGAGCCCGTCGCGAAAGGCCAGGGTGCTCAGGCTGGTGTATTGCGGGTTGGTGGCCTCGCTCCAGGAGGCGAGCCCCTGATGCAATCCTTCGTCCCGCGGATCCAGCAACACGGTGGCGGAAAGCAGTTGGGCGCCGGGCACCGACTGCTGGAGCATCGCGAACAACGGGTCGAGATCGATCTCGGAGAGTCGGGAATAGGTCGCCGCGTGCCGCGCCAGCGCGTCGTGGATCTCCGTATCGGTGACCAGGGGGGAAGCGCCGACCTGGGCGCGTTTCCGATTGATCGCCTGGGCGGATTTGGCCTCGAAGGCGCCCTGATTGATCGCCGAGGAACTGTTGATCAGGCCGTCAAAAATACCCGCCACCGCCTGCGCGCGGGTGGTGTCGCTGAACCAGTAGCCCACGATCGCGAAGATGATGACCAGAACGATGGAGGTGAGACGATGCATGAAAAATATGAAAATTATAGCACCCTCAAAAACCTTTGGCGAGAAAATGCCGCCGCCTAAAGTAGTCGCGCCGCGATCTCGTCCGCCAGTGCCAGTCCGGAGCGGGTCAGCCGCAGACGCCGGGTGGTGGAGTCCCGGTCGAGGAAACCCTCTTGAATGAGGGACTCAACCCTGTTGGACAGGGTGGGGTCGGGCGTGTCCTGAAGGATCGCCTCGGGGATACCCTCCCGGGTGCGCAATCGCAGCGCGATGGCTTCGACGCGGCGGTCGGAGGCGCTGAGGATTTCCGGCTCGGTGTCCGAGTTTTCCCCCGCCATGGTTCTCGCGACCCAGGCGGCGGTGTCGGGCAGGGATTTCCAACGTCGATCACCCACGGTGGAGACGGCTCCCGGGCCGATGCCCAGATAGTCGGCGCCCCGCCAATAGGCCTGGTTGTGGCGGGATTCATGATCGGGCAGTGCGTAGTTCGAAATTTCGTAGTGGCCGTAGCCCGCTCTTTCCAGGACCTCGATGGCCAATTCGAACAGCGTGGCGTCGCGATCCTCGTCGCTGTCCAGTTCTCCGGCTTCGTGACGGGTGAGAAATTCCGTGTCCTCCTCATAGGTGAGGTTGTAGGCGGAGACGTGCTCGGGCCGGAGCGAGAGTATGTGGTCGAGATCCGCTCGCCAGTCGGCCACCGTCTGGCCCGGCACGGAGAACATGAGATCCACTCCCACATCGGCGAAGCCCGCGTCGCGGAGCAGTCGATAGGCGGCCTCGGCCTCCTCCGGACTGTGGTCCCGGCCGAGAGTGGCCAGGGTGGCGGGTTGCCAGGACTGCACGCCGAGACTGACGCGGGTGACGCCGCGCGCTTTCATCAGCGAGGCTTTCGCGAGATCAAAGGTGGCGGGGTTGGCCTCCAGCGTCCACTCCGTGACCGAGGAGAGGTCGGTGATGTCCGCGATGCCGCCCAGCAGGCGATCCAGGTGGGATCGGCTGAGCAGGGTGGGGGTGCCGCCGCCGAAAAAGAGCGTCTCCAACGCGAGTGGCAGTTCGCGCGCCCGCTGTCGCAACTCTGTCAGCAAGGCCTCGACAAAGGCCCGGTTCGCCAGCTTGCCCGGCTGATGTTTGTAGAATCCGCAGTAGGGGCAGATGTGATGACAGAAGGGGATGTGAACGTAGAGGTGGCGAATACTGGAGTTTTCAGTTTTCAGATATCGGTTTTCAGGGTTTGATCTGACGGAGTTGTCGGCTCGGATCTCGTCGAGAGGCCGGATCCGGTCAAATTGAACACTGAAAACAGATAACTGAAACCTTTTCCCGACCCATGCCCCGCAAACTCAGCCACATCGCCCCCGACTGGTGGGACTACACCACCCTGGATCACGACTTGATCAACGACGCCGCGCGCCTGACGGAGAAAGACCTCGGGCAACTCTCTCGCCCCGGTTTTGCCGTCAAATTCTACGACACGCTGGAGGATTTCTACCTGGCCGAGGCCCTGGAATACATCGCCGCCTGGCGACAGGCCACGGCGGACAATCCGGTGGGTATCTGCGGCCCAATCGGTCCCACGGAACAACTGCCACTGGTGGCGCGTCTGGTGAACGAACTGGGGCTGAGCCTGGCCAACGCCCATTTCTGGGGCATGGACGAGTGGGTGGGGGACGATGGCAGGGAAGTCTCGATGGAGCATCCGCTGAGTTTTGAAAAAGCCGACCGCGAGATGTGTTTCGACCGGATCGACAAGAACCTGGCCATGCCGGAGGCGAACCTGCATTTCCCCAAGGCCGATGTCACCGAGTACGTCGCCAGTTGGGACAGCGCCCGCTGCGCGGTGATGCAGGGCGGGCAGGGCGACATCAAGCATTGGGCTTTCAATGATCCGTTGAAGCGCGAGGGGTCCTACGCGGACGCTCCGCCCACCCCGGCGGAATATCGCGCCCTCGGCACCCGGGTGGTGGATCTCCATCCTGTGACCCTCGCGCAGAACGCCCGCACCTCGGGCGGGGGAAACATCACCATGGTGCCGCCGCGCGCGGTGACGGTGGGGCCGGTGGAAACGTGGAAGGCGGAAAAGGTGAGCATCTGGCAGGCGGGCACCCATGACAATCCCCTGGGGCAACGGCTCACGGCGCTGATGATTTCCAAGGGCCTGGCCGATTCCGCGGTGCCGATGTCACTGCTGGCGGATCATCCGAATGTCCAGTTCAACTACTACCGGGGCGGACTCGGCAGTTGCGAGGTGGAGATGCACTGAGAGGGGAGTGTGGTAGTTTCCTTCGATCATGAGCCGAACCCATATCGAGAAGCCGGAGGATATCGAGGCCGCTCGTCGTCTGTTTGCCCAGCTGCGCCCGGGGAAATCGACGGTGGCGATGCTCTCGACGGTGTCGCCCGGGGGGCGCCCGCACGCCACGTGGATGTTCGCCTCGCGCTCCTCCGATCCGGGGGTGGAAATTCTCACCATCACCTCGCCAGACAGCGACAAGGTGGACAATGTCCGCGCCCATGCCGCTGTCGAATGGCTGGTGACGAGCCAGGATCGCATGGAGAATCTCTATCTCGAGGGCGAGGCAGAGGTGGTCGAGGACGTCGCCGAAATCAAGCGCCTCTGGGAGTTGGTGGGCGGCAAGGAGCGCGCCTTTTTCATGCGCTACTACAACAGCGGGATGGGTTTCTCCATCATTCGCACCCGGGTGACGGAGGTCGTCTACGCGGTGCCCGAGGAATACCGCAAGGTCCGCTATCCCATCGACCGGTTGCTGTGATCCCACCCGCCCGGCGGTGGTCGTCGGGACACGGGAATGCGAGACCGTGCGTGTGTTCGCAAACTCGCGTTGCGGGATGCCTCGGCGTCTGGAAAATTATCCACTTCGTCCTGATCGCAGTTCGCGCCCTCGTCCTCCCCCCATGACTCCGTCCGACCGCCCCGACCATCGAGAGACACCCCGTGAAGACCGGGCCGGTGACCCGGTGTTTCTGCGGGCCGGGGAGGCGGATCGCTGGGTGGATCACGAAGTGGATGCCGGAAAAGTCGACGAACCCGGCACGGGCAACCGTCGACGCGGCCCCCTGCGCCTGTTCCGGTTCGCGCGCCGACTGGTGCTGCTGACGATTTTCCTGTTTCTGCTACTGGTCGCCGCCGTCGCCACCACCGTCTACCTCTCCCGACACTGGCTCAGGACGGAGGTGGAGACCCGTCTCATGGCCGAGCTGGCGAGGCAGAATATCCACCTGTCCTACGAATCGGCCGAATACCATTTCACCCGCGGACTCCTGCTCAAGGAGGTTACGCTCTACGAGTCGAAGCTCCGGGAAAAGCGTCTGCTGACGTGCAGCGAGCTGGGATTCACCTTCGATGTGGTGGATTTTGCCCAGCAGGAATTTCGCGGTGACGTGGCCACTTCCTTCACCACCTGGAACGCGCGCATCGTGTGCTATGAGGGGGGGGAGGCGGTGGCGACCATCGAGGATCTCAGAGCGGAGATCCGCGGGAGCGAGAGCGAGGTCTCGGTGGATCGGTTCGCCGGGCGCATCGGGGAGCTGGAGTTCGACTTCGAGGGGCACATTCTTGCCAGCCGCGAGCAGCGGCGAAATCGCGAGGAAAGATGGCGTCAAAGCGAGCTCAATTCGGAAACCCGCAAAGTGGCGGACTTCGCCTTTTTCCAGGAAGTGATGCCGTGGTTGGCGGTGACGGGCGATCCGGACGGCTATCGACCGCGGATCCGGGCCGAGTTTGTCGTCGATCCCTCGGCCCCCCATCCGGTGACCGTCCATGGTCAGTTCAGCGGGAATCATTTCGCGTGGCGGGAGATACCCATCGATGCCGCCACGGTGGAGTTTGCCTTCGCGGAGGGCGACACGCGGCTGCAACTGCCTCATTTCAATCTCATCTATGAGGGCGAGTTGATCTCCGGCGAAGCGGTCTGGGATTCGGCCACCCGGACGGCGGAGGTGGCGAGATTTCACTCCTCCGCCGATCTTCTGGGCTTGTTGCGCCGCATCGACCCGGCGATCACGCCCTTCGCGGCCATGATCCAGCACGATGAGGCGCCCCTGATCAAAGCCACGGGACTACTGAACCTGGTGGATTTCTGGCAAAGCGATCTCCAGATCGACTACCGGCACGCCAACGGCCTGACGCTGTTGTTGGACCACGGAGACCTGCGCCTGGATAGCATCGCCGGCGGATTCAGAATCGCCGACGGCACACTCTCCACTGACTTGCTGAGGCTGTCGGCTATGGGGGGGAGGTTCGAGGCGTCCGGGAGCGCGGCGATGGCGCGCGGCCCTCTGCGCTATGAGGGGGCGCTGTCGGTGACGAGCCTGCCTCTACAGGGGATCGTGGAGTACTTCGGCGGGGAAAAGGAGTTGCCCGGTCTCTTGACGGCCCGGTTCGAGGGTCGCGGCGGTCTGCAGATGGCGACCCTGAACGGAACCGGCAATGTCCGCATCGACGCCGCGAAATTCTACGAGGTGCCCGTGATCGGTCCGGTGCAGTCGATGATGGGTTCGGTGGTGCCGGTGTTTGGCGACGGGCAACGCAGCGAGATGACCGCCACCTTCACCGTGACAGAAGGAGTGCTGGTGTCCGAGGATCTCGTGGTTCACGCCGATGGCACCCGCGTCGAGGTGACGGGGCGGCTGGATCTCTCCAATTGGCAGACCCAATTCGAGGCGGAGGGAAATCTCGTCGGGGCACTGGGACTGGTGACCGGCCTGCTGTCCAAGGCCCTGGTGGTCGAAGGCAGTGGCCGGGTCGATGAGCTGGATCTGAAGATGAAGAACGTCCCCGCCGAGTTCGCCTCCGACACCGTGAAGGGCGTCTTTGGCGTCGCCAGCACCGGGGTGAATCTGGTCACGGACACCGTCGGTACCGGTCTCGAGGGCGCCCAGCAGGTGGCGGGTGGCGCCTTGAAAGTCACCGGAGCCGTGATCGGCGGCGGGGCCGACGCCATGCGGACGGTGGGCCAGAAGACCGTGGGCGAAGGCGTGCGGGTCATGGGCGACGGCGCCACCATGATCGGTGAGACCGGGATGCGCGGCATCGAGGGCGGCGCCCGCATGGTCGGGCAGGGAGCGAAACGCCTGGGCGAGGGATTATTGCGCATCATTCCCGGCACCCAGCGAGGGGAGGGGGAAACGGAGCCTCCGCGGACGGGGCCGCCCGACCCCGAGGATCTCGTGCCCGCTCCGCCGCGACCGGTCGCGACACCGGTCCTCTCGGACTGATTCAGCGGCCGGGATTCACGGTCATCGCCGTTTCCGCGGCGGGGGGATTGAGCTTTTGATAGACGGTGGTCGCCAGTCGCGAGGAGACGTAGCAGGCGGCGAAAAAGCCGACGATGGACAGGGTCAGAATCCAGCGCGGCACGCGTCGGTCTCCCGTGAGTTCGGGTCGGGTGCCCAGATAGATGAGCGCCGCCGCCAGGGCCGGCAGACCCAGCACCGTCAGAGCCTGGGCGATGGTGATCAGGGTCACGGTGCTCTCATTTCCCCAGATCACCGAGGCGATGGCGACCCCCATGCCGACCAGCAGGGCCAGGGTGGTGAGGTGCAGCGGCCAGCGCTGATCCAGGCGGCTGCCTTTGCCCACACTGTCGGAGAGGACTGTGCCGCCGATCATGGCATTGACCAGGAAAGAGGAGAACGCGCCCGCGAAAATGCCGACGCAGAAGATGACCTTGGCCCCCGAGCCGAAGAGCGGCTCCAACTGGCGGGCGATGTCACCCACACTGCCGAGCGTGACCGGATCGGGGCGACCGAAAAAGACGCGCATCGATGTCAGCAGGATGATGGCCGTCACCATGCCCAGCACCGAGATGCTGACCACGGAATCGACGACCCCGCGCCGCACATCGCCCAGACCCCAGCCTTTTTCCTTCACCAGATAAGCCTGATAGAACGCGCCGCCGACCGAGAAGGTGGTGCCGATCATGCCCAGCAGCGGGATCAGATCCGGCTTGCCCACGGGCGCCACCACCTCGTAGCCGCGAGGGCGCAGCCAGGCGACCGCGAAGTTGATGAGAAAGGCGGCCACCATCATTCCGATGAGCAGCTTCATGAGCTTCTCCACCGATCCGTAGAGATTGCGAAATCCGTAGAGGCAGAACACCACGAAGAGATTGGTCAGCACAAGTATACCCACCTTCAGCCCGCCGCTCTCGATGGCGAAAATGGGCTCGATCCCCGCGATGACCGCGAGATTGTTGCTGGATTGAAAAAGCGCCACCAGCCCGAACAGGATGAGGCCGATGATCACCGCCACCGGTCGGCCGAGTCGCGAGGCGAGTTCATCGCAGGGGCTGCCCTCGTAGACGGCGCCGAGGCGGGCCGCCAGAGCGACCATGCCGATCATGAGCAACGCCGCGATGGCGATGACCGGGACGCCCGCCCAACCGAATGTGGCGCCCACTTTTGAACTGGTGAGGATGCTGCCGGGCCCGAGGACCACGGCGGCGACGATGATGGCGGGACCGATGGAGCGGAGGAGATTTTTCACAATGCGGGTGTGGGGGTGAAGAGGGTTGGGTCGGTGAGTCAACAGGGTAGGACGGCGACATCCAGACCGATGGCACGGCGGGGATTGGACACGGTGAGCTGGTCGATCTGCGCCGCGCTCAGGCCGAGGGATTCGGCCAGGTGGCGTCGCGCCTCCGGCATGGTCACCGTGGAGCCTGCCAGATTGGGAGAGCCGGGTCGTCGGGCCACTCCCCGGGCGTCGATCTCGACGGGCGCGCCGGATAGCTCATAGGTGCCGGGACCGAGCTTCGCCGCCGAGATGGCGTCGGTCACCACGATGGAGCGCTCGATCCCCGAGACGGCGAGGTAGTTTTTCAACGCGAAAAAGGGCACGTGCGCGCCGTCGGGTATGTAGCAGATCCAGAGCCGGTCGGAGAGCGAGAGCGCGCGTTGGATGAAATTGTCGTGGCGCGGCAGGGTCACCGGACAGCCGTTGCCCAAGTGGGTGATCATGCTGAGACCGGCGTCGATCGCGGCCCGCAGTTGATCGAGTGTGGGATCGCAATGCCCCGCCGACACCGTGATGCCCCGCCCGGCGAGGAAGGCGGTGGTCGCGAGGCCGGGATCGTTTTCCGGCGCCAGGGTGACGAGACGCGTCAGCCCGGCGGATGCGTCCAGCAGTCGGCGGGCGTCGTCGACATTGGCGGGGACGACACAGCCCGGCGGATGGGCGCCGATGTAGCCGGGCGCGGCGTTCAGAAAGGGACCCTCGATGTGAAAGCCGACGATCATGCCCCGGATCACGTCGTCGGCCTCGCGGAACTCGACCAGGCGGGAGAGTTTTCCGCACAGCCCCTCGATGCTGTCGGTGATGACGGTGGCCAGGATGCCGCCCACGCCGTCGCGGGCCAGCTCCCCGCAGGCGTGGCGGCATTGCTCGAGGGTCAGGTCGCGGGAGCAGAAATCGGCCCCGGCGTAGCCGTTGACCTGCAAGTCGAGAGGTTTCATGGAGTCGACATCGTCGCTTTGGGGCGAGGACTCCCAGACTAGCCGTCACCGGCGCGCCGGGCCAAGCGGGAATCGGGCGCGTTCGCGGGAAGCGGAAATCCGCCGGAAAGATCACTCAGAGAATCTCGTATTTCGCCGATTCCTTCCACTCCCACAGCTCCGGGGCCACCGCTTTCCAGGCCGCGAAATGCTCGCTGTCGAGGTGGGCCTGGATGGCCTCGAGATCGTCGTAGATTTCGTAGATGGCGAATTCACTCGGGTCGTCGAGCCGACGGGAATACTCCCACTTGCGGCAGCCGGGCTCTTCGTTGGAGTGTCGGGCGTTCTCGGCCAGGCACGCGAGCATCTGCTCGGCGCAACCGTCTTTGACTTTGAATCGGACTATGAGGGCGATCATGGGTGGGGAGAGATGAGAGTGATGCGGCGCCCCGAACCGCTGCCGCTACGGAGCGAACTGATGAGGCGGTTGATAGACTCTGTGATAAAAATGGATCGAGAAAAGAGATATTTCCCTGATTTAACGACGCCATGCAATGAGCGGTGATGTGGCTAGATAGCGTATCGGACTCGGAACATCCCTCGGGATTTTGACACGAGTTCAAGTATGAACTGGAGACAAGGGTTACAGGTTGACCGTCGTCTCCCAATAGGGACGGGCAGCATATCTTGACATTGGAATATGCCCCCGAGGTAGCTTTTTTCCGATTCTGTCCTTCGTGCATGGTTGATGATTTCGGCCAACGCCGGCCTCGCCACCGCCACATGTATCTACCACTTTGAGGGAAGTTGGCGGAGATCGATTGCGCTTGTCTCGCTCTCCCTCGCTCTCCCTCGCGTTCTCCGCGCTGATGCGCTGATGCGCTGCAAGCGACGGAATTTCTGCATTCACCCATCCGCCAGGCTTGTTAGCCAGGTCCGACCGCCCGACCCTATCGAGTCGCGGGCCCGACAAGGTCTGGTGCGGTCAATCCCGCCAGAGCCAGCGCAGCATCTCCGGCAGCATGACGGCGGCGTGGGTGCTGCCATGGAAACCCTCTCCCCACCAGTAGCGGTGATCATAGCCGGAAAATTTCAGCGCCGCCTCCATCTGTTGATTGGCCAGCGGCCAACTGCCGAACTGGTTGACGACATCGTTGGCCTCGCCGAGAAGGGCGGCACGGATGGGTTTGCGTTCGGTCTTGCGCACCAGGGAAGGGTAGACGTTGGCGCCACGGATGTTGGTGAAGGTGCCGACCCAACCGAGGACTTTGCCGAATTGATCGGGACGCTCCCAGGCCGCCGTCCACGCGCAGGCGCATCCGCTGGAGCCTCCGGCCAGGGCGCGACGGGCGGGGTCGGGGCTGAGTTTCACCCCGTGCCCGGTCTCGACGGCGGGGATGATCTCCTCGATCAGGAAACGGGCGTAGGCGTCGCCCAGAGAATCGTATTCGAAGCTGCGGTTGCGGGCTTTGTCGCCGGGCTTCTGCTCGGTAGCGCGACCGGGATTGATGAATATGCCGATGGTGACGGGCATATCGCCGGCGGCGATGAGATTGTCCATCACCGTGGTGGCGCGCAGACCGGTGGCGGCTTTCGGATTAGCGTGGCGCAAGCCGTCCTGGAAAATCATGAGGGCCGCGGGCTCGGAGCCGTCGTACTGCGCGGGTATGTAGACGAGGTATTCGCGCAGGGTGTCTGGAAAAATCCGGGAATCGTTCCACTGATGGGCGGTGACTTTGCCGCGGGGGATGCCGGGTTTTTCGAGGGAGTCGGCCGGATAATCGTAGGATTCGATCTTGAGATTGCCGCCGCCGAGTTTCTTTCCGTCGGCGCGAAGTTCGTAGTCGAACCAGACGCAATTCGGCAGCGTCTTGGCGAGAGCCTGAAAGCCGCCGAGATCGGTCATGGTGCCGATGGTCTCGCCGTTGTCGAGCCGCACCACGGAGATGGGTGTCTCTGCCTGGCCGACCCAGAGGACGGTGGTTTTTTCCACCACCTTGGATTGATTCGAGGCGAAGGCCTTGTCGCCCCAACTCTGGCGGATGAGACGCGCGGCCTCGGCGGGATTCTCCGTGAGGAGTTTCTCCAGCGCGATGGCGGGCGGGGGTGACCAGGGTTTTTTCTCCTGGGCCAGGGCGGTGGCCGGCAGGGTGAGGGCGAGGCAGCAGGCGAGTCGGGGTAAGAGGGTCATGTGGTGGAGTGAACAGGGTTGGATCAATAATCGAAAAGGGTGGTGTCCAGTGTTTGGCCATCTTTCAACAGCCAGGAGTCGTGCGCATCGAGAAAGTGATGGGAGAGGGCCAGGCTGTGAAGGTGGGCGTTGCGGAGACGAAACTCCAGGCGGATGGGTTGGCGGAGGACTTGGGAGAGATCGGCGTCTTTCCAGCGCAGGGAATGGTCGAGCGAATCTGCGTTCTGGAAGGGAAGGCAGTCATCGAAACTGAAGCCGGGGAGGGGCACGCTTTTTTCATCCGTAATCTGAAAGCGGATCTCGCCATAGTCAGCCGCCGCGTTGAGGCGAATCTCGGGCGTCCAGAGGACGAGGGGTTTGGTCTGGAGGCTGCCCCAGTCGCCGGTGGGGCGCAGGTACATCCAGCCATCGGGTCGCAAGGTGTGGAGGGTGAGGGCCCCCAGCGGAGTATCTTCGAGACGATTTTGTTCGGATCGCTCGCGTCCATGGGCGGCGCGGTGGGCTTCGGAGTAGATGCGGATTTCGGTATCGGTCTCGATGATGGAGCAGGGCCGGAGCTGGGTACAGCCGGGCTGGGGCATGGGATTGAGGGGCAGGAAGGGTGAGCGGGGGCCTCGAAAGAAGCGGATGCCGTCGTAGCTGTAGGTGAGTTGGGCGTCCATGGTGCCGAAAAACTGGTTGAAGCTGTTCACCGGCGTGCTGCTGCTGTTGTGAAAGATCCAGAGCAGGCCGACATGACCGACCCCGCCGGGGAGCGGGTGGACGGGCAGCCCGTACATGCCGATGGGGCCGTCGGTGTCGAGGGGGTCGGGCTGGAATTGCAACTCGGGTTCACTCCAGGCGCGCAGGTCGGGCGAGAAACGGAGGCATTGGCGACGATCTCCCCAACCGGGGCGCGCGGTCATGACATGGGTCTGCCGCGCGGCGTTCCAGAAGGCGAATACGGGAGGTTCGGGATGCCAACCGGGGAGATCCCAGCGCCAATGGCCCCCGGTCTTGAGTTCCCAATGCAGCCCATCGCGGGACACCACGGTCACGGCCTCGCTCAGGTAGTTCTTTTCGGCCCCTTTTCCGCTCCGGGCGAGGGCGTGCCAGGGATGTTCAGAGTCGGCAAGGGCGCGTGCCAGGACGGGCTCGCCATCCTGACGACCGAAGATGCGAAAACGATAACCGTCGGTGTTCTTCGGGTCGATGTAGGCGGTGCCGCCCGCTCCGGAGGGCAGGGTAAAGAGGTGATGCGGGGCGAGTTTTCCGCCTTCCGGTTGCGCGTCGGGAACGGGCAGGGGATGCCAAGTGATGCCATCGTCGCTCTCGGCCGCCATCAAGGTGAACGGACTCCACTTCAGGGAATGCACCAGGCGCCATTTGCCGGTGCTCTCGTCCCTCCAGATGGTCGGGAAATGCACGCCCCGGGAGGGGGCGGCGGGGTCGATCCAGTTGCCCGCCGGTTCCCAGCGGGGGGATCCGAGTCTGAGTTCGATCTGGCTCCAGGCGTCGAGTTTCCAGAGATCGAAGAAGAGAATCTTGCGAGGCGGTGGTGCCGTGTCGCTCTCCGCGGCCCGTGTGTGGCTTGGCGTGAGGAGGAGAAGCGGAGCAATGAGCGGGGCGATGTGACGCATGGGAGGATGCTACGGGGGCGCCAACCCTCCCGTCAACATCGCGGCGGACGGGGGTCAGCGCGCGGGATTGACCGAAGCGGTCCGGGGATCGTCATCGGCCACGGGCAGGGAGGGGAGAGCGGCGGAGACTTCCTCGCCATTGTCCCCGGTCTGCCGCTGCTCCCGGAGCCGATCCAGCGCGGTGGGGGGAAGGTATCCGGCGAGGCGATCAATGTGGAAATTCCACGCGATGATCTCCCAGTCGGACTTGCCGGCGTGCTTGAAACTGACTCGGACCCCGCAGGTGTCGGCCCGGAGCCGCTGTGGGATCTGGTAGCGGACGGTGGAATTCGCCGCGTCCCAGGTGTGGGCGACTTTTCCGAATCCGGTGACCCGAACGGTGACGCTTTCGGGATCGAATCCCGGAAGTCCGGCGACGCTCATCTGGATCTCCGGCATGCGGTCGATGATGGTCTGCCCCTCGGCGGGCCAGGTGGTGACGAGGGGACCCCGTACTTCGCCGTTTTCATCCCTGGCATCGGCGAGCAGCTTGCGCCCGCTGCTGGTGGTGCCGCCACCCCCGAAATCGAGGGCGAGATCGAAATTCGCCAGAGTGGTGCCGTGGACAACGTAACGACCGAGTTGGGCGTGATGATCCTCCCAACTGGTCTTCTTACCGTTGACGGTGAAGCAGGCCTCGTAGCCGAACTGGTCGGCGAGTTTGATGACCTCGTCGCTGAAGATGCCGAAGGGATAGGCGAAGGTTTTCAGCACTTTGCCGTGTTGACCGAAGTTCTCGTTGAGGAAATGCCAGGAATCTTCCAACTCCGCGCGGAGCCATTCGGTATGCCGGTCCGCGGAACGGCCGGCGCGGCTGGCCATGTTCTGGTGGCTGACGCTGTGGCTGCCGATGTCGGCGCCGTTGGCGAGCAGTTCCCTGACCTCGTCGTGGGTGAGGGATTTGCCACCGATGCCGACGTAGTTTTTGTAAAGGAAGACGGTGAAGGGATAGCCAAACTCCCTCAGCACCGGCATGGCGAGCGTGTGGGTGGCCTTCCAGCCGTCGTCGATGGTGATCATGACGCAGGGATCGGGGATATCGGACTCGCCGCGTTTCCAGGCGAGAAATTCGCTCATGCTGATGACGGGAAGCCCGGCGTCCTTGATGGCCCGCATCTGGGCGCGGAAATCATCGATGTTGATGATCATGTCGTTCCGCGATTTTCCCTCGCTGAAATCGTGATAGCCGAGGATGGAAACCCGCGCCTCCTTGTTGATGACGGGTTCGGTCTTGACCGGCTCGGGCGGTGGAGGGATGACCGTGTCGGGCTCGTCGGCGAGCAATTGCTCGGGATCGGGCTGGGGAATGCCGGAGGCGCTGGAGGAGGGCTTGCGATTCAGCGCCTCCTCGAGTTTGGCCCCGAGATCACCCGCTTTGTCACAGGCGGTGAGAAAAAGCAGCGTCCCAAGCAGGAGTGGGGCGACGGCGGCGTGCGGGGTCATGGCTGGCCGTTTGGGGTAAGCGGTGGGTGCGGGGATGGGGCAATATATCAGGGCGCGCCACTCACACAATGGCCGTTTTCACGGAGAGTGGCGCTTGGCGCCGACTTGCGGATTGGCTATCCGGCGGCATGCTGGTGATTATCCCGGTTTCATCCTCTCTCTCATTCGCATGCAGGTGCCCAGTTCCCATCCTCCCGTGGTATTGACCGTGGCCGGTTCCGACAGCTCGGCCGGGGCGGGTTTGCAGGCCGATCTGAAGACTTTCGCGGACCGCGGGACCTATGGTCTTTGCGCGGTGACTTCGGTGGTGGCGGAGATTCCCGGTCGAGTGGTGGCCTGGGAGGCGGTGTCTCCGGACCTGCTTGAGCGGCAACTGCGGGTGTTGGCGGAGGGCTTTTCGCTTTCGGCGATCAAGACCGGGATGTTGGGTTTGCCGACTTTGGCGGAGGTGGTGGCCGACTTTCTGGAGGCGTCGGCGATGGGGGTGCCGGTGGTGGTCGACCCGGTGATGGTGGCCAGTTCCGGGGATGTGCTTTTGGCGCCCGAGGCCATCGCCGTCTATGTCTCCCGTCTGCTGCCGCGCGCGGCTCTGGCGACGCCGAACCTGGCGGAGACGGCGGTCTTGCTGGATCTGCCCGTCGGCGAAGTGGCGGCGCTGGATCAGGAGGTGGCGGCGAGACGTTTCCATGATCGCCACGGTTGCCCCGTGTTGATCAAGGGGGGGCATTGGCAGGAGGGGGATGAAGCGGTCGATTTGCTCTGGGATGGTGAGACGCTGCATCGATTCGCGGCTCGGCGACTGCGGGGTATCGACACGCACGGCACCGGTTGCACTCTCTCCGCCGCCATTGCCGCGAATCTGGCGCGCGGGTCGGGACTGGTGGAGTCGGTGGCCGACGCCAAACGCCACATCACGGCGGCGATCTCCTCGGCCCACACCTGGGGGGATGGACCGGGCGCGATTCGAGCGTTGAACCATTTTCCTGAGGGATTAGTCTGACGAACTTCCGCTCATGAGACGTATGACTGCAATCCCCCGCCTTTCGGTGACCCTCGGGGTATGGTGCGCCGCCGGAGGCATGTGGGCGCTGGCGGACACCACGAGCGGGACCCGGCAATCCGACGAGAAGGCGGACGGCAAGGATCGTGCCGATGCCACCCTGACCGAGTTGGTCAATGAGATGGACCAGGCGAGTCTTCAGGAAGCGTTTCGCATTCTTCGCAGCGACTACATCAAGCACGACACGCTGAGCTATCTGGAACTGAACCGCGCCGCGATGCAGGGCCTCCTGGGGCGGTTGGACTTTGGCGCCATGCTGCTGACCCGGGCCAGCCGTGAAGCCAGGGACGCGCCGTTTGCCTTTCATTCTGAAAAGCTGAGCGAGGGTATCGGCTACGCGCGCTTCGGAAAGTTCAAGAAGGGCGAGATCGAGGATCTGGACAAGGCTTTGGCCCGCTTCGGGGACGAGAAGGACATGCGGGCCCTGATATTGGATCTGCGGTCGCCCCAGGCCATGGCCGACTTCGAGATCGCGGCCTCGATACTGAGCCGGTTTCGGGAGGCGGGGGAGGTGTTGTTCACCATCCGTCGCCCCGGAGAGGACAGGCCCCGGCTTTTCCTTTCCCGCGACGCACCCAGGCGTTGGGAGCGCGATCTCATCGTGCTGATCGACGGCGAAACCGGCAACGTGGGAGAAATCATCGCCGCCGCCCTGCGTCAGCAGACGGGATGCCTCATCATCGGTGAAGCCACCATCGGCATGACTGTGGAGTATCGCGACATACCGGTGGGGGAGGATCGCCTGCTCCGCTACGCGGTGGCCGAGGTCGTGCTGCCCGAGGGCGAGTCGCTGTTCCGCAAAGGAGTCACGCCTGATGTGGTGACGCCGTCACCTTCGAAGGTGAAACAGGCGATTTTTCGCGCCACCGAGGATCGTCCGCTGGCGGATTTCGTTTTCGACAAGGGTCGGCCCCGCATGAACGAGGCGGCGTTGGTGGCCGGAACCGATCCCGAACTCGACTACTACGTCGCCCGCAGCAATGGTCGGGAAACCCCCTGGGACAGGCCCATGCTCCGTGATCGGGTGCTCCGACAGGCGGTGGATCTGCTGACAGTGTCCACGTTTCTGCCCGAGTGAGGCAAGCGATCCGGAACTCATGCGTTCGCCCGAAGAGGAACTCGCCGCGCTGGAGGCGGCCCATTTGCGGCGGGCCTTGCGACGGATCGAGTCGCCGCAGGGCACCGTGGTGAGGTGGAATGATCGCGAGGTGCTGAATTTTTCCTCCAATGACTACCTGGGTCTGGCCGCGGATGATCGAATCAAGGAGGCGCTGATCGAGGGCATTCATCGCCATGGGGCGGGCTCCGGGGCGTCGCGTTTGGTTTGCGGAAGCCTGGCACCCCACACGGAGCTCGAGGAGCGGTTGGCGGAACACAAGCGTGCCGAGGCCGCCCTGACTTTCTCGAGCGGCTACACCACGGCCGTCGGCACCCTGTCGGCGCTGGCCGGCGGGGAGGATGTCATCATTCTCGACAAGTTGTGCCACGCATCGTTGATCGACGGTGCCCGGTTGAGCGGGGCCGTGATCCGCGTTTTTCCCCACAACGATCTCGGTCGCCTGGAGCGGCATTTACAATGGGCGACCAATCGGATCGACCCGCGCGGCGGGCGGGTGCTGGTGGTGACGGAGTCGGTTTTCAGCATGGACGGGGATCGCGCGCCGTTGGCCGAGATCCTGGAGTTGAAGGAACGTTACGGTGCCTGGCTCCTGCTCGATGAGGCCCACGCCTTTGGTGTGCTGGGTGCGCGGGGGCGGGGCCTGGCAGAGCAGGAGGGTATCGAGGATGGGCGCGTCGATCTCCGCATGGGTACGCTCAGCAAGGCGGCGGGACTCTCCGGCGGTTACCTCTGCGCCCGGCGGGCGGTCATTGATCTGCTCATCAATCGCGCCCGCAGCTTCATCTATTCCACCGCGCCTTCACCCGCTATCGCCCACGCCGCGGGTGTCGCCGTCGGGTTGATCGCCGGTCCCGAGGGCGATGAGCTGCGGGCACGCTTGTGGAAGAATGTGCGGCGTCTGTCCGGGGCTCTCGGCGTGCCTGGCGAGAGCGCGATCATTCCGCTGATACTGGGCGAAAACGAGGCCGCGCTGGAGGCGGCGGAGTCCCTGGCGTCGACCGGCATTCTCGTGCCGGCCATACGCTATCCCACGGTGCCGCGCGGACAGGCCCGTCTCCGAGTGACGCTGACCGCCGCGCACTCACCCACTCAGATCGATATCCTCATCACCGCGCTGAACGCGCTCGGTCGAGAGTGACCTCAACCGTTGGCGCTCACCACCAGCGGTCGGAACTCGCGCTTGCGAGGGGCGTTGGGCGCGGCTTGGGCCGCCGCCGGAGTCTCTGAGGATAGATGGGAAACCGCGGCCGGTTCGGACTCGGTCGGCGCGATGCTCGCGATTTGCAAAGGCTGCACTTTCCGGAACGTTCTCGTGGGGGCCTTTGGTTCCGACTCGGGAGTGGCGGGCGCGGGCGCGGCCTTGGGTGCTGAGACGACGAGCTGGGGTGCCGGTGATGGCAGCGGCTCCGGCTTCTTCACGGAGGGGGCTGAAGCCGGGGCCGGAATCGGAGGCGCGGGGACGGGGGCGGGATTTGACTTGGCCGCGAGTTGTATCTCGGGTGCCGCGGGTAATGGGGGAGCTGGGAGCGCGGGAGATTTCGGTTCCACGGGAGCGTTTTTGGACTTCTGCGGCTCCGGTCCGGGGTCTTTCTTCATGCCCGCGAGCATCTGGCGGACATGGGAATACTTGGTTCGGCCCTCAAGAATTTCCCGGCTTTTCTCGAAATCACCGTACTCGAGAATCTTGATGTCCACGTGACGCACGCCCCATTGATTCATCGCCGACCGGGAAGGCTTGTAGATATCGATGGTCTCTGTGCCGACCAGGGCGCTGCCGTAGTCGTCGATGACGAAGGTTTGCGGCATGCCATCAATCTTGAACTTGGTCCCGAGGGGGAATTTCGACCAGTCCGCCGCGGCGGAGCTGTAACCCCGGCCATATTGAAGTTTGGTTCCGGCGGCGGATTTTCGGCCATACTGGATGTGATCGGCCTCCGTGTGGGTGTAGGCGGTCGTGCGAACGGCGAGTTCCTTCGGCAATGACTTGTCCTTGGAAAAGATACCGCCCTGCACACCGACGGGAGTCAAAGCCAGAGCCAGAAAAGAACCGAAAAGGGAGCGGAAATTCATTCGTGGAACCAGATATTTCGTAAATCTTAGCATTTATCGACCTGGTTATCACGAGAAATTACAAAATTTCGAACAAAAGCCCGCGCACCTGGTCATACCCGTCTGTCGAGCGGGGGCGTTCAGCGGATGAGTTCGAAGGAGCCCGGCTGAGCGAAATGATGATCGAAACTAGCCGCGTGGGACAGTCCCAGGCGCGCGATCACCGCGAAGGAGAGCGCGTCACAAAAGGACCAATGCTTGTCGGTGAAATCACGGAGATAGGACAACGCCAGTTGCCGGTCCTCGGGTTCGATGGTTTCCAGCCGTACCACCGGATTCTCAAGCAGGTCGCGGACCACCGTCTGGCGCAGCGGGATGGAGCGCACGAAATAGGCGTGAGTCTCCGCAAAAATGTGGTCGGTGATGACCATGGTCCAACGGCGCCCCAGAAACTCGCGCACCAGATCCGAGGCGCGCGCGTGATTCTGGTCTTTCCGGTCCCGGAGAGCGATCCAGAAGGAACTGTCCACCAGGATCATTCCGAATATTGACCGTAGATGATGGCGTCGGTGGCCACGGAACCATCCTCATGGCCGACGAATGCCGGATCTTCGGGCGCGGGCGCCAAGAGGGAGTTGGTGTCCCAGATATCTTCGTTTGGAGTCATCTTCTCATCAATATAGTCGCGGATCAGTTCGGCCATGGATTGGCCGGTCCGCTTGGATTCACGATTCAGGAATTCGCGTTGAGTTTCGGACAAATAGATCTGAGTCCTGACCTTCGCGATGTCGTTCTTGGTGCGATAACTGATATCGCTGATGTCACGGAATCTGTCGTTCTCTTCGCTCACTTTTAATGGATATACATCACGACGCCGTGCGACGCAATTTTTTTATGCGATCACTTGATGAATGGGTTGTACTTCCTGTACGCCGACCAGTTTTTCGTCGAGACCGCTGTGAAAAAAGCTGAGACCGTTGGGGTCCAGGCCCATCAGGTGGAGGATGGTGGCGTGCAGATGTTTCACATGGAATCGGTCTTCCACGGCGGCAGAGCCGAGTTCGTCCGTTTGGCCCACGCTGACACCGCCTTTCACCCCGCCGCCAGCCATCCACATGGTGAAACCGTAGCTGTTGTGGTCCCTACCCGTGCCCTGCGCGTACTCGGCGGTCGGTTGGCGTCCGAATTCTCCGCCCCAGACGATGAGCGTGTCCTCCAGCATGCCGCGCCGCTTCAGGTCCTTGATCAATCCCGCGATCGGCTTGTCGGTCTGGCCCGCGTGCAGGTTGTGATTTTTCTCCAGATCGCCATGAGCATCCCAATTGTCATCGTTGTGGGCGCCGCCGGAATAGATCTGGATGAAGCGCACCCCGCGCTCCACCAGCCTCCGTGCCAGGAGACATTTCCGGCCGAAATCCTCCGTCTGATTCTGGTCGATACCGTATAGCCGCTTGGTTTCCTCGCTCTCGGCGTCGAGGTCGATGGCCTCGGGCGCCGTGGCCTGCATCTTGTAAGCGAGTTCGTAGCTGGCGATGCGGGCGGAGAGATTGGTGTTGTCGTAGCGGGATTCTAGATGGCCCTCGTTGAGGTGGTTGAGCGAGTCGATCAGCAGTCGTTGTTCCGAGCGCGCCATTCCGTTCACGTGTTTCAGATTCAAAATCGGATCGCCCTGGGAGCGGAACACGGTGCCCTGGTAGCTGGCGGGCATGAAACCGCTGGTCCAGTTTTTGGCCCCCGAGATCGGCCCGCCGCTCTGGTCGAGCATCACCACGTAGCCGGGCAGATTTTCGTTCACGCTCCCGAGTCCATAATTTACCCAGGAGCCCAGCGAGGGCTTCCCGCTGATCACCGACCCACAATTCATCATCAGCAGCGCCGACCCGTGGATCGGAGAATCCGCCGTCATCGAGTGCAGAAACGCGATGTCATCCACACAGCCGCCCACATGAGGAAAAAGGTCCGACACCTGTTTCCCGCACTGGCCGTAGGGCTTGAACTTCCACTTTGGTTCCACGATGCGGCCCTCATTCTTCTTGCCGCCGCGTCCGAAGGTCTTCACCTCGATGGTCTTCCCGTCCATGCCGGTCATTGAGGGTTTGTGGTCGAATGTGTCGATGTGGCTGGGACCCCCATACATGAACAGAAAGATCACGTTCTTCGCCTTGCCGGGGAGGGCGGGTGGACGGGAAGCCAGCGGATTGACCGTCGCGGCGCCCGCGGCTCTGGCCTTGCCGAAAAAGCCTTCCTGGCTGAGTAGGCCGGTCAGGGCGAGGGCGGGGAATCCGCCACCGATGGTGTGCAGGAATTCCCGGCGGCGGACATTGCCACAGAAGTCGGTTTTTTTGGTGGATCGGCTCATGGTCTGAAGGCGGGGAGGGTTCAATCAAGGAAAACAAATTCGTTCAAATTCAGGGCGAGGAGGGCGAAGCGATCCAGCGCCGCGCGGGCGTCGATGCCCGATTGGGAGCGGATGTTGTCCATGAAATTGAGACAATGCCTCACCTCGTTGTCGGTGGGGTCGCGTTGCATCGCCAGGGCCAGGCCTTTGCGCACCTGCGCCTCCGGCTCATCGCTGTGGCGTCGCAATCTCTCGGCGAAATTCTCCGCCTGGGAGTTCACGAACTCGGAGTTCAGCATCGCCAACGCCTGGGTCGGGACCGTGGTGGTGAAGCGCACCGCGCAGGGGCCGTCGGTATCCGCCTGATCGAAATCCGCCAGCATCTGATGCCGCAGGCTGCGTTTCACATGGATGTAGACGGAGCGGCGAAAATGATCCTCCTGACGCTCGGAGATCGGCCAGCCTTTGCCCGGTCGCGACGCCGTGGCCAGCACCTCCGCCGGCAACGGGGGGAAGACCCATTCCCCGCCCGAGGCGAGATTCAGATTTCCCGAGGCCGCCAACACCGAGTCGCGCAGTTCTTCGGCCGTCAGACGTCTCATGTTGAATCGCCAGAACAGCTTGTTTTCGGGATCGCGCGCCAGATTCACCTCATCCGGCGCCGAGGACATCCGGTAGGTGCGGCTGTTGAGGATCAGCCGATGCATGGCTTTCAGGCTCCAGCCTTGGGCGATCAGTTGGGATGACAGCCAATCGAGCAACTCCGGGTGTGTCGGAGCCTCACCCAGGCGGCCCAGGTCGTTGGTGCTTGGTGCGATGCCACGCCCGAAGTGATGCTGCCAGAGCCGGTTCATGATCACCCTCGAGGTGAGGGGATTCTCGGGAGCGACCATCCAATGCGCCAGCGCCAGCCTTCGTCCGGAACTGCTCCGCCCGTCGCGGTCCACCGGGATCGCCCGGGCGGGCGCCGGTTCATTTCCCGCCCCCAGGACCGCGGGAAATCCCGGCTCCACGGGATCGCCCGGCGCATGGGCACTACCACGCAGATGGATCTGCAGCGGCTCGGGAGCCGGGCCGCCTTCGGTCACGGAATTGATCGGTATGCCCGCCTGCTCCTGGCGCGTGGCGGTGATCTTTTTCTGGAGTTCTTTCCACTCCGCCACCACGTCACGACCGAAATGCTTCGTCAGTTTAGGCTTCAGCGCGCCGCCGCGTTTGCCGCTGATGATGTCGGTGGGATCAAAGCCGCCGGCGATCCCGCTCCTCAGCGCCAGGTCGATGTATTGCCCGCCTCCGGTTTGCCGACAGTGCACCGCCAGCACATTCCTCCCCGTTTGGAGCGCTTCGAGCGCGCTGTCTGGCAGCGTCACCGTCTCGTAGCCCGTCAGAAAACCGCTCGCTTCGTGGATTTTCTGACCGTTGAGATAGATCACCACATCCTCGTCGTGGTGGATCTCCATGACCAGCGACTTGGGCAGCGCCTCCAGACCGAAGGTGGCCCTCAGCCAGATCTCCGGAGTATGCCATTCGGTGCGGATCTCGGCGCCTGGGGTGCCGTTTTTACCGAAGCCGCCGCGCCCCTGTATCCACGCCTTGTTGCGAAAGCCCACCTCGTGCCAGTCGGGCGTCGGTTTCGCGGTCGTGTATTCCCACTCATGCCCGCCCTCGCGCGCGTCCTTGATGAATGTTTTGGCGTCTGCCGAGGTTTTCGCCAGCAGCTCCTCGCTTTTCAGGAAGTCGGCTATCTCTCGTTCCAGCCCCTCGCTTTCCTCTCGCAGGGCCGCCAGCCGCTTTTCGCGCTCCACCTCGAAGCGCTGTTCCTCCTCCTCCGTGGCCCACGAAACAAGGGTGCCCTCGGTGCGGTAGTGGGTGACCCCGTGGAAAAACGCCATGAACGAGTAGTAATCGCGCTGCGAGATCGGATCGACCTTGTGGTCGTGGCACCGCGCGCAGCCCATCGTCATTCCCAGAAAAGCTTCGCTCGTCACCAGCACATCGTCGGCCAGCACATCATAGACATGCTGTTTGCGGTCGGCCGGTTCGTCGTCCCACTGCATCAGACGATGGTATCCCGTCGCCACCAGCGATTGCATGGTCGGCTCGGCGATCTCATCGCCCGCCAACTGCTCGATCAGAAAACGGTCATAGGGTTTGTCCCGGTTGAACGCGTCGATGACGTAGTCCCGGTAGCGCCAGATGTGGGGCTTGGGATTGTCGCGCTCGAAGCCGTTGGATTCCGCGTAGCGCACGATGTCCAACCAGTGACGCGCCCACTTTTCCCCGTACTGAGGCCGGGCGAGGAGATCATCGATCAGGGCGTTCCAAGCTTTCTCGGCGTTCTCCGCGTGGGCGGCCTCGAAGCGCTTCACCTCATCGAGCGTCGGCGGCAGTCCGATGAGATCGTAAAAAACCCGCCGAGCCAGGGTCGCGGCCGACGCGGGAGGATTCGGACGCAGGCCCTCTTCCTCCAGCCGCTGGCGGATGAAGGCGTCAATGCCATTGCGGCTCCATCCCTCGTCCGTAACCGAGGGGGGCTCGTCGCCGGATAAGGGCCGATACGACCACCACCGGCGGTCCTCGTCGGAAATGGTGAAACCACGTCGCTGCTCCTCCGCGCCGCCCGCGATCTCCAGTGCCGGATCGTAGACCGCACCGAAGTCGGTCACCCAACGGGTCAGAATGGCGATCTCCTCGGGCGGCAACTTCGCCTTGGGCGGCATCTGGTAATCGTCACTGACGTAGTTCACCATATCGAGCACCAGACTGTTGGCCGGTTCCGCGTCATCAATGCCGGGACCGTAGTCGCCGCCGCGTCGTAAACCTTCATGGCTGGTGATGCGGAAATTGCCCTTCAGTTTTTCCTCCCCGCCATGGCACTCGTAGCAGTGCGCCTTGAGGATGGGATGGACCCGCTCCGCGAAGAATGACCTCGCCGCCTCGGGATCGACGGCATCCGCGCGGTGCGCCGGAAGCGAAAGACAGAGCAGCGACAGTGACAGCGCGTGGCGGGAGTGAAAGCGGAGCATGGGACCAGTCGGCGTGGGGAGATGAAAAATGGGCCATGAGGGATACGTAGCTTCCATTTGACCCTCTACAGCGTAGCAGTGAACAGGGTTACGTCTTGTATCCGAAAGCGGAATTTTTGTCGAAATCCGACATAAAAGCCGCAAAAATCGGGGCATGATCGCGCCAATGCTGCCCTATCAGGATGGATTCACTCACTCAAGCCGCTTTGGGCGCCGTGGTTGGCGAACGATTGCTGGGACGCCAACTGGGGCGGAAAGCTCTCGCTTGGGGAGCTTTGGTGGGCACTCTGCCAGACCTTGATGTGCTGGCGAATCCCTGGCTGGACACCATCGATGAACTCTACTGGCATCGCGGTTTCTCCCATTCTCTCCTCGGCGTGCTCATTGGCACCCCGCTGATCGGGTGGCTGCTTCATCGCTGGTGGCGCCGGGGAGATATCCCGGTGGGACTCTCCCGCGCCATGCTCTTCGCGGGTCTGAATTTCGCCACCCACATACTCATCGACTGCTTCACGGTCTACGGCACGCAGTTATTCGACCCGCTGTCGCGTCAACGTTTCGGGATGAACAATTTCTTCATCATCGATCCTATGTTCACTTTACCGCTGCTGGTATGGATCGTGGCGGCGATGTGTCGCCATTCGGGTCGAGCCTCGCCTTTTTGGGCGGTCTCCTGCCTGGTGGCGATCATCGGTTACGTCGGCTTCAGTTATTCCGCCCAGTCGGTGGCCGCGAGTCGTTTCTCTGACGCCCTGAAGCGGGAGGGGATCGTTCCCCGGCGCGGCGAGGTTTCGGCGGCGCCTTTCACCACACTCATCTGGCGGGGCTTGTATGAAACCGAGGACGCGTTCTGGATCGGTTACTGGGCGGTCACGGACGACACCGACACGCCGCCGGTCTTTCATCGGGTGCCGCGACGGATCGATCTGCTCGATCCCTTTCGTGGAGATCGCGGCGTGGATTGCGCGTTGTGGTTCAGCGAGGAGTATCTGCTGGTCGAGCCTGATCCGGTGAGAGGCGGCTTCCTGGCCACGGATTTGCGCTTTGTCGAATTCTGGCCCGATCACACCGGTGGCATGCCGCGCACCTTCTTCAGTTGGCGGCTGGCTCCCTCGCCCAAGGGAGGCGAGACCGTGTTCGAACCCCTGCGCGAGGGTGGGCGCGAGATCGGTCCCATGTTTCAAAAACTGGCGGACCGCCTCCGAGGTGATCGTGCCGCGCTCGGACCGGCTCCATCAGCCGCCGACGCGAAAGAGCTTTGACTCGGTGCGAATGATCAGGGCGCCGTCCGTGACGCCGTAGGAGGCGAGGCCGGGCTCGCCGATGTCGTTTTCGGACAACTTTTGGAACTGGCGACCGGGGCGGATCACCGTGCCCACGCCCTCGCCGTTCTGAAAATAGAGGCGGCCATCGGCATGGATGGGTGAGGCCGAGTAGCCGCCCGGCGCCAATCGCTCCTGCCAATACACCTCGCCCGTCTTGGCATCGAGGCAACTGGCCACGCCCTTGTCGTCATTGAAAAAGATCAGGTCGTCCACCACGATGGGCGAGGATTCCTTGGGCACGGTTTTGGAGTGCTTCCACGCCAGATGAGTCTTCGTCACATCGCCCTGCCCATCCGGACGGATGGCGAAAAGCGTGGCCTGACCGAATCCCGAGCACACATAGACCAACCCGTGGGCGAAGACGGGGCGCGGCACCACCGAGTAGCCCTCGTCGTAGTCGAATCGCCAGATCTCGGCGCCCGTCTCGGGATCGTAGGCGATCACCGCGCCGCTCGCCGGGCTGATCACCTGTGGCTTGCCGTTGACCTCGATCGCCAGCGGGGTGGAGAAGGAAAAGGTGCGCTTCACCTCCACGTCGCGGGCCGTTTTCCAACTCACCTCGCCGGTCGATTTGTCGAGAGCGACAATGAAAGGATCCTTCGCCGCGTCGCAGCTGAAGATGAGCCGGTTGCCGACGAGTATCGGTGACCCTCCGTTGCCGTGGACGGGTGGGTAGGGGAGCGAATCCTGTTTCCAGATCACCTCGCCGGAGGTGGAGTCGACACAGGCGGTGCCGTCATGACCGAAATGCACGTAGAGTCGATTGTCCTCATACACGGGCGTGGGAGAGGCGTGGCTGTTCTTCTGGTGAATCGCCTGGGGCTGGCCGACTTCGAAGATCTCCGTGTCCCAGAGAGCCTTGCCCGTGCCCGCTTCGAAGGCCAGCGCCCGGAGCGACAGGTTGCCGCCTTTTTCCACCGCCGATGTCAGGTAAACTCGGTCACCCGCCACCACCGGGGAAGACCAGCCGCTGCCCGGCACTTCGGTCTCCCAGGCGATATTTCGTCTGTGGGACCATTCCACAGGCAGATTGGTGGCCGTCGAATGACCCTGGCCTCCCGCGCCGCGGAACTCCGACCACGAGGTCTCGGCCGCGCCGGAGGGAGACACGGTCAGGGCGAGGACAAACAATGACAGCGGGCGGAATAGCGGCGGGTGCATGGAGGCGTGGGGTTGGCGAAGAATCTCAGCGCATCGTTCCCGTATCGAGCGTTTCTGGCAAGTCCCGCCCGAAACTTTTTCGCGTGCCGGACGGGTCCCTGTGGCGTGAATGCGCAACGCGGCGACGTTGCCACGACCGGGCGTGTTTCGATACGGTTTCAGTCATGCTGACGATCCGAGGTCTTCGGTCAGGTCCACGGCGGTGCGACGGCATCTCGCGGCGCGGATTCCTGCGGGCCGGCGCTCTGGGGATCGGCGGGACCTTCACCCTCGCGGACCTCCTCCGCGCCGAGGCGCGGAGCGGTGTCGGCGGTTCGCACAAGGCGGTCATCAACATCCACCTCGATGGCGGCCCTCCGCAGATGGATCTCATCGATCCGAAGCCGGACGCGCCGGCGGAGATGAGGGGTGAGTTCTCCTCCCTGGCCACCCGATTGCCGGGAGTGCACCTCACGGAACTGATGCCGCGGGTGGCTTCGGTCGCGGATCGGTTTGTCTTTATTCGTTCACTGGTGGGCTCTGCCGGTCGGCACGATGCCTTTCAGGCTCAGAGCGGATTCAACGAGCGGGACCAGGCGTCGATCGGGGGGCGTCCGGCGATGGGCTGTGTGGTCGGTCGCCTGCTCGGGTCGCACCAAGATCCGGCGCCGACATTCGTGGACTTGATGCAGGGGCGCGGAAAGGTGAGAAATTCCGCGCGTCCGGGTTTTCTGGGGCCGGTGTATCAGCCGTTTCGGCCGGATATTTCCCATCTCTTTCAACGGGAACTGGAGGCGGGGATGGTGTCGGAACTGAAGCGCCTGGGAGCCAGGGCCAAAGGCGCCTCGCTGGATCTGGCGGACGGGTTGACTCTGGATCGGCTGGGTGATCGCGCGGGTCTGCTCAGGGAGCTGGACACCATCAAGCGTCGTCTCGATGAGGGCAGCGCCCAGATCAGCGCGCAGGACGCCTTCAACCAACAGGCCTTGAATCTCTTGGCGTCCGGTCGGCTCGCGGAGGCTCTGGACTTGGACAGGGAGGATCCCGGTGTGCTCGCCCGCTACACGCCCGCGATGCGTCCCGCGGCATTGGCGCAATACACCAGCGAGGGTCCGGAGGCGGCCCGCAAGCTCCTGCTGGCCCGGCGACTGGTGGAGGCGGGGGTGCGGGTGGTGAGTGTCTCGATCAGTGATTTCGACACCCATCGCGGAAATTTTCCCCGTATGCGCCAGCTCGGCCCCATCCTGGATCACGCGCTCTGGGCCTTGATCACCGATCTGGAGGATCGCGGGATGCTGGACGACGTCACCGTGGTGGCCTGGGGCGAATTCGGCCGCACGCCCAAGGTGAACGCCAACGGCGGTCGCGATCACTGGCCCAAGGTTGGCATGGCGATGATGGCCGGGGGAGGGATGAAAACGGGGCAGGTCATCGGGGCCACGGACCACATCGCGGCTGAGCCCACGGAGCGGCCGGTGAGCTATCAGGATGTCTTCGCCACGCTCTATCACAACCTCGGGATCGATCCCGCGACCGCACAGGTGACCGATCCCTCGGGGCGTCCCCAATACCTGGTCGGAGAGGGGCGGGTGATCAAGGAAGTGATCTGATCAGTTCGCCGCCTGGCTCTGATCGCTGGCCAGTTTACGGCTGTCGAGGGAGAGCTTGCTCATGGGGTAGCTGAACTCTTCGCCGGTCTCCTTCTTCAGAATCACGTTGGCGCCGTCCAGCCTAACGAAGTAAGCCTGGAGGGATTGCCCCTCGGTGTTGGTCCAGGTGAGCAGCTTTGCCGCCATCGCTGGAGCTGGGGCGGCTTCGGTCGCGGCGCCTTTCTCGAGGCTGGCCCCCTCGGCGATCCACTGTTTGATCAAGGCCAGCTCGGGGATGCTGAGCCCGTCGCCTCGCTGGGGTGGAGGCATGGCGTGGGAGTCATCGCGCGGCAGGCTGGCCAGCTCGATGAGGAGACTTTCCTCGGGTTTGCCCGGCTTGATGACGGCTTTCTCATGCTCGCCGATGAAGTTCGCCAGCGTTTCGGCGTCATCGTAGCGAATGCCTTTTTTGGCGCGGGGACCGCTGTGGCATTTGAAACATTTCTCCCGCATGATGGGCTGAACCTCCGTGGCGAAATCGACGGCGAACGCGGCGGGCGATCCAAGAAGCAGGGGCAGAGAAGCGAGGCGGGCGATCAAAGTCATGGGCATGGCAAGGCGGAATGGTGAGACACGGACAAAGTTTCAGCCAATCACCGTCGCGTCAACCCCACTGATGCGGCGGCCTCACTCCGGCATCAGCACGACGCGGAAGCCGATCTCGTAAGTCGAGGCGGAGGGGCGATTGGCGTAGCGGTAGCCGATGTCGAGACCGTCGCCGGAGGAGCGGTTCCATGAGCCGCCGCGCAGGACTTTGCGCTCGGTACCGACCCAGCCGTTGTTCACGGTGGCGCCGACATTGCGGGAGCGCGCGACGATGTCCAGTGAATACCAGTCATCGCACCATTCCCAGAGATTGCCCCGGACATCGAACAGGCCGAACTCATTGGCCTCCAGGCTGCCCACAGGGGCGGGACCCTCGCGGCGCAGGTCACGGCTGGTGACGGCGTTTTCCAGACCGGTGGTCCCCGCGAAAAAGGTCCACATCTCGTCGGTCGGCAGCGAATAGCGATAACCGCGCGGCAAGTGTCCGCTGGCCCGCTCGCTGCTGGTCAGTTGCTCGCAGAACCGGGCGGCCTGATACCAAGTCACGCCCTGGACGGGGACCTTCTCGCCGGTGAAATCGCTGGGATTTTCATGCATCACCGCCGCGAAGGCTTCCTGCGGCACCTCGTGGGCGCCGACCCAGCCGTGAAGCGCGTCGATCCACACCATTTTCAATCCCTGGCTGTTCACGAAATCGCTCTGGATCTTGGGAGCGGGATCGAACACCAGGCGGGCGTCGAAATTCAGCGATTGCCCGGGCTTCACCTCGCCCTCCACCGTGGTGGAGCGATGCTGATTGAGCGCGAGGGCGAAAATCTGGGGGCCGGGGCGCACGATTTCCTGATGGAAAGGCGTCCTGCCCAGCGGCTTGCCATCCATCATCACCGTCGCCCCTGCCGGATCGCTGGCGATGGACACCGAGCCGTAGTCGAACCGAAACAGCGCCTCTCCGGTCTCGTCCGCGGCGACATCCACATCGAGCACCACGGGATCCAGCCCCGGATACTGGGCCACGAAGGTGTGGTTGCCCTCGGGGAACTCGGCGGTGAAAGGAGTGATCGACTCGGCGCTCTCGCCGTTGGCGGGTTGATCCGCCCGCAGCACCGTGGCTCCGGGAGGATCGCTGCGGAAGGTGAGCGCGCCCCGTTTCCAGGCGAAATCCAAGGCCACCGCTTCGCCCTCGCGCACCTCGACCGTGCGTTGGATGGGTGGCCAGTCCCGATAGCGCAGCTCCAGCCGATGACGCCCCACCGGCAGCTCAGAGGCGCTCAGGGGCGTGCCCCCCAGACGGCGCGGGGGTAGTGTGGCGTCCGTGGTAAGCCAGACTTCCGCCTCCGAGGGATCGCTCGTGATCTTGAGCCCGCCCCTGGCGAAAATGTGGGACACACTCGCGTTGCGATGCGAGTCCACCTTCACTTTTTCCTGATAGTCCGGCCAGCCGGTCAGCGCCATGTGGACCTGATACTCGCCCGCGTCGAGTTGCTCGATGGTGGCGGGCGTCTTGCCGATCTGGACGAGTTCCTCGGCGTCGTCCATCCGCAAAAGCTTGAACTCCACTCCCTCGGGCACGCTGCTCAGACGCAGGGCGCCGGTGCTGCGGGCCAGATCGATCCCGGCCACTTTCACCTCGGCATCATCCACCGTCACCTTGCGGCGCGCCGGTTCGTGGCCGGGATGGGAGATCACCATCTCGTAGTTTCCAAATGGCACCTCGTCGAAGACGGCGGGCGAGGGTTTTTCTCCCAAGGTCCCCAGCTTCACCAGCGCCCCGGTTGGAAGCGCCTCCACGATCACCTGACCACGGGCGGTCGCCAGGTGACGCTCGATGAGCGGCAGAGCCGCCTTGGCCACGGATTGGTCGGGATCCAGGGCGAGGATCTCCTGATAAAGAGTGCGGGAGTCCAGCCAGTTGCCTTCGGTGATGGCCTCCGCCGCTGCGGAAAGCTTGGCCTCGATCTCCGGGGCGGTCAGCGCCTGTTCGGTGGTGGTGATGGTGCGCGGAGGCGATTTCACCAGAATGGTCCGCTGCGCGGCGAGATACTTTCCGGCGAAAATGCCTAGCGCGAGACCTCCCATCAATGCCGCGAACACCCACAGAATCACCGTGCCCACACGCGTGCCGCCGCCAGGGCGATGTTCGACGCTCTTGCGCGGAGGCAACTGGATGGTGGTCGTTTCTGGTTTCATACTGGCGGTCCGGACGTTGCTGGGCGACCGGGGTGAATCACTGAATGTTCGTGATATGTTTTCGCCAAGGGGCGAAGTGTGACGCGCTTGCCATTCCCAAATGGATCACAGAACAGGTGAGAATCGAACAGGAATTGTCCCGCATCCGTTCCGCCATCATGAATTCCGCCAGATATTTCGATCACAACGCCACCACCCCGCTCTGTCCCGAGGCGCGCGAGGCATGGATGACCGCCGCCGATCGCCATTGGCACAATCCCTCCAGCCTCTACCGCGAAGCCGGCGAGGCCAAACGCCGACTCGAGCACGCCCGCGAGGCGCTGGCTGATCGTCTGGACACCGAGCCCGAGAGGATCGTGTTCACATCCGGCGCCACCGAAGCCAATCAAGCGGTGATGATCCACGCGGCCCGGATTTCCGCCCGGGTGGCCATCTCTACCATCGAGCATCCCAGCGTCACCGCGCCCGCCCGACGCCATCTCGGAGCCAATGACCTGTGGGAGCTGCCCGTGGATCCCATCCGCGGTGTGGTCGACCTTGAGGAACTGCGTCGCTGGCTCGCGGAAAAAACACACGGGCCGGCGCTCGTGTCGGTGATGGCCGCCAACAACGAGACGGGAGTCCTCCAGTCCTGGCGGGAGATCGGGACCGTCTGCCGCGAATTCGGCGCCATCTTCCACTGCGACGCCGCCCAATGGATCGGCAAACTGCCCTCGCGCGATCTCGCCGTCCATGCCGATTACCTCACCGGCTGCGCCCACAAGTTCGGCGGCCCGAAAGGCGTCGGCTTTCTCATCGTGCCGGAAACATCCGACCATCCCATCCAACTTCAGATCGGCGGACCCCAGGAGTCCGGGCACCGCGGTGGCACCGAGGATGTGCCCGGCGTTCTCGCAATGCTCGCCGCATTGGAGGTCAAGAGCGACGCCGACCTCGATGAGCTGGCCTCGGTGCGCGGAGCCGAGCGGGATGACTTCGAGCGCGCGCTCATCGAGCGATTGCCCGGCTGCCGGGTGGTGGGCGCGGTGGCCGAGCGGCTGTGGAACACGTCCCTGTTCGTGGTACCCGAGCATTCCAACCTGAAATGGCTCACCCGCCTGTCCGCCGCCGGATTTGCCGTGTCCACCGGCTCCGCGTGCAGCGCCGGACGCGGGAATCCCTCGCGCGTCATGATCGCGATGGGACTGGATCACGATGAAATGGGGCGCGTCATCCGTGTCAGTGGCGGCCCGGACACCACGGCGCGCGAGTGGGACGCCCTGCTGTCCGCGTTGGAGCAGGTGTCGGCGGCACTTTCCTCCGGCGTTCGCGGATTGGAGGGTCCGGGTTGAAAGCGGCGCGTTTTCCGCTATGGAACGAGTCTCATGGAAAGAGCCGACGCCATTGCCCAGATCGAGGACGCCTGCAAGACCATCTCCTTGGCGATGATGAGGGTAAATCCCGCCGTCAGACACCTCGACGACCCCGAGACGCAGTCGGATGTCATCAAGGCCGCCCATCAGTTGACCGTCGAACTGGAGGTGATCAAAAAGAAAATGATCCGCCTGAAGGGCCGCGACGATTCCAGCGAATTGTAAAGACCCAAGAGGGTTGGATCACGGACCCAAGAGGGTTGGGTGCGCTGAGAGACTGTTGAAAAACTCTGAAACGAAAAATCCCTGGTGAAAAAAGGGGGGAAGTTTGCGGCTTTGCCGAGAGTGGTTTTTGAAGACCCTTCGGGCCGCGGCCTTTTTGCCCGCTGGCTTCGTTGCGATTCAGTCAGGTGGCTCGCCACCTTCCTTCATCGCGCCTCGCCACCGACCAAAATGACTCGCGGTTTTTCATTCCAGCCTTTTTCAACAGTCTCCTGAGGCGTGGCGGACTCATTCCGACTTCTCCGCCAGCATCCGCGCCCGCGCGATGGCTCGGAGCATGCCCTTGGCCTTGTTGACGGTCTCGACGTACTCGTTGGCCGGGACGCTGTCGGCGACGACACCGGCGCCGGCCTGGACGTAGGCTTTGTCGTCTTTCAGCACCACGGTGCGCAGGGCGATGCAACTGTCGTGGTTGCCGTCGAACCCGAAATACCCCACCGCGCCGGAGTAGGCGCCGCGTTTGGCTTTCTCCAGCTCGTTGATGACCTGCATGGCGCGCACTTTGGGGCTGCCGCTGACCGTTCCGGCGGGAAAGGTGGCGCGCATCACATCGTAGGCGGTGTGGTCGGGGCTGAGCTTGCCCGAGACATCGCTGACAATGTGCATGACGTGGCTGTAGCGCTCGATGACCTTGAATCGTCCCGGAGTGACGCGCACGGAGTTGAACTCCGACACCCGCCCCACGTCGTTGCGGGCGAGATCCACCAGCATGATGTGTTCGGCCAGCTCCTTGGGATCGCTGAGGAGTTCGTTGGCGAGGGCTTCGTCCTCTTCCGGCGTCTTGCCTCTCCAGCGGGTCCCGGCGATGGGGCGGATCTCGATTTTTCCGTCGATGGCGCGGACATGCACCTCGGGGGAACTGCCCACCAGCGCGAATTCGTCGCCGAACTGGAGGCAGAACATGTAGGGAGAGGGATTGACGAATCGCAGCGCCCGGTAGAGATCGATGGGGCGCCCGGGAAATTCGGCTTCGAATCGCTGGGAAGGCACCACCTGGAAGATGTCGCCCGCGAGGATGTATTCCTTGGCCGCCTCCACCATGGCCTCATACTCGGCCCGGGTGGTGTTGCTCCGCGGCTCCTCCTCGGGCGGCTCCTCCATCAGGGAGAAAGGGGCGAAAGTCATCGGTGCCGAGAGCCTGGCCACGATCCCGTCGACCTTTCTCCGTCCGGCCTCGTAGGCGGACTCGATATCGTCGTGGTCCTCGGTGAAGACATTGGCCACCACCTGGAGTTTGCGAAAGCGGTGATCGAAGATGACCAGCGTGTCGGTGATGAGAAAGGCCATGTCCGGCAGGCCGAGCCCCTCGTCCGGGGGACCGGGAACGGTGGGCTCGAAAAAGCGGACCATGTCGTAGCCGAGGAAACCGACCGCGCCGCCGGTGAAGATGGGCAGCCCCTCGACCTCGGCCACCCGGAAGCGGCTCATGATTTTCTCCACCTCGGCCAGGGGATCCCGGCAGTCATCCGCCAGCGCTCGGGTGATGAAGCTGTCGTCGCCGCGCTCCCGCACCGCGATCTCCCGACCGCTGGCGCGGATCTCGAGTCGGGGACTGGCGCCCAGAAAGGAGTAGCGTCCGATCTGCTCGCTGCTCTCGGCGGATTCCAGCAGGAAGCAGGGGCCGCCGTCGTTGAGTTTCTGAAACGCCGACACCGGGGTCTCGTAGTCGGCGGCGAGTTCCGTCCACACCGGAATCAGGTTGTGACCCGAGGCGGCGTGGGAGAGGAATTCGTCGAGCGATGGCTTGAGTGGCGTCATGGTTTCAGAAAACGGGCCAACTGAGTAACGCCAAAGCGCTGGAGGCGCAAAGGAAACGCGGAACGCGGATCGCGGAGCGCGGAAAGATATTCAGGGGGACGCTTCCACGGTTTCGGGCGTCCAGAACTGGCCTTCATCATTGGTCAGGAGGAGCCGGACGAAGAGGGATTCGCTCTCGGGGACTCCGTCGATGATGAACTGGTTTTCGCCTTCGCGGATCGGTTCCGTGATTTCGACCCGGTGCGGCCAATGCTCGGCGAGGGTGAGGGCTTCGTCGTGACCCCAGTGGATAGCGACCCGGGCATCCTGGCCGACATTTCTCACGGTGTAGGTGACGCGCGCCCGGGTGTCGGCGCGCTCGATTTTGGTGACCACGACCGCACTCGGGACACTGGTGAGAAAAGCGATGTCATCCTCGTCCAGGTAGCCCGATTCGGAAGCCGCGGCGGGCGCGTCCAATTTCACCAGGGATTCGTCGGTGACTTTCCGAAAAGTCCAGCCGCCGGTCTGGAGGTAGAACCAGCCGTCATCGGTCACGCCCCGGTCGGTGTGGGTCAGGCCCGTCTCCCGGTCGATATTTCCCCGCTCCATCCGGTCCAGTGGAAACCACTGCCCGCGCACATCCATCACCCAGCCGCGGTAGCGCATCGTCCGTTCCCAGGCTCCGGTGCGTTGCACGGGCGGAGGGCCGGGCACTTCGACGAAACTGCCCACCCAGAGATGATCGATCGGTTTCCCGCCGATCCACTTGTTGCCGACGCCAAACAGTCGCCAGCGTCGCTCATCGGTCGCGTAGAAGTAGCTGAAATAGGTGTCGTAATCCTCTCCGGGCTCGACGCGGAGCGCGAGGGCCTGGCGTTGTCCCTGGCGTCCGGCGAGCGGTTCCCAGTCGCGGATCTTCACTCCGGTGCCCTCGTGATCGAAACCGCCGAATTTCGCCTCCCGGTTGCCGATCGCCAGCAGGTGCGAGAGTTGCTCCACGGGAGGCTCCGCTTGATTTCGCTGGAAAGACCAGAGCGAGAAATTGAAGCCCGTGTTCACCGTGCCATCGGCCCGCCATGTCGGTCCGTAGTAGCCGAAAGGTGTGGTGATGGGGGAGTAGAAGTCGAGTTCGCCGGGAACGGCGTCCATTTCCATGACCCACAGGCGCACCCGCTCCGGCGCGCGCGAGCTGGTGAATTTGGTGTGCGCCGCCGCGGGCCGCCAGCGTTTGCGGAGCACGCCCCCTTCGCCCGCGATCTCGATCCAGCGCAGCGCGATGCCGTTTCCCCCCTCGTCGCAGGTCAGGCGCAGCAAATGCCTGCCCGTCCGGCTGATCTCGAATGAGACGTCGATGACCTCCTCGGCTCCCGGGGAGGAACTGAGAGAAAAACGCTCCGCCTGCTCGCCGAGGCTCAGGGTGAAACGTCCCGAGCCTCCGCCCAGCCTCGCCGTCGCCCGGATCTGGCCCGGTTTCGTCAGCCACAGGCCCCATTCGGCGGCGTCTCCCGGATCCCACTTTTCGATCACTGCGAAACTCTGGCCGCCGTTCAGCCCGGCCACGTCGGGCACCGCGCCCTTGCCGGCGGCGGCGAGTCCGAGACGGGGAAAGAAGGCCTCGTTGGGAGTCAATATGAGGCGCCCGTCCCGGCTCAGTTGCACGGCGTGGACGTGCGAGTCGGAGCCCGGCACCGCGATCCAGGAAAGCCCGGCACCGAGTTGTCCGGCGGGAGGCGCGGGGGACTCGACGGCGAGCGCCGCCCCGGTGAGGGACATAATGAGCAGGGGACGAAACATGCGTGCCATCATGAAAGGTCGAGTCGCGACGGGCAACAGCGAATCCTGTCATTCACGACGGAAGCGCGATTTCCATGGAGGAGGATCGCGTTCGACAGGGGCAGGTCAATTCGTGTAAATTCATGGATTACAACGCTTTAATTGTCGGCGACTTAAAAAAATTCACTTGATGGGCATTGAGCTGCGGCGCGTTGTCGGTGCAAAATACTCAAAGATACCCACTCGGTCGGCTTAGCGACGGCGGCCGCAAACTCAGCCCTTCTCTAAACAAATTGTCGCCTCGCAAGATCCTGCCCGGAACACCTCCTGGGCGCCTTGCCGACCGCCATCGCTTTCGGCGAACGATCCGCCCGGCCCGTCCCGCTGGAACTGGGAATTTGCACCGACACCAGGGTCTCCCGACAAGCGGTCTGGTAGCGTCTTCGGATGCCGGGCATTACCGCCTTCATGGAGGCCATCATCGCGGCGCGCGCCTTCTTCATCAGTCGGCTCAGGGCGCGGGTGTATGTGTTGGATACCAAGGGGGAGCGACTGGCTTTGCGCGAGACCTTGCGCCGGCTCTCGCCCAAACCTGTCGACATCGCGCGGGCGCCCGTACTGATGACCGAGAACCGCCGGGTGCCTTGCGAAATGATCGCCCTGAGGGTGCCCCGGCGCATGGCTGATGGCAAATTGGAAGTCAAGCACAAAGAACAGGGATTCAAACCGTCCAACCAACGATAGCCGCAGTTGCGGGGCTGGACCAATCCGCTGACCAATCTGGAGCAGTGCCAAGTTGGCAGCGATGAAACTCTCCGTTGGTATCTGATGCGCTGGAGGATCGAACTGATCTTCAATGCCGCCAAGAGTCACGCCGGGATGTTGCAGATCATGGGGCACAATAACCAACCAACGTCACGCCAAGGCGCTGGTGCTTGCCTGGGTGTTGATCATGATCCTGCTGGCCCACCGGGGAGTTTTTGCCATGGCTCGTCTCACCAGGGAAACCGCCTCCCCACGGAACGCCGAGCCACCGCCTTGGGAAGTCGAGATTTGCCGCGCCAGTATCTTCAATTCCCATTGATCGGCTGATGCTTTCATTCGGCTTCCAGATCGAACTGATCGGATCCGGCATCGACCTGAGCGAACACGGCTGCCGAATGAGCCTATACTTTCACTAGCGCAATCAAACCGAAGCGACCAAGGGGCGGACCGCCCTCTTTGAAATCCTCCAATCCAACCTCATTGGCCAGTCTTGGGTTTAGACGAATGGGGTAGGGTCGCGGACTCCACCCTATACAGTCGTGGGTGAAAGGAAAGGGGAGTGGATCGCTAGTGTGCTGCGCGATAAATTCGCTTAATTAAAAGCGTCGGTAATTTTTTCGA
>CAYTNL010000009.1:0-114629 GCA_964439145.1 uncultured Verrucomicrobiales bacterium
CCCGATTTTCTGGTTCCCCTATCTCTCTCAGCCGCTTGATGACGAGTTGGGCTACTACTTTGTCCCCGGTTTCAGTTCTCCTTGGGGAGCGTTTTTGCTGAACCAGTACGGTTTCATGATTGGCGATCACACACTGGCCCAGGCGCATCTGGATTTCCGCAGCGAACGCGGTCTGGCCGGCGGGATCGAGTTCAAATCCGAGCGCTATCGCAACGAACCCAATTTCGGTCGCCTGAACCTTTACTACGCCAACGATCAGGAACCCCAGCAATCCTTCAGCGGTCGCACCCGCAATGATCCCGTCGATGCCGACCGCTACCGGATCAATTTCCAGCACCGGGTCTACCTGCCGGGACCGGATGAGAGCACGCTCTATCTTGATATCGACATCAACAAGCTGAGCGACCAGTATTTCTACGAGGATTTCTTCCCGCAGGAATTCCGCACCGATCCGCAGCCTGACAACATCCTCAATCTGGTTAAGCACAACCCGTGGGGCACCATCTCGCTGCTGGGCCGCTTCCAGTTGAATGATTTTTTCACCACCGATGAGCGGGTGGAACTGGCACTCGACGCCATCCGCACGCCGATCGGGAACTCCGGAGCCTTCTACACCGGCTATACTTCCGGTGGCTACCTCGAAGAGAGCCTCGGCGACTCCCAGCAAACCGCGTTCAAGTCCCGCAAGGATACGCACGAAGGTTATCTCGCCGACCTGGACGCCGGGGTGCTGACCCTGCGGAATGGCGAACTGATCGATGCCGACGGCAACGTGCTGGAGGAGGACTACAAGCCCGAATACAGCGAAAACATTCTCACCGAGATGGAGCGCCTGCTGGCGCCTCGTGGATACGGTCGTTTCGACACCTACCACGAAGTCCTCTACCCCGGCAGCATCGGCGGAGCCCTCTCGATCATTCCCAAGGCCGGGGTCGGCTACTCGAACTACTCCAGCATCGATGGACCGGGGATCGACTCCTTCGACCGCACCATCGCGCACGCCGGGGTCGACACCTCGATGAAATTCTCGAAGAGCTACGGCGATCTCTACAATCGCGCGCTGGGTATCGACGGTCTCATCCACGTGTTTCAGCCCTACGTGAACTACTCCTTCGTGAGTACTGACGAGATCGGCAACAACTTCACCCCCATCGACCGTCTCACTCCCACCACCCAGCTGCGTCCCATCGATCTCCCGATGTTCACCGCGACGGACGGGATCAACGACTGGCAAATCGCCCGGGTCGGAACCTACAACCGCTTCCTCACCCGACGCAACGGTGGCACCCACAACTGGTTGACGCTGAATTCCTACTTCGATCATTACATCGACGATCCCGAGTTCGACCGGAACTTCTCCAATCTATTCAACCAGATCACCTGGTCGCCGCTTCCCTGGCTCTCGGCCCGCATCGATTCACAGTTGCCCGTCTTCGGTGAAGAAATGGAGTTCACCGAGAATTCCAGTTCACTCTACTTCATGCCGAATGACTGGTTCCAGTTCTCGGTGGGATATTTCTACCTCAGTGATCACCCGTTCTTCCGGGATTCCAACCTGATGTCGTTCAGCACCTACACACGACTGAGTGATGAGTGGGGATTCAGCACCGTCCACCGTTTCGAGGCCGACGACAACACTCTTGAAATCCAGCAGTATCAGATCCACAAGGATCTCTCCAGTTGGACCGCCAGCGTGGGAGCCATTGTGCGTGACAACCGTGGCGGAGAAGAGGAGTTCGGCGTCCTGCTCAGCCTGACTCTGAAAGCCTTCCCGAAAATCACGGTTCCGATCGATCTTGAGCCCGGTGGCGGGATCGAATGATCTCCCCCAATCAGGGGTACATCAACTGATGTTCGGGCGCCAGTATGGCGCGGACCTCAGATCGGCTCGTCCTGACCGATGATCTGAACCTCGGTCTCCAGCTCGATACCGCGCAGCTCACGGGCATCGGTTTTGATTTTCGCGATCAATCCGAGTACCTCCTCAGCCGACGCGGTCCCCTCGTTGACGATGAAGTTTCCGTGGACCTCGCTGACCCGTGCCGCGCCCACCGCGCGGTTTTTCAATCCCATCTCATCGATGAGTTGCCCGGCACCAACAGGGCCGGGATTCTTGAAAATGCAGCCCGCGCTGGCCGCCACCGGTTGTGACTGACGACGTTTGGACTTGGAGGCTTCCATCTTTTCCTCGATCAATTCCGCCGCGGCTGGCACCCCGCGAAAAGTGGCCGCCACAGCCACGTTATGGGCGAGTTCCGGCACATTCCGGTAGAGGTGGACGATCTCGGAAATCGGCTTCTCAAGGAGATTCCCCTCCCCATCGATCATCTCCACACTCACCACTTGTCCGAACATCTCGGCCCCCATCGCGCCGGCGTTCATTCTCAGACTGCCGCCCACGTTTCCGGGGATGCCTTCCATCCATTCGAATCCGCCCAAACCGGCTGACTGTGCCGCCGCGGCGAGGGCTTTCAACTTGACCCCGGCACCGGCCCGGATGGTGTCGCCGTCCACATGCAGGGCCAAGAATTCTCCCCGCGCCGGATTCGCCACCACTCCCGGAATGCCCCCGTCGCGGACCAGAAGATTCGAGCCACGGCCGACCAATCTCAGCGGCAGGCCCGTGTCACAGCAATGTTTGACCAATCGGGCTAGCCCCGCCACGGTGGAGGGCTCGATCCAGAACTGGGCCGGACCACCCACTTTGAGCGTGGTGTGCTTTCGCATCGGTTCGTACAGCTTGATGATCGATCCCGGCTCTTGGAGCACCTCGATGAGGTGATCTCTCATAGCCAGATCTTTCGCCAGACGGGCACCCGCCTCATGAATGTTGCCCGCACCGAGAGTGATCAACCAATCCCCTTCGCGCAGTCTCTGTCCCACCGCCAAGTGAAGGTCTGAGAGTCGGGGATGAGAGTGAACTTTTTCGCATTCACCCAGCTCCTCCACCGCCTCCGTCACCGTGGTGCCGCTGATACCGGGAATGGGCAACTCGCTGGCGGGATAAACATCCGTCACCCACAACTCATCGACCCCGTCGAAAGCGGTGCCGAACTCATCCCGTAACAGTTGCGTGCGGGAATAGCGATGCGGTTGGAACAGACAAATCAAGCGACCGGCATGCTGCGACCGGGCCGTCTGGATGGTGGCGGCGATCTCTGTGGGATGATGTCCGTAATCATCCACGATGGTCACGAAATCGCTCTGGCGCTTCATCTCAAAACGCCTCCGCGCTCCGCGAAACCCGGAGAGGGCCTCATCGATCCGGTCGAGAGCCACGCCCAGTTCCACCGCGAGCGCGATGACCGCCAGTGCGTTGAGCACATTATGCCGACCGGGTATCCCCAGGCGGACGCGAGCCAGAAACTCGCCCCTTTTCAACACTGAAAACTCCGTCCCGGCTCCCTTGGGCGAGAGATCGATCGCCGCAAAATCCCACTCCGGACGCCAGCCGTAGCTAATGGCGCCAGGGCGATGACCGACCACAGCTCTGGCATTGGCGTCCTCGCCGCAATAGATCACCTTCCCACGCGTCTGGTCACAAAAGCGAGTAAACACCGCCTTGATCGCGTCCAGATCCGGGTAGTAATCGAGATGCTCGGCCTCCACATTGAGCAGGATCGCGTGCTCCGGCTCGAAATTTACCAGCGTGCCATCACTCTCATCCCCTTCCGCCACGAACCATTCCCCCGCGGGATCCCAGTGGGCGTTCCTGCCGAGGATGGGGATTTCGGCCCCCACATAGTGAGAGGGGGATTTTCCCCCCGTGCGGAGCACATGAGCCGCCAGAGCCGAAGTGGTGGTCTTCCCATGCGTGCCGGCGACCACGATCCCTTTGCGGCCGTTCATGATCGCCGCCAAGGCCTCCGCACGACGGAGACAGGGAATGTGGGCGGACAGGGCCGCATCGAACGCGGCGTTTCCCGGCTTCACCGCGCTGGAATAGATCACCACCTCGGCATCCGAAACCGCCTCGGCTGAATGGGGGCTGGAGAAAACCAAACCCTCCGAAGCCAGCCTTACCGTCTCCTCCGTGGTCACCCGGTCCGACCCCGAAACGCGATGCCCCAGACCCATCAACAACGATGCCAGACCACTCATTCCCGATCCCGCCACGCCGATCAGATGCACCCGGACCGCGGCATCGGGACCGGCGGAGAAACGTTCTGACCACTGCTTTACCAACTCGCTACTCATGATTCTGTGTCTCTCCCTGTTGCCCCGAATGAGCGCAGGGTCAATCCGGAATCAGCCAGGGGAAAGGTCCGCCTCGATCAGGTCGCAGATCATCTCCCCCGAGTTCGGTGTCGCAAAAGTCCCCATCGCCCGAGACATTTCCCCCAGACCGTCCTCATCCTCGATCAGACCCACGAGAGCCTCAGCAAACCCGCGCGCGGTCAACTCGGCCTGGGGCCAAAGCCGCGCGGCCCCGGCATTCGAGAAGATCTCCGCGTTGCGTGTCTGATGATCGTGCGCGGCGAACGGATACGGCACCAGCACCGCGGGCAGAGCATAGTGGGCCAACTCGGTCAGCGTCGAAGCTCCCGAACGACACACCGCCAGATCCGCCGCCGCGAGCGCGTGTTGCATCTCCGCGCAGAAGGGCAACACGCGGCTGTGGAGTCCGTCGGGTTTTTTCTCATGGGCCGCCTCGGCGGCTTCAAAATCCTGCGGACCCGTGATGTGCAGCACCTGTACCCGTTCGGCTGGGAGCAGCGCCAGCGCCTCGGAGGTCATCTCATTCAGCCGCCTGGCTCCCTGGCTACCTCCCATGATGAGTAATGTCTTGCGATCCTCCCGCAAGCCGAAACGCGCCAGGGCCGTCGCGCGATCCGGGCGGTTCACCATCGAAGTCCGCAGGGGCGTCCCCACCGCCGCTATCCGACGACCGGCAAAATGTGACGCGCAAGCTTCGAAACCAACCAGCACACGGGTGGAAAATCGCGCGTTCAGCAAATTCGCCCGTCCGGGAATCGCGTTTGACTCGTGGATGAAGGTCGGCAGACCTCCCAATCTCCCGGCAACCAGGGGAGCCGTCGAGGTGAACCCTCCCATGCCGATCACCGCGTCGGCCTGAATCTCCCGCAAAAGTCTTCGACTGTGGCTCAGCCCTTTCAGAAAGCCGATGCCAAAGGGTATCATCCTGGGGGAAAACAGCCCCGGCATGGCAATGCTTTGTTGCCGCTCGAAACGCAGATGCCCAAAGCCCTCCGTCGCGAGCGTGTCGATCTGCTTCTCCGAGATGATCAGCATCACCTCGCCGCCCCGCTTTCTCCAGACTTCAGCCACCGCGATTCCGGGGAACAAGTGTCCGCCAGTCCCGCCACAGGCCACCACCAGACGCCGGGCGCCCGGGGATGTTGAGTCGTTCCGTGTGGCCATGACGCGGTGTTTCCGGATTCGTCCCCAAGTGAGCGCCGGTCAGACTCTGGGCGTGATGCGGCGACCGGAAACCCAATACTGGTTCTCGACTTCGCTGGCCCTTCCCTGACGATAGATGTTCAGCAGAATGCCGATGGCGAACATCGCCGTCAGCAGGGCGGTGCCGCCGTAGCTGATGAACGGCAGCGGCAGCCCGGTGTTGGGCAGCACCGCCGTGGTGACCCCAATGTTGAGGGCGGCCTGGTAGGAAATGAAACACACCATCCCCAGCCCCAACATCCGGCCAAAGGGATCAGGCGCGTGAAACGAGATCGTGATGCCGGCCACCGCCAGCAAAACGAAGGCGAACACCACCAGCAAGGTGAACACCAGTCCCAACTCCTCGCCGATCATGGGGAAAATGAAATCCGTGTGGGCGAACGGCATGTAAAGCATCTTGAGACGTCCCTCGCCCAACCCGCGCCCCGAAACTCCCCCGGAACCCAGAGCCATCAGGCCGATCCATTGCTGAAAAGCGAAACCCAACTTGTTTCCTTCCATGTCCAGATAGGCCATGATGCGGGAGAACCGGTTGGCGTCATACTTCACCAACAGCGCCAGGGCCACCGTGCCGGTCACCGCCAGACCCGTCAGATAACGAAGACGAACCCCCGCGACAAACAGCAGAGTGAAACAGGAAGCCGACAGCACCGCCGCGGTGCCCATGTCCTTTTCGAAGAGCACCAGCAAAATCATCAAGCCGCAGATACTGAGAGGAATCAGGAAACCGCGGATCGGATGCCGACCACTGTCGGGATGCATCGCGAACCACCAAGCCACCATGATGGCTAGTGTGATCTTCGCCAGTTCCGACGGCTGCATGCGCAAGCCCGAAAGCCCGATGATCTTGGCGCTGATCCAGCGACGTTCGCCGTTCACCTCCGTCGCGATCCCGGGCACATAACAAAGCGCCAGAAGAAAAACGACCATCCCGAAAATCCACCAGGCCCGCCTCTGCATCCAGTGATAGTCGAGCATCGCGGCAAACACGCAGCCCCCGCACCCGAGCAGCAGCCAGACAATCTGACGTTTGGCATCCTGATAGATGTCGTCACTCGGCGAGGAGGAACTGAAGGCGCAGGTGCTGATCAGCATGACCAAACCCAGCCCAAGCAGAAATACCACGGCGAGTAGGAGGAGAGGCGCGCTGCGTTTGGCCATCGGAATACTTAAGCTTTCTTAATCAAAAACACCACCACAGAATGGCTCTCGACCGGTCGACGCCCCAGCGTGCGTCGACCGGCGTGTCCGAGCCAATTTGCCGAGAATGTTCAGGGCTGCGGTACCCGCAACGTCTGACCGGCTTGCAGGTTTTCCGGCTTCTGGATGCCGTTGGCGGCCATCAGATCCTGATATTTGATACCGAACTGACGGGCGATGCCGAAGAGAGTGTCACCTTTCTGCACCTGATAACGATCAGCGGCTTTGGGACCGGCCGGTTTTGCCGCCGGCGTTTCGGGCGCCTTGATTGCCGGCGGGGCCGGTTTGGGATCGGTTTTGGCGATCTCGGGTGCTTGCGGCTTAGGCTTGGCAATCGCCGGCGCCACCGGGGGCGACGCGGGGGCGTCATCCACCGCCGCCAACGCGGAAGCCGGCTCGCTCGCGGCAGACTTGCTGGTTTTGGGCACCTGAATCCAGCGACCAACCGTCAGATTGGCTCCATCGTCGAGATGGTTGATCTCGCGGATCTCCGAGGCGCTGACACCCAACTTCTTCGCGATGCTGATCAGGCTCTCTCCGGAGCCGACGCGATATTCCTGATACTCGGGTGCCGAGGGATGATCCACCAGCACGGGTTCAGTGGCCTCCACCGGGGGAGCGGTTTCAACCGTGGTGGCGGACGTCGCCGCCGCTTCAGCGACCGTTTCCGGGCTACCCTCTGTAGTGGCCGCGATCGATGCCATCACTTCGGGAGTCGAGGCTTTTTCCACCATCTTGAACGCCAGGATTCCTCCGACGGCCACGATGTGCAGAATGAGTACGATGGTGAACACGCGGGTCAGACGAACATCCGGCGTGTCCAGATACCAGTCCTGCTCTTCGGTCACATGGGCCGGCAGCTGGGTCTGGGCGAAAAGGCGTCCGATGAATCCATCATGGGTTTTCTGGACGCTGGTGCTGGATTTGCGTTTCTTTTTCATGGCTTTGGTTGTGTTGTTGCTTGGCTTGGCTTGGGGTTGTGAAATTCAGCTCATCGCGCGCACTGCCCGGCGAAAAGCGTCACCGCGTTCGGCATATCCGGAATACATGTCAAAACTGGAGGTACCGGGGGAGAATAAGACCGTCTGTCCGGGGGCGGCGGCGTTCCCGGCAAGTCTGACGGCATCCTCCATCGAGGCGGCACAGGCGCAGGGCACCACCCCCTCCCACGCCCGCGCGATCTTCCCGGAGATCTCGCCCAGGCACACCGCCTGGCTGACTTTTCCCGCGAGGAGTTCCCGGATTTCGCCAAAGTCGAGGCCCTTCTCTTTCCCTCCCACTATCAACACCACCGGTTTTTCCTGTCCTCTGAGCGAACTGGCTAGCGCGTGCAAATTTGTGGCCTTGGAATCGTTGATGAAAAGGCTTCCCCGCACTTCCCCCACCGGTTCACAACGATGGCTCGGCGGAGCATAGTTCCGCACCGTATCCAACACAGCACGCGGATCGATCCCGAGGCAGTTCCCCACCGCCATCGCCGCCATCACATTCTCGGCATTGTGTTTTCCGTGGAGGCGGACGCTGGAGAAATCCAGAATCGGCTCGCCGCGAAACCGGATCCAACCCTCTTGATAATCAAAATCCGCCGCCGCGCCGAAGGCGGAAAAACTCACGATCTCCGCCACTCCAGAATCCGGAGGCTCGGCCGCGTTGATCACCGCAAAGTCGCCCGCCTCCTGAAACTCGAACACCCTGAGCTTGGCCGCGCGGTAACCATGTATTGAATCATAACGATCCAGGTGATCCGGAGCGAAGTTCAGCCACACCGCCACCTTGGGCCGGAAGGAAGTGATCGTCTCCAATTGGAACGAGCTGATTTCCAGCGTCACCACATCAAAACGCTGCCCGGAGAGTATCACCTCGGAAAACGCGTGCCCGTAATTACCCGCCGCGATGGTTCGCAATCCCCCGGCCTCCAGCACGGCGGCAGTCAACTCGGTGGTGGTGGTCTTGCCGTTGGTCCCGGTGATCGCCACCACCGGGCATTCACAGTGCCGCCAGGCGAATTCAATCTCTCCGATCAAGGGCGCGCCGCTCTTGAGAAAGGCCTGGGCAATCGGCCAGCCCACATCGATGCCGGGACTCACCACCACCAGATTCAAATCATCCGGGGCGTTCAGGGCCGATTCACCGAAACCGTGCGCGATCCCCGCCGCATCCAGCAAGGCCGCCACTCCGGCGAGTTTTTCCGGATCACCCGAATCATACACCCCCACCCAGGCGGCGCCGTCCGCCAACGCGAGACGGGCGGCGGCCTGACCGCTGGCGCCGGCTCCCAAGATGGCAATGCGTTGTCCCCGGAGATTCATGAAGTTGGTCGGTAATCGGTCACTCAGCGAATTTTCAGCGTGGCCACCCCGACCAGCGCGCAGATGATGGAGGCGATCCAGAAACGGGTGATCACGCGGCTCTCTTTCCACCCCATCAACTCGAAGTGATGATGCAGGGGAGCCATTTTGAAAATGCGGCGCCCGGTGAGTTTGAAACTGGCCACCTGCAGTATCACCGAGAGCGCTTCGGCCACGAACACGCCGCCCACGATGATGAGGAGAATCTCCTGTTTGCAGCAAATCGCGATCATTCCCAGCATCCCGCCGATCGCCAGCGAACCCGTGTCTCCCATGAACACCCTGGCCGGATGACAGTTGAACCAGAGAAACCCGAGTCCGGCGCCGAGCAGGGCCGCGCAGAACACCGCCACCTCGCCCGCCTGCGGGTGGAACGGGAGGTAGAGATAGTTCGCCGCCACGGAATTCCCGACCACATAACTGAACACGGTGTAGGCCGCCGCGGTCGTGAGAGTGCAACCGGTGGCCAGACCATCCAGACCATCGGTTAGATTGACCGCGTTCGAGCAACCCACCACCACCACCGGCAACAGGAACACCGCGAGGATGCCCATGTCCTCGATCAGCGGTTCTTTCAGAAACGGCACCCAGAGTTGGGTGATGTAAGACCGCGTCTCTCCCGGCTGAGCATAGAGGTAAAGAACAGCAGCGAGGGCGATGCCGAACTGGGCCACCAACTTGACCCGTCCACTGACCCCGGCCGAGGTCTTGCGGGTCACTTTCAGGTAATCATCGAAAAACCCGAGGAACCCGGTCCCGATCGTCACCAGCAATAGGGCCCGAATAAAAGGATTGCTGGGAATCGCCCACAACAGTGCGGCCGCCACCACCGATCCGACGATCATGATGCCGCCCATCGTCGGCGTGCCCCCCTTGCCTCCATGCAGCTCCGCCAGCTTGTGGACTTCCGCCGCGGTTCTGATCGGCTGGCCGATCTTGAGAGCCGTCAGACGCAGGATCAGCCGATCACCAAAAATCACACTGAGCAGGAACGCGGTCAACGCGGCCCCGGCGGCGCGAAATGTCTGATACTGAAATAGATTCAGCAGATCGAACTGGTCGGAGAACTGATATAGATAGTACAACATCGCTCTAAAAAAATTACGCTTGGCTCGCCGCGGCGTACGCCGCGATGACCCGTTCCATTGCCGATGATCGGCTTCCCTTGACCAGCACGACATCGCCCTCCGTCGCCACCTCGCCCAAGGCTTCGGCGGCGGCGTCATGGGAACTGACGGTGATCACCCTCTCCACCCCGCCATCCGCCCCGGCGGAGATCAGCGACGCGACCTTCTCCCCCACCGCCACCAACACATCCACACCCGCCTCCGCGGCGGCCGCACCGAGATCGCGATGTTCGGCGTCCTCATGTTCGCCCAATTCCGCCATCCTACCCAGCACCGCGATCCGGCGCCCGTCTGTCGGCATTGAGGCGAGAGTCCTCAACGCGGCCCGCATCGAATCCGGGTTGGCGTTGTAGGTGTCGTCGAGAATCTCAACCCCACGGACACGGCGCAATTCCAGGCGCCCACCGGACAACTCGGCCGCGCCCAGCGCTCCGGCGATCTCATCCAGAGAGATACCCCGCTCGATCCCCACCGCTGCCGCGAGCACGGCGTTGGCCACCATGTGTTCACCCGGTACCGGCAACCTCACCTCCACCCCATCGCCCTTGGCCTGGAGCAGGAAACGCACCCCGCCATTCTCGACACGCGGATCGCTCGCCATCACCTCACCGGCCGCGATTCCCGCGGTGACGACCCGCGCGCGACACCGGCCGCGAATCGCCTCGGTGTAGGGATCATTGGCATTCAGCACCACGAAGCCATCCCCGCTCACCGCCTCCGCCAACATGCCTTTCTCCTCGGCGATGGCCTCGCGCGTCTTCATGTGCTCGATGTGGGCGGTGCCGATGTTGGTGATCACCCCCGCGTCGGGGGCGGCGATCTCGGCGAGCACCTCGATTTCCCCGGGATGGCTCATGCCCATCTCCCAGACGCCGATGCGATGCCCGGCCTCAGTGCGCAGAATGGTCAGGGGCAACCCGATGTGATTGTTCAGATTCCCCCGCGTCGCGTTCACCGAACCCGCCCGGCTCAGCACCGCGGCGAGGAAATCCTTGGTCGATGTCTTGCCATTACTGCCCGTCAGACCGACGGCGAAGACGTCGCTCCGCGCGCGACGGTAGCGCAACGCCAGGGATTGCAGGCCCGTCAGCGTGTCGGGCACGTGAATGATACCGCCCGCGAATGTCTCAGCGGCCAGGGGCAGAGAGCTCACCATCACCGCGACCGCTCCCGCTTCGCCAGCCTCCGCAATGAAGCGATGCCCGTCGAAATGTTCACCCGAGAGCGCGACAAACAACTCCCCACCCGAAAGCGAGCGCGTATCGGTCGACACCACCGACACCCGATCCTCGGGCATTCCCTGGATCAGCCGTCCGCCGGACCATTCCGCGATTTCTCTGAGCGTTGTTGTCTGCATGAATGGAAGATCTCCCAGTTCAGAGGGTATCCTCGGCCTTGGCCGCGATGTATTGCCGCGCGACTTTGCGGTCGTCGAAGGGATGCCTCACCCCGTCGATCTCCTGATATGACTCGTGCCCCTTGCCCGCGATCAGCACGATGTCGCGCTCGCCCGCCAGACGGATGGCCTGCGCGAGGGCTTCCCGTCTGTCGGCGATCACCTTCGCGCGGCCGGCACCCATCCCCGCGACAGTCTGTTGGATGATCTCCTCCGGATCCTCCGTCCGAGGATTGTCGGAAGTCACGATCGCGAGATCGCTGAGCCGCTCCGCCACGCCGCCCATCAGTGGCCGCTTGCCGCGGTCGCGATCACCTCCACAGCCGAACACCGTGATCAGACGGCGGGGCTTGAGTTCCCGCAAGGTTTTCAGCGCGTTCTCTAGCGCGTCCGGCGTGTGGGCGTAGTCCACGTAAACCCGATAATTGATCTGCCGATCCGAAGCCGACTCCAGACGCCCCGGCACCTGGGGCGCGGTCTCCAGATGCTTCACCGCCTCGCGGAAGTTCAAACCCACCGCGTGGGCCGCGGCCAGGACCGCCAGCACATTGTAGACATTGAATCTCCCGATCAGCGGCACCTTCACCAACAGCTGCCGCCCCTGCATCGACAGCGTGAACTGCGTGCCATTGAAGTCCATGCGGATGTTGTTGGCCTTGAAATCGCACAGCGCCCCCATGCCATAGGTGATCATCCGCGTGTAGGGAAAACTCTCCTTGGCCAGACGCTCGCCGTAGCGGTCGTCCCGATTGATGATCACTGCCGGCGCGTCTTTGCCCGACTCGCCCTGGGTGGAGATCTGCTCGAACAGCATTCTCTTGGCCGCGAAATACGCGTCGAAAGTCCGGTGAAAATCCAGGTGATCCTGACTCAGGTTCGTGAAAATCCCGGCCGCGAATCGAACCTCCGCCACCCGCCGCTGAGCCAGCCCGTGGGAGCTGACCTCCATCACCGCTCCCCGGCACTCCGCCTCGCGCATTTCGGCGAGCAGGGCCTGGAGATCCGCCGACTCCGGCGTGGTATGCGGCGCGTCGCGCGTTTCCTCGCCGATCTGGTAATGCACCGTCCCGATCAGTCCGGCGCGATACCAACTGGCGGCCATCAGGTAATGGAGGAGAAAAGCCGTGGTCGATTTGCCATTGGTCCCCGTGATCCCGACAACTGGAAAGGCCCGCGAAGGGTGACCGTGCAGATTTGCCGCCGCGCGGGCCATCGCCGCGCGCGCGTCGGACACCAGCACCCAGGGCACGGGAGTCTCGGCCGGGCCGGGCTTTTGAGAAAGCACCGCCGAGGCGCCCCTCGCCAAGGCGGCTTCGACATAGTCATTGCCATCGACCTTCTCCCCCGGCAAAGCGCAGAACAGCGCCCCCGGCCCCGCTTTCCGCGAGTCGTAGCAGACCGCGTCCAACTCCGTGTCGAGTGCCCCCGACACGGATTTGACTGGTATCTGCGAAATGACTTCTGAAAGCTTCATGCGTTGGAAAAAGAGAATTGGCGGCGGGGCGATCTGACCCTGTTGAGTCCGCGACCCAACCCTGTTGAATCGATCAGTCGCTGATGCCCTCCACGAGTATTTCCTCGGGATTGATCTCGGCCAGGCGGTGGATCTCCGCGTCCTTGGGCGCGATCCCCTGGATGCGGACGGCGTCCAGCGCCATCTCCTGCCAGATGGGCGCGGCGATGGTCCCACCATAGAGGGAAACTCCCTCGGCCCGGGGATCGTCCACCACCAGAATGCCCACGATCCGGGGGTCGTCCGCCGGCAGAAAGCCCGCGAAGGAGACCACATAGCGCCCCTTGGCATAGCCTTTGCCCGGAATATTTTTCTGCGCGGTGCCGGTTTTGCCCGCGACCTCATAGCCCGGTATGGCGGCGTTGGTTCCAGTGCCACCCGGGCCGGTGACCTTGAGCAAAGCCTGGCAGAGCTGTTTCGACGCGCGTTCGCTCATGACCCGGCGCACCACCTCGCGACCCGGCCGTTCCACCACGCGACCGTGCTCATCCTCCACCGCCATCACCACCCGCGGTTTCAGTAATTCCCCTCCGTTGGCCACCGCGCAATATGCCGTGGCCATCTGCAGCGGCGTCACTCCCACCGAATAGCCCATCGTCATCCGGGAGAAGGAACTCTGGTTCCAGTTTTTCACCGGATGCACCACCCCGCCGATCTCGGAGGTCAGCTCGATCCCGGTGGGGCGACCGAAGCCGAAGGCCTCGATGTAGTCGTGGAAAGGCTGTCGGTTCAACTGACGACCGATGAGATAGGCGCCAATATTGCTGGACTTGACCAGCACTCCCTCGAAGCTGAGATCCCCGTAGGGATAGTGATCCTTGAGTTCGAACCCCTCGCGATCATAGAGGCCGTTGTAGCAGAAGATCTGCGTGGCCGGCGTCATCAAGCCCTCGTTCAGCGCGCCGCCGGCGGCGACGATCTTGAAAGTCGAACCCGGCTCGTACATGTCGCTGATCGCGATATTGCGCCGGCTTCCCTTGCGGGAGGCGAGATCGAAATGAGGACGGCTGGCCATGGCGAGGACTTCCCCGGAGCGCGGATCCATCCAGACGCAGGAGATTTTCTCGGGCGTGTATTGCGCATAAGCCTGGTCCAGCACCTCCTCGACCTTCGCCTGGAGCTTCATGTCGATGGTGAGGCGCACATTCCGCCCCGACACCGGCTGCTGCTCCTCGCCGCGAAAGGCGTGGATCTCCTGCTTTCGGTTGTCTCTCTCGATATCGCGCCATCCCGGGGTGCCCCGCATGTGCTCGTCGAACACCTTTTCGATGCCCTCCCGCCCCACCAGCTCGACCACCGATTTCTCCCTCTCGTTTTCCTTCACCACCTCCTGCACATAGCCGATGACGTGGGTAAGACTGAGGGGATTGGGGTAGGAACGGCGCTCGTTCCGGCGCAGATAGACGCCCCGGATGCCCTGCTCCGCCATGACCTCACGAAACTCGCGCGCCAAATCCTCCTCGATGTCGCGAGCGAGAAAGATGTCGCCGACAGACTTGCTTTCCAACAGACGATGAAGATCCCCGGAGGGCATCCTCAGCAGCTCGGACAACTTGTCGGAGATATGGGCGAAGTAGCGATTGATCAGCTCTTCGCGTCCATACCGCTGGCGCACTTCCCGCTCACGCAGCCCCGTCATCTTCGCCACTCCCTTGACCGCGGCGTAGTCGACATCCCGCAGATGCATGCAGTCCGCCACCACGGAATAGACGGTGACATTGCGGGCGAGCGTCTTGCCCTCCCGATCCAGTATCCGCCCCCGCGAAGCCGGTAATTCCTCGCGCACGCGGTAATGATCCGCCGCCGCGACGGCATAACGTTCGTGATCGACCACTTGCAGGTAGACGAGGCGCGCCGAGAGCAGGCTCAGCCCGCAGGTCAGCAGAACGCATACGAGAATGAGGCGCCGCTTGACGCCTTTCTCGAGTTTTTTCATCGCTTGATCCATGATCCGGCAGTTGCGAGTCGTGTTCCGTTCCCCCTCACGCCACTCACTGGCTCAACGCCACCTTCGGCAAGGCGGGCACCTCATCGCCGGGGGACAGCACCAGGATGCGCGAGGCGCTGATGTCGGCGAGATCGCTCTCGACCCAATCAAGCCTGCTTTTCAACTCGGTGTGAGCCAGCTGGCTCTCAATCCGCACCTCCCACATGTCCAACTCCTTATCGAGCTGGATGATGGCTTTTTCCGTCGCACTGATGCGATCGCCCTGTTTCACCTGGCGATTTCTCAGAACGACGAAGGCGGCAAAGATCGCCGCCAGCGTGACGCTGCCGAAGACAATGCGCATCAGCCAGGGGCTTCTCAGGGAATTGCGATACTGGTTTCTGCTCATACGGGTGTTTCCTTTCGGTTTACGGTTGGGCGGCAGGTGAAAAAATGCGGAATCAGAGGCGCGTCGCGGCCCGCAACTTCGCGCTGCGGGCCCGGGGATTGGCTTGCTGCTCGTCAGCGGTGGCCGCGACCGGCTTTCTGGCGGTAAGTTCGAAATAGCACTCCGGATTCGGACGCGGGGCGGGCCACTCGGGTCGGTCGAGGGTTTTCTCACTGTGGCGACGGAGGAACTGCTTCACGATGCGGTCTTCCAGAGAGTGGAAAGAGATGACCGCCAGCACGCCCCCGGGCTTGAGGCAATCCGCCGCCTTGCCCAAGGCATCGGCCAGGCAGGCCAGCTCGGCATTCACCGCCATACGCAGCGCCTGAAACGCGCGCGTGGCGGGATGTTTCGCCCCGCCCCGTGGCAGGATCTTCTCGACCAGCCCGGCCAACTCCAGCGTGCGCGAGAAAGGACGCTCCGCGCGTCGCTCCACGATGGCGCGAGCGATACGTCGGGAGGCGCGTTCTTCGCCATATTCCCAAAAAATTCGGGCCAACTCCGCCTCGTCCGACTCGTTGAGCCAATCCGCGGCGGTGCGGCCGGCGGTGGTATTCATCCGCATGTCGAGTGGTCCGTCTTTCTGAAAGGAAAACCCCCGTTCCGGCTCGTCGAGATGACGGGAAGACACGCCGAGATCCAGCAGAATGCCATCCACCCGATCCTCGCCCGCCACCGCGAGAACCTGATCGATCAGGGAAAAATTGGCGTGCATGGCCCGGAATCGATCACCGAATGGCGCCAATCGGGCGGAAGCATGAGCGATCGCCTCCGGGTCTTGATCGCACGCGATCACTCTGGCACCGGCCTTCAAAAACGCCTCACTGTGCCCCCCGCCACCTAGCGTACCGTCGAAAATCGACTTGTCCGAATCGGGTCTCAAGACGGCAAGCACCTCGTCCATCAGCACGGGACGATGGTAGAACGCGCCCGCTTTCATTTCGGAAAATCGCGTCTCGCCTCCGGCTCCCGACTCCTCCACCTCCGGCGAGCAAATCGACCTAAACCACTGATCACCAACGTCGACCATCGCCGAGCGCACTCCGACAAGAGCGGCCAATGAGCTTCGGCAGCCAAGTCGCGAATCGCTTTGAATGGACAGATCAATCATGACAAGTAGCTTGCGGGCATTACTGGAAGTTGAAGAAATCCTAATGATACAAAATCAGATCTCAAATTTCCATAAATGCTGCTCAAAACCGAGTTCTATTATAGAGTCTGGGCGAAATCATAAGCAAGCTGAAAAGTTAAGAGATTTTAAGTAATTCGGAGCTTTCAGGCGGATTCTTTCAGTCGATTCGCGCATTCCTGCCGTAACTCTCGCAGCCCCATTTCCCGCCCATGTTGCCCCTCCGCGTCCACCGTTTCGAGCAGTCCCAAGTCCTTCCGATTTCCCTGGACCATGCCTGGGAATTTTTCAGCAATCCGCGAAATCTGGACGACATGACCCCGCCCGAACTCGCTTTTCGCACGCAGAGCGGTGACGATGAGCCGATGTTTGCCGGACAGATCATCGTTCACCGCATCCGGCTGGTGCCGGGCATCTGGACGACCTGGGTCACGGAGATTGTGGAGGTCGAAGCCCGCCGATATTTCATCGACGAGCAGCGATCAGGGCCCTATCGCTTCTGGCATCATCTGCACCGTTTCGAGAGCTGCGAGGGCGGTGTGCGCATGCTGGACCGGGTCCACTACGCGCTGCCCTTCCATCCGCTATCCGCGCCGATGCATGGTCTCTACATCCGCCCCCAATTGGAGTGGATCTTCTGCTATCGGCGGCAAGTTCTGGAAACGCGGTTCCCCGGCTGAGTTCAGGTCGATGCGGGTTGCTCGGCGGCTCCGGAATCCCGGAAGGTGGCCACTTTCTCCTCGGGCAGGAAATACCCCGACATCTGGAGACGGGCCGGGGTGATCCCCCGCTCCACCAGATGACGGTAGTGGGCCAGGGCATCCTCGACCGCCAGAGGTCCCAGTGTGGGGGCGATTTCCGGCTTGGCTCCCGTGAGCAGACTCACGAGAACGCATCCGGTGATCTCCGAGGCATCGCGCCCGGCGAGGAAACGGATGAAGCCGCCCTCCAGACCATCGGCCATCTCCTCGGCGTCGCTTGGCAGATAGATCGTTTCCTTCACCGTGGCTCCGATGTTCAATTCGCCGCCGGTGGTGAAAAGCACGTCCCCACTTTCCTCAAGCCGTCGAATGGCGTCACCCACCCGGAAGATGGGCGGGAAACTGTAGTCCACCACCAGAGCGCCGGGCTTCAGGGCGCGGATGTCGAGAATGCCGGGCAGGTTGGTGGAGGCGACAATGAAGGTGGCCTCGTAGACTTCCGGCGGCAACGCCCCGCCGTTCGCCACCACGGCGACTTCGCCCTGATAGTTGGCGGCGCGTACCCCGTCGCGAATCCTGGCGAGTTGATCGTCGTCCTGATAGGGATCGCAGAGGATCAGTTTTTTGGGATGAGGCAGTGCGCGGAGCAGCAGACCGAGGGTGCCGTGACCGATGGACCCGAGCCCGATCACCGCGAGAGTCTCACCCGCCAAGTCGCGGCCGCTTCGTGACAACATGCCCTCGACCGAGCGCACGATGGTGGCCGAGCGGGTCGCGTCGCCGGTGGTGATGGCGGGGAGATCCGTCCTGTGCTCGATCCATTTCGCGATCTCGCGACCATGGTCGGTGGCGGAGGGGATCACCCCTGTCAGGGAAACGGATTTCGCCCCCGCGGCGGCGGCCATTTCCAGCGCATCGATGATCGGTTGGCGGACTCCCTCGGCGTTCTTGTAGAAGTCGATCTCGAAACAGGGCAGCATGATCACCCCGATCCTGCCCTGCGGCAGTTCGTAGACATTGGTCAGCATGGGCTTGCCACCAAACCAGCGCTCGGAGATCTGATCGCGAGACACGCCACCAGACAGGGCCGCCAGGGCCTCGGGCACGTAGGTCAACGCGACCGCGTCGACTTGCGGCAACGAATCGCCGACCTCGTCGATGGTGATGTGATCCAGGTCCTCGATATGTGTTGGTGGCAGGGCGCCCGCCAGCACGGAGCCTTCATCGTCATTTTCCGAGGCGTCGAGGTAACGCGCCAGTTGTTCGATGGTGGGGTGACGGAGGAAGGCGTCGACCGGCACCTGGCGATTGAACGCCTCGGAGGTCTCCACCACGATCCGGAGAGCCATCAGGGAATCCCCGCCCATCTCGAAGAAATTGTCGGTGACACCGAATTCGGCGCTGTCGAACTGGTGCGCGAAAATGTCGTGCAGCTTTCGCTCCGTGGGCGATTTCGGAGCCACCCTCTCTCCTTCGCGCGCGGCTCCGATGACGGGAGCCGGCAGGCGCTTGCGGTCGGTCTTGCGATTCGGGGTCAGCGGAAACTCGCCCAGAGCCACAAACCATCCCGGCAGGTAACTGGCGGGCAATCGCTCGGCCAGATACTGGCGCAACTCCGCGCTTTCCGGGGCCTCGCCCGGTTGGGTGGGAATGTAATAGGCGACCAGGCCCTCGCCACCGGGGAGGTCGGTGCGCTTGATCACCACCGCCTGGCTCACCCGGGGATGACCGGCGAGTTGGGTCTCGATGTCGCCGAGTTCGATGCGGACACCGTGGACTTTCACCTGGAAATCGACGCGTCCGAGACATTCCAGCACGCCGTCACGTGTCCAGCGGGCGAGATCCCCGGTGCGGTAAAGCCGGCGGGTCTCGCCGTCGGAAAACGTGAACTCGCGGAAGGCTTCATCGGTGAGATCGGGACGATTGCGATACCCGCGCGCCAATCCGTCGCCGCCGATCCACAATTCGCCGGTGAACCCGGTCGGCACCGGGTGATGCGAGGCATCCAGCACAAAGACCTGGGTGTTGGCAATGGGCCGACCGACCGTCACCGCGGCGTCGCTTTCCTCCACTCGCTCCAGCGTCGACCACACCGTCGTCTCCGTGGGGCCATAGAGGTTCCAGACTTCCCGGGCGGAATTCACCAGCGCGTTGGCAAGGGTGCGCGAGAGGGCCTCGCCACCGCAGAGGATGCGGAGATCGCTGCGACCTTCCCAGCCCGAGTCGAGCAGCATCTGCCAGGTGGCCGGGGTGGCCTGCATCACCGTGATGTCCTCTTCCTCGAGCAGGTTCGCCAAACGGCGACCGTCCTTGACGTCTTCCCGGCGCGCGATGACCACCGTGGCGCCCGCAAGGAGGGGGAGGAACATTTCCAACAGCGAAATGTCAAACGAGAGCGTCGTCACCGCGAGCAGACGATCAGCTTCGACGAGGCCCGGCTCGCGCAGCATCGAGGTCAGGAAATTCACCGCCGCACGGTGGGGAATCTCCACTCCCTTCGGCGTGCCGGTGGAGCCGGAGGTGTAGATCATGTAGGCCAGCGACCCGGCCGTGAGACCATCCACCTTCGGCGGGTCCGCCGAGGGCTCGGTATCCTCCATGGTGAGGATGTCCCAGTCGCCCGTTGGCAGCTCTCCCGCGAGTTCGCGCGAGGTGAGCAATACTCTGGGCGCGGCGTCTCCCAGCATCATCGTCAGACGTTGCTCGGGAAATTCCGGATCCAAGGGCACATAGGTGGCCCCGGCCTTCAAGGCACCCAACAACGCCGCCACCATCTCGGGAGAGCGATTGATGAGCACGCCCACGTTGTCGCCCGGGGTCACGCCGGACGCCACCAGTCGACGGGCCACGCCGTTCGCGAGCCGGTTCAGTTCCCCGTGAGACCAGTCTCGATCCCCGCAGACGACCGCCGTCTTCTCGGCATGGAGGGCCGCCGCGTCGGCGACCAGTTCATGGAGGAGACGCTCACGCGGGCTGTCCGTGTCGGTGGCGTTCCACTCGGTCAGCAGTCGTCGTTTCTCGGTCTCGTCCAGCAGATCGATCTCCGAAAGCCTGGCCTCGGGATTGGCCACCATCCCCCGCAGCACCCGCTCGTAGAGGTCGTTGAGTTCGGAGATGGTCTCGGAGTCGAACAGATCGCGGTTGTATTGCCAGCAGCCAAAGAGATTCCCTCCCGCCTCCTCCACCACCAAAGTGATCTCGAACTGAGCCTGGCGTGTGGTGAGGTCCACCGTCTCCATCGAAAGATCGCCCACATGGAAGGTATGCCCCCCCTGGCCGATGAGGAACACGGCGATGCCCTGCTCGTCGATGCCCGGGATCCGCTCCATGGAGAAGGTCACCTGGAAAAGCGGCGAGCGCCCCGGATCACGCGGCACCTTGAGCCGGTCCACCATGCGGGAAAGCGGATACTGCTGATGCTCCAGCGCTCCGTTGACCTGTTCGCGGTTCCTGGCGAGATAAGCCGAAACCGTGGGGTCATCATCCACCTGACTGCGGAGCGGCACCGGATTGATGAAATAGCCCACCACTCCCTGGAGTTCCGGCTGATTTCTCCCCGCCAACGGCACGCCGACGACGATATCGTCCTGGCGACAGTAGCGATGCAGCAGGATTTCGTAGCCGGATAGCAGCGTCGTGAACAGCGTGGCGTTCTGCGCCTTGGAAAACTCGGAAATCTCGGCGGTCAACGCCTCGTCGAGCTGGAATCCCAGGGTGCCTCCGTTGAAAGTCTGCACCGCCGGGCGGGGACGGTCCGTCGGCAGATCGAGCGCCGGCGGCGCACCCGCCATCCGCTCGCTCCAGTAGGCCAGGCGGGCGTCGCCGGCGGAGCTGTCGAGATGGAGTTTTTCCCAACCGACGAAATCCGCGTAGCTGGCCGGCAAAGGCTCCACCCGGGGAGTGCGGCCCGATTTCATCGAGAAATAATACTCGATCAGATCCTGCATCAACACCGCCACCGACCAGGCGTCGGACACGATGTGGTGCATGCTCAGGAGCGCGACATGGGCATGGTCCGCGGTCCGGAAAAGCTCCAGGCGCACCACGGGGCCACGCTCGAGATCGAAGGGGCGGTTGGCGTGATCGCTGATCAAGGCCTTGAGTTTCGCGTCGTCCAGCGACGAGCAATCGTGTTCACGGAAATCGATGGTCCTCCCCTTCTGCGCCACCTGCACGGGCTCGCCGTCGCGGGTGGTGAATGTCACGTCGAACATCGGATGCCGCTCGAAAAGGAGGGCAAACGCCTTTTTCATCGCGTCGATGTCGAGCAGGGGCCGGAACTTGCCGGAAAAGATGAGATTGTAGGCCGAGGAATCCGGCGCGAGACGATTGAGGAACCACAGCGCGCGCTGCCCTTCCGAAAGCGGGAACACCTGGGGCGTCTCGCCCCTGGCGACGAACTCCACCAGATCCGAGCCGCTCTCTCCGGTGGAACTCGCCGAGGCGCCCCCGGATTCGATCAGCTTCTCCAACACCGGGATGGAAAGATCGCGGATGTTCGGCCCGTTCAGCACCGATCCCATGGGCATGGCCATGCCGAGCTTGTCCTCGATCCGGTTGACCAGCTCGATGGCCATCAGCGAATCGAGACCGAGATTCGTCAGAGGTGTGTCCTTGTCGATGCGGGAGGCCTCGGTGCCGAGCACGGCACCGACTTGGGCGGCGATGAGATCCTCCACCAGCCCCATCCGCTTGTCGGCGGGCGCCTCCAGTATGCGCGCCGCCATCGAGTCGCCGCCACTGCCACTGCTGCGCGGGACCACGTGAACGAACATTTTCGATCCCCCCACCGAGGGGCTGAACCGCGCCAGCGCCTGCCAGTCCACCCGCGCCGCGCCGATCTGTCCGGCATCGGTGGGCACCCCCCAGCCGAAAAGCGTCAACGTCTCCTCCATGTCGGTGGCGCCGAGGCCCACCATCTCCAGATACTGCTGGGTCTTCTCGTTGCGTTCCACGAACCCGGCGCCTTTCAGCGCGCCCCAGTTGAAGGTCAGCCCGGGCAATCCCTGGGCCCGGCGGAAAAAGGCGAGCTGATCGAGGAAGACGTTGCCGGCGTTGTAGTTGGACTGTTTCACCGCGCCGATGACGGCCGAGAAGGAGGAGAAACAGATGAAATGCTCAAGCGGTAGTCCGAGCGTGGCCTCGTGCAGATTCCAAGCGCCCAGCATCTTGGGCAACAGCACCCTGTCGAAACTCTCGCGGTCGAGATCGTCGATGAACTCGTCCTCCAGCACCATGGCGCCGTGGATCACCGCCGTCAGCGGATGCCCGCTGGCGGTCACCTCCGCCACCACCCGGTCGATATCGGCCCGGCGGGTCACATCGGCTCGCGCGTCGATGACGGTACAGCCCGCTTCGCGTAGCGCCGCGATCTTGGACAGCGCGTCGTCCTTGGGACCGGATCGACTGACCAGCGCGAAGTGTCGGGCCCCGTTCTTCGCCAGCCAGCCGGCCAGCTCGAGGCCAAATCCGCCGGCGCCACCCGTGATCAGCCAGGTGCCCTCGCCGTCGAAACGATGCCCCGCCTCGGTGGCGGGTCCGATCGCGATCTCCGGCACGTCGAAGTCGAGCACGTTTTTCCCGATGTGCTTGCCCGCCGCCATGTAGCGGAACGCCTCCACCACCTCGGTGATGGGAAACACCTTGTTCGGCAGCGGCCGGAAATCGCCCGAATAGAAGCGCGTCTCCAGCTCCGAGAACATCTCGGCGATGTATTCCGGCTTGTCCTCCAGATGCTGGGCCAGGTCGATGACGAAAAAGCTGACGTTGTTCCGCAGCGGTTCGAGACCGATCTTGCTGTTGCCATAGATATCGACTTTGCCGATCTCCAGATAACGACCGAAACGCGCCAGAACACTGAAATTTTTCGGGATGAAATCGCCGGCCAGCGAGTTCAAGACCGCGTCCACGCCGCGCCCTCCCGTGATCTCCATGATCTGGTCGGCGAAAGCCAGCGTCCGCGAGTCCAAGACATGGTCCACTCCCATGTCGCGCAGCAGCGCCCGCTTCTCCTCCGAACCGGCGGTGGCGAAAATCTCCAGGCCGAGATGGCGCGCGATCTGGATGGCCGCCTGCCCCACACCGCCCGTGCCGGCGTGGATGAGAATGCTCTCGCCCTTCCGCATCCGGGCCAGCTCGTTGATGGCGTAGTGGGAGGTCAGAAACACCGTCGGCAGTGTCGCCGCCTCGGCGTGGGTCATCGTGTCCGGCTTCCGGAACACCATGCGACGATGCACCGTCACATGACTGCGGAAACAGTACGGCGCCATCCCGACCACGGCGTCGCCCGGCTTCAGATCGGTCACGTTGGCGCCCACCCGAATGACCTCACCCGAGAAATCGTCGCCAAACCATTTCAGATCGACCGGATTGCCGGGATACATCCCCAGCGCCTTCATCACATCGCGAAAATTGATCCCCCCCGCCTTCACCAGGATCTCGATCTCGTCAGCCTCCGGCGCGCGCCGCGCCGTGGCGTTGAGGCTGAGATTGGTGAGAATACCGGGCTTCTCGATCTGCAGGCGATAGGGCAGCACCGAGCCGTCGGCCTGGACCGCGTTGCGCGCGCGCGTCCGCAGGTCCTCGTGCTTGATCCGCCGCACCCGCCGCACGTGACGATGATGCCCGCGGAACGCCACCTCGGGCTCCCCGTCCGATTGGAGGATCTCGTCGAGCAGATCGACCGTCTCATACTCGGATCCGCGCGGATCGAGATCGATCTGGATGGCCGGAAACTCGGCCTTTTCATTGTTGGCCACGCGCAGAAAACCGGTCAGCGGAGCCGACGCGATACCGCTCAGGGTGTCATCCGCGGTCGCCGGCAGGGCGCCCCTGGTGAGGTAATATGACTTCGGCCGACCCTGCGGCCACTCCCGGGCGGTGAGCATCTTGAACAGCCCGTGAGCATGACGCACCCCGCTGTCCTGGGCGGCGTCGAGACTGACCAGATCGAGCGCCTCGGTTCTCGGATGACCGAGTGACAGGGCATGGATCACCGCCGAGATTTTTTCCCCCGCGGATTCGGCCCGGTCGATCACGGCCGCGATTTCCCCGAGATCTTCTCCACAGCGCACCAGCTTTTTCCCGGCGTCCGCTAGCCCTGATTCCAAGCCCGAAAGGAGCGATTCCCCTCCGCCGATGGCGAGCATCACCTCGGTCGGCGCCGGGGCATCCGTCGGCGCGTCGGTCCCGGGCTCCACCGTTTCCTCCAGCGTTACCGGGGCGACGGCCACGAAACAAGCCTGTTGATCCTCGTCCGGTTTGGGCGAGCTGATGAAGCTGGTTACCGCCCGGTAGCCGCATTCACCCAGCAGATCCTCCCAGCGCGCGCGGGTCAACAGGGCGCTGTGCTGGCGGAGATCGGTGTCGGAAAAACGCCACCAACCCGGCAGCAGCCCGAACACATTGTCGAGCGGAGCGCGGCGCCACGTCACTTCGAGGAACATCAGGAGTCCGTCCGGCGCGAGACAGCGGCTCAGCATCGAAAGCGTCTGCCGCAGATCGGCGGTGGCGTGCACCACGTTCGACGCCAGCACGATGTCGAAGCCGTGCGGCGCGATCCCCTGGTCAACAGGGTCACGTTCACAATCAAAGAGGGTATACTCGACGAAAGGATAGGCCTCGGAAAACTTGTCTTTGGCCGACTGGAGGAATAGCGGACCGTTGTCGGTGAAGACATACTCCGTCCGATCCGCCGGAAACAGGGGCAGGATCTCCTTGGTCAACGACCCGGTGCCGGCCCCCACCTCCAGCACACGGATGGCGCGGCGGGCGGGCAATCCCTCGATGGCTTTTTTCAGTGCCACCCCGATCAGCGGATTGATCACGGGGAAGTCGGCTCCCTCGCGGTAGAAGGTCTCCATCATCACCGACGAACCGCCGGGGAAGAGTACTTCCAGGGGATCGATCTCTCCGCTGAGGATACCGGCGAGATTTGGCCCGGCCTGACGCTGAAGCTCCACCTCGGAGGCGAACTGGGGCAATTCATTCGCCAACTGATCCAGCAACCCGAGGGCGGACCGCCACTCCGGCACGCTCACGACTTCCCAAGTGTCCTCCGCAGCTCCCTCTCTCAACCAACCGCCTTCAGTGAGGGCGGTGAGTTGTCCGTGGACAAGTTTGGCGTGTTGATCGGCGATATCCAGCTCGGCCATCAGAGCGGCGGGTTCGACCCGGTCGCCAATGGCGGGCTTCCACCCCAACTCCAGCCAGGCGTTGACGATGAATTGGCGCGAGGCCTCATCGATCAACGGCATGAAACGCTCGTAGTGCAGGTTCAAACGCCGCGCCTCGTAGAGCGGCGGCAAGGCCTCGCGGGCGGCGGCGGCGATCTCGTCGGGACTCGCCAACCCGGCGGAACCCTCGACGCGGGTGCCCTTGAGTCTCGAAATTTCCCAACTCGCCTGGTAGACACACTTGTCGAGATCGTCCCCGTCGCCCTGCTCGACCCGGTCGGCGCGGAATCCGTAGATCTCGGCCACCAGGTTCCCCGCGTCGTCATAGACGTCGATATCGGCGCTGATGTATTCGCGGTCGTTGTCGGTGTTGACGCGGGCGTGCCCCCACATCCTCAGCGGCGGCTTCGGCACGTGGAGCCGGATGCTGCGAATGGCGGCCGGGAGGTAGAAATAATCCGTGCCCTTGGCGCCTTCGGGCGTGACCTGACCACCCTTGACGGTGTGGAAACAGGCGTCCAGCACGGCGGGATGGAAATGAAAGTCGGGGATGGAATCATGCAGCCCCTCCGGCGCGACGATCTCGGCGAAGGACTGTCCTTTCGTCCGCCACACCTGCCGCAAATGCTGGAACAAGGGCTGGAACTGGTAGCCGGCCTCGGCGTAATCGTCGTAGTAGCCCTCGTGATCGAAATAGTCGTCGAGCCCTTCCTTGATGACCTCGAAATCGGCGGGCGCGCGGTCTTTCGGCACCGGCTGTTTGCGCAGCACGCCCTGGGAATTGAGCTCCCATTCGCGACGGTCGCCGGTGGAACTGAAAATCTGGAAAACCCGGGTCGCGGGATCGAAGACCACCTCGACAGTCGGCACTTTCGCCTCGGTGACGAAGAGCGCTTTCTTCATCTCCAGATCCTCGACCACGTAGCTCTCGCCGGGAAAGAGATGGCGCGCCAGCGCCAAGCCGATCTCGCCGTAACCGGCGGCGGGGAACACGACACTGTCCCAGAAACGGTGGTCATCCAGCCAGGGGAACAGCCGCGGATCCAACTCGAAACGGAAGGTGGGCACCGGCGCCGTCTGGCGCATGCCGAGCAGCGGATGCTCCTCCGCGCCGCACCGGATATACTCGCCCTCGGCCGACTCCAGCCAGAAGCGCTCCCGCTGCCAGGCGTTCTTCGGGAGATCCACCCGGTCGCCCGACGATTGGTTGATCGCGTCCCAGTTCAGCGAGTATCCTCGCAGATGCAGCGTGGCGGCGTTGGTCAGCATCTCGAGCGACTCGTCGCTCTTCCGCCGCAGACTGCTGAAATATTGTCCCTTGCGCCCCTGCTCGGACAGGCATTCGAGGATGGGGTTCTGCAACGCGGGATGCGGCCCCAGCTCCAGGAAGGCGTCCTCCCCGCCCCGAACCAGTCCGGTGATGGCGGGAGCGAACAACACGGCTTCGCGGACGTTCCGCCACCAGTATTCGGCGTCGAGTTTCTCGCCCGCCAGGAGACCGCCGGTGACGGTCGAGATGTAGGGGATGCGTGTCGGGAGCGGTTGGATGTCGGCCAGCACCTCCAGCAGCTCGTCCTTGATGGGCTCCATCTGATGGGTGTGGAACGCGTAATCGATGCGCAGCCAGCGCACGAACTTGCCCTGAGCCTCCAGTTCGGCTACCACGGCTTCCAGCGGTTCAGTGTCCCCCGCCAGAGTGATAAGGCCGGGGCTGTTGACCACGGCGACCTGGACGACGTCCTCCTTGCCCGCCAACACCTTGCGCGCCTCGGTGGTAGAAATGCCCACCGCCACCATGCGTCCCCGGCCCCCGGTGTTATCCTGCAACCGACTGCGATGGTAAATGACTTTGACCGCGTCCGCCATGGTGTAGGCGCCCGCCACGTAGGCGGCCGCGACCTCGCCGACGGAGTGACCGACGACTTTCCCGGGCTCGCCCCCCCAGCTTTTCCAAAGCGCCGCCAGCCCCACCTGAAGGCCGAAAATGGCGGGCTGCGCGATGTTGGTGCGGTTGATCCGCGAGGATTCCTCGTCGCGGGTCATCTCCTCGATCAGCGACCAGCCGGCGAGGGGTTTGAGATGGGAATCGATCTCTTCCAGCGTGCGGCGGAACACCGGCTCGCGCTCCAGGAGTTCCTGTCCCATCTTCCACCACTGCGCTCCCTGCCCGGTGAAGACGAACACCAGCGGATGCGGCTCGCCCACGGGTTTGCCCGCGACCGTGCCCCCTTCGGGATCGCCCGCCAGCCACTGGGTGAGGCGATGGCAAAGCTCATTGCGATCCCGACCCATGACCACGAGACGATTGTCGAGCGCTTCGCGGAATTTCCCGGCACACGCGGCGATATCCGCGAGATCGGCATCCGATTCCCGCAGGAAATGCCGCCATTTCACCGCCGCGTCGCGCAGGGCCTCATCGGTGCGGCCCGAGATCGGCAGCAGGACGGGGCGCTCGGCTTTGGGCGCGGGCTTTTCGGGGAGAGTGATCGACACTTTCCGCTCGCCGGTATCCCCGGAGACCTCGGCATTGGCCTCGAGAACGATGTGGGCGTTGGTCCCGCCAAAACCGAAGCTGTTCACCGCCGTCACCGCCGGGAAATCGCCCAGATGTGGCAGCGGCTGGAGCTCGGTGGCGACCTTGAGCTTGAACTCGTCGAAGGGGATGTTCGGATTGGGATTCTTGAAATTGAGGTTCGGCGGCACCTGGTCGTGGTGCAGCACCAGCGCCGCCTTCATCAAACCCGCCACCCCGGAGCCCGACTCGAGGTGACCGATGTTGGTCTTCACCGAGCCGATCAGACACCAGTCGCCCTCGTCCCGTCCATGAGCCAGCACCTGACCGAGCGCGCGGGTCTCGATGGGATCGCCCACGGGAGTGCCGGTGCCGTGAGCCTCCATGTAGCGCACGCGCTTCGGCTCCATACCCGCCTGACGGTAGGCGATGCGGAGCATCTCCGCCTGGGTCTCGACTCCGGGAACAGTCATGGAGGAGGTATTTCCATCCTGATTGATGACCGCCGCCCGGATAGCGCAATAGACGCGGTCACCATCGGCGATGGCCTGACGCAGGGGCTTGATGACGATGACGCCCGCCCCCTCGCCGCGGACATAGCCGTTGGCGCGGTCATCGAAGGCGAAACATTGTCCACTGGGAGAAAGCATGGACGCTTTGGAAAATCCGATGGAGGCGTCGGGAGTGAGGAGGGCGTTGACTCCACCCGCCAGCGCCATCGTGCTCTGGCCGGACCAGATGCTCTCGCAGGCCAGATTCACCGCCACCAGCGCGGAGGAACAGGCGGTGTCCACCGAGACTGCGGGTCCTTTGAAATCAAAGAGATACGCGATCCGGTTCGACGCGATCGACAGGGTCGAGCCGGAGTTGGTGTGGACGTCCACATTCTTCGGATCACTCTGGGCGATGTTGGCGTAGTCGTTAGAGGCGATGCCGATGAACACCCCGGTGTCCGTGCCCCGAAGCTCCACAGGGGGAAATCCCGCGTCTTCCAGCGATTCCCACGCCAGCTCCAGCAACCAACGTTGTTGGGGATCCATCCGCAGCGCCTCGCGGGGAGAAATCCCGAAAAACTGGGCGTCAAACCGGTCGAAATCGTGAACAAAGCCCGCCCATTTCGTGATCATCTTGCCCGGTATTTCGGCATTGGGATGATACCAGCGCTCGCGATTCCAACGCTCATTGGGCACGGGAATGATCCCGGAACGCTTCTCAACCATCAGCTTCCAAAATGACGCCGGATCGGTCACGCCTCCGGGGAAACGGCAGGACATCCCGACGATCGCAAGTGGCTCGCGGGTCACGTTCACAGCATCTGACATAGGATTTGCAGGCTTTTAGAATGGCTGGAAAAAACCAAAAAGAATTGGCAGGGGGAGGCCGCGAACCAAGCGCAGACTGCCCCGGCCATCAACCTTAGATTTCCCTCGTGTGGCGGGGATTCCCGAAGCGGTTATTTCGTTGCATCGGACGCCACATCCTTACACTATTTTCTCCGCTGTCGTCACCCCGGATTTCAGCATTTCGCCGATGCCGACTTTTGGGTCGGATACCCGCCATGCCCACTCTCGATCTGGAAGACGAACTCCGAGCCGCCGGCCACCCGCTCGTGGCCGGAATCGACGAAGCCGGCCGCGGCCCCCTCGCCGGACCGGTGGTCGCTGCCGCCGTCATCCTCCCCGCCCACTTTTCCCATCCCACCCTGAACGACTCGAAACAGCTCTCCGCCCGCAAGCGGGAGGCGCTCTACCGGGAAATCATCGACAACGAAACCATCTGCTGGGCTTCCGCCTCGGTGGAACCGGAGGAAATCGACCGCGTCAACATTCTCCAAGCCACCCACATCGCCATGCGCGCGGCCTTCGCCCGGCTGAAAACGCGGGCCAGCTATGCACTGATCGACGGCAGACCCCTGCCCCACTTTCCCGTGCCTCATCGCGGGGTCATCAAAGGCGACTCACTCAGCCTGTCCATCGCCGCCGCCAGCATCATCGCCAAGGTGGAGCGCGACCGCCTCATGTGCGACCTCGGCCGGACTTGGCCGGGATACGGATTCGAGATCCATAAGGGTTACGGCACCGCCGTCCACCTCGCCGCCCTTCAGACCCTCGGCCCCTGCCCCATCCACCGACGCAGTTTCGCGCCGGTGGCGAGGGCGGGTCGCGATACCTGATCCCGATCTACCAGAGACGGTCGCGGCCCTTTTCACTCACTCCACCGTCAGCCGCCTCACTTCCTCCACCGAGAGCGCGCGGTCGAAGATCGCGATCTCATCCAGTCGGCCTTCCCAATTCGACGCACTGTCGCCGCGGCCGCCCAGGAAAAAGCGATCCACTTCCGGAGACAACTCCGTGGGCGCCGTGGTCTCGATCTCGAGTTCTCCGTTCAGATAGACGCGCACCGTATCTCCATCGCGCGCGAATACCACTTGGCGCCACTCCCACCGCGGTATCCCGCTTTTCCCATACACGGCCTTTGCGGGATCGTTGCCGCTGAAAAACACCAGCTTCCCCGCGTTCGGACCCGCCCCGGCCACGCCCAGGTGATCCCCCGCCCGCCCCAGCCCGTGGTCGTGCCCGCGGCTGAAGAGCCAGCCAGCCGTCTCCCGCGCCTCGGTCGGCAGCCCGTTCCACAACCACATCGAGACGGCATAGGCGTCCCCCAGCCCGGACACCCGACCCCGCATCCGCGCGCCCACGAACATCGCCGCCCGATTCTTTTCCCCATCTTCACAAAAATAGTCGGAACGCGGCCCCTCCAGAAAATAGGTGACCTCGGGCTCATAGACGGCGTCACGATGATTGCCCGAAGAATCAATGGCCAGTGGTCCGGAAAACTCATCCATCCGCCACCAGGCCGCCGGTTTCAGATCCGCGATGGCTTTCGCCGCCGGTCCCCGACTCAGCTCATGACGCCGACGGCTCTCGCCCGCCACTTTCTCCAGCAAACCGATGGCGGCGGCGGTGATCTTCGGCTCGGCCTCCACCTCCAGACCGGCGGAACGCGCCGGCCAGGTATTGTAGCCACCGAACAAGTGCTGCTCCGGCGGAGGTATGTAGCCATCGCCGCCATTGGCCAGCTCGATCACGAGATTGTGCTTCAGCGGACTCGCCGCCTTGATCTTGAGCCCGGTGATGGCGTAGGTTTCGCAGGGCGTGGTCGCGATGCCGATGTCACCGATCCGCAAGCCCTGCACCACCACCTCGGCCCGCTGAAGTTCGTGCAGGATGAGCTGCTCCTTGGCGTAGACTTCCTGCTGATCTTTGGGATCAATCCGGTCCCCCATGGCGTCGACGATGCGCTGGGCCCACTCCAGGCGCTGCCGATCCGGCACCCGATAGGCCAGGTCCAGGCGGCTCTCGGCCATCGCCACCTCCGCCGCCGAGTCATACGTGATCTTCGCGTACGCCTTCATCGCCTTTTCCACCAGCGCTTGCGCGTAGGCCTCGATGGTGATGTCCTCCATCCGCTCACCCTCGGGCTTCGTGTAGTCCCGCCGCCAGATGTCCCCGCTGCAGCCATGCGACATGATGCCCACGAATCGGTCGTCTCCCGGCGCCAGCCGCTCTTTCAACCCCTCCGCAAACAGGCCGAAATAGTCCGAACTCAGCGCCTGATCGCCGAAATAATGCATCGAGAAATTCGCCAGCACCGCCAGCGGACGACCGTCGCGCGACTGGATCGATACCAGCGCCAGATCCGGATCCTCCGGGCCGCTCTCACCGGTGGCGTCGTCCCACACCCGTCCCGCGTGCATGTTGGCCCGGCCCGTGGGATTGCCGAAAGGATCGTCCGCCTTGCGATCCGGTCGACGTATCCAGCGCCGCAACGCCGTGTATTCGTTGGCGTCGATCTTGCCGAACCCGACCTGGGCCGGCTCCAGATTTTTTACCGCCAGCTCCACCGCCTCGGCGAGCTTGCCCGTCAAAAACGGCACATACTCCGGATCGGCCCGCGTCCCCAGCGCCCCCATGCAGGAAGGCGCCGAATGCGTGTGGGTGGCCGACATCAGCAGATGACTGGTGGGAATGCCCGTTCGCTCGGAGGCCAGCTGCTTCGCCTCGTCCAGCAACGGCCGCGGCATCATGCAACTGTCCACCACCACGATGACGACCCGCGTCTCCCCGTTGGCGACGGCAAGCGCCCGCGCGTGCACCCGGGTTTTCACCGCGTCGGCGCTTTTCGTCAGCATGCCCCCGTTGACGAGAACGGGCAGCTTTTCCGGAGTCACATCGACCAGGGCCGTCCCCGCCCGGAAATCGTCCGCGCGCACGGCGGGACTCCAGGCAACGGCGACGAGAAAAACAGCGGTGAGAAAACGTGTCATGCCCGCCATGCTAGCGCCTCCCCACCCCCGACCGGAAGTCCCTGATCCGGCCATCCGCGCGGAGCCCCCCTCTCAGGGCTCCACCCGCAGACTCCAGAGCTTGTGCCCGGCGGTGATGAACAGCGTCCGCCCGTCCGCGCCGCCAAACGCGCAATTGGTGATCATGTCCTCGGGCACAGCGTGCTTCGTCAACAACTCGCCCGATTCGGGATCGATCACATACACGCCCGCCCGATGCTCCCCGGCGGTCTCGACCGGTGGATTGGGAAAATTCAGCCCCGCCGTCGCGTAGATCATCCCGTCCGGCCCCAGACAGATCCCGTCCGGCCCGCGGTCGGCGCCCCAGTCGAAAAGCAAACGCCGACTCTCCGGCTCGATCGAGCCGTCGCCGCGGAGATCAAAGCGCCACAACTTCCGGTTGCCACCCACCGCGTTCGGGCCGCTGTTCACATTGTCCGCCACGTAGAGACGCTTGCCGTCGGCGGAGACCGCCACCCCGTTCGGCCGGTCCACCTCATGCATGATCACTTGCGTCAGCCCTCCGTCGGGCGCGATGCGATAGACGCCCTCGATGCCCGCCCCCTCCGCGTCGAGTATCTCCATGCCCGCCCGGTCGCCGTAGCGTGGATCGGTGAAATACACCGCCCCGTCCGGAGCCAGGGCGAGATCGTTCGGCGAATTGAACCGCTTCCCCTCATACCGATCCGCCAACACCGTGATGGTGCCGTCCAGCTCCGTGCGTGTGACCCGTTTCTCCCCGCCCTCGCAGGCGTAGAGCCGCCCCTCGGCGTCAAAGGCCAGGCCGTTCGCCTTGCCGGAGGGCTGACGATAGACCTGGAACGTGCCGTCCTTCATCCGCCGCATGATGCGGTTGTTCTCGATGTCGGTGAAAAACACACTCTCGCTCGCCGCGTGCCAGGCCGGTCCCTCGGTGAAGGCCACCCGCCCCTCGATCCTCAGGCTCTCGGGCCATTCCCCGGACCACGCGGACACGATGAAGCCGACGCCGCACAGCGCCAGCCCGATGGGATAGGAAAAAAGTCTCATGCGGCAGGCATCTTTCACGAATCGTCCCCCATGGCAAGCCCGCCGATGCGTCACAGAGCCTTGGGAAACAGAAACTCGATCAGTTCCCCCTCCCCGAAATCGGCCAGCCCCCAGCACTCCACCGGGAGACGGAAACGCGCCACCGCGCAGGTGGGAAAATCCTCGAGCCCCCCTCGGTCGACCGGCCGGGCCAGGGACCAGGCCGTCTCGTGAAAACCCGGATTGTGCCCGAACAACACCGCCGTCGACAGCGACTCGTCCAGATCGCGGATCACTCCCAACACCTCGTCCGGACGCGGCAGGTAGAGCGCCCTCCGCTGATTGATCGCCTCCTCGGCGAAGCCCCATTCCCGCGCCATCAGCCGCGCCGTGGTCAGGGCGCGCAACGCCGTGCTGGAGACCATCGCCTCCGGCCGGATGCCGCGCCCGGCCAGTTCCCGCCCCACCCGGGGCGCGTCGCGGAGTCCGCGCTCGTTCAGCGGACGATCATGATCATCGAGACCGGGATGACCCCAGTCGGATTTCGCGTGGCGGATGAGCAGCAATTCCTTCATGGCGACATTTCCCCCTCATCGAGGCACCCCGCAAGACCCACTTGGCCGGATCGATGTCATCAAAGAGGGTTGAGTCCGCGACCCGACCCTGTTAGGAGACTGTTGATAAAGGCTGGAATGAAAAACCGCGAGTCATTTTGGCCGATGGCGAGGCGCGATGAGGGAAGGTGGCGGGCCACCTGACTGAATCGCAACGAAGCCGACGGATAAATGGGGCCGCGGCCCGAAGGGTCTTTCCGCACCACTCTCGGCGAAGCCGCAAAATTCCCTGTTTTCACCATGGATTTTTCGTTTCAGAGTTTTTCAACAGTCTCTTAGGGTGATGGCTCCATGCGCAGCGCCGCCGAACAGACCCTCTCGCGACTCCGGGACGCGGGCCACCAGGCCCTCTTCGCCGGCGGCTGCGTGCGCGACATGCTGCGCGGCTTCGAGCCCAAGGACTACGACATCGCCACCGACGCGACCCCGGAGGAAGTCCTGAAGATCTTTCCCCAAGGCAACACCGTCGGCGCCCATTTCGGCGTGGTGTTGGTGAAACAGGACGAATTCAGCTTCGAGATCGCCACTTTTCGCGCCGAGGGCGAATACCGGGACGGACGCCGACCCGAGAGCGTGACCTTCACCACCCCCGAAGAGGACGCCAAGCGCCGCGACTTCACCATCAACGGGATGTTCTACGATCCCGCCGAGGATCGGGTGGTGGATCATGTCGGCGGACAGGCGGACCTCGAGGCCGGCATCATCCGGGCCATCGGCGATCCGGTGGAGCGATTCCGCGAGGACTATCTGCGCATGCTGCGGGCGGTGCGCTTCGCCACGGTGCTGGATTTTGAAATCGAGCGCCACACGTGGGCCGCGCTGCGCGTGCGGGCGCCGCGCGTGACCGAGATCAGCCCGGAGCGCATCCGCGAAGAGCTGGACAAGATCTGGCTCTCCCCCCGCCGGGTGAAAGGCTTCGATCTGCTCGTCGATAGCGAGCTGATGCGGGCCATCCTGCCGGAGATCATGAACCTGCAAGGCTGCGAGCAGCCGCCGCAGTTCCATCCCGAGGGCGATGTCTTCGTCCACACCCGCATCATGCTCGATCTGCTGCCGGAGACCGCCGCCCTCCCGCTGGTGCTCTCGGTGTTGTTTCACGATATCGGCAAGCCGGCCACCTACCACTACGATGCCGAGGCCGACCGCATCCGATTCAACGGTCACGACAAACTCGGCGCGGAGATGAGCATCGCAATCATGAAACGCCTCCGCTACCCCAACCACGTCATCGAGGCGGTCGAGGCGGGCGTGGCCAATCACATGGTCTTCAAGGACGTCCAGAAGATGAGGACCGCGAAGCTGAAGCGCTTCATGGCTCGGGAGACCTTTGATGACGAGATGGAGCTGCACCGGGTGGACTGCGCCAGCAGTCACGGCATGCTCGACAACTACGAGTTTCTCAAGGAGAAAGCCGCCGAATTCGCCGCCGAACCCCTCATCCCCCCGCGCCTCATCACCGGGCACGACCTCATGGAGCGCGGCTGGGCACCCGGTCCGGCATTGGGCGAGATCCTGACCGAGATCCAGGATCTCCAACTGGAGGGCCGCCTCGCCACCCGCGAAGAGGCCCTGGCCTATTTGGACAGACTCGCGGCCGGAAACTGATCCGCCCCGAGCGGAGGGGGAATTGTGTCATATAGGGGCGCCTGCCCCGAATGGCACGGGATCAAGCGTCGGCTTTACGGTAACCGAAGTAGAAATTCGCCCCGAGCTGAAACACGCGTGCCGGGATGTAGAAAACCATCGCATACCACTGCCAGGTGCCGTTCCAAAGCTCCTCCCACCAGATGATCCACCAGATCAGGTAGACAAACCCGGCCAGCTTTGCCCAAAGACGCACCGTGGACAGGTCGCGCGAGCGAAGCATCACATAGTTCGGAACCGCCCACACCGAGGCCCAGAATCCGTAGCCGGATACGACGTATTTTTCGAACTGTGTCAGGTTGTCCGCGTCCGGCATCGTGATCCACAGGGGGATGAGATTCACCCACTGCGCGAGCGCGACCGTGAAAGCGACGGTGCATTCGACCACGGTGATCCAGAGGCAGAAGCGGTAATATTTCGGCAATGTCATCGGGTTGGTTCCTGACTGTTGGAGCTGGCGGCAAGAGCCATCGGCGGAATTGGTGATTCAACTCCGCCACTTTTCGCCGCGCATCGCTCCGGGTTGGGTCGATCTCGGGCAAGGCGGGGGTGACATCACTTCATTTCGGCAGATCAGAACGCATTTCTCCACCGCCGTCAAGCGTTTGCCGTGGATGTCGCGCAGGCGCACCCCCGACCGGGCGGTGGCGCACTCAACCCTGTCAGGTCCGCGACCCTACCCTGTCAACTCGGCAGAGATCAGGCAAATCCGCCACGCTCGCGCTCCTGATCGGGATCGCTCGAGTCGTCTCCGGCGGGTGGCAGGTCCGCCAGGTCGGCCGTCATCGGAGGTCCCGGATGCGGGCTGTCCGCGGTGTCGGCGCCGCGATCACCGTAGCTGGCCACGACCTGGTTGCTGAGCCAGCGGTCGGGATCGTCCACGGCGGCGCGGGAAAGGGAAAATCGATCCTGTCCCGTGTTGCGCTGGATGAGTTTGGCGCCGAATTGAAAGTCGCGAAAGCGCTCCTGGCAGAACTGCAGGGCGTTGATGCCCTGATCGGCGCACGCTTCCCCGATCGCCGCCACGGCGTCGGGCTCGAACACGAGCCGGATCTCATGTTGCTCGGCAAACTGGCGGCGGAAGCTGTTGATCTCACCGACGAGTTTGGAATCGCCGACGGCTCCGACGACTTCCCGCAGACGCTCCAAGGCCCGAGCCGGGGCATCGACCAGTGCCCCATCGATGATCAACTCGCTCAGGGCGGTGCCGGGCAGCTCGAATTTGAAGTCGCGCAGCAGTCGCTCACACACGGTCAGCAGGCCTCGGGCGCCGGTCTTTTCTCCCGCCGCCGAGGTGGCGATCTTTTCCAACGCCTCGTCTCGGAAATCGACTTTGATGCCGTAGGATTCGAACTCGCGCTCATACTGACGGATGAGACTTCCTTCGGAGGTCTTCATGATGTCGAAAAGGTCGCCGGCGTCGAGGTGTTCGCAGACCACCCGGACGGGGAGGCGACCGATGAACTCGGCCTCGAACCCGTATTCGATGAAGTCGCGGGTCTCGGCGCGGGAAAGCAGCTGATCCTCCTCGACGAGTTCGCGCCCCTCACCGGCAAAGCCGATGGCTCCCTGACGGGTGCGCCGGTTCACGATCTTTTCCAGCCCGCCGAAGGCGCCGCTGACAATGAAGAGGATGTGACGGGTGTTGATGGTGTCGCGTCGGGCGCCGCCGCGGCCTTTGCCCTTGCTCATCTCGAACATGGCCTGCATCTGCGACTGGATGTCGTTGGGATTGCGCAGGTTCACCTCCGTCTCCTCCATGAGCTTGAGCAGCGTGGTCTGAACGCCGCGACCGCTCACATCGCGACCGAGCATGTTGCCCTGGCTGGCGATCTTATCGATCTCGTCGATGTAGATGATGCCGTATTCAGCCAGCTCGACGTCGCCGTCCGCCTTGCGCACCAGCTCGCGGACAAGGTCGTCGACATCGGCCCCGACATAGCCGGTCTCGGAAAACTTGGTGGCGTCGGCTTTGACGAAGGGCACGCCGATGAGTTCGGCGATGTGCTTGACGAGGTAGGTCTTCCCCACCCCGGTGGGACCGACAATCATGACGTTCTGTTTGGCGAACTCCACCCGTCGAGCCGCCTCGGGATCGGTCATGGCCAATCGGCTGAGATATTTGGCGTGGTTGTAGTGGTCGCACACGGCGATGGAGAGGACTTTTTTGGCCTCCTCCTGCCGGATGACGTAGCGGTCGAGGTGCGCCTTGATGTCGCGGGGGTGAAAGTCGAAATCGAAGATGTCGGCCGCGCGGCGTTCACCCGACGGAGGCTCCGGTTTCTCGCCGCCTTCCTCGGGACTGCCAGGGGAGGGATGAAACCCCGGCATCACGGAACTGGTGAAGGAGACCGCGTCGCCGAAGTTCGCTTTCATGAACTCGGAGAGGCGCCTGGTGATCTCTTCTGGGGTCGGCACATGGCCGTCGTCGTCTTTGGACATGGTGAAGGAAGCGGAAGTGTGACAGAACGGGCCATCAGTCGCGATTGGCGCCGATCAATGGCATGATGTAGTAGAGAAACCAGCCCAGCGAGCTGATGAAGGCGGCCACGTAGGTGAGGGCGGCCGCATTGAGGACCTTTTCGACGCCGTCCGCTTCCTCGCCCGGGGCAATCATGCCGGTGCGGCCCAGAATGACTTTGGCGCGCTTGGAGGCATCGAACTCGACCGGCAGGGTGACCAGTTGGAAGAGCATCAGCACACCGAAGGCAATGGCCATGATGGTGAGAGCCAACTGACCGGGGATGAGATTGAACATGGCCACGATGGGGACGATGTAGAGCATGGGGCTGACGAAACTGACAGCGCCGACCGAGGCCATGCGCCACTGGAGAGGGGCGTAGCCCACCTTGTCCTGGATGGCATGTCCGGCCTCATGGGCGGCGACCCCGAGCGCGGCCACGGAACGGCCGAGGTAGTTTTCCCGCGAGAGCACCAGGCGCTTGTGGATGGGGTCGTAGTGATCCCCCAACATGCCATCCTGGGCAATGACCTCGACATGGTCGATGCCGGCCATGGAGAGGATGCGCCTGGCCGCGTCAGCACCGGTGAGGCCCGAGGCGGCGGGGACTTGGCTGTATCGACCGATGGCGGACTTCACACGCGCCATGGCGATGAAGGACAGAGCAAGGGAGCCGATGAGTAGAATCCAGAACATGGTCGGAGTGGTTGGTGTGGTTTGGGGAGGATGGTGAGGAGCGGCGCGATCGCGCCGTCTCTTTGGTATTTACGTGTCAGCAACGTTCCGGGATGAAAGTAGGCGATTACAAAGTGGGGCCCAATTTCCACCCGGCCAGACGCTGCGCACCGGCCACCCGGATCCAGCCTGGACCACGGATGACCGGTGCTTCCCAGCAATCTGTCATGGCGTGAGACGCGCCCGGACGGTCGGATATTCAAGCGCTCACTGCACGGCGATGCGACGGGGCTTGGCGGACTCGGACACGGGCAGCCGCAGGGTCAGGATGCCGTCCTCGAGTTTCGCGGAGATGCGCTCGGGATCGACATCGATACCGAGACTCAGCTCCAGACGATAGGCGGTCGGCGTCGCCCGCTCCAGTTGCACGGGACGCCAGTGTTCGGGCACCCCGTGAGAACGCCTGGCGTGTATCTCCAGTGCGTTGTCCTCGAGGGAGATGCTGACATCATCGCGTTTCACTCCCGGCAGGGCCACGCCCAGCTCCCAGGTGTGCTCATCGATTCGGCGCGTGGTGTAGCGCGGCTCGACTTCACGCTCGCGGAGCTCGGGCCGGGGGTTGGACACGCACTCTTTGGCGGTCGGCGATTCTTTGACAGTGTCGGTGTGGGTCATGATAAGAGAAAGGTTGGAGTTTGGAATGGGGAATGTCCGGTTTGGTGAATCGCGTCAGTCGACGTGGATTTCTCGAGGCTTGCGATCAACCGACTTCGGCAGGCTGACGGTGAGAATGCCATCCTCGAGTTTGGCGGACACTTTCTCGCCATCGATGCCGTCCGGCACGGTGACCACACGCTTCACGGCGGAGGCGTCGACCGCGCTATCACCCGCCTGCTTGGCGGAACGGTCATAGACGACACTGAGAAGGTGGTCGTGGAGTTCGACTTTGAGATCCTCCTTTTTCACGCCGGGCAATTCGAGGCGGACATGGTAATGATCGTCATCTTCGTAGAGATCGGCGCCCAAGGCGGGCAGACCGGCATTCGAGGAAATCCGGTCCGCCAATTCAAAAAGCCGACCGAAGCTCTCGGAAGGATGCCGGAACCAACGATCAAAATCGCTGAAGGATTCGGCAAGCGGATGCTGATATCGCACAAGTTTCATGGTGTCAGTTTCCTTTCTGTCTGGGGGTTGAATGATGGTCTCTTATCTATTGTGGTGGATGCCGCCTCACGAACTGTTCAGCGGTCGTGAATGAGAGATGCATGCGTCATGCCAAGAGACATGATAATGCATTATTCGATTGATGTTGTTTGACTTATGAAACGTCAAACCAACCGACCGGATTTCAGATTGAGCCAATATGTCTCAATATATCAGCATGGTGCGACAACTTATCGCGTCATTTTGACGCAATTTTCATGATGACAACTCGCGGGCTCGTGTCCTCAAGGGTAATCATCATCCGCCCTGGTGGGGGGTGAATCCGCCTCCGCCATGGACTCGATGATTTTCAGGAAGCCCGCCTCCAAGCGCGGATCGCGCGCTTCCCGCGCATAGCGGATCCGATAGCAGTAAGCGACCAGGTCGTCGCATTCCCCGCCACACACGCCCACGCGTTTCAGATCGGCGAGAAACTCGCGCAATGTCTGGCCCGCTCCTTTGACCCAACCGCGTGAGGCACAGGCAGCGAGGTAGGCATCCATCAACTCCCGGAGACCGTCCTCCGTCTCCGCCCCCCACGTGTGGTGGTCCGGGCGCGGCCCGTTCCAGATTTCTTCACGACTATTTCGGGATCTTCGCCGTCCCAGCAAGTAATAAGCGAAAGCCACCAGCGCCCCCGCCACACAGAATACCCCGAACCAGCGCGACACCCATCCGGTGACCGACGCGAAAGCCCGGTACCAGAGTGGAATGCTCACTTTGCCCATGAGGCGTTCGCCTCCAAGATCTTCGTAGAGACCTGGATCCACCGAGGGAAACAGCCGCGGGGAATCGCTCAAGTCCGGAGGTCTCGCCGCGCCCGGCCCGTCGGGAGTGGTGTCGAAGATCACCCAACCATGATCCGCCAGAAAGATCTCCGCCCAGGCGTGAAAATCGCTCTGCCGAAACGCGATCAGCCGCCGCGACGGCTCGGCCTCGCCGCCGCTGAATCCGAGCGCGACGCGCGCGGGCACCCCGATGGCGCGGAGCAGCATGACCGTGCCGGCGGCATAGAGTTCGCAATGCCCGCGCCGCTCCTGGAAGAGGAAATTCTCGATCGGATCCAGGTCGTCGGGATTTTCATAACTGAGACTGTAAGCGCAAGATTTCGCCAGGTACCCGCGAATCCCCTCAATCCGGTCTTTCAACGCCCACTCCGACGGAGCCGCCTCCCGAGCTGTGGCGAGTATCCGCCGGGTCAGGGCCGAGGCGGGAAGTTGCAGGTATTCGCTCAAGGCCTCGCCTTTCTGAAGATCCCCGACATTCCCGGCTAGATCACTCCAATGCGTCTGGGTGCCGATGGTATGATACCGGACCCGATCCTGATGGGTGTCCAGCGCCAGTTGATACCAATCATCCGCGAAAGCGTAGACCCCAGATAACCCGACTCCTCCCGTGATCGGCCAAAGCGGCAATCCATTGCTCTCCCCCCTGCCGATGAGCGCCCAAGCCGTCAACGGATCGCGATCATCCGGGAGCGCGCCCAGGGCCGTGTTACCATCCTCCCGGCCATCATCGGAATCATAGATCCACGCCCCGAGCCGGACCGGCCCCATGCCTCCATCCGCGCTGAACAAGCCCATGGTGGAGGTGCGCAGATAGAGCGCCGTGTGCAGCGCTTTCTGGAAACCGGCCTCTTCGTCGAACCACAAGTGAAACCGCAGGGTATTGTCCAGACTCAGGTCCGCGCGCCGGGGCAACTGACGCATGGCCCCGTCCGGAGCGGCGGTGCCCTCGGCGATCTGGGGACGATCCTGACCGAAGGCGCCCAGATCTGTCGCGTCCCCCTCACGCCCCCACCATCCGTACGCCGCCAGAGCCGCGCGTTCCGTCCACGTAAGGGTCCATGCCGCAAACAGCACCACCGCGATCACACTGATCAACGATGGCAGCCTGGAGATTCGCGACGACGTTTTTCCGGTCACCACCGTCACCCCTTCCGCCACACCGCGTCTCCCGACCACCGTGTGCCAGAGTGAGAAAAGGAATACGGAACCCACCCATCCCGCCACAGCCAAGGCTCGCGGCTGGAAAACAGATCTACCGTAGATTTCCACCTGCTCCAAGCACCAGATCACCATCCCGGAGGCGATCACGCACAGGATTCCCATCGCCCCCGCTCCCGGGGCATCGCTCCGAATCGCCGCCGTGAATAGACGGGTCCACACCCAGAGATGCAGGGCCATGGCGATAGAAAAAGCCAAGGGGGGCTCCGACAAGGTCACCGGCACCACCCCGCTCCGCGCCAACCACCAGCCGCCCCAGGCCATCCCCACAGCCAACAGGAGCGCACCCCAACGAGCCACCGCGCCTCCCGCCCATCGGAGGGTCACGGCACCCGTCATCGCCACGAGCAGCAACGCCTGATGCAGACCGCTGCCGGAAATCGCCCGCGCGACGAAGGCCTCCATCGCGAGGATGGCCGTCAGCAAGATGATGGCGGAGACTCGATGCATCATTTCCGTTTCAATGGGCGCGCCTTATCTTTCTCTGACGGATGGGCGCCACGCGTTCGGAGTCGAGGCAGAGTACCGACTTCCGCCCCGCGTTCTCCTCGACCACCTCCCGCCAATACTCCAAAGGCACATCGCTGATGACAAAGATGCGATCACAGCCATGCTCCAGTTTTTCCAAGGCCAGCCGCAGACACGCGGGGTCGCGCGGACGCCCCCGTCGCGCCAGCGCCAGACGGGTGAAGCCCGCGGAAAAAGCGACCCGCTCCGGCATCTCCAGCGATTTTTCCCCGGCCGCGCTTCCGATCTCCTCCAGCATGCTAAGCGAGATACCCGCCTCCCGACAATGCGCCACCACGCCCGCGGCCAGGCGCAGGGCCAGCTCCCAGCGATCAGGGCGCAGCAGACGTCCTCCACTCTCCCAGGTGTGAAGGAGGAGCCCGTAGCGCGCCGGTCGCGGGGCCGGCGGTTCCCACTCCCTCACCATGGGGCGACCCGCCCTCGCCGTGGCGGGCCAATGCACCGCCTTCACGGGATCGCCGCTCCGATACTCCCGTATGCCGCGCAATTCCTCACCCGGCTCGGACTCGATGCCATGGAGTCCGCCGAGATCAAATCGGAACATGGCCAGATCGCGTCTTACTTTTTCAGGCAGATAGGGGCGGGGATAGACGATCAATCCCCCGTCCATGGCGAACGTCTCGTCCACCAGCAATCCCCGGGTCTTCACTTCGAACAAACCCAGGGGAAAACTGGAGCGCGCCTCGAAATTCCGCCGATCCTCCCGTCCGCGCCGATGCAGCTTGGCGGACAGTGTCGCCGAGGCTTGCTCGCCGGCACCCACACCGTTCGCCAGCCACATCCCCTCGGTGTTTTTCCCCAGCATCCCATCCGTCACCACAGTCCCCCGCCCCGCGCGCCGGAATCTCCACCACCCGCCCGCTCCCGCAATCTCCACCGTCAGTGTGACCGAAAAAACCTCACCGGCAAACACCCGCGCCGGACGTCTCCTTCGCACCCGCAACCCCCGCAGATTGCGGGGCGCCCACCAGCGCGCCACCGCCACGGCCAGCCATAGCCAGCCCCCCAGCCAGATCAAGGCTCCGTCGTAGCGCCAAAAGCCCGCCACCAGCAGCAGTGTCCCGGCCCAGATCGTCAGCGTTCCGGCGACAGTCAGCACCGGGCTCTCCGTCTCCAACTCCGCATCACCACTGACATCGCTCCCGCTCACGGCACCGGTGTGGATCGCAGAATCTCCCCCAACACCGCGACCACCCGTCCCCGGCGCGGGAGTTCGCCGCCATACTCGTCGCCCGCCGGCACCAGGCGATGGGCGAGCACGGGAATGGCGACCCGTTTCACATCATCCGGGTAAACCGCCGCGTTGCCGTCGAGTAGCGCCGCCGCTTGCGCCGCGCGCATCAGGGCGATGGATCCCCGCGCGCTGACTCCATCCCCCAGCGCCGGATGCTGGCGCGCCGCCTCGCAGAGGTCCACGATGTAGCGGCACACCGCGTCCGCCACTTTGACATCGCGTGTTTTTTTCTGCCATTCCGACACCGTCTCCACCGACACCAGCGGCTCGAGAGTCGAACCGTTCACCCCGCCGGTGTCCGCGTGCAATCGCAGAATCTCCGTCTGCCTCTCCACATCCGGCAGGCTCATCTCGACAGAGAGGAGAAACCGATCCAACTGCGGCTCCGGCAGCGGAAAAGTGCCGGCGGCATAACGATTATTCTGGGTAGCAATAACGAGAAAGGGGGATGACAGTTTGCGCGTCACACCGTCGATGGAAACCTGCGCCTCGTTCATGCACTCCAGCAGGGCGCTCTGGATGCGCGGGCTGGTGCGGTTGATTTCATCCGCCAGCATCAGGTGACTGAATACCGGCCCCTCGACAAAGGCGAACTCGCCCGTCGCCTGGTGATAGATCGAATGCCCCAGCAGATCGGAGGGCAACAGATCCGGGGTGAACTGGACCCGGCGGAAAGTGCCGTCGATGAGCCTGGCCAGACCGTGTGCCAGCGAGGTCTTTCCTATACCCGGGGCTCCCTGGATCAGCACATGCCCACCCGCCAGCAGGGCGGTGAGCAGGCAGAAAGCCGCGTCTTCGGCGCCGACCACGTGCCGGGTCAGCCGTTGGCGCAAGTCGTCGAGGGTGTTCTTCATGGGATGGATGGCACGCCATTTCCCCGGCGTGAGCGGCGATCCTACCACAGGCCGCAAGCCGCTGGCATCCGGAATCGTTCACCCGTGTGTCGCCCGGAATCTCAAGCTTCGTTGGAAATGCGCGCGATTCTGGGGCATGCTCCCGATCCCTCAGTCACATGCCAGACCATCCCTCCGTCCGCCGCCTGTTTTTTGACAGCCACATGCATACTCCCCTCTGCAAACACGCCGAGGGCCATCCCGCCGAGTACGCCGCCCAGGGATGGAACGCCGGGCTGCGCGGCATCATCATGACCTGCCACAGCCCCATGCCGGACGGCTTTTCCCATCGCGTCCGCATGGATCCCGCGGAGTTCGACGACTATGTCGGACTCGTCGCGGAGGGCGCCGCCCAGGCTCCGGAGGACTTCGAAGTGCGGCTGGGACTCGAGAGCGACTATTTCCCCGGTATGGAGGAGTGGCTCTCGGCACTGCATCGCCGGGCCGATTTCCACTACATTCTCGGCTCCGTGCATTGGCACATCCCGGAGTATCTTGACGCTTTCTGGACGGGCGATGTCCACGGGTTTCGGCGACAGTACTTCTGGCACCTCGCGGAATCCGCCGAGAGCGGGCTGTTCGACTGCCTGTCCCATCCCGACCTGGTGAAAAATGCCGCCCCCGACGATTGGGATTTCGCCGAGATGCGACCGGTCATCATCGAGGCGCTCGACCGCATCGCGCGCACCGGCGTGGCCATGGAGCTGAACACCTCCGGCCTCTACAAAGCGAAACCCGAAATGAATCCCGGTCCGGAAATGCTCGCTCTCATGGCCGAGCGGGACATCCCCGTCGTCATCGGCTCGGATTCCCACGTGCCGCACCGGGTGGGCGATCTTTTCCTCGCCGCCCTCGGCGCGCTGGAGGTCGCCGGCTACGGCTCGGTTTCCTATTTCGAAAACCGGCGACGACTCGATCTCCCCATCGACACGGTCAGGGAGAGTCTCATGGCCTTCGACACCCAATTCGCCTGAGTCGGCCTCTCAGGGCAGCCTCACCGACCGGGTGGCGATGAACAGCGGCATCCACTTGTGCAGCGCGCTCGACGCGTCGTCCCAGCCGTCCTCGTAGAGACCGGTCACCGCCAGACCCGCGTCCGCCTGGCCACCGATCTGGTCCTCGAGACTGTGACTGAACTCCAGGCTCAACTGCGCCTCCATCTGTTCCGACAGAGCCTCTTCGTCCATCGATTCCAGATCCGAGTAGGGTAACGGATGCGCCACCCGCAACTCCCCCGTCTCCTCGGCGATCCGGTGATCGAACAGGAAAAAGCACGGATTCATGAAACCCGCCAGCAGGCGCCCGCCCGGTCGCAACACCCGCGCGCATTCCCGCCACACCGGTCGCACCTCGGCGGCGAAAACATTGGAGACGGGGTGAAAAATGAAATCGAAGGACGCGTCCCCAAATCGGCTCAGATCGGCCATGTCCCCCAATTCGATCGAGATCTCCAGCCCGTGCCGCGCGCATATCTCCGCGTCCTTTTCCAACTGCACATCAGACGCGTCGAAAGAGGTCACCCTCGCCCCCGCCGCCGCCATCACCGGAGCTTGTTGCCCGCCGCCCGAGGCCAACGCCAGCGCGTCCATCCCATCCAGACGGGGATAGGACGGATACCAATCCTCGGGCACGGGCCGGTTTGGGGTCAGGATGAGCGACCAGTCGCCGACCTTGGCTCGCTCGATCACGGAGTCGTCAAAAGGCGTGCTCCATCGGCAACCCTCCAGAGACTGGAGATTCCACGCGTTGCGGTTGTATTCGACGATGTTCATGGCAGCGGGCATCTCTCGCACACCCCGCCGTGAAATCCCAGCCCGCATTTTCCCCGCATCACTCGCCGCGCAGACGGCGCCCGAGATCATCCCCCGCCGCATAGCCGGTCAGCTCCAGATAGGCGCGCCCCACGATCCCCCCATCGCTCTCATCCACCACATCGCATGCCCCCTCCCAGTAGGAGACGCCCCCGAGCCCGCCAGTCAACTCCTGCGCCTCCATCACCGGCACCACCCGGAAACGCCGACGCTCGCCTGTCAGGGGATCGGTCGCGGTCACCAGCGGACCGATGGGGTAGACGTCGCCGGTCTCCCCGCTCCGCCACTCCCCCGCCGCCCGCCACTCGAACTCGTCGACACCCCGGCTCGTCACCTCGCCCGATTCGTCGATCCAATGCAGCGAGGAAAACCGATCCGCCGACCCGTCATCCTTTCTCAAGACATAAGCCATCAGCTCCCTGCCATCGAAGAACTGGACACTCAACCAGTCCCACCCCACCTGGTCGCGACCGAGTTGGGAGCTAGAAACCTCATGATCCATCCACAACTCCCCGCCCACCCGCAGCGTCTCGTTCCCGAGGACCAGTTCGCCCTCGGCCCGCAATCGGGGAAAGGTGAGATAGAGACTCGCGGCCGAGGCTTCCTCGCCCTTCTTTGAAACGCCATTCTCACCGAACAACACCGGGGCTTTCAGCGGCCGCAGGGACAGATCGAAGCGCGCCTCGCTGAGCACACTGCCGCGGAGACGCATCACGCCCTCCGCGGAATCGACCAGCCGTTCTCCCGGCCCCAGTCCCGACTCACGGCGCAGCGTCCAGTTGCCGTTGCGCAGATCGAGATCCCCCACGCTCGCCCACGCATCCCAACCCGAGCGGTTGAGCCGCTCCTCGTGAAGAAATCTCCCTGATCGCGTGTCGGTCAGCGCCATGTGGGCGAGAAAAATCGGGTCCTCCCCAAACGACTCGCCCGCATCCCCCGCTCCCGGGCTCCCGGCCAGACGGAAGAAAGTCGCCTGCACCCCGAAGCGGCGCGATTTTCCCTCCTCGAACAGATGCCCGGTCAGATACCACCACTCGATCCGGAAATCGGGATGGCTGCCATGGTCGGCGGGAAAACTCAGGGCGGGATTCGCCTCCGGTATCCGAAAGCCCTCCGCCGTGTGACGCGGATCCTGTGCCTCGGCAACCGGTGACACCAAAATAAGCGCACCCAAGAGGGTCAGGTCGCGGACCAAAGAGGGTATGGTGGAGGACGGTTTCATTCTCGGGGATCACTCCGCAATCTCGCCCCACGGTGTCCGACCACCCCGGCGACGGTCCCGCTGGTGAGGAGGGTGAGCAGGGCCAGCCCCGCCAGCAGTCCCCAGGGAACGCGAAAATCCAGGGTCCAGCCGAAGCTCTGGCGATTGATGACGTAAATCAAGAGCGCTCCCAGGATGAGCGCCAGCGCGTAGCCGCCCACCAGCCCAGCCATCGCCAGCCCCGCACCCTCCACCGCCGATGCTGACGCGATCTGGCCGCGGGTGAAACCGATGGATTTCAGCGTGTTGAGTTCGTCCCGTCTCTCGACCAGGAGACTCGCCAACGCCATGCCAAGCCCCGCCACCGCCACGGCGATACCGATGGCCTCCAAGGCGTGAGTCACGGCGAATGTCTGGTGAAACACGCGCAACGCCTCGGCCCGAAGCCGGGCGTTCTCCCGGATCAGCAGGGCTGGGTATTTCTCGCTCCATCGGGATCGGATCGCGGCGGCATCAACCCCCTCATTCAGAAACACGGCCACGGTGGAGACCGACGCGTCATCGAACCATGTCTCCGTGAAGCGGCGCGCCACCAAAGCCGTGCCCGCCTCGTCGCTGTAGTCGGTGTAAACTCCATCGACCCGCAGCATTCTCGCACCCATCGGAGTCGGCACCTCGATGATCGCTCCCCGATCTATCCCGAAACGGCGACTGAAAGCCTCGTTGACCCAAGTGGGCACCACGCCTCCCTCGATCATTGTTTCCAAGCTTCCAGGATCCGGATCGTCAGGAGCCCGCAGCCAGGTGAGCTGCGGCGCGCCGTTATCCTGACGATAATACTCCGCCCCAGCGAGGTGCGCCCGGCTTTCACGAAAGTCGATCGGGTATCGCTGAATGGTATCGACTCCCGCCACAGAGTCGTCCCCGGCCAGGTCCCGCCACACGGCTTCGCCGATGCGGCCGTCAGTGCCCGCGCGATCCGAACCGGCCGCGGCCACATAGAGATCGGCCCGCAGCAGCCGACCTATCCAGCCCGTAAGCGTGCCCTCAAAGCTGTGAACCAGTATTCCCATGCCGGCCGCCATGCCGAGCGCGGTGACCAGTCCCGCGGCGGCGAGCCGATGACGCCCGGTCGGGCGACGCCACTGGGAGGACGCGTAGCGGGCAGTGGGCGAGCGGCGGAACAGCGCCCCGCCGACGCGCCCCATCGGGCGAAAGACGGCGCCGACGAGAATGGAGATACCGAAAAGCGCGGTAGCCGCCGCCAGGTAGCCACCCAGGGGGATGCGTTCACCACCCGCCAGTGAGAGAGGCGGAGCCACCGCGAACAACGCCGACGCGAGCGTCAACCCGACGCCAATGAAAGGACGACGCAACCAGCCCGGTCCCTCGGATCGCGACCCGGAACGCAGGACCTGCGCCGGCGGAGTCTCCGCCGCGTCGCGGGCGGGCAACCATCCGGCCAGAATGCTGGCTCCAACACCAAAGGCGAAAGCGACCAGGGCCTCGCCCGGATGCAGCGACGCGGATTCGGTGGTGGTGGCGTGATAGAGACTGTTCACCGTTCGTGCGATCGCTCCCACGCTCAGTTGCGCGGCGGCCCATCCCAGAAACACCCCCAACGCCCCTCCCACGACGCCGAGCGCCAGTGACTCCGCCATCCATTGTCGACGGATGGACCGCGGCGCCACCCCCAGAGATCGCAGCACGGCGATCTCGGATCTTCGCCTTACCACGGCCGCCTCGAGCGCTTGCAGGATGAGATAGGCGCCCACCAGCAGGGCGAGGGTGGAGAGCACGGTGAGGTTGAGCCTGAAAGCATGCGTCATCTTGGCAGTCGACGCCCGCCGATCCTCCCGGGTTTCCAGCACCCATCCGAGCTTTCCCTCATGGTCACCCAGTCGTCTGGCGACTTCCCGCCTGACGGCCGGGCGCCCCTCTCCGGGAGGTATCACCAACTCTGCCCGGCTGATCTTTCCGGTCATGCCCAACAGCCGCTGGGCACCGGGCAGATCCATGAGCGCGAGATTCTTCGGCACCGCCGGTCGCGCGGGATCGTCCTCCAGCATTCCTGCTATCCGCGGAGACACGAGCCTGTCGTGTATCATCAGCCGCAACCCGTCCCCGGGTGCCAGTCCGTTCTGATTCGCCCAACTCGCGGCGACGAAGATCAGCTCCTCGCTGCCGAGTTCGAAATCGGTGTCGTCCATGGACGGGGGCGCCCCTCCCTTCCCGAGGGCGAGCGCGTTTCGCAGGCCCACCAGATCCACCCCGACAAGCTGAAAGGCGCCTTCCGCATCGTCGGCTACCTGGGCCTCGATCAGGGGAAAGATGGCGACCGGGAGAGGATCGAGACTTTTGCGCAGTTCGCTCAGGATCGTCTCCGGCAAATGGCCCCCGGCTTTGGGCCTGACGGCGAAATCGCTCTCACCGGTGATGGATTCCGTGAAGATCGCAAAGCCGCTGACCGCCGCGCGATTGGCCAGTCGGATGGAAAGGAACACCGCGACCCCGAGGGCCAGTATGGCGACGAGGAGCAATGTGGAGCGCCATTCGCGCCGCCAGTGACGCCAGGTGAATCCCATGAACAGGAGCACCCCCAACCCACGAGCCTCGCGATCCCCGCTCATGACAGCTCCCCTCCGGATCCCGTCAACCGTCCGTCACGCAGTCGCAGTACACGATGGCAGATCCGTGTGGCCCGCTCGCTATGGGTCACGAGCAGCAGCGCATGACCATGAACCTCACCCAGGGACTCGAGTAAATCCAGAATGGTCTCCCCGGTGGCGGAATCCAGATTGCCGGTGGGCTCGTCCGCCAGGATGAGCGCAGGCTCCGGAGCCAGCGCGCGGGCAATGGCCACCCGCTGCATCTCTCCGCCGCTCAGCTCATCGGGATACGCATCGGCCCGGTGATCGATCCGCACCGCCGAAAGCAGGGCATCGACCCGATCACGGCATTCACGCTCCGGCACTCCGAGGAGTCTGAGCGGGAATGTCACATTCTCCCGGGCGCTCAACGTCGGGAGCAGATGAAAAAACTGAAACACCGTGGTGACCACGCGCCGCCGCAAGCGGGCCAGAGAATCGCCGTCGAGAAGATCGATCCGCTCACCGCCGATCCGGATCTCTCCGGTGTCGGGACGGTCAATGCCGCCGACGCAATTGAGCAGGGTGCTTTTGCCCGATCCCGACGGTCCCATGAGGGCCACTCTTTCCCCCGCCTCCACGGCGATGCTGACCTGATCGAGGACCCGGCGATCCCCGTAGGATTTGGTGATTTCCGAAACGCTGAGCGCCGGAGGTTTTTCTACCGATGGATGGATATGTCGCACTGTCAGAGACTACGCTAGACACGGTCCGGTGGGGCGCATCATGCCGACTTTCCCCGCTCCGAGGCGAATCGTCACGCGGCATTTGTGGATGTGATTTCGGATCTTGTGGTTTCTGCCCGATCCCGTTGACGTTCAGCAAGCCAAGGCATACCTGCGTAGATTCCACCGTTTCCCGCCCGACCATGCACTGTCGTCAACTCCGAGCCTCCTTCGGATGGTTTCTCGTCCTCCTGATCGTCTCCCTCTGGCCCGAGGCAACCGCCCTCGGCGCCGAGGCGGCGGGAGACGGAGAGGTGGCGGCCTTCGACTGGCGCGCGTTTCTGGCGCCTTTTCACACGGTGACACTGCACCTGCCGATCGGATTCGTGACCATCGCGGTAATCCTGGAGATCTACTGGTTTTTACGTCCCAGCGTCCCATTGCGGCGCGCGCTGGCACTGATCCTTTGGGTCAGTGGTCTGAGCGCGGTGGTGGTGACCATGCTGGGATTTTTCCGCGCCTCGGGCGGCGGTTATGAGGCGGCGATGCTGGAACACCACGAGCGCTACGGCGTGGCGGTGGCGGCGGTGACCATGGTGCTGGCATTGATCCATCAAATCGCCTTTTCCGGCGAGCGCACACGCCAGGGACTCGCGGCCAGCTACCGCATCCTGCTGCTGGTCGATGTGGTCCTGCTCACGATCGCCGGTCACGGCGGCGGGAATCTCACCCATGGATCGAAGTATCTGGTGGAAGGAGCTCCGGAATGGGCACGGAAATGGCTGGAGGAGCGAGAAGCATCAGTGAGCGCGCCGACCACGGGAGAGGTGGCCTCGACCGGCGAGTATGAGGCGATCATTCGCCCCATCTTTGAGGCCAAATGCTTTTCCTGCCATGGGGCCGAGAAGCAGAAGGGCGACTACCGCATGGACACACGGGAGGGATTGTTCGCCGCCGGAGAGAGCGAGTTGGAGCCGATCCTTCCCGGAAAACCGCTGGAAAGCTACCTCGTGGAATTGATCACTCTGCCCGAATCGGACGACTACGCCATGCCTCCCGAGGGGAAAGAGCACCTCACTCCCGAAGAGACCCTGCAAGTAATGCGCTGGATCTGGAATGGCGCGGAAACGGGCGCTCCCTGAGAGACTGTTGGAAAACGCTGCGCCGCTACTCGACCGAGAAGCGGAATACAGTAAGCTCCCGATACTCCCGACCGGGGCGCACCAGAGTGCTGGGAAAGTGCGGCTTGTTCGGCGAATCGGGAAAATGCTGGGTCTCGAGACATACCCCATGATGGGGTCCGTAGGGGCGACCATCGGGAGAACTGAGGGAGGACTTCAAATAGTTGCCGGTGTATAGCTGAACCCCAGGCTGGGTGGTGGACACTTCCATGACGCGTCCGCTTTCGGGATCCTCCAACCGGGCGAACCAGACCGGCTCGCCACGTTCCCGCCCCGCCGTGTTTTCGATGACATAGCAGTGATCGTAACCGCCTCCCTCGACCTCATCGAGGCGCTCTCCGATCCGCCGCGGCTTTCGAAAATCGAAAGACGTGCCCTGGACGGGGAGGAACTCTCCGGTGGGGATTTTTCGCTCGTCGATAGCGAGGAACCGGTCCGATCTCAAGGTGAGGAGATGATTTCTCACCTCGCCCGAGCCCGCGCCCCCGAGGTTGAAATAAGCGTGGTTGGTCAGATTGAGGTGGGTTGGCCTGTCGGTGCGAGCCCGGTATTCGATCTCCAATCGATTGTCGGAGGTCAGGCGATAGGTCACGGTCAGCTCCACCTGTCCTGGATAGCCCTCGTGGCCATCGGGACTGCGGTGAGTCAGTTCCACCCCCACGTGATCGTCTCCCCGGATGCCTCGGCTCTCCCAGACCTGCTTGGCAAGTCCCGCCGCTCCGCCATGGATATGGACGCCCGTCTTCGCGTTGACCGTGGCGAGATCATGCCGGACACCGTCAATGACGAATCCACCCTCGTCGATGCGGTTGGCGTAGCGCCCCACCACCGATCCAAACAACGGGTGGCCCCTCTCGTATGCGGCGAAATCAGCGAGGTGAAGCGTGATGTTTTCCAGGCGCCCCTCCCTATCTGGAGTCGAGATCTCCAACAGGGTCGCCCCCCAGGACATGACAGCCACCCGCATCCCGGCGGCATTGGTGAGCGTGTGCCGACGCACCGTTTCTCCGGACTCGGTGATGCCGTACTCATCGACCTGAATCTCCTGGGCACGCATGGTGGAGGGCATCGCCATACCCGGCAGCAGAAATGCGGCGGTTGCAAGCGCGCGAGCATCGGGGAAAGTCATGCCATGAGCGTGATCTCCCGTCCTTTTCCCGTCAACCTGTCTTCCGCAGGGAGCTGGTTGTCGATTTTCGCCCCCCTCGCCCTGTCGGCCGGTGATTGGCCCAATCTGCGCGGCCCCGACCACAATGGAATATCCACTGAAACCACTTGGAAATCGACGGGGGAAACCCCCATCCTCTGGGAAGCGGAAGTGGGCTTGGGGCATTCGGCAATCGTGGTGGCCGACGGCCGCGCCTATACCCTTGGGCACGACGGGAAAGATACCGATACTCTGTGGTGTCTCGATACCACCAACGGTGAGGTGCTGTGGAAACACTCCTATCCGCATCCTCTGGACGATCTCTATTTCCCCGGAGGCAGCACCGGCACCCCCACGGTGGTCGATGGCAGGGTCTATTCCCTGGCACGCCGCGGGCAATTGTTCTGCCTGGAAGCGAATAGTGGAAAGATCGTGTGGCAAAAGCATCTCACCGATGATTTCGGCTGTAAGATGCCGGATTGGGGCTTCACTGGCGCCCCCCGCGCGCATGGAGATTTCCTGCTGCTGAACGCGGGCGAAGCCGGCATGGCGCTGAAGCAAGTGGATGGAACGCCGGTCTGGCAGAGCAAAGCCAGCGTGGAGGCCGGCTACTCGACACCACACCTTTTCACCCGCGGCGACCAGACTCTGGCGATATTTTCCAACAAGGATGGCTATACTTGCGTGAATCCCGCCAGCGGCGCGACTCTCTGGTTCTACAAACACAAGACGCGCTACGGGGTCAACGCCACGGAACCGGTGATCGATGGAAATCACTTCCTCATCGCCACCGGTTATGGAAAAGGTGCCGCCCTGCTCGAGTGGTCGGGCTCCGGGGATCCGGTGGAGATCTGGCGCAGCCGTGAACTGCAAAATCAGATGAATCCCGGTCTTCTCATCGGCGATCACCTCTACACCATCCACGGGGACGAGGGCAAAGACGGCACCGGACTGAGGTGTGTCGATTACAAAACCGGCGAGGTAGGTTGGGTCGATGAAAGCGTCGGCCATGGAGCCCTGACCGCCGCGGATGGCAAGCTGATCGTGCTGACCGAAGGCGGCGAACTGCGGATAGGACCCGCGTCTCCGGAGGGATTCCACCCCACCCTCACTCGACAAGTTATCTCCCCAAAATGCTGGACCATTCCGGTGTTGTCCAATGGTCTCCTCTACTGCCGCAACTCGAAAGGCCGGGTGGCGGTGGTGGATCTGCGATGATTCGCCTTGCCTCACGACGAACCTTTCAGGAAAGATCCGCACATGCACGCACCACGCCGCCATTTCCTCAAATCCGCCGCACTCACCGCCGCCTGGGCGGGTTCGGCGCCACTCATTCTCGGTCAGTCCAACAAGTCGGGAAAAAAACACCGACTGGCGGTGATCGGTGGGGGCGGCTGGTGGGCCATGAACATCCTGCGGGTCGCCCTTGAGGACGGACGCTGCGAATGCGTGGCGCTTTGCGACGTCGACGCGGACGGGCTGGAGGTGTCGGCGGACGAAGTGGAGGGACTGACCGGCACCATGCCGAAGCAGTACCGTGACTACCGCGAAATGCTGGAAAAGGAGCGACTCGACGTGGCGATCATTTCCACCCCCGATCACTGGCACGCGCTCCAGACCATCGCCTGTGTCGAGGCGGGGCTCCACGTATTCGTCGAAAAACCGACCGGCCACACCATTGGAGAAAGTCGGGCGATGGTGACAGCCTCACGCGCGGCTGATCGCGTGGTGCAGGTGGGACTCCACCGAAGGATAGGTCCGCATCATGTGAGCGGGATGAAATTCCTCAAGGAGGGTGGTGCTGGAAAGATCGGGATGGTGCGCTGCTTTGCCCATAGCCCGGGTGGCCCCGAACAACCCTCTCCCAACGAGGAGCCTCCCGATGAACTCGATTGGGATCTCTACTGTGGTCCCGCGCCGCTGCGGCCCTACACGCGGAGGATTCATCCCGGAGGGTTTCGCAACTACCTGGATTTTGCCAACGGAACGCTCGGCGACTGGGGCATTCACTGGCTGGATCAGGTGCTGTGGTGGTCGGAAGAGAAATATCCCAAATCCGTCCACTGCGTGGGCGGGCGTCCCATCAAGGGCGCGGCGATTCTCAACGACAAGGAACAAACTTCCGACGCGCCCGACCACCAGGTGGCGACCTACGAGTTTGAGGATTTCACTTGTGTCTGGGAGCACCGGAGATTCGCCGGCAATGCCACCGAGAAATCGGGAGTGGGCTGCTATTTCTACGGAGAGAAGGGCGTCTTCCACATGGGATGGCGGGATGGCTGGACATTCTACCCCGCCAAGGGCGGCGAACCCATCCATGAGGATCCCAAGTTCGACCACGAGAAGGATGGGCACAACGTGCCACCACTATGGGCGGATTTCATCGATTCCATCGAGAAAGGCGGACGCCCGGTGGCGGATGTCGAGATCGGTCATCTTTCGACAAATCTCAGTCTGCTGGGCATGCTCAGCTGGAGACTCGGAAGGAGCGTCGCTTGGGACGGCGAGAAAGAGACCATCCCGGGCGATGCGGAGGCTCAACAACTACTGACGCGGGAATACCGGGCACCGTGGAAATACCCGACCTGAACGGGTGAGCTAGGTGAAGGACGCTCCGTCGGCGCCGTGATTCATCAATTGGCGCTGCCAGTTGAGCAAGAGGCCTGATTTTTCCGTATCCTCGACATTGGTCGAGGCCAGTTTTTCCAGAACCGCCCGCGGCGAGATCAGCGTGGCGTCGATACCGAGGCTTTTCGCCACCCGGTTGCGATGATCGCGCAAACGCTGCAATTCGTTCTCGTCGATCTGAAGTCTCAATCCGTTGCCGCGACGAAGCTTGCGCGGCCATTCCGATTCCGGGATAGCGCGGGCATCAGAGATCGCCTTGATGAGACGTCGGGCGATTGGCGGTCTCAGGTAATGGGGAGGATCGACTCGACCGCCCGCCTGGAGCCTCTCTGATAGCGAGAGCAGTTCCTGGTTTGAAATCAGCTTGAAGGCGGGACGATCCAGCTTTCGGCACTCTTCATCCCGCCAATACCAGAGAGCCTTGAGAAAGGCCAAGCCCTGTTTTTCCAATTTTCCCCAGCCATTCACCCGCCAGCAATCTTCGGCCGGGCGATCTTCTCTAGAAACCACGATCTCGCGCGCGCTGGCACAGCTCTCGATGAACCAATCCGTTCTCCCGAGTTCCTGCAGTCGGCGCATGTAGCGCTCCGCCAATGGGAGCATGAAGCGGACATCATTGAACGCGTATTCCAGCATCTTCTCCGGCAATGGCCGCTTTCCCCAATCGGCTTTCTGCGACTGCTTGGACAGTTTCACCCCGAACTCCGACTCGATCAGATTGGCCAGACCGAACTGCTCCACGCCGATCAATCTCGCCGCGGTCTGAGTGTCCCACACCGTCTCGGGGATGCGGCCAAAAGTCTTTCTGAACATGGCCATGTCGTAGTCAGCCCCGTGCATCCAGACGACTTCCGCCTCATCAAGGAGGTCCAGCAGAGGCTCCAAATCCACACTTGAGATGGCCAAGGGATCGATGACCGCAAGTCTCCCGCCACTGACGAACTGAATCAGACACAGTTTCGTCTCATAGGAATGCATGCTGTCGGCCTCGGTATCGACCGCGCACCACCGATGGTCTCCCGCGCGGACGCGCTCGATGAAACCCCGCAACGCGTCAACCGTATCGATCACAGACTCCTCGATAGAAGGAGGCACTGCCTCATGGGGCTGATTATCGGAATCTGTCAGCATAAAGCGCCGGAAAAACTTCCCAAGGATTCTCGACACCAGATTACCTTTGGCAAGACGTTTAACGCAGTCCCCTCAAAAGCAGTTCGGCATTGGAATTCGTCAGAAGAATGTTCTTCACCAAAGTCTCCATGGCCTCACCCGCCGGCAATTGCGCCATCTGCCGCCGCAGCGAACTGATGCGCTTGAACTCGTCGGGATGATAGAGCAGGTCGTCTTTCCGTGTCCCCGACTTGGGCGCATGGATCGCCGGGAAGACCCGCTTTTCGGCGAGTTCGCGATCCAGATAGATCTCCATGTTGCCCGTGCCTTTGAATTCTTCAAAGATGACTTCATCCATCCGGCTCTCCGTTTCGATCAGACATGTGGCAAGGATGGTGAGGCTCCCGCCTTCCTCGACATTACGCGCCGCGCCAAAGAATTTCCTAGGTCGCTGAAGGGCCTTGGTGTCGATCCCGCCACTACCGAGACGTCCGCCGCCTTTTCCTCCCTGCATCGCGGAGTTGTGCCCTCGGGCCAATCGGGTCAGGGAATCCAGAAGGATCACCACATCCTTCCCCTGTTCGACCAACCGTTTGGCGCGCTCGGCGACCATATCCGACACTTGGACGTGTCGCTTCGGGTTCTCATCAAAGGTGGAACTGAAGACCGGTGAACTGACTGATTCCTTGAAATCCGTCACCTCCTCCGGTCTCTCGTCCAGCAGCAGAATGATCAGTTCCACTTCGGGATGATTTTTCTGAATCGAGACCGCGATATTCTTCAGCAGGATTGTCTTCCCTCCACGCGGGGGGGCCACGATCAGACCACGCTGGCCCTTGCCCAATGGCGCGATCAGGTCCACCACTCTGGGCGAGACAGCTTTCACCTCGGGATGTTCGAGAATCAGCCGTTCCTTCGGGAACAGCGGGGTCAATTGATCGAAGGGAGTGGGTGAACTCCACTCCTCCGCCGCCCTGCCCTCCACAGAGATTACTTCCTCCACAGATAGAAACTTCTCCCGCTCCCGCGGTGGCCGCACCAAGGCACGGACCAGATTGCCCGCCTTGAGTTCCAGATTACGGATGAAGTTGGCGGCTATGTAGACGTCATCGACGTTGGAGGCAAAGCTCAGTGCCGGCCACCGCAGAAAGCCGTAATTCTCGCCATTGAAATCAATGAAGCCTTCCGCCTCGATTCTGGTTCCACGTTTGCCGTAGAAACATAGAATTTCGAAGACCAGTTGATGTTTCGAACGCACTCCCGCCACCCTGAGTCCGATCTCTTGGGCACATCGATGGAGGTCGGCCAATGAACGAGTCTGGAACTCATTGAGATCGATGTAATCCGGAACCTGGATCGGAGCGGATTCCTCCCGCTCCTCTCCTGGCGTTCTCTCGCCATTTGGCTCCTTGTTGGTTCCCTCCTCATTAAGGGATCTCTCAGATCTTTTTCTTCGTGGCCTCGCACGGTCACTATCTCCCGATGATGACGGTGCCTTTTCATCGTCGCTTGGGTCGTTATCATCGGCCGACATCGCCTCGGGCAACTCCTTATTCAGAGAATCAACGCACTCCGTATTGTCAGCCTCGCCCGGCTGTGGCCGCGATTGCTCATCCATGCTCTGGGAGTCTTCTGAGATCTTGGAATCAGTGGTCATATCAAGACTGGCAGGGTTCAGGCCACAAGATGCTCCAATGCGTTTGCCAGGAGCCTAACCTGTTCATTCAATTCAGATTCAGCCCCATCGTTCCAAATCACAAAATCGGCGCGGGCCACTTTGTGTTCGATTGGCATTTGGGCCTGGAAAATTTTCTCAACAATTTCGGGTTCTATGCCCCGTCTCTCAACAAGTCTCTGGCGCTGAATCGGCTCAGAAGAACCAACCACCACATCAAACTGTCGATCCAGCGATGAATCGACCTCGTAGAGGAGGGGGATTTCAAATACGAGATAATCTTTTTGATCCTCTTCCGAGGAGACACGGACTTGGTCAGCCAGCGCCTGCACCTCGGGATGAAGAATGCCTTCGAGCCTTTTCCGGAGATCATCATCTCGAAAAACGATTCTCCGCAAGATGTCGCGGTCGATATCGCCGCTGGCACCAACCACACCATTCCCGAAAACTTCCACAACCTTGGTTTTAATGACAGGGGTTGTCAACAGTTCATGAACGACCGCATCGGCTGAGAAAAAGGCCCCGCCTTTTCGCCAGATCTGTTTCAGCTTGGCTAGGACTGATGACTTCCCTGTCGCCACGCCTCCGGTGATCGCGATCAATACCATATTGCAGGGGTGGTTTATTTCCGGATTCGACTCAGCCTTGAATCTTCAATGCAAAAACACGAAGAAGGCGACCAGGAGCTACTCCCGACCGCCTTCCTCAAAGTTTAGTGATTGAAAATCCTCAATGAAAAACCCCTCAGGGGTTGCTCACCGGGCGGAACCTCTGGCCCGATGGATCGACCAACTCTGCCGTGACAAACACCGTCAAGTTGCGCTTCAAGTGAAGTTCAACGTCGTTCCTGAAAAGACGTCCCAGAAAGGGCATGTCACCAAGGAGGGGCACCTTGTCTTCCACATCCTGAACATCCTCCCGAATCAACCCACCGAGAGCCACCGTTTGCCCATCCCAAATCGTCACCTGAGTGGTCACTTTCCGGGTCGAGAACACCGGCATCTCGATGCGGTTGGCGGTGAGTTCGACCTGATTTCCATTCGAATCTACGGTGTTGATCGGACTCCCGTAATTGATGAACCCTTCAAATTCGACAACTTCAGGAGCCAAATTGAGATCAATAGTAAAATCATCGCCACCAATCACCGGATCCACTTCGAGTGTCACCCCGGTATTACGGGTTTCAAACGCTGCCGGAGTAGCGGGGGTGACAGGGAAAGTGGATACAGTGCTGTCATCACCGCCGCCGATCTGGTTCGGGATTTCCGGAGGATCATACTCGGTTGGATAGATGAACTCCCGAACCACTTCAACTTTAGCTCGCTGGCCACTCCGGGCCAAAACACTGGGAGCAGAAAGCAGGTCGACTCCTTTTCGCTGATTGAGAGCACGAATCATGACCTGAAATTGGGGATCGGTGAACACCCCCGCGATGCCAAATACAGCAGGGGCAACCGCATTACCGATTTCAGAGGCTCCCGCCGCATCAGCAATCAAGGAATTGATGCTGTCTCCACTCAACGCATTGGCCCCGCTCCGAAGACCCGCAGTCAAAGGATTTGTCCCAATGGGAGCTGATGCCCCAGGTTGGACAAACGTATAGTTGGAATTATCCAAAGCGCCGGCGTTCCCCGGTGTCCCACCGCCACCAAACACTTTGGGGGTGGAGCCGATGTTGAAGGGACCCAACAACCAGTCAAACCCAAGTTCCTTGCCCTTTTCCTCACCGATCTCCACGAACTTCGAGGTGATGAAAATCTGCTTCTGACCACCGCCGCGGATGGACTCGATCACCGCCTCGACCAATTCCATCTGGTCCTGGGTTTGGCGGACAATCAGTTGTGAGGTCTGGGGATTGAATGTCGCAGACGCACCCGGAGCGAACGTGATTCCATAGGATTCAAGCACCTCCTTGGCATTCTTTCGGACCACGGGAGCACCACCAGCAGCACCACCCGGATCTGGAGCAGCAAAGGGATCGACAGGGCCACCGCCGCCGCCACCGCCGCCACCGCCGCCATCGGCGCTCAGGAAATTCGGCGGTACGACGTAGATGTTGGTGTAAAGCTCTTTATCAGGAGTCGAGAGAGGCACCACGACCACCGCGTTCGTCTCCACCTTGTATTTCAGGTTGGCGAGAGCCAACGTGTAGCGGAGCGCTTCCACGAGCGGAACATTTGACAGCTGGAGAGTGATAGGAGTCTGCTCGACCCCACCCCCGCCAAAGCCACCGCCCGCCGGGGCAGCGGGAGCCGCCCCCGCGCCGTCAAATCCAAGATCACCACCTCCAGCGGGAGCCGCAGGCGCGGCTCCAATCCCACCCCCGCCACCGCCGGTGGCAAGAATAATGTCCACTCCGCGCTGAGTCGGATCTGGATTGGGGTCCAACTCCTGGGCACGACTCCTGAGGAAATCGATGGCGTCCCTCAATGGAGTGCTGACGAACTCAACCGAGGGAATGATGATGGTTTTGAGCTTGTTTTCGATCTCCGCGATCCGATCCGTCGTGGAATCACCCACGGTGGTGTCGGCAATTCCGGCGGCGGTCACGCTGGCGGGGACGGGGAGTTCCCATGCCTCGGAGACACGACGAATAAACTCACCCCGAGTCTGATTGCGGGCCGTCTCGTAGTAATCCATCCGCTCCCGATCCACCTGCTCCATCCCGCGACGGGCAGCGCTGTTGTAACGGTCAGCATTGAGAACCTTGAAATACTCTTCCTCGGCCTTGTCGAAGTCGCCGATCTCCCGATAGCCTTCCGCCGTCTTGAGAGCCTTTTCAACGATCCGGACATTTTCCAGATGCTGGGGAGTCAATGCCGGGGAGTAATACTCGGGATCATTGAGCTGCTCGAGAAGCTTCTTGGCCTCGTAGTTGTCGGGATCAATGTCCGGCGCCAACACGTTCTCCAGCAAAGCCCGAGCCTGCTCATATTCGGCTTCCTCGGCCCGCTGGCGGGCAAGCTTCACGCTGGCGTTGGCATATTGCTTCACATAGGCATCACGGCGGTCTCGCGTGATGGGGGCATCCGGCAGCAGATCGATCGCGGCCCGAAACTCGGTGATGGCTCCTTCGTAATCTCCATCAGCCAACAACTGGGATCCCCTCAGAGCCGCTTCATCGGCCTTTTTGACACGCTCTTGCAAGCGAGTCACATAACGGTTGGCAACTTGAGGAACGCCGCCCCCGTCTGCTGCTCCCCCCGCCCCGGCCTCAGCCCTCACATCCACCACCGGGAAGGCCATGCCCATCCCGGCCGCGAACACCAGCGTTCGAATCAATTCGTTTCCTGCTTTCATCGTAGCGACTCGTTTTTGCACAAAAGACAATAAAGGACAGGTTTTAGCTTCACGCCAGGGGTCTGTCCATCCCAATGTTCAGTTTTTTGGAGTGATCTTGAGCTTGATTTCTTTCCCCGCCTCAGGCTCGTAGGAGATTTCAGCCTCCTGCTCCTGAATGTCAACGAGTTTATACTTGGTGTCGGGGTCGACCGGGAGCACGAACGGATCGCCCTTTTTCACGAAGAATTTGGATCCACCGCCAAGCACAAATTCAAATTCACCAAAATAAGTGGGAATGGTCGTCTCCAACCCGCGGATCAGTTTGAAGGTCTCTCCCGTGGGAAGGTAGGTGATGGTCAGCTCGGACGCATCCACGGTGATACCGAGATTGTTCCGCCCCTCCTTGCGCTCCACGGACTCCACGCGGAACTGGTTGTCGTCAGAAGTGTCCCCGGCTCTGAGCATGAAAGGCATGGGCTCCGGCCACGCGGACGAGGGCAGGCGCCTTATCTGAAAGCGCTGGTCATCCGGCATCGCCTGAAAGAGCAGGGTGTAGCTCTGCTGCTTCCGGGACAGGAGAAACAGTTTGTCCGTGTAGGGGGGGTGACTGGCGGGATCCCGGGGATCGGTTTTGGCCTCCCATTCCTCCTCATTGCTGTATTCGTCACCGTCTACGTCCTGTTGCATGACGCTGGCGTCGAGGTAATCGAGCCGGTTGTCCAGAAGCCATTGATTGGTCGCCGGAGGCCTCACCGCCCTCGCGTTGGGATCGTTCATGTCGATCAGATCCCCGCCTATCTCGACGATGGGAATGGAAACAAACAGAGGCAACTGTTTCGGGGCCTCTTTGCCACGGATCGGCAAGACCCATTTCACCTCCTTGTCGAGATAGTTCCTGGCGGCCTGGATGCGCGGACTATCGGGTACCGGCAGTTCGTCGCTGGTCTTCGCGGCCTCAATCTCAAAGGCTTGAGGGTAGGATTGCGATTTCAAGACAAACAGCACGGAACACGCGATGGCCGCAATCCCCACCGCGATCAAAATCGCCTTATCCCAATTTTTGTTAAGCCAGTCCATGGATTCTAATGCTCTAAGCTTATTCTTCCTGCGTCAGCCGCGGGCTATCGGTCATTTTTTCCTTCCACCACTCGATTTTGAGGCCGCCGCGTCCGCTCTCTCTTTTTCACTGGCGGCCACCTCATCCGGGGAGCGGAATTGCACCAAGTCGATCACCGCGAAGACCTCAAGCTTCTCCTGACCGAAGAGAATGCGGGCATCTTCACGCTGGAGCATGTAACCTTTCTCCCCCATCTGCGCGATCATCTCCTCGCTGGAGGTCGCTGTGGAACGGAGTTGATCGATCAGCTCCTGAGGGGGCGGATTACCGGCAGCATCCTTGAAACTGGGGCCGGCGTCCCCGGAATCCAACTGCGGCCCGGTCGGACTTGAATTCTCGACTCGCAACACACGGATGATGAAAAAATAATCCGTGTCGTTGGCCACACGATTGACGAACTCCTGAAAAGAGGGATGATCGGCGACAAAACGGAGCCGGATCGGATACTTTTCGACCACATTCATCGCGGGCGCGTCGCCATCCGCGGCGGCCAACTCAAGAGGCAACTTGTCGCGAGACACGAGATTCAACCGCTCGACCCCCGAATCGATCATGACTTGCAGAAGATGATCGATAGCCTCCAATTGATAATTCAGCAATGGGACCACATCGGGCTTGGGAATCGCGGACTGGTATTCTTCCATCGCCATGTAGAACTCCTCCTTGGCGTCGATCTCGAATTGCTTTTCAGCCGCCAGCCTGAGAAATTCGTCCACCTTCTTGGCCAGCACCTGGGTCGTGAAAGCGGTGTCGGAAATGCTGGTATCCAGGGGTTTCTGGTAGCGGGAAAGACTCTCGTAGAGCCCCTTCACCTCTTCGTCGTAGGAATCGACCAGTTGCCGGAGTGCATTCTCGTTCTCCTCACTCGGGTAGGGCACTTTTTTCTCCAGCGTGCTGATCTTACCGGAGAGGTTGTCCCAACCCGAGAAGCTCTCGCCATAGGCGCTGATGCCTTGGAAAAAGTAGAACCCGGCACCGCCAATCAAAATGACGGCGGTGACGATGAATCCTGCCAACCAGGTGTTAACTTTCATTGAAAAATTCTCGATTGCTGATTCTCACTTGGTGAATTTGATCTGCGTGCTGAGCGGCAGAATCATCTCCCATTCCCCGGAATATTGCGTCGCGGGATCCGCCTTGATGAGCAACTCGTTGGTGGATCGGTTCTCCAAGTCCAAGAATTTCAAATCTCTGAGACTGGCCAGGTAATCAACCACGATATCGGCCCCCCTCGGATTTTTTCGAAACAGGCCTTTTATCCGGATGGAGTCAATCATCTTGACCTCGCCTTCGACACCCACGGGAGGAGCCACACTGGTGGCGGCTTTTTCGATCGACTCCATGACGGGCTGGCCGCTTGACTCAGGCTCAAGCACCGTGATCCACATGAGGTCAGTGTCCATCTTTTGGCTGAGATTATTGAAGATATCGGTCCAGTATCCTCGCCCAACCACCGCATCGACATAGGGCACTTTCTTTTCCTCGATGGCCGTCAATCGCTGCTTGAGTGTGTCGATCTCATTCCAATGAGTCGATAACTCCCGCTCGGTCTCGTCGAGACTGCCACTCTTGGCGGCCGCCAGTGCCGCCGCCTTGCTGTACCAAAATCCCATGGCGCCAAACAAAGCCGCCACCGTGATCAGAGACACCAGCAAGGCCGGCTTGCGACGCTGGAATTCGGCGATCTTTCTCGCCGACTCAGGCAGCAACTGCAACCGCACCGGCACGTCTCCACTCGCCTCCAAGGCGGCCCCCACCAACTCGCCCAGCAGATGGGCCTGGGTCGATACGACTGAGGCATCGACCGAACCGGATACCGTAACATTTCTCAACGCGTTGAAGTAATCGATGGGCACGTTGAGTTTTTCCGCGAAAAACTCCCGGATGAACGGAAGACTGACCGTCGCCCCGCTCAGCAAGGCCAGTTGGGGGGCACTGCCGCCTTGCTGACTCCGGTAAAAGTTCGTCGTCCGCATGATCTCCGAATGAAGTCGGGTCAGCGAATTCCGAATCACTTTTGACACGCCCGCGATCACCGGATCCTCGTGATCCGCGTAGGGTCCGCCCAAAGCGACGAAGCCATCCGATATCTTGCGCTGCTCGGCATCTTGGAAATCGACATTGAACTCTTTGGCGATGGCGCGAGTGATGTCCATGCCGCCAATCTTGATGGTGCGGAGGAACATCTTGGCTCCTTCAACAAAAATGAGGTTCGTGGTGCGTGCCCCGATGTCGATGATCAGGGTGGTCCCTTCGAGATCGGGATAATTGAAACGAAAGGCGTTGAACAAGGCCATCGGAGCCACGCCAAAACCACTGGAATCGACACCGGCGGCCTTCACGACTCCATCGATCTCGTCCAGTTCGTCGGCCTTGATCGCGGCGAGCAACACCTCGACATCCAGGTCATCCGGGGAACCCATCAGTTGGTAGTTCCACACCACCTCGTTGATCGGGAAGGGCACCTGCTGCTGTGCCTCGAACTCCACGATCTGATCCACCTGGTCAATGTCCAGCGGCGGGAGTTTGACGAAACGGATGAAGACCGGCTGGCCGGAAATGAACACCTGCGGATCCGGAGATCCCTTCGTCTTCAAGCCTCCCGCGACCTCGACGAGAGCCGTTTTCAAGAACCCCGCCTGCTGCGCCTCGCTGCCGGGATCCCCCAGAATGTCGGAGCGCTCATATCGGGTCAAAGTGAGCCCGCCGCCCGGGGTCTTTGAAAACACCGCCCCAGCCACGTGCTGGGAACCCAGATTGATTGTCGTGATGCGTTCTTCCGCCATGATGTTTGAGTGATAGCTAGACGTGGACTTGAGTCACACGGACACGGCATCATCGGCCGCTTACCAGATGTCCGAAACTCCGTTGGTCATCAATTCGTCGCTTTGACATCCGCGTAGCGATCGATCCACAGCAAAGAGAAAGGGGTCTTTTCCCGCCCCAGCACTCCGGCTTGGGGTGCCAAGGTTTCCCACCAGCGGCCGGTGGCCCCCTGAGATTGCCCCCCCTTGGAAACTCCGTTGTGGAATACTTCCACCGCCACGGCTTTGACGGAGCCGCTTTGGAATCGCCGGAAATCTCCCGTGATTGTTCCCAAGGTCATCGGCGCCACATAGACCGCTGAGAAGTACTCCTCGCCAGCCACCATATTCACATGGGTCACATCTCCGGTAAGCACCTTGGTGGAGCCATCCTCGGCCGTGATGGCGACATAATAACGAAAGAGCAGTTCGGGCACGACCGCATTGCGCTGGCCGGCGGCTACCTCGAACTCGACCTCCACCTCGAGCCAGTCTTTCGGATTGGGGACATTCTTGCTTTTCACGTTGCCGGCTTGGAACTGGGGGGTCGGCTGCGTGTCAAAGCTGATGCTTTTCACATCCACTTTTTCTACCTGCACCTGCTGGGCATGGGCGGCAAAGGCCGTTCCAAGACTGATGGCAATGGCAATGATCCAAGATTTTTTCATGATGGAAATGGGGATACGGGAACGATGCTTGTAACCTGTGTGGCGCCAGTCTGGCAACCTTATTTTCTTCTGATCGATCAGACTCTCTCGGTTTTTCTCAGTTTCGATTCATTTTCCCAACACCTTTCGAAAGTAGGCGATGGTCGCCTCCAATCCCTCGTCAAAACCGACTTTCGGCTCCCACCCCAGCCATGCACGCGCACGACCAATATCAGGCTGCCTGACTTTCGGATCATCCTCCGGCAGTGGGCGATACTCAATCCGGGACGGCGTGTCAATCATCTCCAGGGTCTTTTCGGCGAATTCCTTGACCGTCATCTCCGCGGGATTCCCAATATTCACCGGCTCGTGGGTTTCATGTCGCGAGAGGCGGAAAATGCCGTCGATGAGATCGCTCACAAAACAGAAACTCCGGGTCTGACCACCGTCGCCAAAAACGGTCAGAGGAGTCCCCTCCAGAGCCTGGCTGATGAACGCGGGCACCACCCTCCCGTCCCGCAGCCGCATGCGCGGCCCGTAGGTGTTGAAAATCCTGACAATCTTCGTGTCGACCCCGTGTGCGCGATGATAGGCCATCGTGATGGCCTCCGCGAATCGCTTGGCTTCGTCGTACACGCCACGGGGACCAATGGGGTTCACATTCCCCCAGTAACTCTCTTTCTGGGGATGCTCCAAGGGATCGCCGTAGGTCTCAGAGGTGGAGGCCAACAGAAAAGTCGCCCCCTTTTCCTTGGCCAAACCGAGCGCGTTGTGGGTGCCGAGCGATCCCACTTTCAAGGTCTGGATGGGTAGCTCGAGATAGTCCATCGGACTCGCGGGCGAAGCGAAATGAAAAATGTAATCCACCCGCCCCGGGATGAAGAGATACTTGGTGACATCGTGCTTGATGAATTCGTAACGCTCCTCTCCCGCCAAGTGTTCGATGTTGTCGATCGAACCAGTGATGAGATTGTCGAGCGCGATCACCCGATGCCCCTCCGCCAGGAGACGATCCGTCAGATGCGAGCCCAGAAAGCCCGCTCCCCCGGTTACGAGAGAAACGGGACAGTCAGGCGATGGATTTGATGACATAAGAGCGAAAAGGACGCAAAAAAATGGAAAGCCCGCGGAATGATTGAAGGGGCGCCAACAGCCTCCTGTACCGCGCACCCCCTCCCTTCTCAAGGCTTGTGGACTTCAGCACAGGCCTAGCGGTGGGACAAGCCAAATCCACCGTGTTTCCACGATTTCAGAACCGGTCTGCGAAAAAGCCAAGGGCCGGATAGCCCTTTCCTCCTCTCAAACCACGTCCCCTCCTAGGCGATTGAACCCGCGCGCCTGATCCGGGACCGCTCCGTCATTCGCCGATGCAATAAACCTGATCATCCGTTCGGATGAAAAGATTCCCGTGCGCGGGGACGATGGATGCCCGGATATTGACGCTCTGGCTCTCACCCAGCGTGGTGGTGTTGAGCAGTTCGAATTCGTCTCCAGCCTTGACGACGAAGACCTCTCCGAGGTGGCTCATGAGATAAATTTTTCCGTCCGCGCCGGTCGGCGATGCCTCGAGTTTGACTTTGGCATCCAGAGCTTCACTCCAGATCACCTTGCCCGTTTTGGGTTCGACGCAACTGAGCACCTTGCGCCCTTCATTGAGAATGTAGAAGCGACCGCGATAGAAAAGAGGCGTGGGCACATCCGCGCTGACCTCCTTGGTCTCCGCGCTGGTCCAGGCGATGCCATCGGCCCCCATCACCCCCTGCCCTCCGGCACGAATGCCATAAACCGGCTCCTTCTTCGGCGCGCAGGCCAGAATGATCCCATCTCCATAAACGGGCGACGGTACCAGCCTCCAGAACTTCTCTTTGTGATCCGCGTTCCAAGTCCCCCAACGCCATTTTTCCTTCCCTGTCTCGGGATCATGCCCCGTCAGGAAGTCACCTCCCACAACCAGCAACTCGGTGACGCCATTGTGGGTCGCGACCACCGGCGAGGTGAAAGCCTCGCGGGACTCCATCTGCGCCCCGGTTGGACGCGCCACCCGCCATTTTTCCTTTCCCGTGGCCGGGTCCAACGCCAGCAGGTAGGACTCGTTCTCTCGATCCGTGAATCCCCTGCCATCGACGGCGGTATCACGCTGCAGCACCTGCATGTGGAGCAGGTCTCCGTAAAGCAAGGGGCTGGTAGAAAAGGTCCATCCGAAGGCAAACTGGCCGTAGTCCTTCTGAATATTGCGCTTCCAGATTTCCTCGCCTCCGAATCCGAATGCGGCCAGATCTCCGTTCCCGGTGAAAAATATCACGCGCTCACCGTCAGTGACAGCGGACGGCCCGGCGTAATCGCTCCGATCATCCTTGCGTATCCCCTCCCCAAGGAGCTTCGACCAGCGCACCTCACCGCTGACCCGATCCAGGCACACCGCCACGATCCCACCCTGGGCCTCGTCCACCGCCGTGACAAAAACCGAGTCTCCGGAGACGATGGGAGTCGAGGCGCCGGTGCCCGGCAGGGTGGCCCGCCACTTGACACCCTTGTCCTTGGAAAACTTCGCCGGATACGCCAGCCCATCCGGAGCGGCCCCGTCAAACGTCGGCCCCCTCCAATGCGGCCAGTCGGAGGCACGCAGGACTCCGGAGCAACTCGCGAATAATACCAGTGAGGTGAAAAATCTTGCGGCGAAAAACATGGCTTGTGGGGATGTGACTTCGATAGTTTCTGACCAATTGGGCACCGAATCGCCCAAAATGACCTCGCCATCGTCGCCGGACGCTTCCCGTAAGTCAAGCGGCTCACCCCCGTGGCCCGATGGACGCCTTCACGTCCCTTCCCCAGACCAAAGGGCGGGATCTGGCGAGCCGAGATCGGCTCAAATCCCGCGCCATCGACTCACTTGCGCCGCTTTCTGAGGAATGTGGGCACATCCATGTCCTCGCCATCAACAATGGTGGGCTCGGTCTTGGCAAAACGCCCCTTGCTGAGCGGCTCCAGTTGCAGCATCTGCTGATGCTGGGCGGCGGCGGCATCCAGATCCGCCGCGGCATCAGTGTCGCCTTCTCCTGGAATCGGCGCCGTGGGCAGGGTGCCATGACTCACTTCGGACGCGCTCGGAGCGGTGCCGGGCATCAGGCGAGACAGGGAAATCTTCTGCGCGTCATTCGTTCTGGCGACGATCACATCGCCGTCCTCGCTGGCGGAAGCCACAGACATCGGCTGCGTCTCATCGAGGCCTGAAAAATCGGCGCCCTCACTGTGGGACATCCCCTGGCGCAACATTTTCCCGATCGTATCCACCCCTTCCTCACCCTCGTCGTCATCAGGCGCCGACGACGACGGACCCAAATTCAATTTGGGGCGGGAGACGGGAGCCACCTCCACGATCGGCTTGCGCATCGTCTGCGGCGGCACCACGGCGGTCTTGCGAATGGGCTGGAGTTCGACCGGCTCCCTGGCGGGAATTGGCTCGGGCTCGGGGACTTCAATCCCCGGAGCCGCCTCATCACTTCCGCCGGACAGATCGGTCGCCGCTTCCGGCTCCTCCTCGGCGTGGGGGGGAACCTCGATTGTCGGCTCCTCCTCCACAGCGTCGGTCTCGGGGGAGACGGCGGTTTCCACAGACTCGGGAGCCGACCAAGCCGACTCAATCTCCGCCTCGGGAGTCATTTCCCCGTCGGATTCGAGCGAGGCGGGTTCAGGCAAGCCCGCCTCCTCTGTAATTTCTTCTTGTTTCTCCGCGGAAGCGATCACTTCCGCGGCAGCCACCGGCTCAACTTTGTTTTCAGGCTCCGGTAGTTGCGCCGGTGGAGGCGACATCGGAGCCGTCAAAGGGCTGCCCAATCGAGGGGCGGGCGGTTCAGGTTCGTGTTTCGGAATCGGGCCTTCAGCCGGCGCCTCTCGCCGCTGCCCTCCGGGTCCCTGCAGGGAGCTGATGATGGTGACGGTGAGGTTGCCACCAAGTTTCTTGTCCGTCCCGGTACCAAAAAGGATCTGGGTGCGACTGTCGTCGATGTGCTTGGAGAGTTCCTGCATCACCAACTCGATTTCGAATAGCGTCATGGAATCGCCTCCCCCGACATGCACGAGCACGTTCCGAGCCTGTTCGAGCATCTTCCCCTTGTCGAGGAGCGGCGACTTGAGCGCCTGCTCGAGGGCCTCGTGCGCCCGGCTGTCCCCTTTGGCGACGCCGAATCCGAAAAGACAACGGGAATTGCTGTTGTCGAGGGCGGACAACAGTTCGTCCATCCCGATGCGGATGATGCCCGGATGGCTGACGATCTTCATCGTCGCCCGGATGGCCTGACTGATGATCTTGTCCGCGGCGGCGAAAGCCTGCTGCACCCCTTCCTTCGGCACAATCAGTTCGCCCATGCGGTCATTGTCGAAGGTGACCACCGCGTTGGCATACTTGCCGATGCGATCCAGCGCTTCGACCGCCTGATCCATGCGGCGTTTGCCCTCGAAAGTAAAGGGCAGCGTGGCGAAGACGACCAGAAAGACGCCCTCTTCCTTGGCGATTCGGCAGACTTCGGGAGCCGCGCCGGAACCGGTGCCGCCGCCGAGCCCCACACAGACGAAAGCCATCTTGAATCCCCGGAGCGATCCCCGGATCTCGTCGACCGCCTCCAAGGCCCCCTGCTTGCCAAGCTCGGGATCGCCACCGGCGCCCATGCCTTTGAGCAGGGTCTTGCCCAACTGGATCTTATTGTTGGAGACGGAACTCGAGAGAGCCCGCACATCCGTGTTGAGCGTCAGCAATTCCGCTTCGTCGCTGCCTTCCAGTGCCATGCGATCCAGGACGTTGGCGCCCGCGCCACCGACCCCGATCACCCGCACGGAGAAGTCACCGCCGGGCGGGATCTCTGCCTGTTCCGAGAGGTTATACTCGATCATAGAAACGTTATCTTGAATGCATTCGGAGTGAAGTCAAAGGTTTCGCTTCACCTTCCCAAGCCAAAAATTCGGCCGAATTTCTTCCCGATATTGGTCAGCGCCCCGGCCTGCGGGCGCTGCTCGTCCAGCAACTGGGCGTATCGGATCAAGCCCACCGGGGTCGCATACTGGGGATTTTCGAAAATCGCGGCCGGCCCCGACATCGACGCCGAGGATGAGCGCTGCACCGGCAACTCGAAGATTTCCTCCGCCAGATCCTCGATCCCGCCCATCAAACTGGTGCCCCCGATCAGATAGATCCCCTTGCCCACTCGGTCCAGTTGCCCCCCGGGACGCAAGCGTTCCCGCAAGAGTTGAAACATCTCCCGCAGCCGGGCACTGATCACCATGTTGAGCTCCTGCTGGAGGATTTTCGACCCCTTGAAGTGGCTGTCCGCCTCCAGGTCGATGAGAGCCCCCGGATCGATGCCCGCGACCTGGGCGCTTCCCCGATCCACTTTCAGTTTCTCGGCCCGACCGATCGGAAGCTTGAAGACGATGGACAGATCGTTGGTGATATGATCACCGCCGATGCCCAGGCAGCCCGAAGCCACCACCGCGCCCTCGATGTAGAGGACGTACTCGGTCGTGCCGCCACCGATGTCGATGAGCAGCGCGCCCTGTTGTTTCGCCTCCCGATTCAGCACCACCTGCGCCGCGGCGATGGGACTGAAAACGATGTCCTCCACCTCCAGGGGGACTTCCCGCACACAGCGGATGGCATTCTGTATCCGCGTCTTGACCCCATGTATGATGTGGTAATCCGCCTCCAGTTTCTGGCCCAGCATCCCCACCGGATTCAGCACCTTCTCCTGACCATCCACGTAATAGTGCTGAATGATGCTGTGAATGTAGGCGTTCTCCTTCGGGAGCGACACATCGCGGGCGATCTCCTTGACCTCCTCCAGATTCTCCGGGGTGATTTCCGCCTGATCGTCTGCGATGCGAATCGTGCCGCGGTTGTTGAGGCTCTCGATGTGCGATCCCGTGACGGCGAGAAAGACGTTCTTCACCATCACATCACTGCGATCTTCCGCCTTCACCAGCGCGTCATGCAGACACTGCTGGGCGGCGTCAAAATCCACGATCTCACCCTTCCTCACCCCGGCGGTGGGATGCTGCCCCACACCGAGGATCTTGATCGCGCCGTCACTGCGGACTTCGCCGACGACGACGCAGACTTTCGACGTGCCTATTTCAAGGCCGACATATATCGTGGACCGGGCCATGATGGGTGATGACGAAGCGAGGGGGTGAAGAAAATCGGGGCAGGAAGTCTCTCCGGCACGGCGAATAACCAGTCTAATCGACTATTCATCCGACACAACAGGGGGACTCGCAAGGCGGCGGGGGGATGCCGGCGACCAGTCAACACCGCGTCGGCGAAGTTGCAAGTCCGGAGCTTCGCGCATCAGCCGCCGTTGAGAATGGCGCGCAACTGCTTCTGCAGCCGCGCCTCGTTGCCGCCGACTCCGGGATTCACCGCCGGCAGATCCCTCAACAACTCGGGCAACGCCCCCGTCCCCACGCTTTCATCCGGGCTCGGGGGTGAATAGAAGGTGACCGGAATGTTCCGCGAAGGCATCACATTCACCGTCGCCAACTGCTGCCCCGCCGAGTGGGCGTGGGTAACGATCCACCTCAGATCCTGCAGGCCGCGGTCGATCTCTTTCAGTCCGAAAGTCACTTCCATGAGCGTGTTGTAGTAACAGGTCAGGGAATAGGCGTTCCGGATTCTCACCTCCGCCACCGCCAGACCGTCCGCGCCGAACATCGCGTCGCTCTCCTGTATCAGGCGTATCGCCTCGGCCACTATCGGAGAGTTCATCTTCGCCCCCTCCGATGGCATCGGCAGTTGGTGGGTCTCGATGACCGGCAGGTCCAGAAAACGCTTCAGCAGCTTCTGACAGCGGAACACCTCCCCGTGCTCGTCGATGAGAAATCCCCGCGCCGTGCTCCGGGGACGCACGCCGTGGGGCGGGCAGGACAGCCAGGCCAGCGGCACACGCTCCTCGATGCGCACCCGCATCAGATCCGGCAACTCCCGCGTCACCTCGACATCGATCACCATCGGCAAGTCGACAAGTCGCTCGCGCACGGCCTTCAGATCGATAGTCATCAGATTCATCCCCAATTCCACCCGCGCGGCGTCGGCCACCTCCGCCTCGGTCAACACCCCGTCGGTGGACACCATCAGGCGATTCAGCCGAAACTCCGAGTTCTCGTAGAACGCCTGCCGATACGCCCACCGCACCAGCGCGCTCACCGTCAGAAGCGTCAGCAGGATCGCCGACACTTTGATCACCAAGGCCCGGCGACGGGACTGCCGCACCCGCATGCCACGCTTGGAGTTCAGTTTGACATCGAGCTGATGCAGCTCGATCCGCCGCGCCCGCGGGCGCAGTCGCCGGTTCACAAAGGAACGTTCGGGAAATAGCCGGCGTCGTTTCTTGTTTCGCATTAACTGAAATTAAGCGAAAACGTAATAATTTTCAAACAAAGAGTCGCATAATCGACTCCCGCCGCCGCCGCCGCCTTCGGCAGCAGACTGCTTTCGGTCATTCCCGGGATCGTGTTCACCTCCAGCACGTAGGGTTCCTGATCCTCCTCGCGGAGCAGGATGTCGACCCGGGAGTAGACCTCCACCCCCAGCGCCCGATGAGCGCGCAGCGCCATTTCCTTTACCGCCTCCGTCACCGCGGGACTCAAATCCGCCGGACAAAAATAGTCCGTCCCCCCTTCCCCCGTCATCCAGGGATACTTGTTGCGAATGTCGTAGAAGCCCGAACGGGGCTGAATGTGAATGATGGGCAGGGCCTCGTCACCCAGCACCCCCACCGTCAGTTCCTTGCCCGCGATGAATTCCTCGACCAACAGGTCCGGCCCATACTTCACCGCATCGCTCACCGCCGCCTCCCAAGCGGAGGCGTCCTGGACAATGTGCACGCCCACGCTGCTGCCCTCGCGCGGGGGTTTCACCACGCAGGGAAAGGTCACCCTGTCCGCTGCCGCCATCGCCTCCTCACGCGTCAGTATCCATTCCCCCGGCGTGCGCACATCCGCCCGGCGAAAAGCCGCCTTGCTCGCGATCTTGTCAAACGCCAGCCGGGAACTCTCCTCGCGCGCCCCGGTGTAGGCCACCCCGCGCCGCGCCAGCTCCGCCTGCAACTCTCCATCCTCCCCGTAGGTGCCATGGATCACGTTGAAGGCCACATCCGTGTCCCCGGGAAGCGCGAAATCGGAATCCCTCACCTCCACCAGGGTCACTCTCCCCACTCTCCCTTCCAGCGCGCCGACCACGCCCTTGGCCGAATTCAGCGACACCTCGCGCTCCGATCCCGGCCCCCCGGCGAGCACGACGACGTGAAGTTGGGAAAAGTCCGGCAAATGAGATTCGGTCGAAATGGGCATTCCTTGCGGCGGGTTGATGGAATCGGGAGCACATGGGCGCCTCGGTCTCGCGGGGCGTCATCGCCACCCTTCCCATAAAAACGGAAATTTTTCCGGTCTTTTTTCAACCGCACATCCCCGCCGCATCCGTGCCTCTCCGCCCTGATCTCAAGGCTTCTTGGTCGGCTCTTTCACCACCACCGGTATCTGCCGGGAGAATGTCGCGAACTTGGTGTCGCTCTCCTTCGCCTTGGTCGTCGCCGCCTGAAGGATCTTGTCCGCTTCCGCGAGATAGTCCGCCCCTTTCTTGGCGATGGCCTCCGCATCGGCGAGCCCTTTCCGCGCTTCAGTCAGCCGACTCTCCGCGCTCGCGGTCCGCTTCGCCAATTCCTCCCGCGCGGCTTCGCTGGCGGCGGCGGCGTTGGCTTTCGCGGCCTCCCATTCCCGCTCCGCATCGGTCACCGCGGTCCTGGCGGCGGTAACCTTCCGGTCGGCGTCCGCGACCAGTTTCTCCAGACGCGCCTTCTCCGCCTCGGCCACGGTGACGGCGCCGGGATGGTGGGAATACTTCGCGATCCCGATGCCCTGCAGCACGAACTGGTGCCTGCCGGGCCGCGCCTTGAAGTTTCCGTCCGCTTTCAGATTGATCGCCAACACGCCCTCGGTCTTACCCTCGGCCAGAGTGACGGACGGCGGATTGCGCAACATGCCGGGAAACCCGTGGGGCTGCACGGTGAGAGCGCCTTTGCGCGAGCCGTGATCGGCGAGCCGCACCGGGATCTCCAGCTTCTGATCCATCTCCACCTCCCAGACCTTGCCCGGCTCGGCCTGCTCCACCAGCGCGGGGGCGGTCTCCTCCGCCGACACCGAGAGCACCGTCTCCAGATCCAGCCGCGTCCGCACCCGGATGCTGTCGGAAAAGATGTAGCCCCACACCAGCGACGCGTTCCGCGCGACTCGCTCCACCGCCTTCCCATCGATCTGGGCACGCCCCGCGATCCGGATGGGACCGCTCCATGCCGCGGCGTCGGTGGCGGCCGTCACGGTCAGAAAACCGGTGTCGGTGCCATCCGCGAGCACCAGCGGATCCGACGACACCCCCGCGGGCAATCCCTCGGCGGTGACCACGATGTCTCCCAAAAATCCGTCGCGCCGCGGGGCGATGACCCGATAGGCGATGGAGCCGCCCCGGCGGACCAGGGGCGCCGCCGGGAAACCCGCCCGACCGTTGGTGGCGGTGAGATTCTGCTCCGTGGTGGTGATGAGCTGGAAATCCGGAGCCGCCTCGCGGATGGCCAGCCGGTAGAGATGCGCCACGCTCCCGCTGGCGAGATTGTTGATCAGCCGCACCTCGTGCACGGCGTCCTCCTCGGCGGTGAAACTCAGCACCGCGTCATAGGTGTCCGCGTTGGTGGAGTCGTGGCGACTGGCGCTGTAAAAGGACGGTGGGTCATCGTTCTCGCCCACTTTGGTAAGGGTCTCGACACCTTCGCCAACTCTGTCCACGCGATTCACCAGCAGCACCGGGTCGCTGCCCACGGTGAGCTGGTCCGAAAGGGTCTCGATCCAGTAGGTGACTCCCTTTCTCGCGGCAAAACGATAGGCGTCGGTGTCGCCCTCGGCATCGAATCGACCCGCCACCTCGCAGGGCGCCACCACCGTCTGGACGGTTTCCAAATCTTCGCGCTCGATCACCGGCGGCGCGGTGGCGTATCCGATCTTCACCACATTGGATCCGGGGAGCCGGTATTCGTGCGCGGGCAACAGTGCCTGCCTCGGCGTGTCGGCGCTGAAGGTCGTCGGCACCGTCGCCTCGGCCGGCAGGGCGATCTCGACTTCCAGCGTCTCCAGCGGTTTGCCGTCCAGAGTGATCCCCTCCCCCGGACTGCCGCCGGGGAGATTGCGACCAAACAGGGTATGACGCCCGACCTGACCCTGTTGACCCGCCGGCGGAAAGACGAAGTCGATGTGGGGGCGACGAGAGATCAGGAGTCGGTAGAAATAGTCGCTTCCCCCGCGATAGAGGATGTCCGACAGGCCGAGGAAAAACTCGCCATCCGCCGGCGCGATGAAATCCACGAATGGGTCGCGTCCGAAATGCTGACGATTGCTCTCCAGTTCCCGGCCCTCGGCGTCGGTGACGATGAGCCGCCCGTCGAGCCGGGAATCGAGTCGCTCGGCCCATACTTCGACGAGCAGTCGTTCGTCCTTCTTCGCGGTGAAACGAAACCAGTCGATCCGCTGACCATCGACGCGCCCGCGCACGCCGGTCTCCACAGGCAGTTCCATGGCCGACTCGCGCCGGGAGAGATCTCCGCTTTCCACCAACTCGTTCGCGTCGGCCGGCAGCACCAGGAACGGACGCGCCGTCGAGAGACCGAAGTACCCGTGGGAACGGACCTCATATACTCCCGGCGTCAAATCCGCGGGCAAGTCGACGCGGAAGCGGTTCGGCGAGATCTTTCCCTCGGGATAGTAGGTGTCGGGCGCAGAGCGGACCGGCTCCGCCGTGATGCGCGTCTCGTTGAATCGCAGGCCATCGATGCTCTCCAACTGGGTACCGCTGAGGGTGACCTCCACCGTCTCCCCCGCCTTGCCCATGGCCGGGGAGATCTGCTGCATGTCGGTGTAGGGCAGTTGCCCGAGAACGGCGCCCGCGCCCAGGGTGAAGATGAATCCGATGAGAGAAACGCTTTTCATAACCCGTGAATGATGCCTCGCAGTCGGCTCAGTGATTGAAGAGGAACTCCTTGGTGTTGGACAGCACCCAGATGAGATCCTCGTAGGCTTCCTGCTCCGCCTTGGCGAGGGGCAGTTTCTCCGGGTCGGCGGCGGACAGATCGCGCTTCTTTTTCAAATGGGCCAGAGCCAGGGCCAGCTCCTCGGTGTCGGGCTGTCGCGCGAAGCCGGCGAGATAGAGCTCCCGGATTTTTTCCTCATCTCCGCGGTCGGCGGCCTTGGCGAGCGTCACCGCGCGTCCATTCCCGGTGGACAGTTTGCCCTGAATGAGGTCGGAATTGATGAGGTGCAGACTCTGGCCGAGATTCGCCTCGCTGGTGCGCTCGCACTCGCAGGCGGTGTCCATCTGTGGTCTGCCGAACATTTTGAGAAACTCGGACTCGCTGTTGGCGCTGTCGTTGGGCAGGGCGATGGCCCGGACTCCGACCGGCTGTTTGCTGAAGGAGTTCTCCGCTCCGGTGAGGTCGTTGAAGGCGTCCAGCAGCACCTCGGCCGGCAGGCGTTTCGGGTAGTAACGGGCGAAGTTCTGGGTGTCGTCCCCGTTCTTCACGTTGGGCTCGGAGGCCAGCTGATAGGTGCGGCTGTTGCAGATGGTCCGGACGAGTGCCTTGAGATCATAGCCGCTCTCGACGAAATGCTTCGCCAATGCGTCGAGCAGGCGCGGATGGGTGGCGCGATTGGTCGGGCGGATGTCGTCTTCCGGTTCCACCAGCCCGCGGCTGAAGAAATGTTTCCAGTAGCGGTTCACCAGCACGCGGGAGAAGTAGGGATTGTCCTCCGCGCGAATCCAATCGGCCAGCGCCCGGCGCGGATCTGTCTCGGCGGGGATGTCCAGCGCCTCGCCGCCCAGCACGGCGGGTTTCAAGAGTTCCCCGGTGCCGGGATGTTTCATCTCCGCGAGCTTACGATTGTGGAAAACGATGTCGTCCTCCGGCAGGCGGTAGATCTCCTTTCGCTCCAGGGTGGTGAAAAAAGCGGCGAAGCGGTAGTAGTCGTGCTGGGACCACTTCTCGTAGGGATGGTGATGGCATTGGGCGCATTGCATGCGCACGCCGAGGAAGACCTGGGCGATGTCCTGCATCCGTTCCTTGGGATCGGTGACCGCCCGGTACCAGCTGGCGGCGGGGTTGTCACCGGTCTTGCCGGCGGCGGTGACCAGTTCCCCCACCACTTGATCGAAGGGACGGTTCTCGATCAGTGCCGACCGCAGCCAGCCGTGAAACGCGTAAGTGTCTCTCGCCACCCACTCGAGACCGCGCTCGGCCTTGTTCCTGAGCAGGCCGGCCCACTTGCCGGCGAAGTAGTCGCCGTAGTCGCCACTATCCAGCAGGGCATCGACGCGCGCCGCGCGTTTGTCCGGGTCCGAGCTGGCGAGGAAGGCGCGCGCCTCGTCGAGCGTGGGCAGACGCCCGGCGATATCGAGCGTCACCCGCCGGAGAAAAGTGGCGTCGTCACAGAGTTCCGATGGCGGCAGTCCGAGGACCCCGAGTTTGGAAAAGACTTCCTCATCGATGAAGTTGTTCGGCGCGGGCAGGGCGGGCGCCTCGTTGTTCTGCGGCAGCGTGGCGAGGAACACATCGACATGCTCCTGAAAACGCACCATCACCGAGGTGCTGCCGGGCAGATGCTCGAAACGCACCAGCCCGGTCTCGTCGGCTTCCGCCATCTCGGGCTGATTGCCCTCATACTGCGCCGCGCGAGTGATGTCACGACTGGAGCCATCGCTGAAATGGGCGGTGACGATGAGCTGCTGGGAGCCGCCCGGAGCCACCACGCGGTCCCGGGGATAGACCTCGATCCGATCCACGGTGGGATCATTCTCCGGCGCGAAGGGCATGCCATCGCCGATCCAGCGTTTCAGCAGCCGGTAGTCCGCCGACCCGGGATCGAGCCGTGCCCCGCCCCCGTGGGGGATCTCACCGACGGCTTTCATCAACAGCAGACTATGCTCCGGCGCAGTGGGAAAGAGCCGACGCCCCCGCGCACTCAGCGCCAGCATCTCGTGATCCTGCTCGGCATCGTAACCGAAAAGCGAGAGGTGGAATCCGTTGTGCCCGGTGGTCTTGGCGTGGCAGGCGCCCATGTTGCAGCCGTTGCGCGTGAAAACGGGCACGATATCGTTGGGAAAGCTGATCGGCTGGGGCGTCTCGAAGGATGCCACCCGGATCGGCAGACTGACAGACAAACCGCCGAGCGTCGCCGTGACCTTGGCGAGTCCGTTACCCAGCGGCGTCACCATGCCGGAGGGCTCCACCGCCACCACGCCCGCGGGCTCCGCGGCGAAACTCGCCTCGCGGGTCACATCACTCTCGGAAATGCGCTCACCGGATCGGATCGCCGTCACCACCAGTTGCTGGCCGGCTTCCGGCCCCACCAGCGTCACCTCGGCATCCGTCAGGCCGCCCCGACCGTGAATCGTCAGCCGCGACGGGGGCGCGCCCTCCGGCTCGGAGGATACCGCGGACAGGGTCAGGGCGATGAGGGGCAGGAACACGGAACGAGGCTTCATCGGAGAGTGGATTCGGATTCCCACCTTAAAGCAGAAGCCGCCACTTGTTCATCGGGAATGCATGGCGCGATCTCGGCACCGGGGATGGCGCGATCTCGGCGGGCTTTTCGATGGGTTTTCCCCACATCCTGTCGGAAGATTTCCCAACCTCGCTCTACCTCATGGATAGACCCACCCATTTGTCCCCACTCTGCGCCGGCCCGATGAAGCGGCGCAGCTTTCTCCAGGCCGGCGGCCTCAGCGTGCTCGGCCTCGGCATGAGCGACTTCCTCCGCTACCAGGCCGCCGCCAAAGCGGGATCTCCGGGATTCGTCGACAAGGACACCTCGGTCATTTTCGTCTGGCTGCCCGGCGGACTGCCGCACATGGAGTTCTACGATCTCAAGCCTGACGCCCCCGCCGAATACCGCGGCGATTTCCGGCCCATCAAAACCAACGTGCCCGGCATCGAAGTGGGCGAGCTGCTGCCGCTCCACGCCAAGATCGCCGACAAGTTTACCCTCATCCGCTCCATCCATCACGAGTTCGCCGACCACGGCGGCGCCCACAAGCGCATGATGACCGGGCGCGTCCCCAAGACGCCCACCGGCACGGTCAACGACGCCCCCGCCGTTTCCAGCATCGTGAAAAAAGTCCTCGGTCAGGGCGGGACGGACATGCCCGTCTGCGTGTCCTGCGTGGACGGCTCGCGCGCCGGCATCGACACCTTCGCCATGGGACCGGCCTGGCTCGGCGCCGCGACCAGCCCCTTCATCGTCGCGGGCGATCCCAGCGAGTCCGATTTCCAGGTGCAGAACATCGGCGTCAAAACCGAGATGGAAACCCGCATCGACGACCGGCTCGCCATGCTGCGGGGGATGGACCGGCTCCGGCGGGACCTCGACAAGAGCGGAACCATGGACGCCATGGACTCCTTCAACCGCCAGGCTTTGGAGATGCTCACCAGCGACCGGGTGCGGGACGCATTCGACCTGGCCAAGGAAGATCAGCGCACCCGCGAACGCTACGGCATGCACGCCTACGGTCAGCGCGCGTTGATGGCCCGTCGGCTTGTCGAGGCGGGTAGCCGATTCGTCACCCTCGTCTGGGAGAACCCCTTTCCCGGCGAGTCCATCCCCAAGAACTGCGCCTACAACTGGGACTGCCACGCGGTGAACTGTCACGTCTTCGAGGACACCAAATGGCGGGCTCCCGTCTATGATCAGGCACTCACCGCCCTCATCGAGGATCTCTACCAGCGCGGTCTCGATGAAAAGACCCTGCTCGTGGTGGGCAGCGACTTCGGCCACACCCCCAAGATCAACGTCCAGCGCGGCACCAAGAACGGCGTCATGCAGCCCGGCCGCGACCACTGGCCCAAAGCCATGTCCATCCTCGTCTCCGGCGGCAACATGCCCATGGGTCAGGTCATCGGTGCCACCAACAACAAGGGCGAGCATCCCGTAGAGCGCGTCATGACGCCCAACGACCTCTGGGCGACGGTCTATCACCACCTCGGGATCGACTACAACCACTACCTCAACAATCTCGAGGGCCTCCCGATGCAGATCCTCCCCTTCGGCAAGCCGATCAAGGAACTGGTGGGGTAATACGTAGAACGGAGTGCCATGCGGGAGCCAGCCGAGTCGTGCTTCGCCGCGTTCACCCGCGGAGCCGCTCCCTGGCTTGGGGGCTTCACCATCCTGGCCTGCCCCTTGATAGTATTCGCGCACTGGCTAGCGGTGGCTCCGGCAGGCACCCTTTTTTTACTGGAACTGATTCCCATTCCAGTTGTCTTGCCCTTGCTGCCAGCATTCGGATGGCTAGTGGCGGGTCCTATAGTTGCCTGGGTGGACAAGATCCACCGGAAGAAAGCCGCCGCCTGCTGGATCATCAGCCTGGTCTACGTGGTATCAGTCCTGTTCTCTCTCCACCTTGGATACAAGATTCGTCATCGAGCTTTCGAGGAACTCGCGATACGGAGCCAGCACCTTGTCGATGCCATCCATCGTTTCGAATCGGAACGGGGATCGCCTCCTGAATCGCTCGTTGAACTCGTCCCGAACTATCTCCCCGGCATTCCCGCCACCGGCATAGGTGCCTATCCGGACTATCACTACGATGCTGCCGACTACGCCCGCCGCCAGGGAGCCGGAGACTGGTTGCTCTGGGTGCCCACCTCATCGGGTGGCATCAATTTCGACCGTTTCGTCTATTTCCCCTCCGAGACGTACCCGGAACGCGGCGAAAGCGGCGCCTACGAGCCCATTGGCAAGTGGGCCTACTACCACGAGTAGCCAGAAAACACATTCAACCCCGCCAGGTCGCGGACCTGACAGGGTTGAATGAGAAAGGGATTCGGTCGACCGGCCTTCACCGACCCAATCCCGTCATCACCTACTTGGCGGAATTGTCGAACTGGATGCAGATGGCGATCTCGCCATCGTCGTTGATGACCTGGCCCAGTCCCTTGGCGCCGGCGCCAGTCCGGTCCGTGGTCCCTGAGAGAAGCAGACTCCGGATGGTGGTGGTCTCGCCCCCATGCGCCTGGTAAGAGGTGCCCTTGCGCAGTTTCAAGAAAGGACGCCGCAGGATCATCTGCTCGTTGTCGTTCCCGGCGTGGGCATTGCCGGTCAGCACCCTCTGGTTGACGGCGGGAGCCCCAACGAGTGAGGCGAGAACCACATAGCTGCCGCTGGTCGGATCGACATCGACCCGCTGTATAACGCCTAGCTTGGCAGAGTCGCAGCCGCAGACTTCGGCTCCCTCGCGGACCAGTTGCTGTACGTCGTCTCCTGTCGTGGAAATCAGGATATCGGGGTCATTGAGATTCCTCGCCTCGACAAGCGGAAATTTCGGCCTCCGGGCCACACGCTTGAGCTGTGATCGATTCCCGATGATCCTGTTTACGCCCCTCTGAACCGTCTTCATCGGTTTCTCTTCCTTTGCCCGGACGCCATCGAAAGCCACCTTGGCTAAGCGATTCCGACGCCAGAGCGAAACGGAAACTTTCCGGTCGCCTGGATATCCTGACGACATCCCGAATACTCCCCCGAGATTTTCGGAAAAACCGGGTTGCACGATCAGGAATTCCCACTACTTTCCCCGCCGCTATGGCTCGCACAGGTGGTAAAGCAAAAACTCGCAAATCAGTCGCCAAACGTTTCAAGGTGACTGGGAGCGGTCGTATTCTGCGTCGGAAACAGGGGAAACGTCACCTGAATCGTCGCAAAAATTCCAAGCAACTGCGCCGTCTCGGCCAGTCGGCCCTGGTCGCGCCCTGCGACGAGGCCCGTATCAAGGCGAACATGCCTTTCGATTAAGATTTTTTTTTCACCCCCTCCGTGAATCCGGCCCAGGCCGGAGGCTCGAGGACCCGCATCCTGCCGACTGGCGTCGCGGCTCGGCTCCCCCCACCGGGAGACAGCCCACCGGCGCCTGACCGAACGAGTGAGTCGGCGGATCCAAACCGAAAACAACAACTCGTTCGGAGGATAGTAGAAAATGCCACGTGCCACCAACGCACCCGCCAGTCGGAAGCGCCGCAAGCGTATTCTGAAAAAAGCCAAGGGTTTCCGCGGCTCCCGCTCGAAACTGTTCCGCACCGCCAAGGACGCGGTCTACAAGGCCCAGACTTGGGCTTATCGTGACCGCAAAAACCGCAAGCGCAACTTCCGCCGCCTGTGGATTCAGCGTATCAGTGCCGCCGTCCGCCAGCAGGGTCTCACCTACTCGCGCTTCACCGAAGGCCTCATCGCCGCCGGTATCGAGCTGGATCGCAAGGTCCTCGCGGATATCGCCGTCCACGATCCCGTGGCCTTCGGCGCCATCGTCGAACAGGCGAAAGCCGGACTCGACTCCAAGTCCGCCGCCGCGGCATCCGCCTAAGAGCCGATACCGCCCGCGAACACGTTGAAAAGCCGGACTCGCCTTCCCAGGCGAAATCCGGCTTTTTCTTTCCCCGCTTTCGCCTCATCTTGACTGATCCTACCCTGTCAGGTCACGCACCCTACCCTCTTCCATCCCCATCCGCCGCCATGCTCGCCGAACTCGACCTCATCAAAGCCGACGCCCTCGCGGAAATCGCCGCCATCGACTCCGACGCCGCTCTCGAGGATGTCCGTGTCCGCTATCTCGGGAAAAAAGGACGCCTCACCTCCGCCAGTGCCGGGATGCGGGAGGTTTCCAAAGAGGACAAACCCGCCGTGGGTCAGAAGCTCAACGAGGTTCGCGGAGCCATCACCGAGGCGCTCGATGACAAGATCGAGTCACTGACTTCCCTGCGGGACGCCGCAGCCTTCGCCGGCATCGACGTGACCCTGCCGGGGCGCCCGCTTCCGAAAGGCTCCCTCCATCCCCTCTCCCATGTGCTCGACAACGCGGTCGGCGTCCTGCGCCGCATGGGCTTCGCCATCGCCGACGGGCCGGAGATCGAGACGGAGTGGCACTGCTTCGACGCCCTCAACACACCCGCCGATCATCCGGCCCGCAACGAGAGCGACACCTTCTATTTCGAAAACGGCAAGCTGCTCCGCACCCACACCTCCAGCGTGCAGATCCGCACCATGGAAACGGAAAAGCCTCCCATCCGCATCATCGCCCCCGGCTCCGCCTTCCGGCGAGATGAGATCGATGCCACCCACCTGAGCGCTTTCCATCAGCTCGAGGGACTCTATGTGGATGAAAAAGTGACGCTCGCGGATCTCAAGGGCACTCTGGAGTTTTTCTTCCGCGAGATGTTCGGCAATGCCACCGAGCTACGCTTCCGACCGCATTTCTTTCCCTTCACCGAGCCGAGCTTTGAAGTGGACCTGAAATTCCACGCCACGGGCAGGGAATCCAAATGGATCGAAATCGCCGGCTGCGGCATGGTCGATCCCAACGTCTTCTCCGCCGTGGGCCGAACCCGAGGCGACAACGCCTACGATCCCGCCACCATCAGCGGCTTCGCCTTTGGCATGGGGCTGGACCGCCTGGCCATGATCACCTACGGCATCCCCGACCTCCGCTTGTTGATCGAGAACGATGTCCGCTTCCTCCAGCAATTCGCTTGAGGGGGTTGGTAAAAAAAATCATTGACGATTGGTAATTATTTGTTAAAATTATAATTACCATGTTTAGCATAATCTCAGGAATCGTTTTGATCGGGCTCGCTTTCTCTGGTGTGCTCGATATCATTGGCCAGCCCACTCTCCCGGTGATCATTTTCGGATGCGCCGGAATCGTGTTCGGCATCATTCGGGTCATCAAGAAAACCAGACTGAAGCGGCGGATGATGGAACGGGGATCGCTCTACTATTGAGCGTTTCCACTCATCAGTGACCTGGGTCTCGGGGCGCCCCCACGGGCGACTCATCGACCGATGGCATGCGGAGCCGAGCGCGTCCTCGACGGGTGTCGTGACGGTCGTGGTTCTGAGCCTTGATTTGCGGCTCGTTCGCCGCAAATTGTGCCCCCCTTCCCCAAGAGGGGCTCATTTATGAACGTTTCCCTCAACTGGCTCCGCGACCACGTCGATTTCGACTCCTATTCCATTCAGGAACTCGATGACCTGCTGACTTTTGCCGGCATCGAAGTGGAGGGCGTGGAAAATCGCGGAGTCGATCTGGATCAGCTCGTGGTCGCGGAAATTCTCTCCTCGGAGAAACATCCTGACGCCGACAAACTCTCCGTTTGCCAGGTCGATGACGGCGCCGGGCCCGACCAGCCTCGGCAAATTGTCTGCGGCGCGAAGAACTACCGGGTCGGTGACAAGGTGCCGCTGGCGTTGCCGGGTTGCCGACTGGCACCGGATTTCGAGATCAAGGTGGGGAAACTGCGCGGTGTCGATTCACACGGGATGCTCTGCTCGGCCAGTGAACTCGGCTTGGAGGAAAAGAGCGACGGTTTGCTGATTCTCGATCCCTCCGCCCGTCCGGGCACTCCTATCCGTGAACTGTTCGAGCGGGACACGATCTTCGAGCTGGAGATCACGCCGAATCGTCCCGATTGCCTCTCCCATCTCGGCGTGGCTCGTGAATTGGCCGCCCTGGCGAAACGACCGCTCAAGGGACCGGCCCACCATGGCGCGAGCGACACGCCATCGCGAGCCGCGAGCGACGATGAGATCCGGATTTCTTCCCCGGAAAGCTGTCCTCTCTACACCGGTCGCTGGATTCGCGGGGTGGAGGTCGCGGAGTCGCCGGCTTGGCTGAAACAGCGACTGGAGAGCATCGGGCTCCGACCGATCAACAACATCGTCGATATTACCAACTACGTGCTCATGGAAATGGGCCAACCGCTCCACGCCTTCGACTTGGCGAAACTCGAGGGCGGCATCCATGTCCGGCGTGCCGAGGCCGGGGAGGAATTCCTCGCCCTCGACGGGGAAACCTACGCGCTGGATACCGATGATCTCGTGATCGCCGACGCGCGGAAAGCTGTCGCTATCGGCGGTGTCATGGGCGGTGAGGATTCCGGCGTCACCGGGGCGACCACCGACATCCTGCTCGAGGCCGCGTATTTCACCCCCGCCACGATCCGCCGCACGGCCCGCCGTCTCGGTCTGCATTCCGACTCCAGCTACCGTTTCGAACGCGGCGTCGATCCCGCCCAGGTTGTGGGCGCGTCCGACCTGGCGACCGGGCTCATCCTCGAACTCGCCGGCGGCACCGCCGATCCCGAGATCGTCCTCTGTGGCGCGCCGCCGGCACCACCCGCTCCGGTGGCCCTCGACAACGACGCGTGCCGCCGACTCATCGGCCACGACCTTTCCGACGACGAGATTGGCGGCATTCTCACCGGACTGGGATTGGAAAAATCGAAGGAAGCCTGGAGTATCCCCACTTTCCGCCAAGACCTCGAGCGCCCCATCGACCTCATCGAGGAAGTCGCGCGAGTCTACGGGCTCGACAACGTCCCGGGCTCGACCGTGGCGCGGTTCTCCCCTTCCTCGAAAGCCGACGCCGCCTATGATTTCGCCCGTGGCCTGCAGACACAACTGGCGGCCATCGGCTTTCACGAGACCCGCAATCTCAAGCTCATCTCGGGCGCCCAACTCGCCGATGATCGCGCCACCACTCACCGTGGCATGGCGCCGATCCGGCTGAAAAATCCGCTCAACGACGAGCAGGACTATCTGCGTCCCGGCCTGGTGCCGGGGTTGCTGACGACGGCGGCACGCAACGTGCGCTTCGATCAGTTCGACCTGCGGCTTTTTGAAATCGGTCGCGTCTTCACCGCCACTCCCAAGGGCGATGCCGTCGAGCACGAGCACCTCGCCCTACTGATGACCGGCGCCCGCGCGGCGCGTGCCTGGACCGACAACAAACCGGCCGCGGTCGATTATTTCGACCTTCGCGGAGTGCTGGAGAATCTCATCCCCGGAGTGATTTTTTCCCCCGCGGAAAGCGAGGAGGAGCGCCTGCTCGGCGCGGTCAGCATCGAAGTCGGCAGCGGGAAAAAGCCCGTCAAACTCGGGATGGCCGGCATCATCCCCCCGGCCCGCGGTCGCGAACTCGACATCCAGACACCCCTGCTCGTAGCCGAGATCAATCTCAAGAAACTGGCCGCCGCGCTCGATGCCGCGCCGCGATTCACGGACCTGCCTCGCTACCCCTCCATCACCCGCGACATCGCCATGCTGGCATCCGCCGATCTGCCCAACGGCGAAGTGGAGCGCTTCCTCGCCGGGCACGACGAACCGCTGCTGGTGGATTTCGCCCTGTTCGACGTGTTCACCGATCCCAGCGGGAAAAAACTCGCCGCCGACAAGAAATCACTCGCCTACTCCCTCACCTACCGGGCCTCCGACCGTACCTTGGCAAGTGCCGAAATCGACGCCGCTCATGGCAAACTTCTGGATTCCCTTCGGCGGCATCTTTCGATAGAGTTGCGTTGAAGTTCGAAAGGACTGGCATGGAAATCGCGTCCCAAGAGGCAACTTTTCCCTGTCACGATTCGTAAAATTCCGGCAACGCTCTTTGAAATAAATTTCGCCTGCTGTGTGCGACACCTCCGGCAAAATAAAGGCCCGGACCGTTACTACGTTATCGGGGGCTTTAGCTGAATGGCGGCTGTCAGGCCTTCACTGGAAGGCAAAAGCTGTCCGGCGGCTCCCGCCCTGTTGAGAAACGGGAACGTGGCCTATCCCCGGAACCGGCACGTGTGGGTAAACCAAAAGGCGTCTCGGACCGTTCGCGGTCTCGGGGCGCCTTTTTTTCGAGCCCCAAAAAAAGGCGCCACCCCGGACTCGACCAGTAATCAGGGCCGTCCCTTCATCAGTTCCTTGGCGCCATTGTCGAACTGGACGCAGATGGCGAGCTGACCGCTGAGATTGATCCCGCTGCCCAATCCCTTCAGCCCGGCTCCGGTGCGGTCGAAGGTTCCGCTCCGTGGCAGCACCAGCGAACGCGTCCTGACGATGTTGGAAACCAGGTTGCTGTGCAGCATTCCTTTTCTCACCTGGAGAAAGGGTCGGCGCAACTCCTCCAGTACCAGCGACGGATCGAGGATGTCCCCCGAGAAAAGAGCCTGATTCCGAGCCGCCGGTGAGCCCGCGAGCGAGGTCAGGACGGCATAGCTTCCAAAGTCGCCCATCGCGAGGCGCTGGATGGCTCCGACCCGCACCGTCTCGCAGCCGGGAGCTGCCTCGCCCTCTCGCAGAAGCACCAGCAGGGAGCCATCATCCTGGGCGAGGAACAGCGCGCAGTCGTTGGCCGGCGTCACCCCGGGACCACGCAGTTTCGCCACGAAGAAGACGTCGGAGAAACCCACCGTGTATTGAAGGAAGCGGGCATACACCACCCCCGCACCGAGTCCCGGTACTTGGTCGCCTTTCCGCGCCACCAGCTCCAGAGGACCGAGCCGATCACTCCAGATCCCCTCGTTGTTCGCCGCCGTGATACCCGTCCCGCGGATCGTGGCGCGGAAAACGACATCGCTGACGACCGAGCAGGTCTCGCCCAGAAAGGTGGAGAAGACGCCGCCCGCCACTCCCGGCGCGGCGTCGCCCTTCTGCGCCACCCGACTGGTCGCGCCTCCCAAGGCGTGACGGAAGACCGCCTGATTGACCAGCGGATCCGCCTGCAGGGGCGCGCGGAATACCGCCTGCCCCTCCGGCAAGGCCACCCGGTCCAGCTGACCGTACGGCTCAGCCGCGAGCAGGGGCGAAGGAGCCCCCTCCCGGATCACTTCGGTGGGCGACCCGTTTTCGTCGAAAAACAGCAACGCACTGTCGTCATTGGGCGTCACGCCATTGATGCCCGGACGCAAGGAGACGGCCGCGACCTGGCCGCGGAATTCCTGTCGACTCTGGGCCACCTCGCCGATCCGCGAAAGCACTCCGCCCAGCGCGGGCACCAGATCACCGGTGCGCAGCATCGGAAAGGGATCGCTGTTCCCATCATAGCCGAACAGGATCTGGTTGTTCGTGGGATTCACTCCCGTCCCACGGACGATGACGGTGTAGAGCCCGAGATCCTGCTGGTTGTTGGTCACCTGCCCGAATCTCACCGGCACGAGACCGCTTCCGGGATCGACTCCGCTCTGTGCCACCAGGCTGTAGCCACGGGAAAAATTGTCGGAAAACAGCCCGAACTGCCGACCTCCGCCCGCTCCGGCGCCCCGGATCGTCGCGGGGAAGAAAACATCGTCCTGCGGATTGATGAAAGCCTCTCCCAGATTCGCATACACCGCGTCGAGAACACCCGGCGCGAAGTCCCGCACCGCCGCCACACTGTCGAAAGGCAAAGGCCCCGCCACCAGGTCGAATTGATAAACCGCACCCGTGGATTGCCCGTTCACCAATTGCCCCGGCGCACCGATCACGGCGCGATTCCCGCACAATGCCACCGAGGAACCGGGATCGGGATTGGCGGTGGTCCCTCCGAAGTTGGCGAAAAGGGTGCCGTCCGGCGCCAAGAGCTTCGAGAGCAACCGCCCACGGGCCACATCATAGACGAAGACGGCCCCGGTCAACGTATAGTTCGCATTCAGGGCCGATTCGGAACCGATCAGGGCGAGAGATCCCTCGACCGAGAGGCATTTCCCGAAATTCATGTTCCCGGTGGCTTCCGGCGCTTCGATGGTCAGGACCACGCCGCCAGTGATCAGGTCGATCACATAGACACGACCATCATCCGTCGCTCCCCCATTCTCGGCCCCGATCACGGCCCGCTCTCCGTCGAAATCCACCGACGTGCCGAAGAAGTCGAACCCGCCACCCCCCGGATTGGCCAGCTTCCTCAGCTCCAAACCCTGAAGGACATCGAACAGATAAACAGATCCCGAGGAGCCGTCATCGTTCGGCGCGCCAGCCAGCAAGAGATTCCCCGAGAGGGCCACCGCGTCGCCCAGCACGTCCTGGTTGGTGCCGTCGGCGGCCTCGAGCACGTGCAACTGATCACCCGTGAGCCGGTCAAAGACATACACCGCGCCGCGACCGAACTTGCGGCCCGCCGCACCCGCGACCACATACCGGTCGCTCATCGCGACACTGGAGCCCATCCTCGCGTTGCCCAGATCGGCCCCGGTCGGAATCAGTTTCCGGATCAGCGTTCCCTGGACCAGGTCGTAGAGGTAAACAGCGCCGGAGTTGCCGCTCGCTTCGTCGTCGTTCTCCGCTCCGACCGCCAGCCAGGAGCCATGGAGCGCGACGTTGTTCCCGAAATTGTCGGCCGCCTCCCCGTCGGGCGCGGTGAACTTGTGTCGCAGTCTGCCGGTGACGGCATCGAACACATGCACCGCTCCCGCGTCCGCGCCGAGATCGTCGTTGCGGGGTTCGCCCACGACGATCCAGCGTTCGTTGGCAGCCACGGCGTTTCCGAAAGACGGGCTCGTCTGCGCCTCGGTGTTGCGGGCGAGGTGCTTTGACACCCGGGCATGATAGGACTGCGCGTCGACTTGATGGATCGAAAATGCGCCGACAGCGAACCCGAGCAGGGTGATGAGCAGTGAGCGGGAATGCGGGGAGGTTTTCATGGTGAGACCAAGAAAACCGACATCCTGTCCCGCGTCTTCTCCCGCCCGCTCCGTAAAATTACGGAACCCGCCTCACGGCCCCCCCTCGCAGAATCCCGACCGGATCGCCCTCGCCACCAGTTCGGTGGTGTTGCGGGCGCCGAACTTTGCGATCAGTTGATTGCGATAGGTTTCCACCGTTCGCGAGCCAATGCCCAGTTTCTCGCCCGTCTCACGTGCGCTCAGTCCCTTGATGAGGCAGGCTAGTACCTCGGCCTCGCGACCGGTCACCGACAACACATGGAGAGATTCCCTCACCGCGCTCTCATCCAGGCTGGTGCTGAAATACAACTCCCCCGCCGCGACCGCCCGAATCGTGTGGAGCACCTCCTCGAAAGCGTCCTCCTTCACCAGATACCCGGACGCGCCGGCCCGGATCGCCTCGGCGACCAGCATCGGCTCACCAAAGCTACTGAGCAATATACAGCGGGTTTCGAGTCCGGCCGCCACTACCGCTCTGGCCGTCTCCAGTCCCGTCATGCCCGGCATCGAATGATCCAGCACCGCCACGTCTGGCCTATGCTCCAGGATGGCCTCCAGCGCCGCCTCCCCGTGACCGACATCGGCCACTACTTCGCAATCCGGCGCCTCGCGCAGGAGGGAAAGCAAGCCCTCCCTCAGGAGACGGTGATCATCGGCGAGTATGAGTCGGATGCGTTCCATCGTTGAGTGTGGGTGAATTTTCAGCCGCCACCCCGGCGTTCCAGAGGCAGACGGTAGCGGAGGCGGGTGCCCTTTCCCGCCGCGGAATCGATCATCAGTTCGCCGCCGGACAATTCCGCCTGATCGCGTAGAAATTTCAGTCCCATTCGTTCGCCGCTCAATCCATGCGGGTCGAACCCCCGACCATCATCGGTAACGCGGGTGACAATGCCATCCTCCTCGCCACTGATGGAGATCTCCACCTCCGTCGCCTGGGCGTGTCGGCAGGCGTTGTGCGCGGCTTCCTGGGCGGCGCGAAAGATACCGTCCTTCTCAGAGTCGGTAAGTTCGGGGATCACTCCCACGGACACCCGCACTTCCACCCCATGCCTTACCGACAACTTCGCCGCGAGGGTTTCCAGTGCCTCCCTCAGACTCGCCCCTCGCAGAGCCAGGGGTTGCAGGTCTTCCGCCGCGCGACGCACCTCTCCGATGGCATCCCCCAGCCCCTCCACCAGGGCCTCGACACCGGCGTCGGCGCTGTCCGGCAAGCTCTTGCGCAGTCGCTTCGCCGTCATGAGCAGATACTGCAGATCCTGGGCCACGCCATCGTGCAGATGCCGTCCGATGCGGGCGCGCTCGCGTCGGCCACTCTCGATCACTTCCCGCGCCAAACGGTGCTCCCGTTTTCGCGACAGGGAATACCGGCGCAGGAGCGTGCCCCCTACGGAGGCCACCGCCGCCACGATGCCGAGATCCATCGGTTGCCAGACCAGGGCGGCCAGTTTCAGCCATGGCACCGCGAAAAGACTGATCTGCGCCGTCGCCGACACCGCCAGAAAGATCATCCCCACCAGCACCGCTGGCGCCGCCACGGAGCCTCTGCGCCAACCACTCCACGCACGCGAAGTCATTACCGCGCCCACCACCACCAGCAACAGGCCGTAGGTCAGCACCACCTTGGGCAAGTCGTCACCAAAACTCCGGGCCGCAAGGACCAGCGCCAGACCGATGATCGTGGCGATCAGTTCCCGTCCCCTTCCCTTTCCCTCGCAGAGGCCGCGAATCATCCACAACGACAGGATCGGAACCGTCCAATAGCAGAGAATCGCGAATCCGACCAGCCAACCGATCCCGCCCGGGGCGTCGCTCGCGGCGATAAACTGCGAACTCAGCAGGTGCAGACCGCCGCTCGCCGCGAAGATACCAGCCGCGAACAGCCACGGCTGCGTCGCGTCACCAAGCAGTCGAACCATCGTGAATACCAGCGCCCAGACGAACGCGAACGAGGCTACCAGCATCACCACTACCTCGCGCCCCAGTTCGAGACTCCGCTGCCTTTTCATCATGACTTCCACGGGATACAGCCCCACCGGTCCGCCGAGCATGCCGCCGGCTCCGATCACGTTTTGCACGCGGATTGCGAGCACGTTCTCACCCCGTTCCGACGGCCGAATACTGTCCGGGTTGATCGACCAGGTGTGGACGGTCCGTTGCGGGGGAATGAGAATCGTGTCTCCCATCCGCGCGCCGATTCCCCCGATCGGTTTCCCGTTCCAGTAAGCCTCGGACAGGTTTCCCACGAAGCCCGCCGATACCATCCAGTTTCGGGCGCCAGCCGACGCCGGGATCGGAAAATATAGCCGATACCAGCCCGTGATGCCGACCCGTGTCGATCCCGCGTCGAGCTCCCGCCAACCGTCATCGCGCTCATCGGTCGAGACCACCCGCCAACCCTCTTCCGTCGCCTCCGGATTCGCCCACTCAAGCTGGTCGCCGACTCGGAAGAGCACCCGTTCCGGCGGCACGATCTCATCCGCCGCGCCGATGCCCATCGTCACCAGCGCGGCCCCCGCGATCCCGAGTAGAAGCCGGATTGCGACCATCGCCTCCATGCTCAGCCGCGCGAGGGGCGGAGGCAACGTGGAAATGGCTCCGTATTTTTGCGGAGTTCCCTCCATTCAAGAGGGTCGGGTCGCCGACTCAACCCTCTTTGGTCGGGCTCGTGTTCCTCAGCTTCCGGAAAACAACGGGATCAGGTTCATGGTCACCAGTTCCTTCACCCGATTGTCGAAGTTCAGGCACATGATCGTTCTGCCATTGTTTGACATCACCTGATTGCCGCCGTTGGCGCCGGAGCCGGTCCGCTCGATGACGGGCCGGAAATCGATGCTTCGCAGCCGGGTGGTGTCGCCTCCGGGAGCCTGGTAGAGCGTGCCTTTGCGCAGCTTCATCGACGGAGCCCAGAGCGCCGAGTCGGCCGGGGCGAGATTGCCCGCGAGCAGAGCCTGGTTTTTCGCGGGAGACCCGGTGAGTGAGACGACCACCGCGTATTTCCGCGAGGTGCGCTCGACTTCGATCCGCTGAATCGCGCGGATCCGGGGACAGTCCCCATCGCAAACCGGATCGCCCTCGCGCAGGATGATCACATCGTCGCCGATGAAGGAGCTGACATGCACCAAGGCGCCGTCGTTCGCCGCGGTAACGCCTTTTCCCCGCAGTAGGACGTGGGCGATTGCTCCGTCGTTCATCACCCAGTATTTCAGCACGCGCGAGTAGACCACTCCGGGCAGATTCACGGGATCGGGTTCCACCCCTTCACGAACGCCGGATACGAGGATGGGGCCGGAGCTTAGCCAGAGTCCCTCGTTGTTGGCCCCATTCACTCCCGGCCCTGAAACCGTGGCCTTGAACGCGGTTTCGTTGGTCACGCCTTTGCTCTCTCCCAGAAAGCTGCGAAAAGACTGCACGTTATTGTCCGGCTCGGGGTCGTTCTGAGAGACCAGGATGCTATCCGATGCATTACTGTGGGGAAGAAAGTTGAATAGTCCCTGCCGGGCGGTCACCTCGCCATCCGGCACGTGGTGGGCTCCGAAGCTGGCGAAAGCTCCCGAGGTATGGCCCGCGACGCGGCCGAAAAACTGCCGCAACTGGGAATCGACAAACATTTCACCTTCACGCCGGAAAAACTCAACGAAACCCGAAAAGAAAACTCCGGAGTTGTTACCGGAATTCACGCCACCGACTCCATTTCTCAACAGACAAGGCATGACTACCCCTCCCGTCGCGGCGGTGCCGACGACATCCTGAAACGAGGCGAACTGGGCTCCATTCAGAACGGCCGGCGAATCGCCGGTGCGGGCGAATGCCTCGGTCGCCAGGTTGGGATAGGTCCGCAGCACCGCGCGATTGTTGGCTCCGGTGACGCCGGTTCCCTTCAGCGAAACCGTGACGGCCGTGTAGAGAGAGGAGGTGGTCACGCCCAACGTCGAGTTTACCATGACGCCGTCCCATTCCGCACCCAGACCGCTCAGGTCCCGATGGCTGCTCACGAGCTTTTTCGTGCCATCCAGTTCTCCCCACACTCCCTTGTCCCGATTGCCATGCGAACCGGGTCCCATGAGACCGGCCTCGAAGGAGGTGGTCGAACCCAGCGGCAAAAGCGGCTGGCCGAAATAGCGAAAGTCGGTTTCGGGAATGCCCGGCGCAAAGTCGCCGACTTTGGCGAGGGTCATGAAAGGACGCACCGAGGATAGCCCGCGGTGGAGATACACCGAGCCGCAATCCATCTCGATGTCGTCATCGAAAGGGCTGCCAATCGCGACGATCTCGCCGCAGAGTGCCACGGCGGTGCCATACTCGTCTCCGAAGTCGGCATCGCCGGCCACGAAACGCTGAAGTTCGGCCCCGGTGACCAGATCGTAAAGCAGGGCGGAGCCTATTCTCGAAAGTGGCTCGTCGTCGGGATCGTAGGGCACGCTCGATTGATTCTCCCCGATCAGGACCATGGCGCCACTGATGGAGACGGCGTTCCCGAATCGGCAGAAGTCGGCGGCTTCATCCGAGATCAGCTTGCGCACTTCGCCTCCCGAAATCAACTCGATCACATAGGCCGCGCCCGCTTCGTTTCCACCTTCGCCGTCACGGGGAGCACCCACCACCGCATACCCTCCTCCCAAACTGATGGCGAGGCCGTAACCGGTGTTGGCGGTCGCGTCGTCGGCGTTGCTCTCGTAGAGTTCTCTCTGTCCGGCGAGGTCGTAGAGGTAGACCGAGCCGCAGTTCACGACGGTGTCGGAATCTCCCAGCGGCGCACCCACCATTCCCAGATTGCCGCAAAGGGCGACACTCCAGCCGAAGCGATCGCCCGAGGCGGCGTCGGCGGCGGTGATTTCCCAGAGTTCCTCACCCGTCACGCGATCCACCAGATAGGCTCTGCCAGTTCCGCTGCCCGGCTGCGGGGCACCCACGAGGATGTGGTCGTGGCTCACGGCCACGCTCCGGCCATACTGGCTGCTCGCGATGGGAGTCTCCGCCTCGATCCTGAGCAGTTGCCGTCCATTGCGCAGATTGAACACATAGACGGCGCCGCTGATGGGTCCGCTAGCGTTGTCCTGGGGCGCCCCGACCACGGCGATGTCGCCGCACACGGCCACGCTGAATCCGAACTCGAAACCATTGGCGACCTCGGCACCGACGAGCTGGCGAAGGTAGCGACCGGTGACGGCGCTGAAAACGTGAACGGCGCCCGCGTCCGGGCCACGGTCATCGTTTGACGGCTCTCCGACGACGACCCATTGATCGGTAGCGGCGACGGCATGACCGAAGAGGTTCTCCAACTGCGTGGAATCGGCGCGTCCGTGTAGCTTCTGAATCACCGGATTGAGCGCCATGGCCGAAGGCGCGACTCCGAGCAGGAGAATCGCGGTGAGGATCGGGTGGGAAAGATTTTTCATGGAAGTGGGAAGGGTGGTGCGGACAACTCTCGGCGACGTCTCAGTTCGATCCGGCTCCAGGTAGGTTGATGGGTTGAAAGAAGGGCGTTTCGACGAACTCCTGCGCCCGATTGGTAAAGGTGAGGATGGACAGGAATCCTCCATCATCCACCACCATCGGCAGTCCCTGGCCACCGACTCCAAATCGGTCGTTCTGCGTCGAGAGGGTCACGCTTCTCAGCCCGGTGGTTCCGCCTCCGCTTGACTGAATCAGTCGGCCTTTTCGATAGAGCATGACCGGCATCGCGAAGGCCGGTTGACCGTAGTCCAAGGCGTCGTTGCAATCCCCCACCAGCAGCGCCTGATTGGTCGCGGGCGAACCGGTCAGGGAAACCAGCACGGCATAGGAACCGCCGGCATCGACCTCGGCCCGCTGGATGGCTCGGACCCGGGCGCCGTCGCACTTGTCCACCACATCGCCCTCTCTCAGGAGGACTTCGATCTGGTCGAATGGGGCGAACTGGTTCCACGAGACGATCAACGCGCAGTCGTTCGCCGCGTTGACTCCCGGTCCCCGCAGTTTGACCAGCGCGTAGAGACGTTCCCCGGACCACCATTTCAGGAAACGACTGATGACCACGCCAGGCTGGCCGACGGGATCGATCTCGTCTCCCTCGCGAAAGAATCGGGCGGTGGTGCCGGAATCGTTGTTGAAGAACAGGCCCTCGTTGTTGCTCACCCTGGCATCGCCTCCGACGAGAGTGGCTCGAAAAACCAGGTTCTCGCCCACGTCCAGTCCCTCTCCGAGGAAACTCCGAAAGGTCGCACCGCCTCCGCCATATTCCGCCTCTCCCTCGCGAACGATCGGTCCGTCGGCAGAATCGATCACCAGGCCTGTCACGGATTTGCTCTCACCCGCGGGAACAAAATGGGCTCCGGTGACGAAATCGTAATCCCCCATCGATGCCCGGCCGAAAAACTGCCGCCATTCTCCGAAGGCGCCGGAGCCGCCTTCCCGCAGCGTGGCATCCAACACCGACGCGTCGTTGGGATTCAGCGTCAGCACGCCACTGTCGTTTCCAGCGTTCGCGTCACCCGTGCCACGCCGGAGCAGGTAGGGAATCGCCACCACATCGTCCGCACGGGGGCCGAGTGTCAGCAGCATTTCAGCGTCGTTCAATTCGGGAATCGGGGTCCCGGTGCGTAGCAGCAACAGGTCGGGCAGGTCGAATCGGTCATCGAGTATCAAGGCTCGATTGTTTCGCCCCGTCACACCCGCGCCGCCGAGAACGGAATCGAGAAGAGTGCCGTTCCGACCGCTGCCCATCACGGAAAAGGTCTGGCAGGTCAGTCCATCGAGATCGGTGCTGTTGTCGATGGAGAACGGGTTCCGGTTCTTGATCGCCAGCAGGCCCCAAGAGTCGGAAAACTTCCACATGCCGACATCGCGATTCAGGTTCGTGCCCGGACCGGAAAGCGCGGCCACGAGAGCGGCACCATCAGCGGTATACAGAGGCTGAACAAAGCGACGAAATTCCGCGTCGACCACCTCGGGCGCGGAATTGCCTTTCTGGGTGTAGGTCCAACCCGGCAACGGACCAATGAGATCACGATAGAAGTAGGCGGCGCCACTTTCCGTGTCGAGGTCATCGTCGCCCGACGCCCCCACCACGGCACGATTCCCGCACAGGGCCACCGAACGCCCGAAATAGTCGTAGGCTTCGGAGTCGCCGCGCCCCAGCTCAATCAAGAGCGAGACCGTCAATGAAGTCAACGGCTCCAACGGCCTCATCCCCGTCTCCTCCGCTTGCCTAATCACAAAAATTCCCGCGTAGCCCTCGTCCGGTCCGCTCTCATCGACGTATTCCGCGCCGATGAGGGCGAGATTGCCACTCAGTGAAACCGCGCTACCGAAGGCGTCACCGTTCGCGGGATCCGGCCGCAGGATCTTCAAGGCTCCCGCTTTGCGCGGGTCAACGAGGTAGGCGGCTCCCGCATCGGCGCCGCCCTCGTCGTCGCCCGGCGCGCCGATCAGCGCATACCCGGCGCTCAACGAGACCGAGGCACCGAAATTCAAGTCGTCGCCGGGATCCGGCGAAACGTATTCACCGATCCACCCCCCGGATTTCGTGTCGTAGAGAAACGCGGCACCCTCCCGGTCGAAATCATCGCCACTGAACTTGGGCGCACCCGCCAACGCCATTCGACCGCAGAGCGCCACGCTGGTGCCCAGTTCGATCCCGAGGCTGCTGGTCTCCTGATAGAATTTTCGCAGCTGATCTCCCGTGGTCAGGTCGAACAGGTAGGCGGCGCCGGAATTCTGGTTGCCTTGATCATTCATCGGCGCGCCGACCAGTCCGCGATCACCCTCGGCACAGACCGACCATCCGAAGCGATCACCCGCGGCTCCGTCCGCGGGCAGGATCGCCAGTTTCTGCCGACCGTTGCGAAGATCGAACACGTAAACCTTGCCGGTCTCGTCCGGCCCGGCGTGGGGTGCGCCCACGATCGCCGTCGTTCCGGACACCGCCACGCTCCAGCCGAAGCTGTCATCCTCATCACCATCGATCGGCACCAACTTCCTCAGGTAGCGTCCGTTTGTGGCGTTGTAGACATGCACCGCGCCCCGGTTGTCATAATCGTCGCTGTTGTCCGGCTCACCCACCAGCACGTAGCGATCCGAAAGAGCCACCGAGTGGCCGGCGGAATAGCTGAAAGGCGTCTCGGCATGTCGACCGTGGAGCTTGGAGATGGTCGGCTCGGTGGCGCGAACGCGATCAAAGGGGAAGGCGACCGCCGCGACCCAGGTCGCCAGCAGGATCGTATGGGGAGAAGGACGAAACTTCATGAGAAAAGGCGGGAAAGAAATCGGAATTGGGAACCGCTATCAACAGGCCCTACCGACCGACCGCAAGATTCTTGCACAAAATGTCGAAAAAAATTCGCGAGTCCCCGTTTCCCTCCCACCAAAGCCATTGAGCCGGGGCGGAAAACCTGTACGCTGCCCCCGGAACCGCGCGCCATCTCCCTTCACTACCTATACGAACTTGCCATAGTCAGCGCCCGCTTTGTCCGATTCGAATCCAACGCCTCCTCCCGACGCTCCCACCTTTCCCGATACCCGTCCGACGCTGCTGCGGCGGCTGCCGGACGCCGGCGATGGCGAGGCTTGGCGGAGTTTTGTGGAGACTTACGGGCCGCTCGTCTACCGCTTCGCCCTCCGCCGCGGTCTCCAGCCCAGCGACGCGGCAGACGTGGTGCAGGAAGTGATGCTCAAGGTGGCGCGAAGCATCGATCGCTTCGACTACGACCCGGCGCGGGGCCGGTTTCGCGGCTGGCTCTTCACCATCGCCTGGCGGGCGCTGATTGATCGCGCCAATCAGGTGAAGCGGCGCTCCGAGATCGCCAGCGAGGCCATCGCGGAACGGACAGCCGATCCCTCCACGGACGCCGAGGCGCTCTGGGATTCCGAATACCGACGCAGCCTGCTGCAACGCGCCCTGCCTCTGGTGCGCCCGCAGTTTTCCGAGGTCACTTGGGAAGCATTCCGCCTGACCGCCTTGGAGGGTCAGCCCGCCGAGGAAACGGCGCACCGACTCGGTCTCACCGTCGGCTCGGTCTATGTCGCCCGCTCCCGGGTCACCGCGCGCCTCCGGGAGCGCATTCTCCAGATCGAGTCCGATTGGGAAGCTGGTCAACCGCTCCATGCCTGATTTGCCGCCGAAACCGGAACCATGAGCGATCCCCATCCGAACCGTTGTCCCGACGACGAAACCCTGCGCGCCGCGTTGGTCGACGATGCGGCCTATCCGGGGCTGGAGGCGCACCTTTCCACCTGCGACGGCTGCCGCGACCGGCTCGACGCCCTCGCCGGCTATGGAGAGACCGCGGTCCTCCTCGCCGATTTCGAACACTGGTCCGCACAGTCGGCGGAGCTCGACGACACCTTGCGCCAGCTCGTCGCCACCGGTCGGGACGGCGGTGAGTGCCCGCCGACTCCGGTTTCGCGCGAGGAGATACTCGCCCTGTTTCTACCCGCCGACGAACCCGGCGCGCTCGGCAAACTCGATGATCAGCTCGTGGTGCACGAAATCCTCGGCCAGGGCGGCATGGGCATCGTCCTGCGCGCCCGCGACACCGCGCTGGACCGCGAGGTCGCCGTGAAGTTGCTCAAACCGGCCTTTCGCGATTACCCGGATCTCCTCAGTCGCTTTCACGATGAGGCGCGAGCCGTCGCCGCCCTCGATCACGAGAACATCGTCCCCATCCACCGCGTCGGCGCCCTGCCGAACGGACTCCCCTTTTTCGTCATGCCCCTGGCCCGGGGATCGACCCTCGCGCAACGACTCCGGGAGAAAGGCCGCCCGCCTTTTCCCGACGCGCTCGCCATCGCCATCCGCACCGGACGCGCCCTCGCCGCCGCCCACGCCGCCGGGATCGTCCATCGCGACCTGAAACCGGGAAATCTCCTGCTCGGGGCGCGCTCCGACGACTCCGCCGAACCCGCGACGCTGTGGCTGTCGGATTTCGGACTCGCCAGCCGCACGGAAAACGAGTCCGCTCACCGCGGTGGCACACCCGGCTACCTCGCGCCCGAATTGCTGGCCGGTGAACCCGCCTCCCCAAGCTCGGACCTCTACGCGCTCGGCTGCCTGCTCGCCGACCTCGCCGGCCCCGACGCGCCGGTCTGGTTCCTCGATCTGGCCGATGAACTCCGCCGAACCGATCCCGCCCACCGACCGCGGTCCGCCGCCGAGGTCGTGCTGCTGCTGGAACGTCGCGACGCGGCCCGCGACTCCCGCGAGCGTAGGCGTCTCCTGTTTCGTCGGGCTCTGCCTTTCGCGCTCGCCGGACTCGTCACTCTCGCGATCATCACCAGCCTCGATCTTTCCGGACGCACCAGCATCGTCAACGACGCGCTCCGCGCCGCCAACGGCGACGCCTTCACCCTGCGGGGACGTTTCGGCACTCACGGCTCGCTCGCCGGCGCCATCCAGGCCGCCCGAGACGGGGAAAGAATCGTCATTCACGGAGTCGGACCGTTTTCCCTCAATCCGACGGGAAGACGCGACATCGACCTCGCCTTCCACGCCGATCCCCGACTTGATCGGCGGCCGGTTCTCACGCTCGCAAGCGATCAGATCGGACCCGCCGCACTGATTTGGATCAACGACGGCGATCTGGAACTCGTCGGACTCGAGTTTTCCCAGCGAGCGGCGGAGAAGGAGTTCATTCATCGCCGATCACCCGCTCTCGTCCGCGTCAACAAGGGCTCCCTGCTCATCCGCGACTGCCGGCTCACGCGCGAAGGACTCGGCCCCGAGAGCGACATCCCGCTGGTGATGGCGACCGACTGCCACCGTCTGGAGATTCGCGCCAGCGAATTCCTCTCCGACCAGGGGCCCTGCGTCCAGTGGCGCACGGTCAACGACCTGCCCGAGGCCGTGGTGGAAATCTCCGACAGCACCTTTTCCGGGCGGCTCTGGTTCGATTTCGTGGTCACCCTCGGCGCCGATGTGCCCCCGTCCCGGCTCGATTTTACCGCCCGCGACTGCGAGGTGCGGACACCGGACGGTCCCGCCGTCTCCTATCGCCGCGCTTCCCAAAACATCGACCTGCTGCTCCGCACCGAGTCCTGTCACATCCTCACCGACGCCACCGGATTGATCGGCTTCGGCGTGGGCAACGGCCAGCAACTGCGCCGCAGCGTCACCCTGCGCGACCGCGGCTCGGTTTTCTCCCCCGCCCCCGGAGGCATCGACGAGGCTCGCCGGCTCTGGCGGGAGCGCTGGGGCGAAGAGTCGATCGACGAGGACACCCGCTGGGTCGGGGCCGCCGACTTTCCCGCCAGGCACCCGTCCCGGTGAATGCCACAGAATCCGCGCGGGATTCAACAGGGTTTGCTCGGTGACTCGACCCTCTTTGCTTGACGGATTTCTCGATTTCGCCGAGCGCAACCGTTTCCGGTCGGTGGATGCCTCGCCTGTTCGCGTGAATTGAGGCGGGGTGGCCGTCGCTTAGCCTTTCCACGTATCCCTTCCCTGATGAATCCCTCCCGTCACCCCGCCGCCACAGCATTTCTCGCCCTGGCGGTCTTTGTCGCATCCCCGCTTCGCGCCGCCAATACGCCGGATGTGAAGCGGTTCGTCGACGAGATCGAGCCGATCCTGTCGAGCTACTGCTACGACTGCCACGGCGACGGCATGGACAAGGGCGACTTCCGGATGGACGACTTCGAGAAAATCGAAAATCACCTGGCCAACCAGGAACTCTGGTTCGGCATCTGGGAAAGCATGCGCGCCAGCCTGATGCCGCCGGCGAAAAAGAAGCAGCCCGGCGACGACGAGAAAAAGAAGGTCATCGCCTGGATCGAACGCGAAGTCTTTCAACTCGATCCCGACAATCCCGATCCCGGCGTGGTCACGATCCGGCGACTCAATCGCGAGGAATATCGTAACACCATCCAGGATCTCTTCGGCGTCCGCTTCGACACGACCGAGGCCTTTCCCTCCGACGACACCGGCTATGGATTCGACACCATCGGCGACGTACTCAGTATCTCGCCCCTGCTGATGGAGAAGTATGTCGAGGCGGCCGAGACCATCGTGGCCGACGCCGTGCCCACCGAGGGTCCCCGCATTCCGACGCAGTGGATCGGTATCGAGAATTTCAAGAATCAGGAACCCAAGCAGGCCGAGCAGACGATGAAGTGGATGGGCTTCAGTTGGCCGCGAGACTACCGGGGAACCCCGTGGATCAATCACGACGGCGAGTACGAGATCCGGGTCGAATTCACCGTGAAAGGCTCGATGGAAGCCACCTCCCACACCGCCAACCTCGCGCTGAAACTTGGTGAAACCGTGCTCGTGGATCGCGATCTCGGTTGGGACAACTCCGACACCTTGGTGATCAAGGCCAAGGCCAGGCTGAAAAAGGGCCGCGAGAACGAACTGCGCATCCTTCTGACCCCCGGCAACAAGCCGAACGAGGGCGAGAACGAACTCCACGCCGAAGTGCAACGCATCACCGCCTACGGACCGCTCGACGGCAGCGTCAGGGAGTATCCGTCGGAGTTTCGCCACATCTTCTTCGACGGTCCCCCGCCCGAGGAGACGGAAAAACGCGACGCCTACCGGCGGGCGATCATCGAGCGGACAGCCACCCGCGCCTTTCGCCGTCCCGTCGACGCCCCCACCGTGGACCGGCTCCTGGAGCTGGCGCTGATGATGGAGAAGGAGCCGGGCAAACGCTTCGAGCACGGCATCGCCCACGCCCTGACCGCCATTCTCGCCAGCCCACGCTTCCTTTTCCGCGCCGAGATCCAGCCCGAGCCGAACAATCCCTCGAAAGTCGTCCCGATCGACGAATACGCCCTCGCCTCGCGTCTCTCCTATTTCCTCTGGAGCAGTTGCCCGGACGAGGAGCTGATGAAACTCGCCGGCGAGGGACAACTGCGGAAGAATCTGCGCGCCCAGGTGGACCGCATGCTGGGCGACAAGAAATCCGAGCGCTTCGTGCGCAACTTTGTCGGCCAGTGGCTCCAGGCCCGCGATGTCGAGACGATCAACATCGACGTCCGGCGCGTCCTCGGAGAAAAGGATCTCGGGAAGGCCCTGCGAATCTTCAACTACAACCTGCGTCGCGCCATGCGCGAGGAATCCGAACTGTTCTTCGCCCACATCCTCAAGGAAAACCGCCCCGCCACCGAGCTGCTGACAGCCAACTACACCTTCCTCAACGACCAGTTGGCCCAGTGGTATGGCATCGATGGCGTCGAGGGCAAGGAGATGCGCAAAGTGGATCTCAAGCCCGAATCCCACCGCGGTGGGCTGCTGACCCAGTCGACCTTTCTCGTCGTCACCTCGAATCCCACCCGCACCTCGCCGGTGAAGCGCGGTCTCTTCGTGCTGGAGAACCTGCTCGCCACCCCGTCCCCCCCCGCCGTGCCCGATGTGCCGCCGTTGGAGGAGGCACAGAAGGGCAAGAACAAGGATCTGCCCCTGCGCGAAATCCTCAAGATTCACAGCGAGCAGGCCCTGTGCGCCTCCTGCCACGAGCGGATGGATCCCATCGGTCTGGCGCTGGAGAATTTCACCGCCGTCGGCAGCTGGCGCGACGAGTATCGCGGACAGCCCATCGACGCCAGCGGCGTGCTGGTCACCGGGGAGAATTTCGCCGGGCCGCGCGAACTCGCGAACGTGCTGGCCGACAAGCGCCACACCGATTTCCACCGCGCCCTGGCGGAAAAACTGCTAACTTACGCGACCGGACGCGGCGTGGAATACTACGACGCCATTACCATCGACCGCGTCGTCAACGGCCTCGGCGGCAAGCAGGGCACCCTGCGGCACCTCCTTTACGGCGTGGTCGAGAGCGCCCCGTTCCAGAAACGCCGCGGCGACGGCGACCTCTTCGCCGGTGAATGATTTCCCCCCTTACCCCCGTCAAAGCATCATCCTCTTCCAACCATGAACTCCTCCCCGCTCCACCGTCGCACCTTCCTCCGTGGTCTCGGCGCAGGCATCGCGCTGCCGGCCCTGCATTCGCTGATTCCCTCCCGCGTTCTCGCCGAGGCGGCGAAGGCGGCCGAGGCGGGCAAGGCCGGTCTGACCGCGTCCGGCATGCCGCTGCGCATGGCATTCCTCTATCACCCGAACGGCGTCAACGTCGACAAGTGGACCCCGAAGGGCACCGGGAAGGATTACCAGTTCAACGAGACCCAGCAGCCTTTCGCCGACTACCGCGAACACTTCCAGATCTACTCCGGCTTCGAGCAGAAAAACGGCACCGCCGGTCCCGACGGCGCCGGTGACCACGCCCGCGCCAACGCGACCTTCCTCACCGGTGTCCGGCCGAAGAAGACCGCCGGCTCCGACATCAAGCTCGGCATTTCCGTGGACCAGGTCGCCGCCAACGCCATCGGCGATCAGACCCGCTTCGCCTCGCTCGAGCTCTCCTGCGACGGTGTCCGCAAAAGCGGCGTCTGCGATTCGGGCTACTCCTGCGCCTACCAGTTCAACCTGTCCTGGCGCTCCGAGACCACCCCGATGACGCCCGAGTCGAATCCCCGGCTCGTGTTCGAACGCCTCTTCGGCAGCGGCTCGAAGGAGGAGCGGGTCAAGGGTTTCGAACTGCGTCAGCAACGCCAGCGGTCCATCCTCGACTTCGTCATGGAGGACGCCAGCGCGCTTGAAAAGCAGCTCGGCAACAACGACCGGATGAAGCTCGACGAATACCTCACCGGCGTGCGCGAGATCGAGCGACGCATCGAGAAGGCCGAGCGTTTCGGCCCGCCCGCCGATCCCGGCGTGGGCGCCCCAGAGGGCACGCCGGACAACTACGAGGAGCACATCCGCCTGATGATGGACATGATGGCGCTCGCGTTCGAGACCGACTCCACCCGCGTCGTCAGTTTCCTGCTCGCCCACGATGGCAGCAACCGGAGCTTCAAGGAGATCGGCGTGCCGGACGGCCACCACTCCATCTCCCATCACCAGAACAACGCCGAAAATCTCGCCAAGCTCGCCAAGATCGATCTGTTCTACTCGCGGCAGTTCGCCTACCTGATGGAAAAGCTCGACACGAAGAAGGACACTGACGGCAAGAGCATCCTGCACAACTCCATGATCATCTGGGGCGGCGGCTTGTCCGATCCGGACCGGCATCGTCACAATCAGCTTCCCATCGTTCTTGCCGGTCACGGCGGCGGGCGATTCGAGAATGGTCGCCACAACGACCTCGGCGGTGACACTCCGCTGAACAATCTCTATCTCAGTCTGCTCGACAACATGGGCGTGAAGACTGACACCTTCGGCGACGCCACTGGCCGGGTGAAGACGATCTGATCGGCGGGCAATTGAATATCGCCCCTCCTTGAGGGTCACTCTCCCGCGAAGCGGGCGGCGAGAAATTCCTCGACGCTCTCCGTGCTGTAGCCGGGGAGCTGATAGCCTCGCGGCACGCCCGCGAGCCGGGAATCATAGCCCGGTGTGGGCTTGATGAACCACGGGCCGGTCTGGCCCGCGTAGATCGTGGTGCCGTCCCGGTCGATCACGAACAAGCGCACCGGCCAGGCGGCCCAACGCACCGCCGTGGCATCGTCCATGGAATCGACCAGCACCGGCGCGCCCAGTTTCGTCTCCCGGCTGAAGCGCAACGCCGCCATCGCCCGTGACGCGAAATCCCGGGGAGCCGGAATCACAAACCCCTCGCAGCCCCGCACCGCTTCGAAGCCCCCCTCGGGATGCGCCTCCTGGATGTAGATCAGCGCGAAATTCACCCGCTCTCCGAACCTGGTCTTCAGTCCCGCCAGCAGCGGAATCACCTCGTGGGAAATGTGACAGGAGTAGCTGAGAAAAAACAGCACCACGGGCTTGTCCGAGCGGAGTTGGCTCAGCGTCACCACCCGGCCACTCGCGGCATCGACCAGCGCGAAATCCGGCGCCTTCTCACCAGTCCTCGGCGCGTTGCGCAGTCGCGCGGGCACCATGCCTTTGACATGCTGGGCCGACATCACGGGCTTGCCCGCCCAAGGGTCAGTGGGGGCGGGTTCCACCTCAGCCACAGCGGGCTGACTGCCAATAGCCAGCATCAACGCAAATGCCGCTTTCCCCCGTATCGCTAACCGCTCGCTGGTCATGACCTTGGACAAACTAACCCCGCTCCTGCTTGACGGTTGCGGAATGATGTCTCCTTTTTTGCGATCTCCCGAGAGAGGAGATTCAATGAATGCCGATAGTCCCGCCATTTCGAATCGCCTGGCATCCACCCAAGAGGGTTGAGTCGCGGACCCGACCCTCTTTATTGGGCGAGCCCGGGGCTGCCGGTCACCCGCTTCACGAGCAGGGACGGGACGTCGACGAGTCCGGGCGCGGCGCGCAGGCTCTTGGCGTTGTCGATCACCACTTCGGACAGGTTCCCGGAGGCGTCGCCGCGCAGGGAGGCGAGCGCGTCACAGGATCTAAGAAATACCGCCTCGAGGGCGGAGTTGCCGAGATGGAGGGTGTCGAGATTCTGCAATCTCGACAGTTCCACTCCCCGCAAGCTCCCTAGGGGAGAGAGATCCAAAGTCGTGAGCTTCTGTTCAAAGGTCACCAACTGGTCGGTGACGGTCAGCCACTCCAGCGCGGGCAATTTTGCCACGACAGAAAGATCGGCGGCGTTGGGAAACCGCAGCGTCAGGGACTCCAGATTGCTGAGCGAGGGCGCCAAGCCAGCGAGAGCGGCGAGGTAGGACTCCGAGGCGGACTCGAGGGTGAGATCCGTCACCGCCGTCAGCCCTCTCCAAGTGCCGAGCGACACGCGGTCCTCATCCCCGCGCAGACGCAAGCGACGCAACTGGGGCAGGGACGACAGATCGACGGGGTCCATGGCGCGCAGCATGCGCAGTCCGGCCCAGTCTCCGGAAGCGACTCGCTCTGTGAGAACTTCGGGGGGGTAATGATCGTTGAGCAGGGCGATGGAGAGACGCTGGAGCGCCCCCAGTCCGGCGGCCGATGAGTCGAGGCATTCATCGCCCAGCTCGATCACCGTGAGATCGGGGCATTGGGCCATTCCGACGACATCCAGCTCCTGAAAATCCGGCAAAGCCAGGCTTTGCAACCCGGCAAGTTTCGCGAGAAAACCGGTCAGCATCCCCGTGTTCCCGAGTTCGCAGTTCCGCAGCGACAGGTGCCGCAGCGCGGGAAACGCGCCCTCGCCGAGACCGAACTCGCCGTCGGCTATGAGGGAGCGCAGGTTTTTCAACGCCGCCACATCTGCCACTGGATAAACGCCGGAGTGGGGAAATTCCAGATGCTCGATCTCATCGTAGCCCCCGAGTCCCGTCAGCTCCGCCACGCTACCGGTGACACGCAGAGCCCGCAGCTTTCCCTCACGGGCCACGGAAAAATCAGGCAGTTTACCCACCACCAGGGAGAGTATCTCCGCGCCGCGTAGAGCGCTGAAATCGGCGCCGTCCATGAAGCCGGCGCTCAGCGCCACGCCTCCGGCGGGAAACTCGCTTTTCATCGTCCGCAGCGCGGTTTCATCCTGATCGGCGCGAATCGACACTCCGACCAGTTTTCCCGCCACACGAGGGCCGTCCGCCAGGGTGAGTCGGTGATTTTCATAGGCCAGATGCCACTCGCGCTCACCCCCGTAAGGCAGGAGAAACTGGGGATCATAATCGCCCCCGCCCTCCCGCCAAAGTTTCACCAACACCCAGGCTCCCTCGGGCAGCTCGCCCTCCCAGACATGACGATCTACCCTGCGAAAAGCTTCGGGGATTCCCGGAGCCTCGACCTGATCGGCGAACTCGGGCAGATGCACGCGCAGCCGTTTCCAATCCAGCGGGTGCCGGGCGGACTCGCGAGCCGCCAGCCAGGCACGCATGAAATCGACGTCGCGCGGCGCCAACCGGTTGGCCGGCAGTTGAAAGTCCTGGTCATCGCTGACCCGGCGCACCAACACCTGTCCGTCCCGCATATCGAGCACCTCGGCCTCGAGCGTGGCGCCGTTAGGCCCGGTGAAGACATGGACATCGTCGGCGATGAGGCGCGCGCCGCCAGTCACCAGCAACGCGAGCGCCAGGGTCAGAAGAGTCGCGCGGATCGCGATGGCCGAGTTCATCACCCACACCCTCACGCGTATGTGCCGGGATGCAATCGCGCAATGAGCCGAATGCCCGGTCCAGTCAAGCCACGACGGGTGAAGGGCGCGTCCCGGAGGGAATTCTCATTCCGTAGTCCAGATCTTCGGGTAGCGAACAGATGTCCTCGCAGGCGGCGAACAGGTCGCTGAAATCCTGATCGTAGACGTTGCCGATGAGCAGATCGGTGAGCTTTGGCCGGATGTCGGGATGCTTCTTGATGAGTTCCGCGAAGCTGAATTCCTCATCGTAGAAGGCGTAGACGATCTTGCGCATCATCTCCATGCCGTGACAGACGAGCCGTCCGTACTCCTGAAAGCGCGCCGCGCTGACATCGTCCGCGGCGAGCGCCTCGTCGATGGCGTCGGCGGCGAGTTCCCCCGATTTCAGCGCCAGGAAAACTCCGGAGGAGAAGACGGGATCGAGAAATCCGAAGGCGTCGCCCACCAGCACCACTCCGTCGTCGGCGCAGTATTTCGAGCGATAGCTGTACTCGCCGGTGACCCAGAATTCGCCCACCTGCCGGGCGGGCTCGAGGTGCTGGGCGATCCAAGCGTTTTCCGGGATCTCCCGGGCCACGATCTCGGCGGGGTCGCGCACGCCGTCGCGGTAGAGGTAGTCGCGCTCGGCCACCACACCGACACTGACGCGGTTGTCCCGCATGGGGATGTACCAGAACCAGCCCTTATTCGGGAGATAGGCGACGGTGGTCGATCCCGCGTCGAGACCGGGATCGCGCACGGCGTCCTCGTAGTAGGTCCAGATCGCGACCTTGTTGAGCATGGGATCGCGCTGCCGCCACTTGTTCTTGGCTATCATGAGCGCGTCGCGCCCGGTGGCGTCCACGGTGACGGGCGCGTGCCAGGTGTCTAAGCGCCCCTCTTTGCTCTCGGACCGGACCCCGATGACGGCGCCATCATCCTCGCCGCGGATCACGTCCAGCACCCGGGTCTCCTCCAGCACGACGGCGCCTTTTTCCCGCGCCTTGTCGACCAGCATCTGGTCGAACACGCTGCGCTCGACCTGCCAGGTGGTGGCCGACGGGTGATCGTAGTGCTGGAAAAAGTAGAATGGCCGCGAGACCTGGCCGTTGGTGGTGACGAACTGAACGGAAAGTTTCTGGGTGAAGCCGATCTCATCCATCTTCTCCGCCAGCCCCAGGCGGTTGAGCGTGTGCCAGCAAAAGGGCATCATCGACTCGCCGATGTGGTAGCGGGGAAATTTCTCCTTCTCCAGCACCAGCACGCGGCGGCCTTTCTCCGCCAGAAGCGCGGCGGTGGTGGCTCCGGCGGGGCCGGCTCCGATGACGATGACGTCCCAGGGCTGGTCTTGTTCGGTGGGATCGAGGGCTTTCACGGGGATTTCTGGGGGAGGCGTTTTGAAGAAACTATCAGCTATTCTTATTTACGCCACCAATCCACCGCTCGGATTCGTCGCTTCGCGGGAGAATTTCCACGATGTCGGCGATCGCGAGGCCATCATCATCGACCAGTTGGTTGCACCGTCCATAGAGCACCGCGTGCTCCGGCTGGCGCAGGGTCCGCATCATCAGCGCATCTGCCGGCACCGAGAAAAACGCCGCCGGACTGCCGTGATGGGGCACTTGGTATTCGCCGAGGATGGCGCCCAGAGGGATGCGTCCATCGATCACCGCCTCGCGGGCATCCCCGGGCAGCGAGCCGAGGTGGATACCGATGGCGCCGAACTCCACCGGCAGATCGGACGATGCCGCGTGCAGGGTGACCATGCGCATCAGGTAGTCGTCGCTGAGGACCTTTTCGTGCACCTCCAGATAGAGCTTGGAATGATGAAAAGCCGCCAGGGTGGGCGTCATGTCATTCTCATGCACCAGCAGCGAGCGGTAGGGATAGGGCACCTGCTTTCCGGACATGAACTGGAAATCCGGCAACGGATGTCCGGCCCGCTCGTAGAAAAAATGGAGCGGCATCAGCCAATGCAACGCCTGGGCGAGATCGGCCGAGTCTTGGGTGGAGGTGACGGGATCGGCGGCGCGATCAGGTGTAGCGGGCATCGCGGTGATGTGGCAGGAAGAACTCGTGGAGCAGGCGATCAATCTGGAGCAGACCCTCGCGGTTCAGGGTGACGACGTCGCCTTCCACCTCCAGGAAACCCTCGGCCTGCATGTGCGCCAGGGCCTTCTCATAGCGGCGGATGGGGTCGATGCCATACTTCTCCCTGATGCCGGAGATGTCTAGTCTCCCCAGCTTCAACTGCAGAATGAACTCACGGATGAAACGCTCTTCCTCGTTGGTCGGGTAGGCGCGGAAAATCGGCAGGCGCCCGGCATCGACTTCCATCATGTAGGGGCCCACATCCGCCTGGTTCTGGTAATGGACTCCACCGAACTCGCCGAACGAAGCCACCCCGGCCGAGAGCAGATCGGCGCCGGTCCAAAGGCTGTCGCGGTAGACGAATTTCACGGTCTCGGGGTTTTTCACCACGGTGTAGGCGCTGTTGACGGTGTAACCAGCCTGCTGGAAACGATCAAATGCCCAGCTCACCCAGTGCCGCTTGGTCGGCCAATCCGCCACCGGAGCCGTCACCTGGCCGGACTCCTTCATCTGTTTGAAGATGGTGGTGTTGTAGGGGATCTCCATCTGGTAGATGGTCACGCAGTCCGGCTGCTGCTCGATGGCGGTGTCGACGCAGCGTTTCCAGTTGTCCTCGGTCTCGTCCATCATCCCGGCGATGAGGTCGATGTTCAGCTGCTCAAAACCGAGGGTCTTCGCGAAGTCGATCGCCCGATACGCCTCCTTCGACCGGTGGGCCCGGCCATTCACCTCGAGGATATGGTCGTTGAACGCCTCCACCCCCAGACTCAGCCGGGTGACACCGATCTCGCGGATGGCCTCCAGCTTTTTCTCCGTGAGCGTGCCGGGCTCGGCCTCGAAAGCCACCTCCTCGGTCTCATCCCAGGGAAAAAGATCCTTCATCCGCCCGGTCAGATCCTGCAACTGGCTCACCGAGAGATAGCTCGGCGTCCCGCCGCCGAAATAGACAAACTGCGGCTTTCGCCCGGCGAGATAGGGCTTTTTCGAAAACATCTCGAACTCCCGCAAGCCCGCCTGGATGTAGGCGTTGATCTCTCCGGCGTTCTTGTCAGTGTAGACCCGGAAATAGCAGAAATGACAACGCTTCCGGCAAAAGGGGATGTGGAAATAGACACCCAGTTTCGTGTCCACCGGCGCGGGACGTTCCAGCACCTCCTCCACCGCCGATTTGTGCTCCGGAGTCCAGAACGAGAAAGGCGGATAATTGGCCACGAAATAATTGCCCGCCTCCGTCTTCTCTTCCGCCCCGTGCGCGTCGGACGCCAGCGGCGTCCTCACCTCCGGCAACTGCTCCGCGAGGGCGGCGTTCGCGTTCTGTTCAGCGTCGTCGGTGGATTCGATCATGGTTCTTTCGGGGAGGGGTTGGCCACGGGTGCGGCGGAGGGCGGCTCGGCGACGGGCGTCGGTGTGGCGGAAGCCGGATCTTCCTCGGCCCGCTCAAAAGCATACACCAGCCCGTCTTCCCCGCAAATCACCAGGGTTCCACCCGACAGTGCGGGGGAGGCCAGAATCTGCGCCCCGAGATCGAAGTTCCACAACTCGGCTCCCGTGGCGGGATCGATGGCGTAGACCCGCGCGTCCATCGCCCCGATCCAGATCGCGCTCTCGGTCACGATGGGCGATCCCTCGAAATCACGCCGCCCCAGAAACGCCCAGACCTCCTCGCCCGTGACCCGATCATAGGCCACCAGCCGTTTGTCCGTGCCGGGCACGATGACCCGATCCGCCGTGACCGCCGGGGAGCCGTGGTATTCGACCCCGGTGGCGGTTTTCCACACGACCTCGCCGCTGGCCACATCCACCGCCACCACCTCGCCCCCGTAATGCGCCACGTAGGCGATGCCGTCGCGAATCGCCGCCGAATTGGCCACATACTGACCCAGCTCCACCTGATGGATCGGCTCGCCCGTCACCGCGGACAGGATGTGAAAGATGCCGTCGCAGCCGCCGAACATCACCGCCGGGAGCGTCGCCTCGATCGACGGCGTGGCCATCACGTAGTTGTCCGTCTCGTGCTTCCACCGCACCTCGCCGGTATCGGCCGCCACCGAGTAGAGATGGAAGTCGTGACTGCCGAAAAACACCCGCCACTCCCCTTCCCCGCTCGCCGGGTCCGTCACCTCCAGGAGATTCGGCCCGCCCTCGACCTTGTCCTCCGCCTCCAGACGCCACGCTTCCTCACCCGTCGCGGCATCCAGCGCGTAGACAAAGCCGTAGGTGTCGCCGACAAACACCTTCCCCCGCCCCACCGCCGCCGGCGCCGTCACCGGCCCCTCCAGCTTCACCGTCCAGACCTCATCGCCCGTCTTCAGATCCAGACAGTAGAATTTCGAATCCTGCCCGCCCACATACACCCGCCCCCCCGCGATCACCGGAGACGCCTTGAACGGGGGGCGCTTCTTTCCCTCCTCCACGGGCGGCTCAAAGGTCCAGGCCAACGCCAGCGGCGGCGCCAGGTCCTCCCGCGCCACCCCCCGCATCTCCGCGTCCCCGCGGAACAGGGGCCAATCCACCGCGGCGGGCGCGGAGACCACACTCTCCGCCTCCGATGAGGCGCCATCCTCCTCACCCGTCGGCGAACAGGCGCCCAACAGCAGGACACCACAGCCCGCCATCAGAGCGAGGCGTGAATCAGCGGAGAGGAAAAGCAACGCGCGCATGGACATGGGAAAACGGGGCATAGTCAACGTGCCTCAACCTGCCCCAAGTCCCCCACCTCGCAAGCCCCGGCCCGGCGGAATCGCGCGAGTTGGCAGTCCCGCCCCGTCAGGTGCCCTTCCACAGGTCGGGTCCGTCCCGATGGTCACTGCATAAGCCGTAGCCACCTTCCCGACGTCCCGATGGTCACTGCAAAAATCCGCAACCGCCTCCCCGGCGTCCCAAAAGCCACTCCGAAAATCACGAGTCGGCCTCTTCCGCCCTTTTCGGTGGGATACAACGCGTAGCATGGGCTTCCAAGCCCGTGCCTGTCGCGCGGGGTTCCAAGCCCGCGTTGCTCGGCCCACCGCCGACACCCGATCAACGCAGGAGCCCCCATCCAACAGACTCCATCCGGCCGCTCCTACCTCCGATCCGAGACACCAACGGTCAACCATGCACGAAGGTCCCTATCGGCGGGAAAGCCATTCCGGGAGCGTATCCCAATGTCAAAAAATGCTGCCTGATCCGAATGGCACTGACGAGGGGGGACAACCAAGCACGTCGCCTGATCCAACGAGGGGGAAAGTCTCAACTTTTCGCGCCATCGACGAGCGAGGGTGCCAAGGAGATGCCGCGACTGCTAGCGCTCGGTCGAGGCCACCCCGACGATGGACTTGCCGAAATCTTCCGTTTCAAAACCAACCGGGTAGAGCATCGCCCGGTTTGCCGCGCGATCCGGCCCATCGAGCATGGGGCCGGAATATTTGCGATGGGCGGGAGAGGGTTTGCTGGAGGCGGATGAGGCGGATTTCTTGGCCATGATGGGTGGTGGGTGAGGATGCGAAGGGGGAAAAGCCAACGATTCGCCCTCCCCGCCGCAGCATCAAGGGCGGGAAAGGCGCGCCCGCGACCCAACAGGGTCGGCTCCATTCGTGTAAACCTTGAAATCGTAACACGCTAATTATTAA